>JBFMAA010000148.1:0-15080 GCA_040755955.1 Thermodesulfobacteriota bacterium
TTCCCCCCCCCCCCCCCCCCCCCCCCCGCGCTCGCATTTCCATGAGAATGGGGGGCCCCCTCGGCAGGTAGGGGCCCCGGCAGGTGGCGGGTGGATGGACTAGGAGACGCTCACACGCTCCTTGACAAGTACTTCAATCACGGTGGGATCTGCGAGGGTGGTGGTGTCGCCGAGATCATTGACTGTCCCCGCGGCGATCTTCTTGAGCACCCGGCGCATGATCTTTCCGCTTCGAGTCTTAGGCAGTCCGTCCGCCCACTGAATCGCATCCGGAGACGCAATGGGCCCGATCTGCTGACGCACAAGCCCCACAAGCTCCTTTCTCAGGGCGTCGGTCTTGGCCACGCCGGTGTTCACCGTCACGAACGCGTAGATGCCCTGTCCCTTGATCGGATGCGGGAAACCGACCACCGCGGCCTCAGCCACGTCCTTGTGCAGCACCAGAGCCGATTCGACCTCGGCGGTACCCATACGATGCCCTGACACGTTGATCACGTCGTCGATGCGACCCGCGATCCAGTAATACCCGTCCGCGTCCTTGCGCGCGCCGTCGCCGGTGAAGTACAGTCCGGGAATACGCGTGAAGTACGTCTCCTGGAAGCGCTGGTGGTCACCGAAGACCGTGCGAATCATCCCGGGCCACGGCCGCCTGATGAACAAGGCTCCCTCTTGATCCGGATACTTGATCTCCTCTCCGGTTTCCGGGTCCAGGATCACCGGGTCGATGCCGAAGAACGGACCGGAACATGACCCGGGCTTGATCGGAGCGACTCCCGGCAGAGGCGTCATCATGTGGCCGCCGGTTTCCGTCTGCCACCACGTATCCACGATGGGGCACCAGTCTCTCCCCACGTGATGGAAGTACCACCGCCACGCCTCGGGGTTGATCGGCTCGCCGACGGTACCCAGAAGTTGCAGGGATGAGACGTCATGCTTCTCGACAGGGTCGGGCCCTTCCTTGGCAAGGGAGCGGATGAGCGTGGGTGCGGTGTAGAACTTCTCCACCCGGTGCTTTTCCACGATGTCCCAACACCTGTCAAACCCCGGGTACGTGGGAATCCCCTCGAATAACACACTGCTGAACCCATTGCATAGCGGCCCGTACACCGTGTACGAATGGCCGGTGACCCAGCCGATATCCGCGGTGCACCAGAACGTTTCGTTTTCCCTGAGATCGTACACCAGCTTTGTGGTCATGGCACAGTGGAGCAGGTACCCCCCGTGTGTGTGAAGAACACCCTTGGGCTTGCCCGTGCTGCCGCTTGTGTACAGGATGTACAGCGGATCCTCGGAATTCATGGGCACGGGTTTGACGTAAGAGGGCAGTTTGGGATCGGCCATCAGGTCATGCCACCAGAGATCTCTCCCCTCGACCATCGAGCAATCGTTTCCGGCTCGTTTGTACACGATTACCTTGGAAACCCCGGGACACTGCTTCAGCGCATCGTCAACGATCCCCTTGAGGTTGAGTACCTTGCCCCCCCGGAACCCGCCGTCGACGGTCACCACGACCTCGGCCTTGCAGTCCTGGACGCGGCTTGCGATCGATTCCGCGCTGAACCCCCCGAAGATCACGCAATGAATTGCCCCGATCCTCGCGCAGGCAAGCATGGCAACCGGCAGCTCCACAATCATGGGCATGTAGATGATGACCCGGTCGCCCTTTTTCACGCCCTGAGACTGCAGCACCGCGGCGAACTTGTTTACTTCCTTGTACAGAGCCAGGTACGTGACCACTCTCGATTCCGAGGGGTCATCGCCTTCCCAGAAGTAGGCCACTCGGTTGTTGAGCTTGCCGATATGACGGTCGAGGCAGTTGTACGAGGCGTTGATCATCCCGCCGTCGAACCACTTGATGTACACCTCGTCGCCGAAACTCCATTTGAGGACGGAGTCCCATTCCTTGTCCCAAGTCAGGTATTCCCTGGCAGCCTCGGACCAGAAGTTGTCCGCGTCGTCCAGGGATCGTCGGTACATTTCATCGAACTGCTCTTTGCTGTTGATATGAGCTACCTGTTGATAATCCTTCAGGTGCACATCATACCATTTCGGGGTATCCTCCATCGAATAGTCCTCCCATGGTTTTGTGGTCTAGTACGGGCGGCCGCGCAGCCCTCTGGTCCGTGCAAGCGAAGATGGCGCAGGCCCTGCTGTGGACCCGCAGTATCCTCACCCGTAGAGTTGGATTCGGCTCCCGCATGGCTGGTTCTCGGCCCGTTCGTTTCGGAGCGAATCCCATCACCTGGTCTCCGGCCCATTCTTGGGCTCCGCCGCGTCAGTCCGCTCAGCTCGTTGCGCCGCTCAGGCTCTTTTCAACAAGCTTGATCTTGTCCTCCTGTTGGGTCTTGCGGGTCTTGCCCATCAAGATCTTATACGGAAGCTCCGTCTCAGCCTCGGAGGTAAGCACATAGTCAAATGCCCCCAACCGCATTCCTGTTGCCGCAGCCGCGATTCCTCCATGAGCGGTCATGAAAATCACTTCGGTCAGAGGTTGAAGGCTTTTGATTTGCCTAAGGAGTCCTACGGGATCGGTGTCTCTCATATGAAGGTCGAGAACTACCACGTCGAACTCGTTTTGGTGTATGTATCTGAGAGCCGCCTGGCCGCCGGCCGCGATAACGACTTGGAAACCCAACGCACCTAGTGACGTTGACAAACTTTCCAGAACTTGCGGTTCTTCGTTGACGATTAACACCGTGGCGTACATGGGATCGTCTCCCTCCCGAGGCCTCAAGTCAAGAAGAATTTGGAACAGTGTCGTCGGTCGCTTCTTCTGCGAAGCGCTACTCCCCAGAGCCTGAATCCGAATTGGGTGTCCGGCCGGGAGGTCTGTCCCATAGCCGCGAGGATCTGTTCGGCACACGAGCTCCGTTGAAGGAATCGGCCGATGTCGTCTCCACATGATACTCAGAATCCGGGTGGGTGCCGATCCGTTCTTGTTCATCTTAAAAGACCGTCGGTGGCGGCTCAGTCGCTGCAGGAAGGCCCCCCAGCTTGACGCTGATCCCGCTCTCGTTGCTGAAGGCAACCATTGTGCAAGCCCCGGCTTGGCACCCGGTCGCGGTCCGGCACGTAGTGAACCCGCTGCCGGATTAAAGGGCGGCGGCGCGCCTTTACCACGTCGATCCGATGAGGAAGCGCCGCGATACGGCGCCTCCTGCGATCATCCGACCAACGCCGGCATCGTGTTACATGCCGTGATCACTCGCCGCTTTTGCCCCTCGAGGATACCGGATTCTCTCCACCATATCCTGTACTTCCTGCGGCGGCGGAGGAGTCACGAGCGATACCACATACATGGCAACGAAGTTGATGATCATTCCTACGGTGCCGATACCTTCCGCACTGATGCCGAAACACCACGGTTTCGCGCCCATGAACGTCGTATGAATGATGTAGTAGGCCGTGAAGCCCATCCCGAGTATCATGCCGGCGATGCATCCCTCCTTGGTGGCTCGTTTCCAGAATACCCCCATGATGATGATGGGGAAGAAGGACGACGACGCCAGGCCGAAGGCAAAGGCCACCACCTGGGCCACAAACGCGGGGGGGTTAATGCCGAAGTAGCCTGCAACGCAGATTGCCACTCCGATCATGACACGACTTAGCATCATTCGCGTTCTTTCAGAAGCCTTTGGGTTTATCATACGAAAATAGAGGTCGTGCGAGATGGCCGATCCAATGACGAGCAACAACCCCGCAGCGGTAGAGAGCGCGGCGGCCAGCCCTCCGGCAGCCACCAGGGCAACAACCCAGTTGGGCAGCCCCGCAATCTCCGGATTCGCCAGCACGATGATATCCCGGTCGATGTACAGCTCATTCTGGTCTTTGGTGGGCTCGTTCTCGACCAGTCTTTGGCCCACGGTCCCGGTCCCTTCCTTGAACTTCGGTGCTCCTTTGAACCCCGCTCCCGGGCGATACTGAATAATCCCGTCGTTGTTCTTGTCCAACCAGGCCACGAGTCCGGTCCGTTCCCAGTTCTTGAACCACTGGGGCGCTTCCGTGTACGCCTTGTTGTTGATCGTGCCCAGCACGTTGTATCGGGCAAAGACCGCTATCGCGGGAGCGGTGGTATAGAGTAAGGCGATGAAGAAAAGTGCATAACCGGCGCTGGATCGGGCCGCCTTCACCGACGGGACCGTGTAGAATCGGATGATGACGTGCGGGAGCCCCGCGGTTCCCACCATACACACGATGGTGATGCAGGCCATGTCAAGCATCGACTTCTGGCCCGGACCGAACGCGGACGTGTATGCCTGGAAACCGAATTCCTTGTGTATCATATTCAAGGCGTCCAGCAAGTACTGTCCCGCATGCGGACCGGTTATCATGGAGGCACCGTAACCGATCTGCGGGATGGGCCAACCGGTGAAATAATACGCGAGGGCAATCGCGGGAATCAGGTACGCTACGATGAGCACCAGATATTGAGCAACCTGGGTCCAGGTGATCCCCTTCATGCCCCCGAGGCCCGCGTAACAGAAGACGATGATCATACCTACGATCACGCCCGTGTTGATTCCGGTGTCGAGGTACCGGCTGAAGACGATACCGACCCCTCGCATCTGACCCGCAACATAGGTGAGTGAGACGAAGATGGCACAGATGAGCGCAACCGTCCGCGCGGAGTTCGAATAATACCGGTCACCGACAAAGTCCGGCACCGTGAATTTCCCGAATTTTCTCAAGTACGGGGCGAGCAGGAGTGCCAGCAGCACGTACCCGCCGGTCCACCCCATGAGATACATGGAACCGGTGTACCCGAGGAATGAAATAAGACCGGCCATGGAGATGAACGACGCAGCGCTCATCCAGTCCGCCGCGGTCGCCATGCCGTTGTACACCGGAGGAATCGCAGACCCTGCGACATAGAAGCCCTTCACGTCCGCGACACGCGAACGCCACGCGATGTAGATGTAGAGGGCGAAAGTCGCGCCCACAACCAGCCACGTCCATTGCAATATCGACATAGACTCGCTCCTTTCCTGTCGTCACTACTCGACTGAAGTCCCTGAGGGGTCCCGATCACTCCTCGTGCACGTCGTACTTCTTGTCCAAACGATTGAGGAACGCGCAGTACACGAAGATCATGATCACGAAGATCACCAAAGATCCCTGATTGGCAAACCAGAACCCTAACGGGAACCCCGCCAAATGAAAGGAGTTGAGCGGCTTCATTAAGATGATGCCGAATCCGTACGATACCAAGAACCACACCAGCAGGTGTACGAAGATGATCACCAGATTCTCGTGCCAGTAAGCAACGAGTTTCGCCTTGTCCTGTTCCATATCGAGTCCTCCTCGCAAATTTGGGCTCTTACGAACCCCTACCGTCAGGCCTCTCCGGACGGGAACGACTTCGCGCATCCGGAAACAGGTCCGACTCAATGAGACAACCGCCGCGGTCGGGATCGAGACCGACCGCAGCTCCCCGGTGCAGTCATTTCAGGATTTCTTCGGTAGGTTCCTGAAACCGAAGTGTTCTCTCCCCTCCTTTCACTGACCGTGGGCACGAGGCGGCCGCTGCGAAACGGGGGCAAGCCCACACCTCCCTGATCGGTCTCCGGGCGTCCCTCCTGAAGAGCGAGAACCGTGTCGACACCGACGTTCCCACTCTTGGCTCGTCTCTTCAAAGCCGGCTTGGCCGATGAAGCAGTCCCGGAGCAGTCGCCAAGAAGCACTTCCGCAGCGCTCACTCGCCAGGCAGCTCTCCCCACACAGAGCGCTGCCCAAACTCATCAGTTCATGAAAGTGGCGGGCCCGTTGGATGGGACTTCTTTGATGAAGTCCGTTCCACTGAAGTCCCTGTCCGATTGGCAAGCATTTTCTGTGCCAGGGAAGCCGCTGAGTCCGTCAGGCGTGATAATCTATTGAAATGGCAGGTGAATAGATCGAGTCGCGATGTCTGAGTCGGAAATCGGGGTTCACGATACCCGTGGCCGTGTGGCACGGATCTCACACTTCGCGGGGCCTGGAAGTGTCATCCGCTCGCGGAGCCGATCCGGGGGAGTCACCGGTTTGCTACAGAGTGTCACAGTTCTGAGGCTCTTCCTCTTTCATGCCGGTTCCTTCCATGTACCGGTAGAAAGAGTAGCGAGAGACTCCCAACAGTTGGGCCGCCAGCTTCTTGTTGCCTCGTGAGCGGCGGAGAGCCTCCTCGCAGACCACCCTGGTGAGTTGTTCGCGCAGCATTTGAATGTTCAGAGTGGGGAACCGGCTGGGTTTCCAAAGGTCGCCCTCTCCGTCCGCGTCTTCGGTGCCCAAATCCGGTCCTCCCCGGCCGCTGTCGGCAAGGATGAGGGTCCGTTCGAGCACGTTTCGCAGTTCCCTGACGTTTCCGGGCCAGCTATGCCGGCGCAGAGCGTCCACATACGCACTCCCGAGTGCGGGAACGCGAGACCCGCCCAGGTCCTTGACCAATCGTTCCAGAAGCTCCTTCACCAGGATCGGCACATCCTCGATGCGTTCCCGCAGCGCGGGCACCCTGATCGAGAAGACGTTGAGTCGATAGTACAACGCCTTGAGAAAACGCCCTTCGGCAACCTCTTCCTTGAGGTCTCTGTGGGTCGCCGCGATAATCCGAGTATTGACGAACACGGGCTTCTCGCCGCCTACCCGTATGAAGGTCTTGGAGTCAAGGAACGTGAGGAGTTTCGCTTGCATACCGATCGGGAGTTCCCCGATTTCATTCAGGAGCATCGTGCCCCCTTCAGCCAGTTCCACCAGACCTTTCTTCCTGCCTCGAGCCCCGGTGAACGCGCCCGACTCATGCCCAAAAAGCTCGGACTCCGCCAACTCGTAAGAGAGTGCCGCACAGTTGATCTCGAAGTAGGGTCCTTTCTTGCGGGCTGATTGGGAGTGTATGAATCTCGCGAGGAAGTCTTTGCCTGAGCCGCTCTCTCCCTGCAGGAGCACGGCGCTGTCCGTCGCTGCGGCTTGTCGCGCCTTTTCCAGCGCGGCCTGCATGGCTTTGGATGGATACTCGAACGTCGCCGGACTCTCCGAACGGGGTTGGAGTGCGTGGTCGGTCAGGTCCCGGATTATGCCGCACATCCCCACCACGGTACCGGACTTGTCGCGCAGGGGGACCCGTATCTCGTGAACTGTCAAAGGGAGGCCCTTGACCGTTCTGGTACATTCCCCGTCAATCGACTCGCCCAGAAGTACCCGTTTCTCGATCTCCAGAACCTGCCGGGCGGCGTGTTCGTCATAAAGGGTCTCCGAGCCCGTGCCCACCAATTCGGATCGGGACATCCGAAACATTCTTTCCATGGAGGAGTTCACCTTGGTGAATTTGAGTGCAGTATCTTTGAGGTACGCGGCGTCTCCCATCCGCTCGAAGACGGCCTGAAAACACTCCTCGGCGAAATCGGCCGGGTCCTTTCGGCGCGGAGTATTGGCAGGGCTGAAGGATACGAGTTCTGCGGTCACCCCGGGGTCCCACTGAATGCAAGGAGCAGACTTGGCAAGCTCGTTGCGAAGCTCCTCCAGCACCTTCTTATCTCTGTGGAATTCGGTGACATCCGTGATGGCAATGTACGCCCCGCTGAATTTTCCGTCTCGTTCGTGCAGACCGTAGAGAGAGAGCAGCGCGCTGACCATGCGCCCGTCCCTGGCTTGCACGAGCGCCTCGCATTCTACCCTGCGCTTCTTCCTCCCCGCGGAGTGGAAATGCTTGGAAAAGGCATTCCTGCTTGCACGTTCCAGGAGATCAGCCATTGAACGGCCGTTCAATTCCTCGATGGAGAAGCCGACTATTTGCCTGAATCGGTAATTCGCGTGGGTGATGATACCCTCTGCGTCGAGCACCGCGAAGCCTTCGTTGATCGTTTGAACGAGGGCCTCGAACCTCTCTTGGCTGATTCTCACGGCCTCTTCCGCCCGTTGCCGGGCAGTAATGTCTTGGACCGTCACCTGAGTAGCCTTGCGGCCGCCGTACACTACTGGGGCCTCACACACAGACACGCGGACTGCTCTTCCGTCGAGCACCACAAAGCGTTGACCCTCGGATGACAGGACGGAACCGGATTGCATGGCCGTGTCCATTCGATCCTGTGCCGCTCTTCGGTCGTCCGGATGGATCAGTTCAAGCACTCGTCTGCCGACAAGGTCATGAGTGTTCGTTTCACCCAACAGCCGGGCCATGGGCGGATTCACGAACACGAAACGGCCCTCAACCTGAAGATAGATGCAGTCGCCGGATAGTTCCAGAAGCTTGCGCCAGCGGTCTTCACTTTCCCGGAACGCAGCCTCATATCCCCATTGTTCTGATGTCTTATTCCCCCGGAGGGCGTTTCTTGAGGTCGGTTCCTTTTCGTCGGCCCGTGGCGTCATTCCCTTCAGGTATCCGCTCGTCATGTGGGATCCCCTGTGCAGATCGGTCGGCAAGGCAGCGACTTCGTTCCCGTTCACCGCGGCTTGAAGGTGTTCGGCGCCCCGCTGGGATTGACGGGATGAGACGCATCTCCCTCGGCGGGCCGTCCCCATCCCGAATGAGACGGGGGTAGCATGCTCTGAGAAGACGCACACGCTCCCCACGGAAGCAGGTGCTTACCGACTTGAAAAAGAGAGTTCCCACTTACAGGTTGCCGACTTGAGCCCTGGTTCCGATACCAGGCGGCGATATACTACATACCAGGAGAAAGCCTCGGGCGCAAGCATCGAGGGAAAATATCGACCGCTCCCGGTCCTCGGTAGACCTCGCGCGGGTGCCGTACGAGGGCCGGATTCACGACGGGCAACAACACGGACTCTGAGACTCCCGCTCCGTTTGACCGTTCACTGCATGATCGGCCTTGGGTCGTGGTCGCCTCACGGAGAGAGGGGGCCTCACGATTACTTGGCAAAACGAATAGTTGTTGACCATCCATTGCCCGGGGGCTAAGATACGTTCCGCTCAGAGACAAATACCCTGCGGGCCGGCTCGCGTGGAACGGGGAACATGGCAGAGAACATCACCAAGCGTGTCAAGATCTACCAATCTGTAGGAAAAGCCGGCTCGTTTCTGCTGTTTGCCGGCTGCTTCTGTCCGATCCTCGCAGGCGTGCAGCAAAGCTTCGCGGACGTCTTTGTTGCGAGTCTGGGACTCTTGAGCCGTGGCGACGCAAGCGGAGTCGGCGTTGACGCGATGCTGTCCTTCATGGCGCTCTTGATTGCCTCTCGTTGTCTCTTCACCGCTCTCATGGGTGACGTGGCCGATTTGCGAAGCCCCGCGGTGCAGGCATGGGTGGTCCTATTGGTGTCCTACACCTACTACTTCGGCCTTGTCTTCCCCGTCCACTTTGGCGCGGACTGGGGCTGGTCGGTGCTCTTCCTCGGCGCGACATTGGTGGCTTTCGGCTCTTTCAGATCCCACGCGGAACTTGAAGAGGAACCGGAGTCAGCAACCGAGGAGCCGCGAGAACCCGGCAGATCGCCACATGGCAAACGAAATAAGACCTGACGTGAGAGAAACACCGCGTCGTTTACGGGGAATGCCGAGACGCAGACGCCGTCGTCTCTGCGAACGTGCACTCACGGTCTTCCCGCAACTCCCTCGTGAGGGCTATTTGCCCATAATGGGCGGAAGAGTGAGCTTGGGACAGAGCAAGCCGATCATCTTCACGTAGCTTTGCGTCAGCAGCTTGATTCGATCCAACTGAGCTGCCTTGTCCTTGGACACCTGAGTCTCACCGGCTTTTAACGCCGTCTGGGCTTCCGCGGCCAGCATATCGAGGAAGGGGAGATACTGATTCACGGTTGCCCTGATGTCCTCATCGCTCTCGCCGGACTTCTTCATCTCCGCTGCCGAGCGCGACCAGATCTGCGAGAGTTTCCCAATCTTCTCCTCGTCCTTGAGGCCGGACCGGAATATTGACATGATCTCGTCGACCTGCTGCTGGATCTCCCGGCACTTGGCCGCTCCCAATCCTACCCCGATCCGCGCCATTTCATCCAGGTCGATGTCGCTGGGGGACATGGGCGTCTGCGCGTGAACCCACGCCGATCCCAGACCTATAACCAACACGGCTGCGAAGACGCCTACCCATTTGTGTGGCGAGTGTTCCTTCATGGCGCGCCCCTCCTCGTTTGCTTGGGTCCTTCTCCTATTCGTAACCGTTCACCGGGAAGAACGAAGACTCACCGCAGAGGCGCAGAGAGCACAGAGAAGAGGAAGAGAAGTCCGAGCATCTCTCGTGCCTCCCAATCAACTCATCAGGTGAGGTACCGGTAGAAAAGTATGACTCTTTCATGTTCTTCTCTATTTCTTCTCAGCGTCCTCTGCGTCTCCGCGGTGAACTCTTACTCCTATTGTGCCTCGAACGGCTCAGGAGTCAAGATGTGACACGCGGACACGCTTGACGAGCTGGGAAAGCAACTGATACCCCTTTCTCGTCTCCTCGTGCGCGGGACCAAGGCGCCGGGCATAGATTCTTACCGCGCCGCCCAACAAGGGGACCGCCTTGTCGAGTTGTCCGAGCCCTATCAACGCGAGCGCGAGATTCGTCATAGCCGCAGCCGCGCGTGGATGAGTCTCTTCCGACGCTTTCTGCAGTGACTCCATCTGGGCGAAAAAAACACGGGCCGCAGGCTCATATTCCTCTGAGGCAAGCAACGCCTGACCCAGGACGTTTCGGGCTGCGAGGGTTTCCTCATGCGCGTCGCCCAGAGCGCGGGCGCGGAAGTGAACCGCCATCTCCAGAAGTCCCCTGCCTTCCTCTCGGAGCCCTTTCGCATGGAGCAGATTGCCGAGGTTGACCAACGTATGACACGCCTGCGGCGACTCCAGCCCCGTGGACTTCTCGTACGCATCCTTCGCACGTTGCAGCATCGCTTCGGCCCGGTCGAGCTCCCCCACCATGACGAGTGTGTACCCGAGATCGTTGAGGGTTCGAGCCACCTCAGGATTGTGGGGTCCGAGCTTCCGTTCCTGGATCGCAAGGGCCTGCATGTACAAGGACGCTGCCTCGTCATTCGCTCCCCGTGACTGGAGCACCGACGCGAGGATTCCCATGATGTGCGCGGTGTCAGGATGGTCTTCACCAAGCGCGTCCTCCGCGAGGGTGAGCGCGTGACGCGCTGCAAGTTCCGCGTCAGCGATCTGGCCTTGGCTGTAATGGGCCTTTGCGGCATCAACACTGCGGAGGAGCTCCTGGAGTCGCTCTTGCCTTGATTCCACCTCCGGTCCCGCAGAAGTCTGAGTCCCGTCACGCGTGGTGCCGACTGCCTCGGCATGAGGTTTGGCCAGACCGGCCATGCGGGCTCGCATTTTCTCCTTGAGACAAACCACGGTGTCAGGATGGTCTTTTCCGAAGGCATTCAGGAAGGTGCGAGTTGCCTGTTCCAGCAACGCCTCAGCCTCCTTGAATGCACCCCGAGCAAAGAGCACGGCAGCCAGGTAGCGCTGAGCAGCCGCGGTGTGCGGATGGTCGGGTCCGAGGACCTGTTCACGAATTTCCAGGGCCTTGCGACAGAGTTGTGCACCCTCGTCGACCTGTCCCGAGCGGATCAGCGAAGACGCCAGGTCGTGCATGAGAGCGACCGACTCGGTGTGATTGGCGCCCAGAAGCTCCTCCTCGACTTCGAGTGCCCGCCTGTACAGATCGATGGCTTCGTGAACGCGGTCCTGGTTCGCGACCGCCTGTGCAAGGGCTCCAAGGATTTTCGCCTGTGAGAGGCGGTCCGGCAATTGGGCGCGTTCGTGGGACTCCAAGAGTTCCCTGAGGAGTTGTTCGGCTTGGGGGTAGTCTTTCTTGGCGGTCATCAGGGCGGCGAGTCGGCTCAGCGTATCAGCCGTTTCCGGGTGATCAAGTCCGAGGGTCTGCCGTCGGACGTCGAGCGCACTTCTGAAGCCGGTTTCCGCGGCATCGAGGGCTCCCTTGGCATGAAAAACTCGTCCCCGGTCGTGCGAGATCCGGGCCGCTTCAAGGCTTGTGGGGCCGAAGAGCTCCGACGTGATGGTGAGAGCCTGGTCGTGGAGATCCTGAGCTTCGTCTTCTCGCCCCATGGAATCCAACAGGCACGCCAGGTTATGCAGAGTGCGGGCCGCATTCGGATCTGACTGGTCGGTCTGCGCGAGATAGATGGAGAGTGCGTTTCGGTAAAGCGATTCTGCTTCAGCTTGCTGGCCTTGGGCGTCAAGCAGGCACGCGAGGTTGTTTGATACCTGAGCGATGCGTAGGTCGTCAGTGGGCTCGATCTGCCCGTACGTATCGAGGGCCAGCCGATAGAAACTCTCGGCCCCGCCCCCTTGTCCGCTAAGGTCCAGAAAGTAGCCGATACTGTTGAGCAGATCTGCGAGTTCTCCGTCCGGGGGGTGCGTATCCGCAAAAGCGGTAGCCATCTCACGGTAAGCCTCGGTCACGTCCTGGTTTTCGCCAAGCCTGACCCAGTACGAGATGAGCTCATGCCTCCGTTCGTCCGTGTTGAGGCCGCGGAAGATCGAGAGGTGCGTCAGGCATCTTTTCAGGGCCTTCCACTGGCCGGCTTCCACGAGTTGCCAAGGGAGTTCGTCAATCCTGCGCGGTCCTGTCTTCGTCTGAGAGAAATACCTGGCCAAAACGATATGCGCGGCTTTGCGGAGATCCGGAGTGCTCAGGTAGCGTCGCCCGACCGCGTTGCGGAATTCCTCGTGCGAGAATTCCCACAAACCTGCGCGGCTCACCAGAAGCTCGCCCAGTGCAAGGCGCAAGGACGACCACAAGGCCGCCGGAAGCAGCCGGCCTTCGGAGCCGAGAATATCACGCAGCTCCGTGTCCAGGAGGCCACGGCCTGACGCCCACAGGAACGAGAGCGCGTCACCGACGAGGTCGGGGCGAGTGCGGTCACAGTCTTGCGCGACGCGCGCAAGAACACAGTCGTGGAGTTCCGGCACCGAGACGACCTTGAGGCAGTGTGTCAGGCGTTCTTCCTGGTCCGCGGACGCGCCGGGGGCTCGGAGTTCATCGAGCACGATCTTCAAATAGAGCGGGTTTCCGGTCGCTTCCGCGTGTACGATGCGCGACGTCCGGTCGGCATCGAGTGGTAACCCCTGGGTTCCCGGGTACTGCTCCAAGAACTGGGTTCGCTCTGCCTGCGAGAGCGGAGGAATCGTCACACTCGGCCATCCCCGGCTCTGGACGGCGTTGAGGGTCTTCCCCGCCAGCGTCGAGACGAACACCCTGACATTCGCCGGGAATTGCGACGGAAGCCACGTCAGCTCCCGCGCATTGTCCCGATCACCCAGGTGATGCAAGCCGTCGAGCACCAGTATGAGTTTCCGGTCGCGGGGCACCGAAGCCGGCCATCGTGGGAGCAGGTCTCTCAGTTCGGCCGTGGATTGGGGAACTGAGCCGGGAAGACCGAAAGCGCGGCCGACTTCCCCGAGGATTCGCTTCACGATGTGAACATGGTCACCGGCTTGGGGAGAGCTCCCCACAAAGTGCATGATGACGAGGTCCGAGGGGTGCGATCTCCCGTATTGTGTTGCCCAATTCGCCAGAAGGGCCGATTTGCCGATTCCGGACTCGCCGAGGATTGCCAGCGGAGGGTCTCGACTCTCCGCATGCCGGTCCAAGCTCACGAATAGATCCGGCCGCGGCAGGTAGAAGCCGGTTCTGCTTTGCGCGAACGCGGCATGCTCTGCCGTGAGTCGATCCAGAGGGTCCGGACGTTGTCGGGGCCGGCTCACAGGTGTCGGTTCCGAGACGGTCCCTTCTTCCGGAGGAACGGCGCGAGTTATGGCCTGCCTTGCCCGACGAAGCAAGCCACTCACCGCTTGTGGTATACGTGAACCTCTCATGGCCGTCACAGCCGCTGACTTCTGACGAAAGCCTCGAAATCATGGTAGCTTTCCGGGGTTCCGATGTCGAAGAACGCCCCTGGCTGAGCCAGGCCGCACATGGTTCCGGAGGTGCACAGCGCGGGGAAGATCTCCTTCTCCATGGAGAACGAGCGGCCCGCGGGCAATCCGCGTATGAATTCCAGAGAGAGTAGAGACACGCCTCCGTTGATAAGCCCTGGACCTCCAGGGCCTTGGTCCTTCTCGAAAAAAGCCCTGATTCGGCCTTGTGCGTCGATGTGAACCACACCGTACCGACTCACGTCGTCAACCCGGAGCAGCGACAGAGTCACCGTGGCCTGCTTCTCCTTGTGGAAACCATACAGCGCATCGAGGTCCACGTCAAAGAACGTGTCTCCGTTGACGAGAAGGGTAGGGTCGCCGGCGTACGGTTCCGCGAGCTTGACAGGACCGCCGGTGCCGAGGGGTTCGTGTTCGTGGGAGAAGCGCACGCGCAGGTCCGCGTATCTGTTCCGGAAGTGCTCTTCGATCATGTCCGCCTGGTACCCCGTCAGCAGCACAATGTCCCGGACTCCCTTGGAAGCCAACGAGTCGATCAGCAGCTCCAGGAAGGGGACTCCGGCCACCAGGGCCATGGGCTTAGGCCTGTCCGAGACCACCGAGCGCAACCTGGTCCCCAGACCTCCTGCGAGGACAAACGCGACGAACGGCACATGTACACCTTGCCTCCTCACCAAACCCCCTCCACTATCCACCACATCAGTCCCAAGGGAATGGGAAAAAGAAAAATTGCCCCCAGAAAACTTGCTGCATTCGCGACGAAGACCACTACAAGTGTCCGTTTCCCGGAAACAGTGGTCTCGATCACGCCTTGCCGGTGCAGTCGTCTCAGAATCCACCACATCAAAGCATACTCCACTATCACGACCGCCAACTCGATAGCTGCAAGACAGCTCCACACCCTGCTCTGGGTGCCAAGCAACACCTCATCTCCCAGGGACAGTGCCGCGCACTGAGCCGGGGGGTTTGTGACCAGAGCGGCGAAGAGGACCCAGAGAAAGAGCTCTTTCCCGGCGTTGGCGGGCCATCGCAGAAAGGCGAGGACGATCAAGTATTCAACTACCACTCTGACAACGAAACAGGAGACCACCATATACGCGAGAATTTTACGTTCTGCGGGGTCATTAACTATCTATAGTTTCGTGCTTTTTGTTGCTTCCGGCACCCGGTGACCCCAGAAATGCTTGACATAATGAGGCGTTCCGCGCATACCCGTTTTTGGAATACAGTGGGAAGGGGGAACGCCACATTGAAAAGACCT
>JBFMAA010000149.1:0-15040 GCA_040755955.1 Thermodesulfobacteriota bacterium
GGGTTTCCCCCGGGAGACTTTCATGGGAACTCTTGGGATAGTGCGGCTCCCGCTGGTCGCCGCAGAGAAAGCCGGCTCGTCGAGACGCCGGTGGGGGAGCATTTTCATGCTTGGTTGTGGCCGCGTGCGGTCATGGTGGTCTCGCAAAAGACGGCTGGGAGCCGCAACCAAATTCGTGGCCAGCTTTCTCGGTCCGCATGAAGACCGATGGCGGGACGAGCTGGTTCTACGCACACGATGAAACGCGCGGTGCGTTCTCCCAGAGCCGCTGAACTGAAGATTTCTTCTCGGAACAAGAAGAAATCGAAGGTTATCGGTAAAACGGCCCTTCCCCCAGGAACCACATTTCCATAGGAACCGGCATGGAGAGTTTCGGGCATATCATAGTGGTCGGAGAGTGCGGTTCCACGCAGGACCTCGCGCTGGAGCGTGCGCGGTCGGGTGAACCTGAAGGGACTGCGGTGCTCTGCCTCAACCAGACCGGAGGCCGCGGCAGTCAAGGGCGTGAGTGGGTTTCTCCGACAGGCAAGAACGTGGCAATGTCCGTGCTGTTGCGGCCGTCCTTGCCGTCTGGCGAGGCACCTCTGCTGGGCATGATGACGTCCATCGCGGTTGCCAGGACAGTGGAGAAGACCGGCGTGGTCGCGCAGGTCCGATGGCCCAACGACGTGCTGGTGGAGGAAAAGAAGATCGCGGGAATCCTCCCCGAAGCACGCATCGCGGGGGGAAGGATCGAGGTTGCGATCATGGGAGTCGGCTTGAACGTCAACTGCCGGCCCGAGGACTTTCCCCCGCACCTGAGGCCCGAGGTCACCTCCTTGCTCATGTGCACCGGCAGGGAATGGGCGGTGCTCGATGTCGCGCGTGGTCTCCTGGATGAGTTCGGGGAGTTGTATCAAAGGGTAAGGCACGAAGGGTGCGCTTTTGTGCCGCGCCTGTGGGAGCGTTGGTGGCGTCATCGAGGCAGGGTGTTCTCGCGGGACGGCGTGACCGGAACCGCCGAAGGAATCGACGCGGACGGGGCACTGATGCTGCGGAACTCAGACGGTCGAGTGCTGCGAATTACGTCGGGGACTGCTTTGCCGGTGCATTCGCACGAATAGCGCACCGGTGGAAGGGGCGTTTTTCAAAACGCCTCTTCCACCAGAAAGCGCATGTCCCTAGGAAGAGGCCATTGATGGGTATCACCAAAGCTGTGTATCGGATGCCGACTCTGCTTGTGGTCCTTGTCCTGCTGGGTGCGGTGGTGTTGAGTGCGGTTGGCTTTCTGGGCTTCTTGAGCACGTTCACGCCCCGAGTCGAGCAGTGGATTGACCACGTTATCAGCGAATACGACGCGTATGTCCCGGAGATCGCGATTCGTAAAGGCAAGGCGGAAATCAACCGGAAACAGCCGTACATCGTGGACATGGGTGACTCGAAGGAAGGGGTGATTGTCATCGACACCACCATCGAGTCCGTTGCCGACGGCATGAAGCATCTCAACAATGTGGAGAGTGGGTTTGTGCTGACACGCACTGCGCTCCTGACCAAGAGCAGTCACCAAATTCGGGTGATTTCGCTCGACAAACTCCCGGACATGGACATCAACGGCGCGCGATTAGGAGCGTGGAAGAATCAGTATTTCCCGATGTTGGTGCCGACGCCCGCATTCTGGTCGAACACGGGAGCCACAGTCTATTTTCTGGCGGCTTGCTTCTATTTCGTGTGCGCGAAGGCGTTCCAGGTGCTGATACTGAGCCTGCTGCCCCTGTTTCTGGGACCGTACTATTCCGTGAGACTGGGCTACGGCGAGAGCCTGAAAATCGCAGTGTTCTGCCTGGTGCCTCCTGTGGTGGTCGACTTTCTGTTGGGAATGGTCGGTAGTTGGTCGTGGTGGACGTTTGGAATGTATCTGCTCATCTATGTGGCCGCACTGGTGCTCGCGGTGATGGATCTTGCCGGCGACCGGGATATCTCTGAGACTCCACAAATGGCCATACACCCTTGAACACGGAGATGGGATGGAATTCCTCGATCGGGTTGACAGTCCCGAAGTCCCTGATGGGTGCAGGCTGTCAGCGTATGAGTACGAGTTGCCCGCAGAGCTGATCGCGCAGGCACCGAGTCCGTGCAGGGACATGTCGCGCCTGCTGTTGATCGACAGGAAGAGCGGTCGCATCAGGCACCATCGCTTCAGAGAGATAGCGGACCTGCTATCCCCGTCCGATCTCCTCGTAATGAACGAAACTCGAGTCGTTCCCGCGGCACTTCACGGGATCAAGACCACCGGCGGACGGGTGGAGTTGCTCGTTATAGACCCGGCAGCGCCGGACAAGAGGGGTAATCCCGAGGAGCCGGCAGTCCGCCTGTGCATGGTCAAGTCGAGCAAGCCTGTCCGGGAGGGGGCGAGAATCGTCATGGGGCCGGGAGTCGAGCTCTCCGTGGAAGAGACTCGGGATTCGGGACGGGCCGTCGTGCGATTCCCCGTGCCTGAAACCGAATTCGGCGCCTTCCTTGCCACACACGGCGTGCCTCCGCTGCCTCCGTACATCAAGAGAGACGGCAGGATCAAGACCCGAGACTCAGAGCGGTATCAGACGATCTACTCGAGGGTGCCTGGTTCCGTGGCGGCTCCCACCGCGGGTTTGCATTTCACGCCGGAGGTGCTCGATGCGTTGGACCGGCGAGGTATCGAATCTACCCGAATACTCCTGCACGTGGGGCCAGGAACCTTCACCCCGATCCGAGAAGAAGACACCCGACAGCACCGAATGGAGCCCGAATACTACGAGATTCCCGCCGCCGCCGCACGCACCATTGCCCGCGCCGCGCGAGACCATCGCAGAATAGTGGCAGTGGGGACGACCACCGTCAGAGCCCTGGAAACGGCAGCCAAGATTCACGGGGAAGTGGAGCCGAGTCAAGGATGGACCGATCTTTTCATCACACCGGGTTACCGCTTCCAGGTGGTAGGGGGGCTTGTGACCAACTTTCATCTTCCCCGTTCAACGTTGCTGATGCTCACCTGCGCGTTTGGGGGAACCGAGCATGTCTTGGACGCGTACGCGAAGGCCACGCAGCTTGGATATCGGTTTTACAGTTACGGAGATGTAACTGTAATTATTGACGTTTCATGATAATGCGTGGCTTCGAAAAGGCGGGACCCCCTCCGGGGCATCGGGTAGGACGCACGGGGCTGGAGTCTTGGAAGGATCTTATTGGTAGGACTGATGCAGGTGGGCTTCTTCTAGTAAGATAGGGTTTTCTTGTCAAGCTTTTTTTTATGAAAAAGAGTCATCTCACCGGTAGAATTGACTGTAATTTGTCCTATAAGAGAAGAAGCCGTTATGTTCCGTGGCTATCGTGAATTATCAAGGAAATATCTCGGTCCTGAGCCGGCCTTAAGCGCAGGGACTACAAGGCACAAGGACACGAAGAAATCCTCCGCTCACGCGGCAGCCTGTGGGCTGCTTCTTGGAGCCTGTCCCGAAATAGCCGTGCCAATCCAGCGGGCTCGTCACCACGGTGAACCCCGGATCGTGGTCCGGGGCAGGCGCCGGGGTCCAGGTCCTGTGGAAAAGACCGGCTTGCCGCTTCCGCGGGAATCACAGAACCAAGCTCATACGCCCTGTTGTTGCTGATTGCGATACCGATTGTGTGGCAGCCCCTTGATTTCGTTGTGTCTTGGTGCCATGGTGATTTTTTTCCCGCGGCTTCAAGGTTGAAGAGAAGGGCTTCCTGAACCGTTACGAGGGATCAATGGTGTCCATTCCGCGAACTCCCGGGGCAAGACCCCGGACACTTTTCAGGCTGCTTCTGTGGCCGGCTGCGCCGTTGGCCACCGCGGTCCTGTTGTTGGTGCTGTACCACAATTGGGAGCAGGGACGCGTGATTCTGGCTCTCTTGATGGTATTGAATCTCGCATGGGCGGTCGTTGCGAGCAGAGGGCCTCTTGCCACCCTGGCCGGCGAGTCCGGTTATCCGGCGGTGCTCGTGGCCTGTCTGTTGGGGAGCGTGCTGCTGGCAGAGTATCTTTTTCCCCTGTGGGCACCTCGGGAGTTCGCGTCACTCATGGAGCTTTCCAAGCCGTTCCTTGGCCTTGAAAAAGAAGAGCTCCGAAAGTACCCGGTGGTGTTCGAGAACGGGGACCAGCGGGTGAAGGTGACCCAGGCGTGGGAAGAAGGGCAGAAGGGGAAGTATCGGTTCTGGCACCAGCCCGGGAAGTATATGGAGTATTTCGGGTATGAACCCAACGGCAAGTTCGGGTACGTGAACCTGGTCCGCTGGAACTCCCTGGGCTATTTCGACCACGACTACCCCCTGGAGAAACCCGCGGGCGTGTACCGCATTGTGGTGATCGGAGACTCCTACGTGGAGTCGATACAGGTTCCGCTCCACAAGACCTTCCACAAGCTCCTGGAAGCGTTCCTCAACGACAGGCGATCCGGGGAGGGCTCTGCACGACATGAAGTGATCGCGCTGGGAAATTCGGGGACAGGGCAGCGCGAGAATCGGAGGGTCCTGGAGTCCACGGGCGTGAAGTTCTCACCTGAGCTGGTGCTCATGACGCTGAGTACCAACGATTTCTGTGACGATGACTCGCATCTCACCGAAGAACTGGCTCTGGTCGGAGGCCAGATGGGGCCTTTGTGCAGAGGGCTCGTGCGTCACGGGTTGTACGCGCTCGCCTGGGCCGGCCGTCGGGTGGAAGAGATCCGGAGGAACCGGATACAGGTGTCGCCTGAGCTGCTCCAGTGGTCGGCCGATGCGGTTCCCCGAGTTGAGCATGCGTGGTCAAGAACGCTCGAGAAGATCGGCGAGTCCCGGGACTTCTGCCAGGCCTCAGGAATAGGGTTTGCCTTGATCTACCTGGGGAGCGACCTCGAAGTCCGTTGCGGAATTGATCCGGAGGGCACGATCGACGCGCTCAAATCTATGGGCGGCCCTCATCGAGTAATTCGGTGGGACCTGACACGTTCGATCGACAGGGTGACCGCATTTTGCCGGGAACGAGGTATTCCGATTGTGTCTCTGGTGGGGCCGTTGACCGACGCACAGAAGCAGTCGGGCCAGAAGGTCTTTGGGGATCATTTCACCATGTTTGGCCACGAGACCGTGGCTGAGGTTCTTGGTCGTTGGGCCGACACCAAATGAAAACCAAGGGTTTGCTCTTCCTCTCCCTCGCTGGGAGGGGCAAGGCGCGGCTGAAACGTGCCGCAATTGTCACCACGGGAGACTCGCTCGCAGGCCCGCGATGCCCGATCAATAGCGGCCGAGGATGTGGGATACGAGCGAATTCATCATCTCATGGAAGATGACCTTGTACCCGCCTGGCCACGTGTGACGCACCGGGGCAGGGGGCACATAACCGTAGAACGGCTGGGGTTGTCCGGACGGAGGCGTTGCAGGTGCAGGTCTTACCTGTTTGGATTCGAGGTTTGAGAGGGGTTCCTCGGCGAAGGCGAATCCCGCGCCCCACACACAGATCACGGCTATGAGAAAGGCAACTGCCAGACGTCTCATCATACACCTCGGCACATGAGCTTACCCTTGCCGGCCGAAAAAGTCAATCCCAGTTCCAAGGCGGCAGGAACGACGAACGACCCGCAGCATGTCTAACTCTTCAATCCGACACGGCTTACGACTCGGTATCAGGATGGATGTCAATCCAGGAGCAGGCGCGCTCCCGGAATAACTGACAGGATGCAAGCCTGCGGAACCGCGTGCTTGCGAGGTAAAGCCGGTTCGTGCTATTTGTCCAGGCAGGTCTATTTGTCGCCGTCGGGGAAGCTGCCCGCGGAACGTGCTTCATCACAGGGCCTTGTTGAAGTGCCGCGGAGAAGACTGGCGGCCTGTCAGACGCCGGCAGAACCAACCCACCGCGCTCTGTGTCTCCATGTGGGCCGAGGGAAGTGGCAGCGATTATTGGCTACGGCTCCCAACCCTCTGGTTGCGGATGCCGGCCGTTTGCTGCAAGACCGGATCTCAAGGCTCCCCGGGCTGACCTGGGACAAAATGCCCGGATAATCAACACCGGCTGAGTGGCCAAGATGAACTGCTACCTTTCCCTCTATCAGCCCTTTGGACGTCGTCTTAGGTCGCTCTTTCGGGCGTTGATGGTCCCGGCAGTTGTGACTCTGGGGGTAGGTTCCTTCTCAGGGGCGGAAGGGTTAGACGCGCACTCCGCTGGGGACGTACGCGAGGCCGACGTCTCGGAATGCCTTCGCAAAGGCCGCCAAGCCCTGGAAGAACGAGATGACTCCGCAGCCGCAGTCGAGGCGTTTCGCTCATGCGTTGCGAGGTATCCCAAATCACCCCTGGGGCACTACTGGCTAGGACAAGCCCTTTTCTTGTCCGGTCAAAACCTGCCCGCAATCGGAGAGATCAAGGAGGCTTTGCGCCTAGATCCGGACAATCTGTATGCGGTCCGGCTCTTGGCGAAGGTCTATTCGCTTGATAAGAACCGGCTCTCCCTGGCGCAGGAACTTCTCGAAAAGGTCGTCGGCAGGAATCCCGAATTTCAGGATGCTCGGTTCGACCTCGCGTGTGTGTATGGTCAACAGGGAAACTGGGACAGGGCTTTTGAGCAATTCGCCATGTTGACCAAGGGCGAACGAAAGCATGCACGGTACAGGACTGAAATTGGGAAGATCTTCTCAGCCATGGGACAATACGATGATGCCAGAATACAGTTCAAGAGGGCCTTGGCTCTGTTTCCGGAATACAAGCCCGCTCGTGATGCGCTTCGGGAACTCGATGAGAAGTCAGACAAAGCGGTGAATCCCCATTCGGAACAGCCTGTCGGTCGTTGAACCGAGGGCGAGGATATTGAGGTGGCCTGGACGTGCAGACATCCGATTGCTGTCATCTCACTCTCGTCAGTCCTGGTTGTTGCGGGTGCGATGTGCCGGCCGTTGCTCCCGGTAGAGCTGTTGCCTGACCTGAACTATCCCCTCCTTACCATACGTACGACGTTCGGCAGCGCCACCCCGGAAGAGGTGGAAGCGCTCATCACTCGTCCTGTTGAAACCGCAGCGGGCACGGTGTCCGGCCTTCGGAGCATCACCTCCGTCTCGACCGAAGGCCTGTCAGTGGTGACACTCACGTTCGCTTGGGGCGCACCAATGAGCCACGTCGCGGCTGAGGTGCGTGAAAAGCTCGACCTGATTACAGAAGAACTTCCTCATCAGGTGAAGCCCCCCTTGGTCATGCACTACGACCCCGGAGCCGAACCAGTGGCCACATTGGCTCTTTCCGGTCCCGAGGATTCGGTGTGGATGCGTCGGCACGCTGAAGATGTCTTGAAGCCCCAACTGGAGTGCCTGCCAGGAGTCGCGGCAGTCCGCGTTTCCGGAGGATTGGTGCCGGAAATCCAGGTGTCGGCCGACCGGGGGCGTCTCTCCGCCCACAGACTCCACCTGGGGAATGTGGCAGACAGGATCGAGGCAGCCAACATAAACTTTCCCGGCGGGAAGATACTGCGAGGCCCTCTGGAACTGCCGCTGCGGACTGTGGGTCGCTTTTCGGACCTGGAGCATCTCCGTCGGCTTCCCATTGCCCGAGGGGAAGCGGGGGGCACCGTCGCGGTGTCGGATTTGGCCGAAGTGAAGCAGTTCCCCGCAGACCGGAAGGGAATCAGTCGCTTCAATGGAAAGCCTGCGGTGCTGCTGTCGATTGTCAAGGAACCTTCCGCCAACACCGTGGAGGTATGCCGCAGAGTGCGGGAGCGAACGGCAATCTTTGCCGGCTCCGTCGCTTCCGCAATGGAACTGGTTGTGGCTGACGAGCAAGGCCCCTTCGTGGAAGAGGCGCTGCACGATTTGCGAGACAATGTGATCCTTGGGGGGTTCTTGGCATTCCTGGTGCTTTTCGTGGGACTTCGCAATGTCCGAGGTGCGGTCCTCATCATCATTTCGATCCCGATTTCCCTGGTGTCGACGATGGCTTTCATGGTTGCGGCGGGGGTGACCCTGAACTTCATGTCCGTGGGAGGGCTCGCCATCGGAGTCGGGATGTTGGTTGATGCATCCATTGTGGTGCTGGAGAGCATCCACAGGCACAGCGTGCGGTGTTCGGACATCTTCCAGGCCGTGGGCGAAGGCGTCGCAGAGGTCCGCGCGAGCGTGATTTCAGGAACACTGACGAGTGTGGTCGTGTTGGTCCCCATCTTCTTCATGACGGGAGTGGCGCAGCGTCTCTTTCGTGATTTCGCGTTTACCATGGCGATTTCCCATCTGATTTCGCTTCTTGTCGCCTTGGTCCTCCTGCCGGCCCTGGTCGTCCTGACCCAGGGACGGGTTCGGGAAACGAGCGCATGCATCCCGTCCCGACTTCAGCTTCTGTATGGTTCGTGGCTTCGGTGGGCCTTGGACAACAGAGTTACGGTGATCTCAGCGAGTGTCGTCATACTGGTCGCAAGTGTCTGGGGAGGAGTGAGGTTGGGATTCGAACTGCTTCCCAATCTCGACAGAGACAGGTTCACCGTGCGTCTGACCCTCCCTCCGGACAGCAGTCTCGAATCGCTGGAGAAGGCCGTCGGTGCCTTGGAAACGCGGCTGCGGAACATCCCTGAAATACGGACGGTCTTGACCGAGGCGGGAGTCGATCCCCACGCGGATGGTGCCGCCGGGAACGCCACCGACAAGAAGCTCAACGAAGCCCGTATGGTGGTGAGACTGGCATCAGGAGGTTCCCGGCTGGGCATTCGAGATCGCGTGGTGGACCACTTGCGAACTGAATCTTGGGACAAAGCCTGCGGGACGGTCGATTTCCAGCTCAACGAATCCTTCCTTTCCTCGCCGGCAGGTGGTGCTGAGAATGCTCAGCTTCTCCGAGTGGTGGGGGACGACCCCGGCACTCTGCGAGATCTGGGCAATCTTGTCGTAGAGCGCCTCAGACAAACCGGTCTCTTCAAGGACGTTGGGAGTCGAGGAAACGTCTGGACCGAACAGATTCAGGTGATCGTCGATAGGTATAAGGCCGCTGCCCGAGGACTGTCGGTGGAGGAGATTGCCGATGCCGTACAGACCGCGGTCGAAGGCAAGATAGTGGGCAAGTTCATGATCGGAGACCGGGAGAGCGACATTCGCGTGCGTCTGAGGCCGGAGGACCGACGGGATGTGCTGGACATCAGGAGGCTGCCTGTGGGTACGACGAGACTTCTGCCCCGATCCGGCGGCCATAACCCCGCTGAGCACGAAGACCATTCGTTTCGGCGACTGGTCCCCCTTGAGCAGGTTGCCGAACTGCGAACAGCGCAGGGGCCTCGGGAGATTCTGAGGATTGACAGGCGTCGGACCGTCACCGTGCACGGGAACGTCGCAGGCCTCGCGTTCACCCAAGGAGAAGAAATGGCGAGGGCTGAAGCCACCGCGTTGACACTACCACAAGGATATGAAATCAAGTCGGGTTTGGAACGCGTGGAAATAATGGGGTCTTTGGTTAGTCTTTCGGGGGCTCTTCTCGTAGCACTGATGCTGACCTTCGTGGTCATGGCGGTGCAGTTTGAGTCGATTCGCCTGCCGCTGGTGATCATGTCGGTGGTGCCCATGACCATTGTGGGACCTGTGATGGTACTCCATGCAGCGGGTATTCCGGTGAATGTGCTGGTCATGATGGGAGCGGTCGTGCTTGTGGGGATCGTGGTCAACAACGGCATCCTTATGGTGGCCTACTGTCACGAACTGAGAGAGAAGGGCCTCCCCAAGGGCGCGGCAATTCTGGAAGGGTGCAGGACTCGGCTGCACCCGGTCCTCATGAGCACCGCAACGAACGTGCTCGGGGTCATGCCCGTCTGCGTGGGATGGGGAAGTGGCGCGGCTCTCCGAAAGGCCTTGGCACTGACGGTCGCGTCGGGGTTGATTGCATCCCTCTTCTTTACCCTTTTGCTCCTTCCTGTGCTGTATGATTTGGCAACGCGTGATTCGGCCGAAAGCGACGAACGATAGTCGTCGGGAGTACGGTCGCTGGTTGAAGAAAGCCTCAGCCGCGGGCCGACGATTTTCGTATGGCTGATCCGGCCGTGGGATGATGGACTCTTGTATTCATGAAACTGCTCGTCCTTATCTGTGCACGCCCTGTGGGCTCGTTGGTGCTATGCATGTGCCTGGCGGTGCTGGGCGTGGGAGCGGTGATCGGCATTCCCGTGTATCTCTATCCTCAGATCCGTTATCCTGCCGTGACTATTACTACCCTTCTCGCAGACGCCGATCCGGAAGAAATTGAGGCACTCGTCACCCGCAAGATCGAGGAGACTGTGGCTGACATTCCTGGAGTGAAACGGGTCTCTTCCGTGTCACGAGAGGGGAAGAGCGAGGTGACACTCGAATTCGTTCCTGGGAAAGACGTCTCCGGAATCGCGACAGAGGTGCGCGGTCGGCTACGCAGGCTTTTTCCGTCTCTCCCCAGAGACACTCGCTTCCCTCTCATTACCCATTTCAATCCTGCGGACGATCCTGTCATGCTTCTGGGGGTCGCGGGGCGTGCGTCCCTCGCGGACCTGAGTCACTGGGCCGAACATGTCCTCAAACCGCACCTAAACCGTATCCCCGGAGTGGCTGGAGTGCAGGTAACAGGAACCGCCGTTGTCGAGATCCAGGCTGATTGCGATGCGGGTAGGCTCAAGGCTCTGGGGCTTTCGGTGCACGAAATCGTCCGGGTGATCGGCACGGCCAACAGGACTCAACCGGCGGGATCCATCGACGTGGGAGACAAACGGATCGCCATACGAACGACAGGGAGCCTGGAGACGTCCGAGGAGATGGCCCGACAGCCTCTCAGAATAGGTGCACATGGGGGTCTTCTGACCATCGCCGATGTGGCGCGACTTCGCGAGGTGAACCGGGAACCCAAGGAGATCACCAGGCTCAATGGCGAGTCGCTTGTGTCGCTGGCCGTCTACCGATCTGTCGGTGCGGACGTGCGACAACTGTGTGCCGATATCCGCGCCAGGCTGGGACAAGTTGGGGAACCCAGTGAATCGGGGATTCGTGTAAGAGTGATATACGACCAGGCCGACCGGATCGAGGAGGCATTAGACCGGTTCAAGGGAATAATCGGAGTCAGTGGGGCCGTTGCCGGGTGTACGCTCTTTCTTTTTCTGGGACGAGTCGCCTCGACCTTGGTCATTCTGGCTGCCATTCCGTTTTCGATCCTGGTGACGTTGCTGCTCATGCATGCGAGCGGGATGGTCCTGGACCTCTTCTCACTGACCGGTTTGAGCCTGGCTGTCGGAATCGTGGTGGACAGCAGCATCGTGGTCATGGAGGCGATTGCCACGAGGAGCAGAGCGGCCGGGAGCCGCAGCCAAGAACTGCCGGGGCTTCCGTCAGTCCCGGTGAGGACGGCCGGCGCCGACCATGACGCCTCGCAGCGGGATGAGGACGGTCAGCCTTCTCCACGCGCTGCTGAGCACCCCAACTCCCCAGAGAAGGACGAGAAGTGCAACCTCAGACATCGGGAAGAACACCGGGCCGTTCTTGAGGTCATCGTCGAGGGAACATCGGAGGTGGCGGTGCCTCTGCTCTTTGCCACAGTGGTAATCATGGCGGCTTTTCTGCCTCTGGTTCTGGTTTCGCCTCAGTTGCGGATCTACTTCGTCGGCCTCACCGCGGCGGTCTGCGTGAGTTTATGGGGCTCGTTGGCAGCGGCACTGGTTCTGGTTCCGCTTCTGTTCCGATACTTTTCACGGATGAGGTTCGATCTCTTCTCTTTTCGAGAACAGTTCTCGATCTCAGGATCTCCGGCACAGTGCAAAGTGCCTGTATCCGGTTGCGTAGAACCAACTCAGCCCGCCCTGGGTCTTCATGCGGGCCGAGAAAGGTGGACGCGAATTTTGAGTGCGACTCCCAGCCGCTTGTGGAAAAGGTGGCGCAGACCCGGATTTGACGTGATCGAAGCCTTCGGGCTGCCTCGGGCGTACGCGAAGGTGCTTGCCGGCTCAATGCGACATCCGGCTGTGGTGGGCATCACCGCGGTGGTCTTCTTGGCGGTTTCCTGGATCTTGGCGACAAGGCTGCCGTACCGCCAGGACTGGGGAATCGTGCGGGAGGGCTTCCGAGTCCACCTGGTAATGAAACCCGGAACGGCCACGCAATACACTTTGCGGGAAACGGAAGCAGCGGAACGCATCATTCGATCCCTTTCCGGAGTGGAAACGGTACACAGTCGAGTGCAGGGCAACCAAGGGAAGATCGAGGTAACCCTCAAGAAACACTGCACCGCGACCACTACCGCAGCCCACGCCGAAACGCTGAAGGAACTTCTCCCGCGGCGCACCCAGGCTCAGTCCCACGTGCTGCCTTTGAGTGCCGACACCAATCTGCGGGTGCTATCGGTAAGTATTGCCGGTCCGGGGTTGGACCGTCTGGTGCAGTATGCCAATGAAGCTCGGAAGGTGCTCGTGGGACTCCCCGGTGTTCTGAACGTGCTGGTTCATCAGGGGAATCAGGTCCCACAGGTGGAGTTTCCCATCCAGCACGATCTGATCGGTTCCAGTGGAGTTCGGGCCATGGATTTGGCGTCTGATATGCGAGCGAGGTTGACCGGACCGGTGGCCACTCGCGTCATTCGAGGGGAACGGGAGATCCTGGTACGGGTGAGAACCGCCCAGGACGCCAAGGAGGGGCTGAGACCGCTCCAGAGCGCTCACGTGCGGACCCCCGCGGGCGTTATCCCTTACACCGAGCTCGTCCGACCCACGACTCGTCTGGCTCCAAGCGAGATTCACCGCGAGAACCGCGGTCGAGTGGTCAGGATGACCGTCTATTTCGAGCGAGCAGAGGACCCGACGCGATTGGCTGAGGGAGTGAGTTCTGCGATGCGCTCGTTGCCGTTGGCCGAGGGCTATTCCTACGCCCTTGACGAAGAGATCCGGCAGATCGTCGAGACCCGACGGGAGATGGTTCGGGTCGTCGGTTTGGCGCTACTGCTCATCTACCTGATTCTCGTGGCGGCAACCGAGTCGTTCCTGCTGCCCCTCCTCATCACCGCGTCTGCACCTTTTGCTGTGGCAGGGGTTTTCCTTGCGCTTGCGGCATTCGGATATGCGGTGAACCTGCCGGTGTACATGGGAATGGTCGTATTGTGCGGGTTGATGACCAGTGCCGGCATCCTTCTGGTCTATGCCATGGACGAACGCCGTCGCCAGGGTTTATCGCCTGAGCAGGCTGCGGAACAGGGCGCCATGAGGCGTCTTCGCCCAATTCTCATGACCACAGCGATTACGCTGATCACTGCATTGCCGGTCTTGTGTGACCGGGGGACCGGCTCATCCACATGGGTACCGTTTGCGATGACGGTGACGGCCGGTCTCACGGTGTCGGCTCTGTTCTCGCTCGTCTTGACCCCCGCGATCTACCCGCACATCGTCCGCCTGGAGCAACGGATCGGGAACGCTCGAGGGCCTTTCGTTCGGGTGTATCGGAAGACCGCGCAGTTGATCCGACGAGGTGAATAGGAGAGACGGGGGCGGAGGAAGGTCAACGCGATTATACCGGTTCTCGAAAGTAACTTCCGATTCGTGTCAGATCAGGGCTTGTGGGGCGGGCTTTCCAGCCCGCCAATCGGTGGAAACTAACGAGAACCGCTATATTGGTTGCGGCTGCCGGCTGCTCTGTGCTCTCTGCGTCTCCGCGATGGGTGTTCTTCTACCCGGTGAACGGCTGCGAAACACAGGACTTGACGCGAGAGAGGGATCAGGCAAAATAACCTCGGCTGGAAATGAGCGGTGAGTTCGAGCCCCCACCAGGCGGGCAGGGAGCTTCAAAGGGAAAAAATCTCGGGGGGAGTCTGCAACAGCGCGTTGCTTACGGCCACGAGCCGGGCAGCCGTGTGTCGGGTGTCGCCGGCACTCGGAACGCAGGACCCCCGACTTCCGCAACGCGGGGGGCGAGGGTCGGGTTCACTTTGCCGGCTTCGCGTCTCAAGCGCGCACGACGGAGGCCGGCTTCCGGACCGTGATGAGGGCTCATGGGGAGAGTCGATATGTGTCGCCTCAACAGGTCGGTCAGTCTTGGACTGGTGGTAGTCTGCCTGCTGAGTATCTGTGCGATCTCGCAGGCCCAGACCAAGCCCGAATGGCAGCCGCCCTCAGGAGTGGTGCCGCAGGGGCCTCAGCCTTCCGCGCAGACCATGTGGGTAACGGGGTGGCACAAGGAGGGCGCGTCGAAGGAAGTGCTCGATTTCCGGCAGACGGGGACTGCTCCCAGCGGCGAGGTGTACCACGACTGGGAGCAGGTCGACACAAAGACGAAAACCTACACCACCTACGATTGGGCCCAAGTGGGGACCAAGATCACGCCCTACGCGGTGGTCGAGTGGGTACAGACCGGTAAGCAGACCAAGGGCTACACCGTTCACGACTATGTGAAGACCGGTGAGACGACTCAATACTATAACTCATACGATTATGTGAAGGTTCGGGAGGCGACGGGGACCTACAAGACGTACGACTTCACGCAGGTGGGGACGGGGACGATACAGGCGTATTGGGAGTCTGCGGTGTACAAGACCGGGAATGTCTCGTGGTCCGACTGGGAATTGGTCGGATACCAGCCCTGGACGGTCACCTGGTCCGAGGCCGCGGTGGTGGGGACTGAGACCAAGAGGATCAACTGGAGCGATCTTGAGGTCACCGGGTTTGAAACCAAGACGACCAGGAGCTGGACCGACTACGAGTTCCAGGGCATGGAGAACGCGACCAAGACGTGGTCGGATCACGAGTTCCAGGGGTACGAGCAGGCGACGAGGACGTGGTCGGAGCTCCGGTTCGCGGGATTTGAGACCAAGTACCACAAGGTGCAGGACTGGGTTCAGGTCGGCACGGAGACCAGGCAGGTCGAGGAGATCTGGGAAGACGGGAGCAGGCATCTGGTGCCTTACACCTTCTCGACGTACGGGTGGGTCGAGAAGGAGGTCCCGTACCAGGTGCCCCGGTACGAGCAGGTGGAACGTTCCCAGGCATATCCTGCCGCGGTGAAATGGGGGATGGTAGAGAAGTCCCAGGTCTACCCCGCGAACGAGATATGGGGGCCGGTAACCAAGACCGGGACGTATCTGG
>JBFMAA010000150.1:0-14852 GCA_040755955.1 Thermodesulfobacteriota bacterium
ACGTCCCGGGCTACTTTCTTACGTCCCTGCGGGACTGAACGTGCGCCTTTGGAGCCCCAGAGGGGCGGCAGATAGTAGCCCGGTGCGTAAGCGCCGGGAGCCGGAAACAGTGAAACGGGTACAAGCCCTCCGAGGGCTTAATTATTCCGCTGGGTTATCAGAAACCAGGACGCGCTGCACCCACCCCAAAGTAGCGTTCGGCCTGAGGACAACAGGATCAACCACTGAGGGCTTGCCGAGAAATAGCCCTGTCATCTCGCGTGCTCCCCTTCCGTGGGTTGAAACCCATGGCTATTCACAGTGCGCCCAGCACGGCGCGGGCCTCTTCTGCCCTGAAAGGGCAGCCCGTGAATAGCCGTGAGTTTCAAGCTACGGTGTGAAGCGAGTGAATACTGTTCTCGCAACCGTTCACTGGGACGAAGAAGACTCACCGCAGAGGGCGCAGAGAACGCAGAGAGTAACAAGAGAAAGACTAGCGATTCCTCATTTTCTCCATGTCTCCTATGCCTCTGTGGTGGGTCTTTAACCAATATTGAAAAGTCACGATCTTTTCTTCTTTTCTCTTCTTAATCTTCTCCGCGCCCTCTGCGATCTCTGCGGTGAACTCTTACCTGTTCTCTAATTCACCGTGGTTGCAAGGCTTGTTTTGCCGCGGGCCCTAAGTGTCCTTCTCAAAATAGGTATCTCAGTCCGTGTTTCGCCGGGGTGACGAGCGGTCGGATTGGCACAGTTATTTCGGGACAAACCCTCAGACAGAAAGACACCTAGAGACCAGTCACCACTGCTCAGATGAGAGAGGCGGATCGGACGTAGATTTCTTGGTGTCTCGGGGTCTTTGTGATTTGTCTTCGAAGTCGAACAGCGCTGGCGCATCGACCATCGCCATGAATCACGAGTCGTCTTGTACGACCTGGTCGAGGATTCTGTTCAGTTCGGCCTCCGGCAAGACCTGTTTCTGCAAGGCAACTTCCCGGACGGTCTTCCCTGTGGCGTACGCCTCCTTGGAGAGCGCGGCGGACTCGTCGTACCCGATCACCGGCACCAGGGGCGTGGACATTGCCAAGCTCTGCTCTATGAATGCGGCGCACCGATCCGCGTCGGCTTCGATTCCTTGTACGCACTTTTCGGCAAGTCGTTGGCTCGCGTTGGCAAGAAGGCTCACTGACTGAAGAAGATTGTATGCGATCACGGGAAGCATGACGTTGAGCTCGAAGTACCCGCCTTGTCCAGCGTATGTGATGGTTGCGTCGTTCCCGATCACTTGGGCCGCCACCTGCATGACCACCTCCGGGATCACCGGATTGACCTTTCCCGGCATGATCGAAGAACCGGGTTGAAGCGACGGGATCATGACCTCTCCCAGACCGCAGCGGGGACCGCTCGACAGCCACCTGATGTCGTTGGCGATCTTGATCAAGCTCACCGCGTACGTCTTCAGCGCCCCGCTGGTCTCGACAGCCGAGTCCTGAGCGGCCTGGGCCTCGAAGTGGTTCTCCGCCTCACGGAATGGGCAGCCGGTCTCCTCCGCCAGGCGTCTGATCACCCCCGGAGCAAACTGCGGGTGCGCATTGAGGCCGCTCCCCACTGCGGTTCCGCCCAGGGCCAGTTCCGCGAGGTGTTGTTCCGCGCCGCGCACGCGCTCGATTCCCAGCGCTACCTGCCGGGCATACGCGCTGAATTCCTGTCCCAAGGTCATCGGCACCGCGTCTTGCAGGTGAGTTCGGCCGATCTTTCTCACTTTGGCAAATTGGGCGGCTTTGGTTTCGAGCGCGGCGTGCAGCGTCTCCATGGCAGGCAGCAACGCGCCGCGAATCTCGGTCAGGCAGGCCACGTGGATCGTGGTCGGGATCACGTCGTTGCTCGACTGGCCCTTGTTCACGTGATCGTTGGGGTGCACGGGCGATCTTCCGCCTCGCGGACCCCCGAGTATCTCGTTTGCCCGGCCGGCCACGATCTCGTTGGTATTCATGTTCGTGGACGTGCCAGAGCCCGTCTGAAATACATCCACCACAAATTGATCGTCGAGCTTTCCGTCAACGACCTCTTGAGCAGCCTGCGCGATCGCATCAGCGATCCCCCAGTCGAGCAGGCCGAGCTCCCGGTTCACGATTGCCGCGTGCTTCTTGATCAAACCCACAGACCGTATGAACGATCTGGGGAACCGCAACTCGCTTATGGAAAAATTCTGCACCGCGCGCTGGGTTTGCGCTCCGTAGTACGCGTCGTCAGGGACTTCCATGAGTCCCATGGTGTCTTTTTCCTGTCTTGTGCCCATGATATCCCTCCTCCACAGTAGACGTTCACCGCATCTCGAAGAAGACAAGAGAAGAAACTCACCGCAGAGACGCAGAGGGCGCAGAGAAGAAGACAAGAGCAGAGAGCTCCTGTTCCCCCTGCAGAATGACCATGGCCTCTATGATCTCCTTTGTCTGTCCGGAGGGTACTGCGCCTTCGTCTCCGCGTCCCCTCCCAAGTCAACGACCAGCCGTTTCACCCCGTTCTTCAACACGGGAACGTTGAAGTTGATGAGCAATCCTGCGTGCCACCCGCCCAGCCTCAGATATGTCAGGAGCTGGGCTTCATGCACAGGCTCCAGAGCCGACACCGCTTTGATTTCCACGACTACTGAATCCATGACCACCAGGTCAAGCGGATCCACAGTCCAACTTCACTCCCTTGTATTCCACCGGAAGCGTTCGTTGCCGTTCGTCGGGAATGAACCGGAGCACCAGTTCGTGAGACAAGCACTCTTCATAGGCCGATTCCAGAAGGCCTGGACCGAGCGCACGGTGCACCTCGATTGCAGCCCCAATGATTTGCTGTGTCAGTCTGTTCAAATCCATGTCGGCTAACTTTTCTCTTCCTCTTCTCTGTGGCCTCAGCGTCTCTGCGGTGAACTCCTCTCTTCCTCTTCTCTGTGGCCTCTGCGGTGAGTTATTCCCTGCTCGTGAACGGTTGCTCCCCACAGGACCGTGTTGGGCTCACTTGGCAGCGTGTTCCGTGAACACTTTGACGACCTCCTGGAGGCCCAGCTCGAAAGCCATGGTCACCGGAGTATTGCCTCGATTGTCTTCGGTGCGGATGTCCGCCCCATAGGCCAGTAATAGCCTTACCGCGTCCATACGTCCCTTGATCACTGCCCACATGAGCGCGGTGCGGCCTTCCTGGTCAGAGGCATCCACTTCTGATCCGGCAGCCAGCGCCAGTTTCAGGAGTTCCGGATTCGGATTCAGGCATGCCCACATAAGGCTGGTTCTGCCGTTGGAGTCATGGAGTCGCGTGTCCGCTCCCATATCGAGCAGCAACTCGAGGATCTCCGGGTCCCCGTGGAGCGCGGCCCACATCAGTGCGGTTCGTCCTTTGCGGTCTTGCAGATTCACATCTGCTCCCCTTCTGAGGAGAAGCCGGGCGGCCGACGGCTGGTTCCTGTAACAGGCCCACATAAGAGCGGTGCGTCCTGATTTGTCCTTGCCGTCCACATGCGCCCCGGAATCGAGCAGCAGAGCGCACTCCGATATGTCACCCTGAAGACATGCCTCGATGAGTGCTTCCGCGTAGCGTTCGGAAAGTTCCACGGTTTCCAGCAGGTCGTCGGGCATGTCTTCTTGTTTTCGATCTGCCTTGGGGATCTGTTCGCGATCCATCACGTGGACTGTGGCGCCGCTGCCGACGAGGAGCTCCACAACCTCCACGTGCCCCATGACTGAAGCCCATGCGACCGGAGCAAGCCCGCCTCTGTCTTCGATGTCCGGGTCTGCTCCACGGTCAAGAAGCATCCGGACCATCCCCACGTGCCCTTTGTACGCTGCCCGTGCCAATGCGGTGAGCCCGTTTTCGTTTTCCGCGTTAATGTCCGCGCCGTAATCGAGCAGTATCTCGGCTATTTCCGCGTGCCCCGCGGAACAGGCCTTCATGAACGCGGTCTTGCCGTCATCGTCGCGCAGGTCGACGTGTGCGCCCCTGGCAAGAAGCAGCCTGACGGTCTCGGCGCGGCCGGAATGGGCGGCTCTCATGAGAGGCGTCTGACCGTATGGATTACGTTGATTCGGGTCCTCTCCCCCATCAAGCAGGGCCTCGACTTCGTCATCGAGGCCTCTGGCGGCCGCGTCGAGCAGGCTCATCTCGCCGCGTTCGGTCAAGTCGTCCACGAGCAGGACTCGGTCGAGGGTGAGTTCACGGATCTCCGTGTTCTGGTCTCCGGTGGAGTCGATCATATCTTGAATATCCGAGATCTCCTCCATGCTTGCGGCCGCGCCCTTCTCGAGAAGTAGCTCCACTACCTGTTCAAACCCCTCCTGGTACGCCCATGCAAGGGCCGTCAGGCCCGCGTTGTCTTCCACGTCAAGGTCCGCACCCCGTTCCGCGAACAGGTTCACCAGGTCGGTGAATCCCGCCCGAGCAGCCCACATCAGCGCGGTCCTTCCGGACTTGTCCTGGAGGTTGATCTCTGCACCACGGTCCAGGAACGTTCTGGCCAGGGTGCTGTCACCTCGATCCGCGGCGACCATGAGTGAAGTCCAGCCTGCCTGGTCCTGGGCGTCCACTTTGGCTCCGACGCTGAGCAACACCTCGACGGCATCTCTGTTCCCTTTGCTGACGGCTTTCATGAGCGCGGTTCGCCCCATACCGTCCTTTGCGTTGACGTCCGCGCCGTACTTCGCGAGGAGGTTCAGGATTCCGATGTGTCCGTTGTATGCTGCTCTCATGAGCGGCGTCCAGCCTGCCTGGTCTGTTGCCTCGATGTCTGCGCCCTTTTCGATCAATCGCGCCATGACCAGCGGTTGGTTGCCCAGAAGGGCCACAGTAAGGACCGTCTTGCCGTCGGGGGTTTTCGCTTCCGTCTGAGCCCGGCCTGCCAGGAGGAGCTGCACCATCTCGACTCGACCCACAAAAGAGGCTTTCATCAGCGGGGTGAGCCCGTCATTGTCCGGGATTTCCGTATCTGCGCCTTCGGCAAGCAAGGTCGCGGCGATGTGTCTGTTATTGGCGAGGGTCGCCATCATGAGGCTCGACAGCCCTTTCGTATCTTGTGCGTTGACCAGCGCTTTGTTCTTGAGCAGCAGTTTGACCATGGGCACGTTGCCCGTCAAAGTGGCCCGGTGTAGAGGAGTCCGGCCGTTTTCGTCTCTGGCGTTGACATCGGCTCCTTTTCCGAGTAGCTGCTGCACCGTGTCGGGCTGGTTTGCCTGGATCGCCTCGAGGAGCGCCTCGTTGACGTCCTGCCTGGAGAAGAGTTTCGCCATGGGTAACAGCCTTTCAGCCGCCGGCCGTTTTGCCGGCTGAGGCATATGGGCAGAGTATTGCGATCCCCCGTGAACCGCAGGTGTGCTCGATCATCGGTGTGCGGATAGTGTACGTTCCTATGCGATGAGAGATCCTCTGCCGGGCAGCGTTATGGCTACCTCCTCTCCAATTGTAGCACATAACAGGCGGGAATGGGTTGCAAATATTGATCTTCTTGGAGTCAACGACGGGGGCTGAAGGTCCCGTGGGTGTGGCCGACTTGGCACAGCCGCGTTGACAACGTGAATGCTCCGGCGTACAGTTCGAGTATGGGCGGCGATGTTCATCATGTGGTGCGGGATTGCCTCTTCGTATGGAATTCGGAGAAGGCAGCCGGGAAACTGAAGAAGCACGGCGTCTCGTTCTCGGAAGCGTGCGAGGTATTCTTCTTCCCCTACTACCGGATGGAGGACGCGGGCGGCTATAATGAGGAGCGATGGACAATGACCGGTTACACCATGCGGGGCCGTCTCTTGCGCGTGGTCACCGTCGAATTGGGCGATGTCGGGTGGAGGATTATTTCGGCCAGAGAAGTGACTCCGCGGGAAAGGGAACGCTATGAAGAAGGATATGATACCTGACAGGGACAGGGTGACCGCCTCCGTTATGCTTCGGGTTCCGGTGGATGTGTTGGAGGATCTCAAACGAGTCGCTCCCACGAAAGGAATGTCGGGCCACGAGGCGCTCATGGAGTACTACATCGGCCAGGGGTTGAGGGACGATCTGGAGTTGCTCTGGAAGCAGGAAAGAACGGAGAAGCTCGATGCGACGCTCACGGAAGTTCGGCCTGAACCCTGACCGGAAGGAGATGATCCTCGCCCTGCTGCGGGACTACCCTCTCGCGGAGAGTGCGTGAATACGGCTTGCAGTCCCGCTCCCCAAGAGACTGCGGGAACCTTCATTCCTCCATTGTCTCACGGTCGCAAACGGACGTGCCAATTGTAGGAAGGTCCCTGCGGGGCTGCGAACGCGTGAGGCGGCGCCTTGGGCTTCACTACGACCATGCTGCTTCGCGTTGAAAACCGTGGAAGATCTCACCCTCCCCTTGCCCCTCCCATCAAGGGAGGGGAAACGCAAACCTTATTCTCTGGCGGGATGAGGAAGAGCGAGGGGCACCTTGGTCGCTTCAACAGACCCGCGTATGTCAAGGCGGACGACTGCAGCAAGGCGCTTCAGCCGTATGCGACGCATGCCTCATTCGTGCCTTGAAGGAGAGGTTGGACTGGTTGCGATGTTCAAGGAGCGTCAGAATAGTCACCACCACCATTCCCTCACCTCTCCCAAGGCCCCTTGGAGTAACGCTACCCCGAGCACCAAGAAAAGCCACGACCAGCGCTTCGACTGCGAAGCGGGGCGGGCGGTAAGACCTATGGCCGCGCATTCGAGAAGTGTGATACCCATGATCATGTTCATGGACGTCCTGGCAAGTCGCTGATCGATCACTCCCAAAATGTCGAGGAGGCTGATCGTTTTCAGCGCGGCAATCGCGGGCACGCCGATCATCAAGAACCCAAGGTTCTTCTCGTTTACCATCTCGTTGATGGTCATTATGGCGATCACGCCTGCCGCGAGTAGCGTCAGAAAGGCGTCTGTGTGCTCGCTGACAAAATCCATGATGACTGAACCTCCCCTTCCCCGCATGAAGGACCGGCAGGTGTTGCGGAATCAACGTCTCATGCAAAGCCGAGCAGGCGTTAGCTATGGCGTTACAGTGTCCTGATCCCCGCGGATGCCGTGGATGCGTATGCGGCCCGGCTCGACTATCCACAGCCGGCCTGCGGGTGATCGGTTCCTGAGTCCTGAGACCACTTGCGATATGAGCCGGGTCATGCCTCTCAGGGTGGGCGCGGGATGGCGCAACACAATGATGCCAGGGTATTCTTCGGGAGGATATTCCAGAATCCGTGCAAACCCCACGTCAACGGTTATCAGAACCAAGCCGTGTTCCTTGCAGGTCTCGGCTAAGATGTGATCGTCGGTTCCCTGCAGGCGCTCTTCCAGCACTGTGGACACGGTGTGTCCGTCTGTTTCAAGTGGCATCCGCCACCGAGGGTCCGCGTTCTCGTCAAGTTTGAAGCGCATGATCCTCGGTGGCCTCCACGTCGACAACCGTCTCCCGAGCAGCCAGAGCTGCGTAAGCCAGACACGCGCGAACATCGTCCCGAGTCAGGCCTGGATATGCCGCCAGAATGTCGTCGATGCCGTCCCCGTTCGCGAGGTACTCGAGTATGAGCCAGACCATGATTCTGGTGCCTCGAATGCACGGACTCCCGTGACACACCGCGGGATTGACTACTATGCGATGGAGAAGAGAAGACATGGCAGAACTCCACGTCACGCGGAAACGGACCGTTTCCCAGGACTTCCCACCCGAGACTATACCACGGATTCACCGAGGCACGAATGCCTCTAAGGCACGGTTGTAGAGCCGGCACTGTTGGGAACAGGCTTTCTTGGTGTCTGTGTGTCTTGGTGGTTCATCTTCTTTGTCTTCCCGGCTGAACCCTTACGGCTCGGGTTCACTCCGCGTCCGCTGCCCGCGTCGGGGCTGCGGTGAGCTTGGCCTTGGGCACTGCCATCAGGGTCACAAGGGCCTTTGCTACCGCGGCGTCCGTATTGCCGGGCCTGATATCATACACGTTCGATTCCGCGATGAGGATCTGCCGTCCTTCCCGTATCACCTCGGACCTGCACACCAGAGCCTCTCCAAAGGCCGGCCGAAGGAAGTTGATCTTGAACTCGATGGTGAGGATCTGCATATCTTCCGGCACCACCGTGAACGCGGAATACCCGGCCGTGTGATCCGCCATCGTGGCCATGACTCCCGCGTGGATGAAGCCGTCCTGCTGTCGGTGATCTTCCGTGATGAGGACGCGGGACTCGAACCTCCCCCACTGTATGCGTTCGGCACGAAGTCCGCAGTACTTGATGAACCCTCGCTCGTAGTCTGCCGCGAGGAATGCGACACGTTCCGGAGTAAGGTCTTGGTCGGGCATTTGCCACCATCGCACCCATGAAATGCGTGGGCCGCGAGTTCCGGCCCGACCTCTGAAGGTAGCCCTCAGCCGCGCGTATTGTCAAGTCCGTGTTCGCGATTAGGTTCGTGGACTATTCGTGTCACTCATGCCCGGGAACCCGACATGACCGGGAGACAGGACACAGCGGTTATCCAAGTGTACCCCGACGCTGTGAAGAAGGCATGGGCACACCCCCCTCTACCCCCCACAGGCGCTGACTTTGGCCCTGTACATGCGATTGGGGGCTCCATCTTCTTGCCCGGCGCTGAAGCGTCCGGCTATTTTCAGTCGCCCCTGCGGGGCTTGGGAACGCCGACGTCCCCGGGGGACGTTTGATAATAGCAGGGCCTTTCAAGGCCGGGGAACTGAGGAAGGTACCCCATGTTAGCGCCTATGCCCCTACCCCCCCCGGCAGGCAGAGGCGTTTCCGGGATCCCAATTCCGTTTTCGGACACCGGAAGCGAAACATGAACCCCCGATTCGTCGAGGATTATTCGTCTCGGTCCTTCTTGATAACCGGTTCGATTCCATTCCCTGTAGCGCCTTTGGTCACCCACTTGAAGGGCGGCGCCTCAGGCTCAGGTGGAACCGCCGTGACGGGTTTCGCTTGGGAATCGTTTGCTTCGCTCTTCTTGGTTTCTGTCCCCGCCATCGTCAATTTCCCTCCTTGCGTGTTTTGAACTCGACCTCTGACTCTATGTTATTAGTGTCGATGCATTCTCGCAGGTTCCACCATTCACGTGAGATTTCCCCGCCCCGACGATCCGGCCGAAAATCGTTATCTGAGTATCCAGATCAGACCGGTAATGATCAAGAGGCCTGATGACAGGCAGATCAAAGCATGTGCCCAAACGACCCGTCGCGCCTTCTTGTCGGTTATCTTCGCATTGGTCCGTGTCTCATCGTGAAACCTCCTGGCATAGGCGCGATACAATGTGGTGAGGTCATACGCATCAAAAAACTCCACATCCCGCTGGTCGGGCCGGAACGACTTCGTCTTCCCATAAAGCCGAGACACAAGCAGCACAAAGGCCGCCACGATCAAACATCCAAACGCCAGGACAAGGGAGGTCATTGCTCCGCAACCCCAACAGTCCGTCGCGGTCCTCAGTTCATCGCGAATCCATTTGGCAAGAAAACCCGCCACACCGAGGAGGAACAGTATGATCGGGTCGTATTTGAAAGCCTGATCCTGAATGCGACTGTACCTGTTCTCCTCGTCTCGAAAGGCTGCCTCCGCCATTGAATACAATTGCTTGTATTTCTCGACCTGTTCCTTGTCGTCCGCCTTTGAGCTTTCCATTTTCTCGCTCACCTTCTGCTTGGAAGACATTGGTCTCGGTAATCCAATAGCCGACAGGACTGACGGTCTGCGGTCCATCGCTTCCACGCGCCCCAGAAATCCATCTAGGATGCGTCAAGATCAGTGGAGCCCGGTCGTCGAAAAGGGGACGGTAATCATTGTCACCATGATCCAATACCCTATTCGGCAGCACGGTTCAAGCCCTTTCTCTCACACGGTCTTTGCCCATGTGCGCTTCACCAAACCGCTCACACAACCCGGTCACCACGACTGTGTACAAGCACACCGAATCTCAGGCCGAAACCTGACTCGGAAACCGGCGTGTGGTATGCTGTTCTGAGTCGGATGCGGGTTCTCAGTGCGGCAGGTTGTCCCGAGCCAACTCGGCAACAGCGCGCGGTAAACGAATTCGTAAGCGTTCAGCCGTCCGCAAGAGCGTGAACCACCAAGCAACGGAAGACTACTGCCGACAACGGCAGACTGAAGAACGTTCATGGCTTGTCGCCACAACGAAGGATGAAACTTTCTGATAAAGGGTTTCCCCCGGAAGACTTCATGGGAACATTCCTGGCCGGCCGTGGCCCTTGGTGCCTTGGTGGTTTGTTTCCACGGAGGAAGGCGGAGGCCCGCTGCACGGTTACGAAAGGACGGTTGCCCCGGGGGTCGCCCCACCCGACAAGGTTGATTTCTTTGGGTCTTTGTGTCTTCGTGGTGGACACTCACGGGAGTGCAGGCCATGGAACTCGTAATGTGGGCAATCACGATCGTATTGGGACTCTTCTTTCCGCCGTTTGCCGCGTTCAACTGGTCCGTGGTCGTTGATGCTCTGAAGGTGGCAGGCTCGAAGAAGGAAGGAGCGGAAGCGGCAGACAATCCACGTTCCATGGCCCCATTGCTCGGTGGAATCATGGGCTGTCTTGCGATGGGGTGGTGTCCCCTGGAGTGGGTCCGCGATTACCGGATAGTCCCCCTGTTCCTCGATGTGGGATGTGCGCCCTACGCGTTGACTGTCGTTGCTGTGGGAATTCCCATGCTGGCCGCTGAGACATGGCGCCACGGCCCTTGGAAACGTGTGGTCGAATTCTCCAGTGTCGCCGAACCTCGCGGAGTGACCTGCGTGCGCTTGTGCCGGAAAGGCAGGCTTCTCGTGTGGGGTCGGCACCGACAGGTGGATGCTCCCGGCCACCGGACGAAGTACTCGGTTTCCGGGACCTGGACTCTGGAAGGCGAAAGCCTGGTCCTCCGTATAGCCGACTATGAAGCGGTTTTCCAAAAAAGGAGTGGTCGGCCTGAGTCTTCTCCCACGCGGGACGACTGGATCTGGAAATATAGCTCGCAACAGGGCTGCCTCGATCGCCTGACCCTGCGGTACACGTGCGGAGAGCGGCTGTCGGGTGGCGGACAAGCCGCCTAGTTCGGGGAGCGCCTATTACGGCAGGAGATACTCTGCCGGTCATCACCAGAGGGTATGGTTCAGCTTCTCCAGCCCAAGCGGAGTAACCTGCTTCGCACCGGACGCGCCGCGTCAAGACACGAGTTCCCCCATAATTTCAAGAGGTTCGCGTGACGTCTCAATAATGACGGCATGTTGGGGCTGTTGGTTTCTGAAGATGGGGAAACTGCGGTCTCGAAACTATTGCCTCTCAGAGCACAATCTGATAAACTGCAACATTTGCTCCGATGATCGGGGCTGGGGCCTGATCGGCAAGGTGCTCGGTACGTGGAGGAGACTCCGACGGGAATCAATAGGGGTGCCGTCATTTGTCCCGCGGAATTGGATACAATATTATGTCGCGTGCTCTTGTCCAGTCGCAAGGATCTGTTGCACCGGCTCCCAGCCGCTCGGCGCGTGCAAGTCACCTGTAACTTGGAGGTATCATGAACAACAGCAAGTACGTGTACTCCTTCCACGAGGGAGATGGGAAGAACAAGAAGCTCCTGGGCGGTAAGGGAGCCAACCTCTGCGAGATGACACAGCAAGGGCTCAATGTGCCTCCTGGGTTCGTCATAAGCACGGAAGCGTGCCTCGCATACCTTCCGTACCTGGACAGTGAAGACAGGCCGCTTCCGGACGGCCTCATGGACGAGGTCATGATTCAGCTCAAAGAGGTGGAGAAGGCCACCGGCAAGGCCTTCGGAGATCCGGACAATCCGCTCCTGGTATCGGTAAGATCGGGCTCTGCGCTCTCAATGCCCGGAATGATGGACACCATCCTGAACCTTGGCCTCAATCCTCTTACCCTTCAGGGACTCATAGAACAAACCAGCGACGCTCGCTTCGCATACGACGCGTACCGGAGATTCATTCAGCTATTTGGGAAGATAGCCCTGGGCGTGAATGACGAGCATTTTGACAAGATATTCGAGGCCGCAAAAGTCAAGGAAGGCGTCTCCTCCGACCTGGGGCTCACCACTGACCATCTCAGCCATACGTGCGTCAGATACCTCGAGGAGATTCGGAAACTCACCGGTAGACCTTTCCCTGAAGACGTGCACGAGCAGCTCACACTGGCTATCAAGGCTGTCTTCGGCTCGTGGATGGGTGACCGCGCGGTCGCGTATCGCCGAGAATTCAAAATAACCCCGGACATGGCAAACGGCACTGCCTGCTCTATCGTGGCAATGGTGTTCGGCAACAGGGGCATGGACAGCGGCACCGGCGTGGGCTTCACCAGAGACCCGGCAACCGGCGAAAACACCATGTTCGGCGAATACCTGATGAATGCCCAGGGAGAAGATGTGGTCGCGGGCATACGCACGCCCAAGCCCATACACGAGCTGGAAGGAGAGCTGCCGGAGATCTACTCCCAGCTCCATGATCTCAGAGACAAACTCGAGGACCACTACAAAGAAGTACAAGATTTTGAATTCACAATAGAAAAAGGTAGACTCTACTGCCTCCAGACACGCAACGGCAAGATGAACGCCAGAGCAATGGTCCGCACCTCCGTCGAGATGGTGGACGAGGGCCTTCTCACCCGAGAAGAATCTCTGTTGCGGATCAACCCGGAGATGATGGAACAGCTCCTGTTTCCCCACCTCAGGCCGGGTCGCAACGACGTGCCCATCGCCACAGGTCTTGGAGCCTCTCCAGGAGCAGCCTCGGGAATGTGTATCTTCGATGCCAACAGTGCGGAAGCTCGGGGCAAGGCAGGAGAAAAGGTTATTCTCGTTCGTGAAGAGACCAAGCCGGAGGATATCCATGGGTTCTTCGCCTCACAGGGCATTCTCACCAGCCGCGGCGGGAAGACGTCCCACGCTGCCGTGGTCGCAAGGGGTATGGGAAAACCCTGCGTGGCCGGAGCGGAAGGCATCGCCGTGTACGTCGAGAACCGCATGGCTCAGGTGGGGGACAAGGTCATCCGGGAAGGCGACATCATCACTATCGACGGGGCAACAGGGAATGTGTACCTCGGCGTCATCCCCATGGTAGACCCTGAATGGACCGAGGACATGGCTACCCTGCTCAAGTGGGCCGACGATAAGGCTCTGCTCGGCGTAAGAGCCAACGCGGACACGCCCGGCGATGCGAAAAAGGCCCGCAGGTATGGCGCCACGGGAATCGGCCTGTGCAGGACCGAGCGTATGTTCAATGCGCCGGATCGACTCCCCATAGTCGTCGACATGATACTGTCGGAAAGCGACGCGGAACGGGAGCTGCATCTCAACAGGCTACTCCCAATCCAGCGCGCGGACTTCGTCGGCATCTACAAGGAGATGTCCCCCCACCCGGTCACGATCAGGCTCCTCGACCCACCCATGCACGAGTTCCTCCCCCTGGAAAGCGAGCTCCTGGAACAGATCAGGAACCTCAAGGAATTGCAAAGGGTAATCGAAACCGACCGAAGATTACTCGACACGGTCAAACTCGTGGACACGGACCTCCATACGAAATACTCCGGTGCAGGAGCTCAGCCGCCGCTGCGCCTGTCTGCCATGAAGCCCGAAATGGTCGAGACTCTCCTGGCGAAGAAGGAACGGATACTCCAGAGAGCTCGGAACCTCAGAGAAATCAACCCCATGCTGGGACACCGAGGCGTCAGACTTGGCATCACTAGGCCGCAAATCTACCGAATGCAGATACGGGCCATCCTCGAAGCGGCCGCGGAGTGCATCAGACAGGGCGTGGAAGTGCATCCCGAAATCATGATTCCCCAGGTGGCCGCGGTCGAGGAACTGAGGTGGGTCAAGAAGTATATCGATGAGATTCGCAAAGAAGTCGAAGGCTATTATGGCGTGAAACTCGATTTCCTCTTCGGAACCATGGTCGAGGTGGTCCGCGCGTGCATGACTGCCAACGAACTCGCAGAAATCGCGCAGTTCTTCTCGTTCGGCACGAACGATCTCACTCAGGCGACGTTCTCCTTCAGCCGTGAAGACGCGGAGAACAAGTTCCTTCCCGATTATCAGAGCCTCGGAATCATTCCGGAGAACCCCTTTGAGACCATCGACCCCAAAGGTGTCGGCGGTCTCATGGAGATAGGAGTCAGTCGAGGCAGGGGCGTGAACCCCAACCTGAAGATCGGCATTTGTGGGGAACACGGAGGCCATCCGGGATCGATTCGAGTGTGTCATCGGGTGGGGCTGAACTATGTCTCGTGTTCGGGACCTCGGGTGCCCATCGCAAGACTGGCGGCCGCCCATGCAGCTATGCTGGAGACCGGGGCCACAGACAACACCGCCGGCCAATTGTAGACCTTCTCATGGAAATGCGAGCGCTGGGGGAAGGGGCTTCTTGCCAGAAGTTCCTTCCCCCGGACTCCCATCCTCAAGAACGGTCATGGCTTGCCGCCACAACGAAGGATGAAAGTCAGCTCCCGACATCCCGAGAACTCGTTGGATGGGCAGAACCACCCGATGTGTCAAAAGTTTTCGGAAAGGGGTCCGGGGCACAACCCTTTTTCAAAAGGCGGCTGGGAGCCGCAACCAAAGTTCGCGTCTACCTTTCTCGGTCCGCATGAAGACCCAGGGCGGGGCGAGTTGGTTCTACGCAAGCGAAGAAGAGGCACGTTGCTTACTCCCAGAGCTGCTGAACTGAAGATTTCTTCTCGAAAAAAGAAGAAATCGAACGTTATTAGAGGCTCTTGCAAAAGTCTCCTTTGAGATTCCCGGCGTTATCTTTGTGTCGCGTCACGGGCGCGGCTGTGATAGTGTGAGTTTGACAAGAACGCACATTTTCACAGGAGAAGCCCGTGAAGCTTGGTGAGAGAATATCATGGTTGAAGGGGACCTTGCAACATTGCCTCTTT
>JBFMAA010000151.1:0-14743 GCA_040755955.1 Thermodesulfobacteriota bacterium
GGCGGGGGGTAGAAATGTAGCCAGTAACGTGGACCCTGAAGACTAAACCGAACCCAAAGTTTCCTCAATTGTGACGAGGAGATAGCCGCACGAGACTTGGTTCTCTGGAAAAAAACTTCAGTCTAAGGAGCGGATGCAGCAGTTCCTCGATGCGAACAGCGAGGCACTTGGAAATCCTTACACTGGCGCTCCCATGACGTGGGACCCGGCCGGGTCCATTTTCTTCACCGATCCCTTTGAAACACGGCAAAGCGTGGTGGTGCTGCCTAGCGCAGTCGAATAGACTCTGCCGGGAATCGCGTTGTTTTGTGGGTAATGGTTCACCGGGACGTTTCCTCGACCCGGAAGACAAAACACAAAGGCACCAAGACCCACAGAAAGCACAGAATGATTCTCACTCCACATTCCGATACGTCGGCTGCCTTGGTGTGTTGGTGTTTCACTTTCTTTGCCTTCCGAGACACCGCTTACCTGCTACAGCCCCTGCGCGTAGGAATAGTAGAGAGACGCGACCACGAGATACACCCAGAGCATCGCATATGTCACCTTGACCGGCTTGGAAAACAGCGGGGTGGTCCAGAGTCCGTACAACCCCACGGGAAAGCACGGCATGAAAAGCAGTACGACTACCACCGCTCGCTTCTCGTACCAACGCGCCATCAGGCTCTGTTGCTTCCGGACGGCCTCCTGCCTGCGTATACGTTCCCGCGCCTCGTCCGAGGCATGGGGTGAGGCGATCAGAGCCTCGATCATCCTTGTCCGGAGCAATTCCCATCCCACCGGGATGACCACCGTCAAACCCAGAATAGTCAAGGGACCATACGACACCAGCAGGTTGAACCCTCCGTGAAGCACCATGGCCATCGCCAAGCCCCCCAGCACCATCCACACCGAAGCTCTGGGCTTTCCGCACTTGGCGAACCCGAGCGCAATCCCCCACATCCCCGACCAGATCGCATGGCCGGGAACGGAAAAGAATGCTCGAATCACGCTCAATCCTGCGAAGGTCCCTTCGGGCAGGGAGTATTCGTGGTACAGGTATCCGACGTTCTCCAGCGAGGCAAATCCCAATGCGACAGCAGCAGCGTAGATGACCCCGTCCATCGGTTCATCGAACTCCGGATGTCGGTAAATGGTAAGCAACACCGCCAGGAACTTTGCGCTCTCCTCCACCACAGGCGCGGTGATCACTGCATCGAATATGGGGGAGACGCTTACCTCCCTCTCCAGGAAATAGACCGGGACTACGGTCAGCATCCCCAGCAGGAAGCAGTTCCGAACCAGGCAGAGCGGTTCCGGTTCCAGTTCATCCTGTTTGTAGAAATACCAGAGCCAGAACACTCCGGGTGCGAACCCCAGAGCCAGAATCATCGCGGGAACATACATCGGCGGCATGGCGGCAATCCAAAGGGCGGAGCAAGCCGCCCGGAAAACAAACCACAAAGATAAGAGTTCACCACCAAGACACAAAGACAGAAAAAGAACACCCCTGTCCGGTGGGTTAACCTAATCAGGCAACCGTCTCTTCATCGTAGGTGATATGAAGACCCGTGTCCCGCCGGGCCAGGCACAACGAACAAATGGAAATGCACCCCCCGCGACAACTGCACTATTGGCCGAATCCTGCTGCGGCGACCAGCGGGAGCCGCCCAATTTCAGAAGTCCGAAGGGATGGAGGTCTGGGGGAAGGGGCGTTTTTCAAAACGACGGCTGGGAGCCGCAGCCAATATTCGCGTCAACCTTTCTCGGTCCGCATGAAGACCGATGGCGGGGCCAGTTGGTTCTACGCACACGACGAAACGCGCGGTGCGTTCTCCCAGAGCTACTGAACTGAAGATTTCTTCTCGGAAAAAGAAGAAATCGAAGGTTATGAGTAAAACGCCCCTTCCCCCGGCTTCAGTCAGCCTATCTTGGTCGCACGTTCCCCAAGATAGGCTTCCTTGACGTGCGGATCGTTGAGCAGTTCGTGTCCGGGGCCACTCAATACGACAGTTCCCGTTTCCAGTATGTACGCATAGTCCGCGATCTTCAACGCGGCGTTGGCGTTTTGTTCCACGAGGAATACGGTGGCTCCTTCCTCACGGATCTCCTGGATGATCCGAAACACCTCCGCGACCATCATCGGCGCAAGACCCAACGAGGGTTCATCCATCATCAACAGGGTCGGCTTGGACATCATTGCCCGAGCGATCGCAAGCATCTGCTGTTCCCCGCCGGAGAGGGTCCCTCCCAGTTGATTGATCCTGGACTGGAGCACCGGAAAATATGAGAATGTCTTCTCCATGGTGCGAGCCACGTCTGCCTTGTCCAGGTTGTGGTACGCGCCCATGATGAGGTTCTCCTTGACAGTCAGATTCGCAAAGATCTTGCGGCCTTCCGGTACATGCACCAGCCCCAGTCGCTGAATCCGGTGCGCAGGCAGCGAGTTGAGCCGCACCCCATTGAACTTGATCTCACCTCCCGAGATCGGCACCATGCCGGACGCGGCCCGAATGGTAGTGCTCTTTCCTGCCCCATTGGCCCCTAGCAGGGTCACGATAAGGTTCTGCCCGATCTCCAGGGAGACGCCCTTGAGCGCCTGAATACCGCCGTAACTGACTCGCAGATTATCTATGCTCAGCATTGGTCAGCCTTGTCCAAGGTACGCGGCTATCACCTGCGGATCGGCCTGGATCTGTTCCGGCGTCCCCCACGCAATCGAAACCCCGTGGTCGATCACCTTAATCCGATCACATATCTTCATGACAAATCCCATGTCGTGCTCGATGAGCAGGACTGTCAGGCTGAACTCAGCGTGGAGCCTCTTGAGAAGTCCCCTGAAGCCTTCCGTTTCTCCCGGATTCATCCCCGCGACCGGCTCGTCCAACAGCAGCAGTTCCGGTTCCAGGGCCAAGGCTCGGGCCACTTCGAGTTTTCTCTGGCTCCCGTAGGGCAGCGCGCCGGCCTTTTCTTCCGCCAGTGACAGCAGTCCCATTCTGTCGAGGAGGTCCTCGGCCTGTCTTCGAATTCGCAGCTCCTCCCCGGCATATCGGCCCAGGCCCAGCACCGCTTCAAGCACACCGTATCGGACCGAACAATGCCCCGCAACCATGACGTTCTCGATCACGGAAAGGTCCTGGTACAACCTGATGTTCTGAAAAGTCCGTCCAATCCCCGTTCGAGCCACATAGGGAGCCCTCCGCCCGGTAATGTCCTGCCCCTTGAAATAGACCTTGCCGTCTGACGGTCGAATCAAACCGGTGATCGCATTGAACGCGGTAGTCTTTCCCGCTCCGTTGGGTCCGATGAGACCCACGATCTCTCCCTCGCGAATCTCCAGGGCCAGGTCGATCAACGCGGTCAGACCTCCGAACATCACCGACAGTTTGTGGGTCTGGAACAGGGGAGAGCTCATTTCCGACCCCGCCTTGCTCCGCCCGCCAATGACCGAGCCCAGTCGATGAGCTTCCGCCAAGAGAACTCTTCCCTCCCCATGATGCCCCTATCGGCAAAGAGCATGACCACGATGAGCAAGAGGGAAAAGATCACCATTCTCATGCCCGCGACCCCTTGAAAGTAATGGCCGAACAGGGTGAAAGGTTCCTCGAACGTCCGCAGACCCTCGCCGAGCAACACAATGATCGCCGCGGACAGGATTGCTCCGGTGGTGCTCCCGAGTCCCCCCACCACGATGATCGTAAGCAGGTTGAACGTCAGCATGAAACCGAACATACCGGGTGAGATAGTGGTGATCAGGTGGGCCAAGAGTCCCCCGGCCACCCCCTGAAAAAACGCACTCACCGTGAACGCGAGGGTCTTGGTCCAGAAGGCATTGATCCCCATGGCTTCCGCAGCACGTTCATCTTCCCGGACGGCTTTCATTGCCCTGCCGTATGAGGAATTCACCAGACGGACCACGCAGAACACGGTCATGATGCATAGTCCCCAGCTCCACCACAGGGTCGTGTACGGGTGCAAGCCCTTGAGCCCAAGCGGGCCGTTGGTAATCGGAACGAGATTGTTGGCGAGGACCTGGAGAACTTCCCCAAACCCCAGCGTCACTATGGCCAGATAGTCCCCCCGCACCCGGAACACGGGCACCGCCATCAAGAAGGCGATCAATGTGGTGAAAAGCCCGCCTATGGCAAGGGACACCGGAAAATGCAGGCAGATCTTCGACAATGGCCAGATCATCGGCTCGATTATGAAGGACTGGACCTTTTCCTCCGGGGACAGCGCGAGAATCGCGGTGACATAGGCTCCGATCGCGAGAAACGCATTGGGCTGAAGCGAAAACTGCCCTGTCACGCCGTTGATGAGATTGTAGCTAACTGCGACGATGATGTATATCGCGATGGTGTTCAGAATGCGGATCACATAGCCGCTCAGGTAGTTGTGGGCAAACCACAGAAACACCCCCAGGACCGCAAGAGCCGTCAAGCTGAGGAACCTGTCCCTCGTATGTGAGGTTGTCTCGGTTGCGTGGGAGGGCGACATTGCACCTTTCTCAGGATTGGAGATACGCGGTACACAGGACTGGCCTTACCTTCGAGGCGATGGGGTGTTCGTTCCCTCCAAGTCTCAGTCGGGGAGTTCTTCTCCGACTATTCCCGTGGGTCTGGTCAGAAGGATTGTGATCAGCAGAGAAAAGGCGACCGCGTCCTTGAATCCCGACCATTCAGGTTTTACCGCGACGATGAGCACTTCCGAGAGTCCCAACAACAGTCCACCCAAAGCCGCGCCGGTCACGCTGCCGATGCCTCCGAGTACCGCGGCGACAAAGGCCTTGAGGCCCGGCATTACTCCAAGGAACGGATCCAGGGGCGGATCCCGCAGACACCACATGATCCCGCCGGCTGCGGCCAACGCGGAACCAAGCACGAATGTGAACGAAATCACCCGGTCTATGTCTATCCCCATCAGTCGGACCGTCTCCATGTCGCGGGAAAGAGCCCTCATGGCCATGCCGATCCGAGTGCGGCGCACGACCACGAGCACCGCGGCCAAGAGCACCGCGGTGACACCCAACACCCAGAAGGACATGTAAGGGATGCGGAGGGTTCCTGTCTCCAGGACTCCCACAAACACGGCAGGTTCAGGGAAGGCCTTGGGTCTCGCTCCGATCACCACCAGCGCGAGATTCTCCAAGAGGAACGAAACCCCGATGGCCGTGATCAGGGCGCTGATCCGAGGGCTCCGCCGAATCGGTTTGTATGCTCCGCGGTCGATGAGTATGCCGAGCACCGCGGTGAGCGCGATCGCCAATCCGAAGCCGACCGGCCACGGAAGGTGAAATATCACAATCCCGTAGAACGCCAGATACGCGGAAACCATCAGAAGATCGCCATGGGCGAAGTTGATGAGCCGCAGCACTCCATAGACCATGGTGTACCCGATTGCCACCAGGCTATACAGGCACCCTAGGGTCAGACCGAATACTATCTGCTGAAGAATAAACGAATAGTCCACGATGAGAACCCCGTCCGAAGGAGGGTCAGGGTTCCACTGTCTTGACGTAGACGAATTTGCCGTCCTGAACCTTATTGATTACCATCGACTTGGACGGATTCCCGTCGGGATTCATGGAGAGTTTCCCCGAGATTCCGTCAAAGTTCTTGGTCGCGACGATTGCGTCACGGATCTTTTTCGGGTCAGTCGAGCCTGCCCTTGTGATCGCGTCCAGGACCAGGAAATAGGCGTCAGCTCCCATTGCGGTGTAGCTGTCCTCCAGCTCTTTTCCGACGTCCTTGGTATACTGTGCCAGGAACTTCTTCCCCAATTCATTATGTATCATATTCTTGTGGAAATGATCGGTAAAGAGGATCCCTTCTACGTCCTTGCCTCCCAGCTCGACGAATTCCTGGGTATGGAGCGCGTCCCCCGCGAGGATCGGTGCCTTGATGCCGAGCTCTTTCGCCTGCTTGGCGACCAATGCGCACGACGTGGAATAGATGGGGGCATAGATGAGGTCAGGGTTGGCTGCCTTGATGCTGCTGAGTTGGGCGCGAAAATCTCTGTCCCCGGACTTGTAGTACGCTTTCGCCACTATCTTGCCGCCTCCTTTGGTGAAGGAATCTTCGAAGAATTTGGCAAGTCCCACGCAGTAGTCCTGGGCAATGTCGTAGATGAGCGCCGCGGTGTTGGCCTTGAGGGTCTCTTTGGCGATGCCTGCTCCCACGTGGCCCTGAAGGGGGTCTATGAAGCATACCCGAAACACGAATTTCCTCCCCGCGGTCACATTGGGATTGGTAGCCGTGGGGGAGACCATGGGAATTCCCTTTCCCTCCGCGACGGCGGACGCGGCGATGGAGGTGCTCGATATCATGTCGCCGATCACGACTGCCACCTTATCCTTGTCGAGCAGTCTGGCAACCGCGTTGGCAGCCTCAGCCTTGTCGGACTTGGTGTCAGCGAACTTCAGTTCGACGGGTCTTCCCAGGACCGTAGGTTGCATCTTGTGCGCGGTCCGTATTCCGTCGAGGCCTTTCTGGCCAAGTTCCGCAGCCTCCTGGCCGGTCGTGCACAGCAGAGCCCCGATGAGCACGGGCTCAGCAGCCCACAAGGGCCCGCCAACCACCATCAGAATGATCCATGCGAGTGAACAGATCCTCACCATGAACGACCTCCCAATGCAGATTCAGGCAGGCACGTAGCATAGACGTATCCGCTGCTCGGGTCAAGAGTTTCCAGAGCCTTTGCGCACGCACCCGTGAGCGAATGGGTCGAATACGCCAGGCGAGGTCTCCTGCACGTGTATCGTTGAAGAGACTTCTGGAGTGGTCTATTCTTGATGTTGAGCATGTACAAACGGTCTGTTAAGTCAGTGACGACATAAGTGGGAAAGGGCGCCAAAGATAATTTCACATGTTCTTCCAACGAGTTCAATTTCCTACAGACTTGGAGGAGATTGACAGGCGCCCTACCTCCGGGTCAAATGCCACGATGGAACGTGTTCCGGAGGATGTAGTGTGCCCCTCAGCCAGCCTCTCGGATTGGGCTAGGATGGCTGGTGAGGGCATGTGCAACCGGTAACGGTTTCAATGTGTTCACGCAGGTGTACCCCTACCGGAAAACCTAGTCAAATTCTTCCCACACTTTCACGAAAGGAGGTCTGCTCATGGATGTCACGCGTCGTGAGTTCCTTGTGATCTCCGGTGCAATAGGAGCAGGACTCACGCTCTCATCGTTGGGTGTCGACTTGGGCCCGGCCAAGGCCTTTGCGGCCGGGCTTGAGAAGGTCAACCAGGTGAAGAGCGCGAAGCAGTCCACGACGATCTGTCCCTATTGCGCGGTAGGTTGCGGATTGCTCTGCAGCGCGGACGCGAAGTCCGGCAAGATCATCAACATAGAGGGTGACGGCGACCATCCCATCAACGAGGGGGCGCTGTGTGCAAAAGGCGCGTCTCTTTTCCAGATGAGCGCCAACAATCCAAGCCGCCTCAAGAAGGTGCTCTATCGAGCCCCTGGCAGCGACAAATGGCAGGAAAAGTCCTGGGACTGGGCCCTCAGCGAGATCGCCAAGAGAGTCAAGGCCACCAGAGACAAGAACTTCATCGAGAAGAACGCCAAAGGGGACACGGTAAACCGGCTCGAGGCCATCGCTCACGTGGGGAGCGCAGCTCTGGACAACGAAGAGCTTTGGCCGTTGCAGGCGATGATGCGAGCCCTGGGTCTCGTATGGATCGAACACCAGGCCCGGATATGACACAGCGCGACAGTTGCGGCTCTGGCAGAGTCGTTCGGTCGCGGGGCAATGACGAATCACTGGATCGACATCCGGAACAGTGATTGTGTTCTCGTAATGGGCAGCAATGCCGCGTCCAACCACCCGATCTCCATGAAATGGGTGATGAAAGCCAAGGAGAAGGGTGCCACACTCATCTCTGTTGATCCCCGATTTACCCAGACCTCCGCGGTCGCGGACTTCTACACCGCGCTGCGATCCGGCACCGACATCGCGTTCCTTGGGGGCATGATCAAGTACATCCTCGACAAAGAGAAGTACTTCAAAGACTATGTGGTCAACTACACGAACGCGGCGTACATTCTCGGGGATAAGTACGAGTTCAAGGATGGGCTCTTCGCGGGGTACGACAAGGACAAACGCAGCTACAACAAGGACACATGGGCGTACAAGAAGGACGCAAAAGGGAATCCCGAAAAGGATCCGACCCTTCAGAATCCCAAGTGTGTCCTACAGGCGATGAAGGCCCACTACGCCAGGTACACCCCCGAAATGGTGTCGAAGGTCACGGGAACTCCTGTGGAAGACCTGCTGAAGGTCTACGAGATGTACTCGGCCACGGGCGTGAAGGACAAGACCGGCACCATTCTGTACGCGATGGGCTGGACTCAGCACACGGTGGGCGTCCAGAACATCAGGGCCATGTCGATGATCCAGCTTCTCTGCGGGAACATGGGAATGGCCGGCGGCGGAGTCAATGCGCTGCGTGGTGAGTCCAACGTGCAGGGTTCGACGGATCACGCGCTGTTGTTCCACATCCTTCCGGGGTACCTCAAGCCGATGCTGGCCGGCCAGAACCTGGAGGCGTACCTGAAGTCTGGGACGCCGACATGCCCGGATCCTCGATCGGTGAACTGGTGGTCCAACTTCCCGAAATACGCGGTGAGCTTCCTCAAGACCTTCTTCGGGGACAAGGCTACCAAGGAGAACGAGTACGGGTTTGCGTGGCTGCCGAAACTCGATCCGGGTCAGAACTGCTCCTGGCTCAACCTGTTTGACTCCATGTACGCAGGGAAGATCAAGGGCTTTTTCGCCTGGGGGATGAACCCCGCGTGTTCGAGCGCGAATGCGAACAAGGTCCGGCAAGGGCTCGCCAAGCTTGACTGGCTCGTGAACGTGAACGTGTTCGATAATGAAACCGGCTCCTTCTGGAAAGGCCCGGGCATGGACCCGAAGAAGATCAAGACCGAGGTCTTCATGCTTCCGGCCGCGGCTTCGGTCGAGAAAGAGGGGAGCATAAGCAACAGCGGCAGATTGGCGCAATGGCGGTACAAGGCCGGCAATCCGCCCGGAGACGCCAAACCCGATGGCGATATCATGCTGGTCCTGATGAACAAGATCAAGGACCTGTACAAGAAAGACAAGGCAGCCAAGTTCTCCGACCCGATAGTCAACCTCAAGTGGGACTTCGCTGACGCCAAAGGTCACTTTGACCCCCACATGGCAGCCAAAGAGATCAACGGGTACTTCCTCGCGGACAAGACCTTGAAGGACCCGACCGGCAAGGAGCTGCAATTCAAGAAAGGGGATCTGGTCCCCTCGTTCCTGTATCTCCAGAACGACGGCACCACTTCATCCGGCAATTGGTTGTACTGCGCAAGCTATACCAAAGCGGGCAACATGATGGCGCGGCGAAAGAAGGACGACCCCACAGGACTGGGACTCTATTCCGAGTGGGCATGGGCCTGGCCCGTGAACCGCCGAATCATCTACAACCGCGCCTCGGTGGACCTCGAAGGAAAGCCCTGGGATCCCAAACGGGCCGTGGTGAAGTGGGAAGGCGGCAAATGGGTCGGTGACGTTCCCGATGGCCCTGCGCCTCCCATGGGTGACAAGGAAAAAGGCAAGTATCCTTTTATCATGAAACCCGACGGCTTAGGTTCCCTGTTCGGACCAGGCCTCAACGACGGACCGTTTCCGGAGCATTACGAACCCCTCGAGTGTCCGGTGCCCGAGAACGCCTTCTCCAAGCAGCTTATCAATCCGACCACCAAGATCTTCAAAGGCGATATGGACAAATACCTCACCTGCGACCCGCGTTTCCCGTTCGTGGGCACGACCTACCGGGTCACGGAGCACTGGCAGACCGGATGTCTCACGAGGTGGCAGCCCTGGCTCATAGAGGCCCAGCCCCAGCTCTTCGTGGAGATGAGCCAGGAACTTGCGAAGTTGCGCAACATCAAGAACGGTGAGAAGGTGAAGGTGTCCACGGTGCGCGGTGAGGTGACCTGCGTGGCCATGGTCACCGATCGGTTCCGGCCGTTCAAGCTGGGCGATCTGACCGTTCATGAGGTAGGTTTGCCGTATTGTTTCGGCTGGATCACACCCAAGGAGGGAGGCGAGAGCGCGAACCTGCTCACCCCCAACGTCGGCGACCCCAACACCATGATACCTGAGTCCAAGGCCTTCATGGTCAACGTGGAAAAGGCATAGGAGGTGACACATGGCTGAAGGATATTCCATACTTGTCGACACCTCCAAGTGCACGGCATGTCGCGGTTGTCAGATCGCGTGTAAACAGTGGAACCAGCTTCCTGGAACAGAAACCAAGAACCTGGGAACGTATCAGAACCCGCAGGATCTCTCCGCGGAAACGTGGAAACTGGTCAGGTATGCCGAAGGGTCAGGAACGAACGGCAAGGCTTACTGGCGGTTCTTTTCTGAACAGTGCCGCCATTGCATCTCTCCAGGGTGCATGGGAGAAGTGAGCGCGGAGGAGATCATCCAGGACGAGAAAACCGGTGCGGTAGTCTTTACCGACAAGACCAAGAAGCTCGACTTCAAGGGCGTGAAGGAAGGCTGTCCGTACAACATTCCCCGTCAGGACGCCAAGACCAAGCAGATGTTCAAGTGCACCATGTGCTTCGACAGGATCTCCAACGGGATGATTCCTGCCTGCGTGAAGTCTTGTCCGACAGGCACTATGCAGTTCGGGGAACGTGATAAGATCCTCGCCGCGGCAAAGAAGAGAGTGGAGGAGCTCAAGAAGAGCTACCCCAAAGCCGCGGCCCTGAACGCTGATGACGTGCGGGTTATCTACATCGTTGTGGATGACCCGAAGATCTACCACAAGTACGCGGCCGGGAAGTCATAGACCGGTCTTGTCCGTACACAGCCGCCCTTCTTCAGAAATGGAGATCGGGCGGCTTTTTTTTGGAATACGGTATATGAAACGATGGTCTCGCGGGTATTGTTCGTGCGTGCCGGGACGATCGCCGGTTTCTCCCTGAGCGTCGAATGGTTGCTTTGGAGATCACCTACGGGCAATAGCAATGCGGATTCAAACAGGTGCGCTTACCCAACGGACGACAGGCAAGATGCCTGTCCCACCCGGATCCTGAAGTCACTTCTTAGGGCCCGCGGCAAAAGAAGCCTTGCAACTACGGTGAATTAGAGAACGGTATTCACGCGCTTCATTACCGTAGGTTGAAACCTACAGCCATTCACGGGCTGGCCTTTCAGGGCAGAAGAGGTCCGCGCCCTGCTGGGCGCAGTGTGAGTAGCCATGGGTTTTAACCCGTGGAAGGGGAGCACGCGAGATGACTGGGTTATTTCGCGGCAAGCCCCTAGAACGCGCAACGGTACAAATCAGTATGGCAATCTGTCAGGCGCCTTTGGTCATGACGCAACGGAAGAAGCAGAGAAAACGTTTGCAATTAAGCGAGGATAGGCATATCAGGTATCAGGAGACGCGACGCTCAGCAGAGAGGCGCAAGGTCCACGATCGCGGAGCCTGTCCTCCCTGCCGGCATTGGAATGGAAGAAAAAGTGTCCCTTTGGTCTGCGCAATAGCGGCAGCCCCTCCGTGGACCTTTGTGACGAGCCGACGGTGACTACTTCTTGTCTTTCTTCTCGCCGCCCGCCTTCTTGGCCTTCTTCGCTGGCTTGCAGACCACTGGAGCACCACAGCCCCAGCCCCAACCGCCGGCCCAGGCACCGTTGCCCCAGCCCCAGCCGCGGTTGCCACCGGTCCAGCCCCAGTCGCGGTTCCAACCCCAGTTTCCGCCCCAGCCCCAGCCGGTGTTCCAAGCGGGAGCCGTGGTGTATCCCCAGCCCGAACCCCAGCCTGCGCCGCAGCCGCCACCATACCATTGGGCGTCAGCCACGCTTGCGGCCAGCATCACTACCAGCGCTCCCAGCAGAATACAACGAATCGCTTTCATTCTTACTACCCCCTCACAGATTTTGGAACATGAGGGGAATATATTTCAGATCGGAGCCATGTCAAGGAAAAAAACCGGCGCACAGGCCAGCCGCTGCGACGGAAGACCGGCCGCACAGGTCATGGAGACGCGTCCTCGTGCACGGCCAGGAATCCGAGTCGTGCGGACTGCGACGGGCGTCTTACCGACCGGGGTAATCTTGATGAGCTGCAGTCCTCGCGGAGCGGGATCGCTCAGGTAAACCGGCGTCCGTCACCCGTTCCATGCCGATGCCGGATGCGCCGCCTGCAAAGGGAAACAGCAGCCAAATGCGGTTCTCGTCTCGTTTCCTCACGGGAATCAGCCGTGAACCCGCTTCAGGTCTGGACGGGTCGTGGATCACTATGCCGTGTCCCGCAACGTCCCACCTGCCCGTGGCGGGGGCAAAGAGATTCACCATCTCCACTGAGCCGTCCTCTTTCAAGGACATGACCGCCTCACGCTTCATGGGACTGAGGGTAGCCTTCTGCCTGTCGTGCACACCCCATCGAAAGAACTGATCCCTGTTCCTCCACGTGCCTACCATGAACTCTCTCGTGACCTGCTGAGACATTCCCAGCAGCTCCAAAGGCAGTACCATGTTCCGCCCATCCTGGGGGACTCCGCCCGAAAGCAGCGGAATCAGAGTGAGAGCCAACACCTGAATGTCCAACACGACACACCCTCCTGTAGCTCACCAAAGACCGATGTCAGTCACGCACACAGCCCCCCGTTCGGCCTCAACCAGGCGGCTCGAAGCCGCAGCCGATCAATCGCGGCGACCTTGTCGGTTCGCATGCAGTCGGTCTTCCCACAACACTGATGCACCCCATGAAACACTTGTAGCAGAATGAGTGTGATGTGTCCAGCCCCATGAAAAGACTGAGGGCTCAACCCGTGGCGTCGATACAAGGACCCGCGGCAGAATCAGCCTTGCACGCACGGCTCATTCGAGAACCGGAATGACCTGCCCGGCTTTCCGCAGGTCAGAACCTTGCCCTCTCTCGGTCTGCCCTTTCAGGGCTGGAAAGCCTCGCTCGATACTGGGCGCACTTCGAACAGACATGCATTTCGACCAGGACACAGAGAACACGGGACATGCTGAGACTTATTTCTCGGCATGCCCAAGGGATTTTCGCCTCGTCCAGTAATCTCCGTTTCCCGCCGGCCGTGAAGCATCCGGAAATTTTCGTCCGCGGTTGAGGCTTGGGAGCGACGGCTTCCCGAATCGATGGTTGACAATGGCGGGGCATTTCAAGACCGGGACATCGAGCGAGCTCGCACCATATTGAGGCGGACAGGGGAAGCCGCGCCTTTCAATCCGACCCTCCCCTCGGCAATCCTTACAACCCGTAGAGCTGCCCGCACACTCGGCACGGCTCCGGGGCGGCGAGCTCCTCGGCATAGAGCTCGCGCAACCTGGCCACAGACCTGTCAAGGCGCGCCATGCCGTCGAAATCCGGCGTCACCCCGGAAAGAAGGGTATCGTGCACCTTCACACGTGCCCGAAATATTTCCCGAAAGCTGATATAAGCCGCAGAGTCCCAGATCTCGTCAATGGTCGAATCGTGGAGATTGCCCATGACGACTCGGGACGTCGTCGTCTCTCTTCCCCTGAACACCCGAGGGAACTCACCCTGGAGAGGCGGATTCAGGTACACGCATGGCGACACGGACCCGTCAGATCCGACGAAGAAGCTCTCCAAAGGATTCTTCTCACAGACGGGAACGACCGCCCCGGTCAGCCGCGGCAATACCAGGGAAACCCTGCGCAATAACGCGGAAAAGCGGCTCTTTGCAAAACTCCACCTGAACGGCAAGTTCCGGTCGTATGCCACAAGCTTGTCCTGCTCCCGGGTCGAAACGTGCACCATGTGGGTGGGAACGATGCCGTCCGCTCCGAGCCTCGCACACAAGGCGACGGCTCGCTCAAGCGCCGGAATATTTGCCGGCGTCAGCAGATAGTTGAGCAACAGCGGGGGGAATCGGCCGGCTCCCCGAACCTGGGAAAACCGAAGCACAGACGCCTCGGCCGCAGAAAAAGTCCCTTCTCCACGCAAAGAATCGTGCCACTCTGCGGACGCACCGGCGAAGCTGAAGGCCATAGAATCGAGGCCTGCCTCCACAAGCTCACCATCACCTGCGCAGCTTGGCAGCGTCCCGTTGGAGCTCAGAGTCACCCTCGATCCACATCTCTTGGCCCTGCAAATCAGGTCGGGCACGTCATCGCGCAGCAGAGTCTCGCCCCAACCCTGCAAATGGAGGGAATCACAACGGTGAGCTACCTCCAGAATCCGCTCGAAAGCCCACGGCGAAAGGTCCTGAGACTTCCACTGCGGCTCGAAAGAAGCATACAGGCAGGTCCGACACCTCAGGTTACACCTGCTGGTGACCTCGACCTGCACATTTTTGAAACGACGGCTGGGAGCCTCAACCAAGCGGCTAGGAGCCGCTGCCAATGATCGCGTCGACCTTTCTCGGCTCGGTCGCGTTCCGATGGCGGGGCGAGTTGGTTCTCCACAGGCGAAGAAAGGCACGCTGCATTCTCCCGAAGTTGCCGGCCCCAACCAAGCATGAAAGTCACCGCCCGACCTTCCGAGAACTCGCTGCATGGTCAGAACCACCCGATGTTTCAAAAGTTTTCGGAAAGGGGTCCGGGGCATAGGCGCTAACTTCAGAGCACGCGTTGCCTCAGCATCCTCTCCCCTCACCCTTCCCTCTCCCTCCAGGGGAGAGGGTTTCCGGATTCCCCTCCCCTCGTGGGAGGGGGTAGGGGGTGGGGGATAACTGCCTGAAATGTCGAATTCGGCTGTCGCCAAGTTAGCGCCTATGGGGGTCC
>JBFMAA010000152.1:0-14712 GCA_040755955.1 Thermodesulfobacteriota bacterium
TCAAAACGACGGCTGGGAGCCGCAACCAAATTCGCGTCGACCTTCCTCGGCCCGCATGGAGACCCGAGGCGGGGCGAGTTGGTTCTACGCACGCGAAGAGAGGCACGTTGCCGTCTCCCAGAGCTGCCGGCCTGAAGATTTCTTCTCGAAAAGAGAAGGAATCGAACCTTATTAGTAAAACGCCCCTTCCCCCAGAATCCGTATTCACATAGGAACCTTTGGGAATGGGTATCTTGGGGTCAGCGCTGGGGTTCCAGGCTGCCGAGTTTCGGCTGTGTTTCCCAGCCCGCTTGAGATGCTTTGCGTCGCTTTCGGTATGCCTTGAGTCGCCTCTCATACATGGGCCACAGCCGGCTAAACGCTCCGGGGATCGTCCCGCGTTCCTCGAACCCTTGGATAATACGGGTCGAGATCTCTCCCTTTTCAGGGGAGGTCAAGTGGTCGCTCTGTCGGCAGTAATCCCTTACCTCGTCGTACATGGCCATGGGAATACAGCCGGTGGACGGATGCTGGAAGGCCTCGCAGGCACGGCGGTACACGTCGAGGAACTCCTCTTCGCGGATATTGCCGAACGAGCACTCGCTCGCCTCGCACGGCTGGACTTCACCGGTCGATGTGATGAACAGATACTCGAACCGACACTGACATCCCAGAGATTGGTCTTTCTCGAGCCAGGTGGACAGACCGCTCAGCGGGGGATGGTCGGCGTACGCGGGATCCGCGTACAGGTCTTTCTGGAGTTGAGCCAGCACCGGGCTGTGGGGAGTGACGCCACGACAGGCTTCTCGACCAGACGGTTTCTTCTCCATGACGCGGATTTCCGCGACTCCGAGTGCTTTTGCCATGTCGTAGTATTTCTTGAAGTTCTCCGGAACGATGAGATCTTCGGGCGGAACCAGTGACAGGCACGTGTACACGCCCGCGTCTTTGAAGTATTCCACTGCACGACAGGCATTGTCGAAGGCTTCAGCATGGCCTCTGAGGCGGTTGTGGACTTCGGGGAGGCAGTGGTCCAGGCTCACCCACACGCCGAACAGGCCGTTCTCCTTGAGTTCACGGGCTTTTTCAGGTGTTGCCCCGTACCCGGTGGTGAACATCCACAGACAGGTCTTGGGGGTCACGTGCTTGACCAGCCTGAGGAAGCGATCATAACGATAGAGTGGCTCCCCGCCGTGCAGGATGATCATCGGCACGCCCAGACGTTCCACCTGGGTAATCACCGATTTCAGCAGTTCTTCGTCGAGGTCGTCCGGACGGGTTTTGGTCGCATTTGTGGAACAGAACGCGCACGCGTAAGGACACGAGTTCGTTGTCGAAATTGAGATAATGCCCGAAGGCATCTCGGTCATGTCAAGGTTATTGAGATAGTTGCTGATGCGTCTGTCGAACCCGGCGGAAGGAAAAGGCGGAAACGTGCTGTCCAGCACCATCTGCTCCCCGAATTGCACCGCGTGGCGGTATCTTCTCAGTGACCCGTCAAGGGACACGCATTTGAGCACGTTGAAGAGCGCGTCGCCAAATGTGAGTCCGCGGCCGGCGCGAACTGACCGATTCTCTGAGCTGATCAAGAGCCTCAATATTCGCCAAAATATGCGAATATTCTTGGGAAGCGCTTGCAATTCCGACAGAGTCACTGGATCAATAACGGGATTATGCATTGTTCTCGCCCTCCTAATTCAGAATGCGGCATCCTACAATGGGTGCCGGGCCTTTGCAAGCCGGTTCTGTCTCCGCGAATTCGACGATTGACTCCGCAGCACACGGCAAGGTATGGTCCGTTATCGGAGAATGACCGGATGAGACGTACTGCCTCAGTGCTTCCGCCCAGGTCGCTTGTTGGCCGGAGTGCGTGATCGGGTTCCATGGTGAGACGGACACCTTGGTTGAAACAGTCATCCAACCTGTCACATTTCGGTTTGACGGCGTGGCCGCGGCGACTGTGCAGAATTGTCTGCCGGGCAGTGCTGATCTGTCTCCTGGGGCTCATTGCCGAGAGTGGGGCCGGAGACTATCCGTGGCTGTCCGCGGCAGATCCCGCGCAGGCATTAGACCGGCGCATACCCGTGCCAATGGGATATGAGCGCGTACCCGCGGAACAAGGTTCGTTTCACGCGTGGCTTCGACAACTGCCCCTGAAGGCGGTACAACCTCCGGTGTATCTCCACAACGGACGGCCCAAAGCCCGCCAGGACGTCCATGTCGCGATCGTGGACATCGACGTGGGGAATCGGGATTTGCAGCAATGCGCGGATGCAATCATGCGCCTTCGGGCAGAGTTTCTGTTCTCCCGTGCACAGTATGCCGCGATCCGTTTCAACTTCACGAGCGGCCACACGGTGTCGTTTCTCAAGTGGACGCAGGGGGTCCGGCCAAAGGTTCAGGGGAACTCGGTCATCTGGACCCAGGGTCAGCCGGTTCCGGTCTCCCACCAGGTGCTGAGGGCATATCTGACCAAGGTGTTCACGTATGCCGGAACCCATTCGCTATCCCGAGAAATGCTGCCGGTCAAGGATATCCGCGACATGCGCATCGGCGACGTGTTCATCGAAGGGGGCTTTCCGGGCCACGCGGTGATCGTGGTGGACATGGCCTACGAGCCCAAGAGCGGCAGAAAGATCTTTGCCCTGGCCCAGAGCTACATGCCGGCACAGGACATCCACGTGCTGCGCAATCCTGCCCAACGGGAACCGAACCCCTGGTATGCGCTCGAGTTCGGAGACACGCTCAATACCCCTGAATGGACGTTCCAAAGGACTCATCTCAAGCGTTTCGTGGATCACGCGGTCGCCAAGTGAGAGACAACCATCGGATTTCAGTCATCATCCCTGTTCTCAACGAGGAAGCTTCCATCGGACGGGTGATTTCCAGCCTGCCCGAGTGGGTGGACGAAATCGTGGTGGTTGACAACGGCTGTACGGATCGCACACCTGAAGTGGCAGCAGCAGCCGGTGCGCACGTGGTTCGGGAACCGCGCAGGGGCTACGGATCGGCATGTCTCAGAGGCATTGCGTCGGTCGGGGAGCCGGACATCGTCGTCTTCCTCGACGGGGACTTCAGTGACCATCCCGAGGAGGCTGATCTGCTGGTAGATCCGATAATCGCAGGCAAGGCCGAGTTGGTTATCGGTTCGCGGACCCTCGGCCGGAGACAGAAGGGAGCGCTCACTCCGCAGGCGGTGTTCGGTAATTGGCTGTCGTGCCTGCTTATCAGATGGATATGGAAGGTGCGATTCACGGATCTGGGGCCTTTTCGCGCGATTCGTCACTCGACTCTGTTGCGGCTGCGGATGCGGGACCGCGACTACGGCTGGACCGTCGAGATGCAGATCAGGGCCGCGAGAATGGGGATACCAGCGGCAGAGGTTCCGGTATCCTACCGTCCCCGAATTGGCAAATCAAAAGTTTCCGGCACGTTGAAAGGGGCACTCGCCGCGGGCACCAAGATCCTGTACACCCTGGGCAGGGAATTTCTGGCTACGGGAGGGCCGAGTTCTCGCGAGCTGCTCGCGGTGTTCACGCGCTATCCTGAGCCCGGAACCACCAAGACTCGCCTTATCCCGGTGCTGGGACCGGACGGAGCTGCCCGTCTCCAGCGCCGCATGACCGAACACGCGATCCGGGTGGCGAGGCGAGTCAGAGCTGCCCGAGGAACAGCTCTGGAAGTGCGCTTCACCGTGCCTGCAGGGACCGCGGCTGAAGCTCCCTCCGACCTTGGGTGGCCCCGAGAACACTCGACGGCATCCGATGGTGCGGTAGGGACCCGTGTTGAACACGGCGTCAGGTTCCACCCTCCCCGTGCCCCCATAGGCACTCACTTGACGGCAGCGGAATTCGACATTTCAGGCAGTTATCCTCCTTTCCCTTGCCCCCTCCCACGAGTTGAGGAGGATTCGCAAACCCTCTCTCCTGGAGGGAGAGGGAAGGGTGAAGGGCCGGAGATGTGGCCCCCAGTTCCCGATGACGAGATTTGTCTCTCGGCCGGCACCCGGGAAGAACTCCGTGCATGGCTGGGCAGGGATATGGATCTGGTGGCCCAAGGAGACGGAGACCTCGGCGGCAGAATGATGCGGGCTTTTTCCGAGGGGTTTGCCCGCGGGTTCGACAGAGTGGTAGTGATCGGCTCCGACTGCCCTGGAGTCAGCTCAAGGATCGTCCGAAGCGCGCTCAAGGCCCTTGACCACAAAGACCTGGTGATTGGACCGGCACTTGACGGAGGGTACTACCTCATCGGAGCCAGGAGTGTATGGCCCTCGATTTTCGAAGGAATCCCCTGGGGGTCGGGAGACGTGTTCTCGACCACGATGGAGCAGGCTGCTCGAATCCCCCTGTCCGTCGAGGTGCTTGAGCCCCTCCAGGACGTAGATCGCGCCGAAGACCTGGCAGCATACGAGCGATTCGTCCATGACGATCAACACCGGGTGGAGGTCTCGGTGGTGATCCCCGCGTTGAACGAGGCAGGTCGCATTGCCGCGGCAATCGAATCCGCGCACGTGCCGGTTCACCGCAGCGGAAACAGAGAGCGGCTGGGAGCCGTAACCAATAATCACGTCGACCTTCCTCAGCGCGCACGTGTTCCGATGGCGGAGCAGGCTGGTTCCACGCACGTGCAAACCGCAGACTGCGCGGCAGGAGCAGCCAAGAACTCTACGGTCGAAGCGGATTCGTACAACAAATCATCGCGACCGGAGAAGAATGGCAACCATGGGATTACAGGGGTGTCATGTTCCCCGGATCGGCTTGCACAAGGAGCAGCGCGTGGTTCCGAGTTGGGACAAGGTGAATTGCTGTCGACCCGGGCGAATCTCCCCGGTGTACCTGATTGTGTGGGATCTGCGCGTCGACTGCATGAAGCGTTCTTGTGCTCCGCAGACGCCCCCGCGATGAGCTCGGCCAACGTGGAAACGATCGTGGTGGATGGTGGAAGCTCGGACGCTACCGTCGAGATAGCAACCGGTTTCGGGTCACGAGTGCTGGTAGTTCCGGGGGGTCGGGCCGCGCAGATGAACGCGGGAGCACGAATCGCTTCCGGCGAAGTGCTGCTCTTCTTGCACGGGGACTCCGTTCTGCCCGTCACTTGGATTGAACGCATCCGGGAAGCCCTCGAAGATCCGGAAGTCGCAGGCGGCGCGTTCGAGTTCGCGCTCGACGAGCCCGTGCCTGCTTCGTCGTTGGTCGAACATCTCGTGAACCTCCGATCAAGGCTGCTGGGGATGCCGTACGGCGACCAGGGAATCTTTGTGAGAGCCGACGCATTTGCCAAGGTTGACGGATTCCCAAATCTGCCCATAATGGAAGACTTCGAGTTCATGCGCCGGATCAGAAGACTGGGTGAGTTGAGAACAGTGGACGCATCGGTCCTCACGTCCGCGCGGAGGTGGCGGAAACTGGGCACACTACGCACAATCCTGGTGAATCAGGCGGTGATCGCGGGGTATTTTCTCGGTATCTCTCCACACTCACTGAAACGGTTCTATTGTTCCGGGATCAGGTGAGCCCGTGAATGACCCGCCTGGACACACAAAGCTCCGGACTCAAGCTTGTTTCCGCTCATTCCGTAGGTTGAAACCTGCGGCTATTTACCGTGCGTCCCTTAGGGGCGCAAGTGTTTGAGCCCCGAACCAGGCAGTCCACAGACTTTCGCAGAGAGTTGCGGCGCTTTTCGCCGGGGGTGTCGGTATGAAAGGATATCGCGGATGCGATTCTTGGTCACCGGAGCCACGGGCTTCATAGGCAGTCACATGGTCGAGGCCATCCTCAAGCGAGGCTGGGAAGTGGTGTGTCCGGTTCGTGACCCTTCGCGTCTGAGAAATCTGGAGGGAATGCCGGCACAAATCTGCACTTTGGGCGAAATCGCGGACTTGGTGCGTCGCGTAAATCCTTTCGACTACGTGATACACCTTGGCGGAGCTACTCGCGCGGAAGATTACGCGCATTACACGCGTGCCAACGTGGATTGGACGATGGAGCTTCTGGAATTGTGTGTAGATCCCCGATGTCGCCGGGCACCTGCTCGCTTCGTCCTGGTGAGCTCCCAGGCCGCGGCAGGGCCCTGCACCGAGGGAACCCGACCTGTCGTGGAATCGGATGCGCCAAGGCCCGTGTCTCTATACGGCAAGTCCAAGCTCGAAGCCGAGCACAAGGCTGCACGGTACATGGATCGTCTTCCGATCACCATAGTCAGACCTCCGACGGTCTTCGGACCGCGGGACCGGGATGTACTGAATGTGTTCCTGTGGGCCAAGAGAGGACTGGTCACGTACATCGCCGGTCCGGACAGACTCGTAAGCATCGTATACGTGCAGGACCTCGTGGAAGGCATTCTTGCCGCGGCCATGTCGGAAAGATCGGTTGGGGAGACGTACTTCCTGGCGAATCCTTTTCCGGTCGTATGGCGTGAGTTCAGCATGCAGGTGGCCGAGGCGCTCGGGAAGAATCCGTGGACGATTCCCGTTCCTGTACCCGTGCTCCGGGTCGCCGCGCTCGGAGGGGACCTTGTGAAGCGCTTGACCGGAGCCACGCCCCTCATGCGATCTGAAAAACTCGACGAGATGCGCCAGTTGGCCTGGGTGTGTGCTGCCGAGAAAGCGTCCCGTGACCTGGGCTGGGAGGCGACGACTCCACTGCGAGAGGCCATAGACAAGACCTCGCGCTGGTATTTGGAGCAGGGGTGGATCTAGCGCTGGTGTCCTTAGTGTCTCCACGCGGTAAGCATCTGTCCGCGGTCTTTCTTCGTCACGTTTTGCGGGACTCTGCCATTGTCTGTCAGGGGATCGGATAGCTCGACGGCCATTTGCCCTTTCCACGGGTTGAAACCCGTGGCTATTCACCGGGTCACCCCTTCGGGGTTCCGTGCTGCGGTGAATTGAGAATGTTCGGCAGATCGGAAGAGCAAGACGTCTCATGGTCAATGGGCACGCGTTCATTGCCCCGAAAGGGCATTCGGTGAATAGCCGGGGGTCTTAACCCCCGGAAAGGCGAACCGCCAGCGCGTTCAACCCCCGGAACAGAATGAGAGGGAGTCATGAAACAAATCACTGTCGTGTGTGCCTTATGCGCGCTTTCTGCCGTGCTGCCCGCGCCTTCAGCTTGGGCCCAATCGAAGGAGGAGGGGATAAGCCTGTTCAATCAGGCGCTGCAACTGCAGAAGACCGCGAAATCGTCGCAGGATCTCGACCGGGTCCTCGAAACGTATCGGAAGGCACTCGCGATATTTGAGCGCCTGAATTTTCATAAGGGAATAGGCCTTGTCGCCAACAATATGGCCATGGTCTATGGGCGTCGGGGTGATTACGACCGTGCCTTGGAGCTGTACGCGAAGTCTCGCGCCATCGAGTGGAAGCTTGGCGATACGGCCGGCGAAGAGAATACCCTCAACAACATGGGTAAGCGTTCAGGGGGTGTCCGAGGACAGTAGTGATGGAGGAGTCGTGCCTGACCGGAACGCGATGGTGGCATCGACGATGAATTCGAGGGGATTTCTTTCTTGAAGTCTGCAGGTTCCGGTTACAGTGAGCAATCGAGAAGTGATGAGTCCGCCGTAGAGGGACTGATTTCCGAAGCAGTTCTTTCGCCACAGGACGCCTGAACGCAGAGGGCTGCAGGAGCTTTGAAAATGCCTCCCAACGTAGTGATAGTGGGAACTCTGGACACGAAATGGGCCGAAGTCGACTACCTGCGGTCAGTTATTGCACAATCCGGGTGTGCAGCGACCGTAGTGGATGTCGGGACTCTCCATCCGCCCGGGATTCGACCGGACGTGAGCCGGGAAGAGGTGGCTTCCGCAGCGGGGATGTCGCTAGACGAGGTCTTGCAAATAAAGGACCGGCGGGTTGCGGTCGGCACCATGACCAAGGGTGCATCCGAGATCGCCGTTGAGCTTCTGCGACGAGGAAAGTTGTCCGCCATCGTCTCCGTGGGCGGCGGCACAGGGACCCACATCGGGACGGGTGTGATGCGTTCGTTGCCCCTTGGGGTGCCGAAGCTGATGGTCTCGACCGTCGCAAGCCGGGACATGAGCGAGTTGATCGGCACGAAGGATATCACGATCATGCATTCCGTGATCGACATCCTTGGGCTCAATTCGGTCAGCAGACGCATTCTGGCCAACGCGGGGGCCGCGATCGCCGGCATGGCATTACAGGCAGGTGAAATCCGTCCCGAGAAACCCATCGTGGGACTCACCTCCTTCGGGTTCATCACTGAGGGGGCAATGCAGGTCAAGAGGCTCCTTGAAGCGAACGGATACGAAGTGGCCCCATTCCACGCCAACGGTACCGGAGGTATGGCAATGGAGGATCTGATCGACCAGGGCCTCATTCACGGGGTGATCGACTTTGCCTTGCACGAGTTTTCGGATCAGCTTTACGGAGGCTACTGCGGCGCCATAGGCGAGGGCAGACTGGAATCTGCCGGACGTCGGGGGATTCCTCAGGTGGTGGTCCCAGGGGGGCTGGACTGTATCGTGCTCGAATTTGACTCGCTTGAAACCATGCCTGAGCCGGTCAAAGGACGCAAGGTGTTCTGGTATGATTTCCGGTCAGGGGTGCGCACAAGCGCTGAAGACGTGATGGTTCTTGCCCGTACCATTGCGCGGAAACTCAATCGGGCACAAGGGCCAACCCGGTTCCTCATCCCCATGGGTGGTTGGTCCGAGGCTGATGCGGTCGGCGGACCCTTGTACGAGCCGGCAGTGAATCAGGTATTCGTTGACGAGATCAGGTCGTTGCTCGACCCGCGGGTTGAAGTGATCGAAGTGGACGCACACATCAACGACGACTCATTCGCACACGCGGCTGTGAACACGCTGAAAACCCTCATGAAGTGAGCCGTCTCGAAAGACGACCTTTGGCGACTAGAGGGAAGGGCCTGCGGGCAGAGCGTTGACGTGAATGCGTCCAACTGATATGGTTGGTTCCCGGCAATGGGTACCGCGCGATCTTCTCCGGACAGAGACTTCGGCCTTCGGGTGCTCTCCGCACTGCATGAAAGCGGACCGACCGGGGTGGATGCGATTCTTGGTCGCGGCCCCCAGCCGTGGTTTTGAGCCGACGGACCGGATTGGCCGATTATCTGATCGAACAAAGTCTACCTGAAAGAATAGAAAGGACAGCCCGATGCCCAAGCCCCCCGAAGCCTCGGCAAGAGAACAAGCAGCCCGACAGGCGGTTCCGCGTGTGATGTCCCCTCAGATGTCGATCTACTACTCCAACAGCGTGATGGTAGCGACCAGTCCCAAGGACGTCTCTCTGTATTTCGGCAGGTACGTTCCCACGACGACCGAGGATGGGGGCCAGTCTTTGACGGAATTTTACGAAAGGCAAATCTATATGACCTATCAACAGGCCGAGGAGCTCATGCGCGCGCTCATGCAGACCATGGAAGCCCTGCGAGCACGCCAGTCCGAGCCGAAAGCCAAGAAAGAATAACCGGAAAAGTCTCACATCTGACCGGGAAACCGCGTACAAGGACTTGACTTCACTACGCGCCGGTGATAGGCAAGACCCGGCCTCAACCTCGGGGGAGGGAGGGGCCTGTGTACCGGCGAACCGGCGGGTGAGGGTGCTTCGCATCCTTCCCACCGGTTTCATTGTCAAAGGCGCCTGGAAGACAGGATATAACAGATTCAGAAAGGCAAACCCGACTGGAAACGTCGGAACGATTGATTATGCCCAAAAAGACACCAGACACCGCAGCACCGCAGAAATCCCAACGCAGGCTTTTTCAAGAATACTCCGAAGCACTTGTAATGGCAGTTATTCTGGCCATACTGATTCGGTCGCTTCTCGTGCAGGCCTTCAAAATTCCGTCGAGCTCAATGGAAGACACGCTCCTGGTGGGTGACCACATCCTGGTGGCTAAGTTCGTATACGGTCTTCGCATCCCCTTTACCAACATCCGGTGGCCGAACCTCCATGGACCGAAGCGAGATGATGTCATCGTGTTCATTTTTCCCGAAGACCGGACAAAGGATTTCATCAAACGAGTGGTGGCGGTGGGGGGCGAGACGGTGCAGATCGTCAACAAGAGAGTCTTCGTCAATGGCGAGGAAGTATCCACTCCTCATGCCAAGTTCACGGACCCCAGGATGATCCCGAAAAACCTAAACGCACGAGACACGTACGGCCCGTACAAGGTTCCCGAAGACCGTCTCTTCGTGATGGGCGACAACAGAGACCACAGCCATGACAGCCGCTTCTGGGGATTCGTGCCGGTCAAGGACGTGCGGGGTAAGGCGTTCATCATATACTATTCTGCAAATCCGTTTCCGGAAATCAGATGGGCGCGTCTGCTCAACCGGATCCGATGAGATTCTATGCTGCAACCCTGCGGTAAGTGTTCACAACGAAAACACAGAGAGATCACCCCTGCCCGGTCGGGTTCTCCCCAATGAGCAACGGTCTCTTCAGCCGAGGTGTAATAGAGTCAACTAGTTCTTCCACGGTACTACGAGCGTACGACCTCTTCGCAGACCGCGACGATTCATTCGTCGGAACCCGCGTCCGCAGGGGGGTAAATGGCTGAGCGTCCCCTGTGGCAGTGCACGATGTGCACATGCGCAGAACCGACTTACCCCGCCATCGGACTGCATGCGGGCCGAGGAAGGGTGACGCGATTATTAACTGCGGCTCCCAGCCTCTCTGTGGTCTCCGTGCCTCTGCTGTGAATCGTCCTCACTTGCCGGTGACCGGTTGCACCCTGTGAGTCTGAGTGGGCGTCGCCGGGATTGGCCTTGCAAAACCGGTCGACACGATCTATCATGAAGGATAGGGTTTGACAGGGGCCATACTGACGTTATGAGATCACAGAGGGAGCAGCTATGAGAATTTCATCGCGATTCATGGTAATAGCGGCCTTCCTTACCATCGTCGGGTGGGCTTTTCTGCAGGTAGGACAAGGCTGTTCGGCCTCGGACTCGACACCCGCAGCGAAAACCACCCTACTGGAAATAGGAAAGGCTGGCCCAAAGGCGGCAACACTCGAGATCCGGGCGGACAAACCTAAGGAAGGGAAGAAGTTTCAAGTCGGAGAGCCCATATCCGTGCACGTGAAGGCATCGGAGAAAGTCTACTTGACCGCAGTATATGTATCGTCCGAAGGCGACGCGTATGTGCTCTTTCCCAACAACCAGTGGAAGGACAATCTGCTCGAACCTGGGAAGGAATACACGATTTTCAGCGAAAAATCCGCGGTGAAGTTGACCCTCGGCAAGGAACTCAAGACTGCAAAGATCGCGTTCTATGTGAGCTCGAATCGGGTTGACCTTGCCCCCCTCGAGATTGAGCCCGGCAAGCCTTGTATCATCGTGGACCATACCTCCAAAGACGGTTTGACCACTCTCCAAAACAGGCTGGAGAGCATGGCGAAGGACAAGGCGTTCAACCGAGTAATCATGGCAGTGGTCCAGGACTCTGCGATCAACCTTATGGGCCTGCCGACTCGGGGATCAAGCGATAGACCCGAGTCTGTCGCGGGGGTTGCAGGAAAATCCGAAACGAAACCTGCGGGTGGGGCAACATCCGAATAGGAGCTGCACACACTGCCTGAGAGGTCCGGACCTGCAATCGGTTGGCAGATCGGCAGAGAGATGCGGCCTGGACCGAGCATGGTCTGCGACGACGGCACCCCAAAGGTTCGAGCGTGATTCATTCAGCGAAGGCCGCATGTGACTGTGGCCCGGCCATTAGCGGGGGTTTTCCGTTTATGGAAGGCCTTCGTCTGTACGGGGTGGTTCCGGTTTCATATGCTCAGAGTCGGCTGAGAGGAAGTGCGACGGCAGTTGCGCAGCATATGCGAAACCCCGGCTGGGAGCCGCAACCAGGATTCCCGACGACCTTCGTCGGTCCGCGTGAAGACCGCCGGCGGCCGAGTTGGTGCTTCGTGACCGAAGATAAGGTGCTTTGTGCTGTCCCGGAACTGCCGAGGTGAAAAATTCTTCTCGAAAACATAAGAAAACGGACGTCATGAGCGAAATGGACTAGTTGATCTCCGGGTCGATCTGTGGGAAGTCGGCTTGAGAGAGAACATTTCAGCGCCGAAAGGTTTTTGACGAATGACGCGAAGGGTTGCGTTACTCATTGTAGTGTTCACCGTGACGATGGGGCTGTGCGGCCTGCACACGGCCGGCGGCGCTCAGGGGGAGGATGAGCTTATCAAAAAGGGCGAAGAGGCTTTGGCAGCCGGTCGACTCGACGACGCGGTGAAGATATTTTCGAGCCTCATCGCATCGAAGCCGTCGGCAAAGCTCTATTACTACAGAGGCCTCGCCCTGGGGACCAAGCAGGCAAACTCTCAGGCTGTAGAAGATTTGGATCGGGCGATCTCCATGGAGTCCGGGCAGGCGGATTATCATTTCACCAGAGGGGTGTGTCTCTCCAGACTGGGAAAAATCGAGCCCGCGGTCGCGGATATGTCCGAAGTGGTGCGGCTTGACCCGACGGATTGGCAATCGCTTCTGTATCGGGCTCAGTTCCGGTTCGGGCTCAAACAGGCAAAGGAGGCTCTCAGAGACGCGGAAAGGGCAATAGAACTCAAGCCGGATGATCCGACCGGTTTGCGGCTCGTGGGCAACCTGCTTTCCTACGTGGGAGACCACGAGAAGGCCGTGGAAGCATACGACAAGGCCATCCGACTTAACCCGCAGGACGCGATTGCGGTCAACAATCGGGGTGTGGCCCTTGCGCATCTCGGTAGGCACCGACAGAGCCTGGACGATCAGAAGAAAGCCATGGAGATCGTCTCGTCCCCACCTGCGGCCCCCCCAGTCCCGGCCATGTCGGGAACGGCCTGGTAACCCCCAGACACCCGTCACAGGGAAACCCTTTTATCAGAAAATGCGCTTCCCGGGGGACAACCCTTTTTCAAAAGGCGGCTGGGAGCCGCAACCAAATTTGCGTCCACCTTTCTCGGTCCGCATGCAGACCGAGGGCGGGGCCGGTTGGTTCTACGCACGCGAAGAAAAGGCACTTTGCTTGCTCCCAGAGCTGCCGGCCCGAAGATTTCTTCTCGAAAAGAAATCAAGCCTCATTAGTAAAAGGGTTTCCCCTGGAAATTCCGCTCACACACCCAACCTCGCACGCACCGCGGCCGAGGTAAGTTCCCGCAGCGCATCTGACGCAACCCAGCGCGCAGCCTTTGACTCCGAGCGGCCGATTTTCTGAGCCGCATCCACTGCCAGAGCATGCAACCCTGCATGGCGCTTGCCGATCTGTCGGAGCGCCCAGTTGACCGCTTTCTTGACGAAGTTCCGGGTGTCGTGGGCCTCGCGTTCGATGATTCCGAGGTATTCGGCGAAGGTGGAGTCAGGGGCTTGCTTGTCATGGACCGCAAGGCATGCCATGAGCACGAACCCGGCTCGCTTGACGAACTCTTCATCTCTCTCGGTCCATTGGACTGCCTTCTGGTGCGCGAATCGAGACTTCCGGAACAGGTTGTTGCAGCACTGGTCGCAGAGATCCCACGAGTTGAAGTCCCCGGCCCAGGACTCCATCTGCTCTTCAGAGAGGCTTTGCCAGTCGGCGATCATGGTGGCGAGTATACGGGCCTCGTGGATTCCCGAATCCCACAGGTTTTCTGCGAGCAGACCGTTCTTACGGCACTTTCGGGCGAGATTCCGCAATGCGGGAATCGATACACCGTACGCGAACTCCGGATTAATTCCGAAGCCGGCCATCCCCTTGACCGCCTCCGGGTTGGAGAGTTCCTTCAATGCTGTCATGACTTCCGTGTATTCCATGGTGTCACCTTCAATCTCCGCCCTGTGCGCGGGACCTGCGCTCCCTGCATTATACACGGAACAGCGGAGAAAAACGTTCACCCGGAAGTCAAGAGAATGAACATACAAGGTACAAAGACACAAAGAAATCCAAGAATAACTATCAGGCCGCCATTCTTGAGAACGCACTTTCTCAGTGTCCTTGCACGTCATCGGCTTGGTCTCGCCGCGGAAGACGGATGCCCCTGAACGTTTACCGGCGGAGTTCCCAACCGGCAGTCCGATCAGGCTGCCAACGCCTCCATGAGACCGCTGTTGTAGGGGTCCATAACCCTGCAGAGTGGCTGGGCCGCTTCGGCTCCAGGGGTCGGTTTCCCCGAGGAGCCTGAGCCCAGGTCCCCGGCAAAGAGATCCGCGACCCGTAGTTGGTCCATATCGAATGCCACCGACACCTTTGAAACCGGTCCTTGGGACGGATCGTCCAGGCCAAGCGCAATAATGCCCGGATGGTCCACTTCAGGGGGCGCCGAATGCGCTATGCTGTCAAACCATTCGGAGAGGCGGATGTTGTCCGCGTTGAGCACCAGGAATATGCCGTTGACGGTCTCGCGGAAATCCAGGTTGCCCATGCGCTCAAGAAACTCCCTGAGCGTGAGCCACAATTCAGTCCGGTGATGATTCCCTGGGTGTTCTAGGCTGAAGTTTTTTTCCAGAGAACCAAGTCTCGTGCGGCTATCTCCTCGTCACAATTGAGGAAACTTTGGGTTCGGTTTAGTCTTCAGGGTCCACGTTACTGGCTACATTTCTACCCCCCGCCCGACGTGTTCCCGGTAGGGGCTATACCAGATGTTCGTGGCGGCTGTCAATGAAACGTTCACATTTCTTGACATTACATGGCTACCCCTGAGCCCGTTTTCGGCAGTCTTGTGTTGGTATAATCACGGAAATATGGTGGGTTGTAAAGGTTGCCGCAACCAGTTTCGAGAAGAACTTCCGTCTAGG
>JBFMAA010000153.1:0-14571 GCA_040755955.1 Thermodesulfobacteriota bacterium
CGCATCGGCCCAGCTTCCCGCCCCGGCAGGCAAAGGCCCCTGATACCCCCAGCGGGAGAGGGTTTGGCGAGCTTGATTATCTTCCGGTGAAGATCCTTGCCACCGTTGCGCTTCGTCCCAGAACTTCCGATCCCACGGAGTCAAGGCTCCAGGATGCCCATACCCTCCCTGTGGAGAGCCGATTCCAGACCCAGGACGCCGGTTCCCAGACCAGGATTGGCCTCCAAAGGCACTTCCTCCCCAAGGGCTCTCAGAGCCCCATGAGCCGCCGCTAAAGGGCGAGCCGGCCCCGTAACCCTGGTTGCCGAACATTCCGTTGCTCGTGAGTTTCTGTCCAACCATCATTGCCGTCTTCCTTGTAGCCTGTAAACCTACTTCGCGCGACTAGTCTACCACACCGCGCGGTGGATGCAACCAGTATTCAGGGTCAGTGCGGGTGAATTTCGAGCGGTACGCGTAACATGCGCGGTGCCTTGCACCATGAGACACCCGAGCGGGGGGAAGGTTCCGGGTTCGGGGGAAGAGTTTCCGGCGCGGGTGGCACGATCCGCATACGCTTTCCGCCGAAATCCCGGAATAGTGGCACGACTGCCCTTCACCGCCGGGGAGCTGGTCGGCGATCCGGACGGGGTTGACCAGGGGGAAGCGGGGGGCGTAGCACGGTCAGGGGGACGGACACCCCGGCCGGGAGGTCAGGTCACCCCTCGGGGGCTCGTGGAAGTGAAACGGATGACTTCCGGGCGGACGGCATGGACACACCATGCTCCGGGCAATGGCATGGTGTTAACTGTGAAGGTTAACTGCCCCTGGGCTTGCGGGGACTACCTCAAGCCGGTTGTTGTGATGGTTGCGGTGGATGTCTCAAGCAACTTACCGGTGATACCTGAACCGTTACCTTTGTGCCAATTTTGTGCCAATCGGTTGTGTAACGTCCTGATATGTCGTGGGTCGGGGCAACGAGCGCGATCTGAGAAGTGGTTGATTATATTGACTTTGTGCTCTTCCTGGTGTGAATGGCATTCAAGAGGTCAGGGGTTCGATCCCCCTCAGCTCCACCAAGAAAAGCTTAATATTCCGCCGGACTGCTTGTAGAGGGCTCCGGCGGTTTTCGTTCTTGCGAACCACGTGCCATTTCTTCCTTTTCCGAGACGAGATTTTCGGTCCAGCAGCTCCGAGAGAACGCAACGTGCCTTGCCGAGTGTGCGGGGAACCAGCTCGCCTGCCGGCGGTCTTCATGATGAAGTCGCTCTGCCGGAGAGTCCGTGATGGTTTTCGGGAACCGCTGCCGCCCTCTGAACGCTTCGATATCCAGTCCCGGTCACTGCCACCCGGCGAGCCTCAGCAACAGAGGCGCGACCACTCCCGCGAAAAGAAAGAAGCCTCCTCCTGCCGCAAGAGGGACGAGCGCTCCGACTACCGTTCCCGGTGCATCCTGGAGGCTTTCGATTTGGGCCGTCCCTGAGCAGTAATCGACGAAGCCCAACTTGCTCGGAGTGAACGACCACACGACGCCGGCTATCAGCCAAGAAAGCCCAGCGGTGGCCCACATCCCGAGCGCCTCAGACCACCAGTCCCCCCAATATCCCAACCAGTTGGCAGCATTCACCACGAGCTGTCCGGGCACGAGACTCAGGAGTGCAACCCCGGCTCCCCGAAGGACCAGCGACAAGTATGGCCCTCCCGCCTCAGCTTCCTTGCTGAACACCAGCCCGATGCCGGCTCTCCGCTGCCCAAGAGTGAGCCCGTCGTTGAACAACGGTATGATTACGACGACAATCGCGATGCACGACAGCGAAATCGCTATGGGGGCCACAGCAAACGCGCTTTGGAAAAATACCTGAAAAAGCTGGTGAAACACCATGCGCGCCGGAGCGACCAACAGTATCATGAGAACCGTCATCGCGCTGAACAGGATGAGGAACACTCCGAACGAATGCAGTGAAGCGAGCACCCTCTTCTTGGCCGTGGCATGGCACCCTCCTGCAAACGGGTCGTACTCGTCCGCGAGGCTGAAAAAGGCGTCTCCAGGGCCTCCCACGGCAGTCGCCCGCTTGGGAGCGGCGACCCCCCTGCTGATTCCTTTTGTCACGAAACCGCATTTGGGACAATCGCCACGCAGGAGTAGCACATCCTGTTCCGTCGTGGCAGCGTATCCGCATCTGGAACACACCGCAAGGGCTTTGTGCGGTCTGGTCGGTTCAGGGGGCCGGCGGGGTGCTGCCGGAGCGGCCTCGACATCGGGTTCAGAAGCAGACGTTTCCGGCTCAACCCGGCAGACGGCTCCGGCCCGCTCGATGAGCTTCCTGTACTTCCCGGCGGTCTCAAGGTCCAGTTGCGCACGCACTACCACGGGTTTCCCCGCGAGCAACTTGCGTATCCGTTCTTCGTCGCGCTTGAACAGCGCTGCCAGATTGCTGACGACCGTCTCTCGTGCGAACCCCTCCTTAAGGGACCCGGCCAGAATCACTCGATACGTAGGGTTTTCCATGATGCGATCCGTGTCCAGGCGCTAGAGCCGCGTGGGTGCCGCGGCTCCTGATGGTTCATTCTTCGCCCCGCCGGTTGAATTCCTTCATGACGAGATTGGTAAAATCCACCAGGTCGTCGAGATGATTCTCGATCACATCAACCATCAGCGTGATGTCGAGTTGCTGGTATTGATGCACCAACGTGTTGCGAAAACCTACCATGCATTCAAGCTTGGCTGCAAGATCACGAGGGATGATGCCATTCTCCGCAAGGAGACGAAAACTCTCCTTGGTCTCTTTGGGGAGACCAAGTTTTCTTGCCCTAATGGTATGATTCGCGAGATCTATACACTGTTGACACGCGCGCTGCAAGTTCACGGCAATGGCATCTTGCTTAAGAAAGTCCTTTTCGAAAGGTGTGTCGCCGGGCAACGCGTAATATGTGCGAATCTGCTTTACGCATCGTTCGATAGACTCTTTCTTGTTCAGGACCACGTCGTTCATCACGCAACAAGCCTCCCCGTCGCCAATGCTTCCGCGATGATCTCGGCCCTCTCCTCATTCAATTGCTGATAATAGGAAAGCGTCAACATTTCGAATTCGTCCGCTGCATACTCATTTGCATGATAGATTCTCCGGTCAGCGGCAATTACTTCTTTCTGAAGAACAGTAGGGACGCGGCGCAGATTGATCAAGTCGACCTCTTTCTTCAACAGGGCTTCCAACGCGAAACGCAGATCACTCATCGCGAGGTGTTTGGCTGCCTTCGCCTGTTGAGGAGAAAGCAACAGCGCGACATCCACGTCGCTGTCCGGCCATTCGTCTTCGGTCCCGTGGGTCCCGAAAAGATAGATGGCCTGCACGTCCGGGTAGTGGTCCAGGACCGTCCGAATGATGGCGCTCGATTCGCTCATGTCGTCACCTCGACGGTCGTTGCCGCGTCATTGCGGGTCGGCCATGGCTGGGGAGGAATCCGGCTCGTCAGCGGGAAGTTTCACGAGTGAACTCCATGATGCGATCGCCCAGTAGAATGAGATCGTCGAGGCCCGAGGTGATAACTGATCGCACTATGGCCAAGTCCATGCGCCTGTATTGATGTACCGCTATGTTGCGAAAGTGAACCATGTTCTCGAGTCTTTCCGCCAGTGCCGGATTGATGACCGATTCCCGTCGCAACAAGTCGAAGCTTTCCGCACTGGATGTGGGAATACCCATCCTGTGCGTCCTGATCACGTGATTGGCCAGGTCGATGGCCTGTTCGCAGGCTCTGAGCACATTGAGCACGGCCGCATCCTGCCTTGTGTAGTTGGTGTCGAATCCATCCGCATCGGACGCGTATTCTTCCCTGGCGCGGGCAATGCATCGCTGCATGCTCTGGATTTTGTTGATGACGACGTCGTTCATACGTCGTAGGCCCTCCCTGTCCGCAGAAAGGCATCGACGATTTCTCGGCGTTCCTCATTCAGTTTCTGATAGTAGGACAGGACCAGCATTTCAAACTCGTCCACTGCATACCGGTCAGCGCAATAGATCAACGTGCCGTCGATGATTTCCTTCTGAAACACCGTGGATACCTCTCTGACATTCAGCAGATCGACGTCCTTGCGGAGCGCATCCTGCAGTTCAAACCGGCACCGGCTCAGGATGAGACTCCGTTCCTTATGCGCTTCTTCATGCGGGAGCAACAGCGCGACATCCACGTCGCTGTCCGGCCATTCGTCTTCGGTCCCGTGGGTCCCGAAGAGATAGATGGCCTGCACCGAAGGATAGTGTGCGCGAACCGTTTGGACGATGATCTGCGTTGTCTGGTCGATAGTCATATGCTTCTCTTCACGCTCGCCATCGTATCGATGCCGATGCCGGCCTTCACCTTCATGGCGAGCCTGCGCGGCCCAGGATCAAACATCGTTGGGAAAATCTACCGCAGGCCGGACCGGATCTCAAGGGGTATATTGCTTTTGCTGAAAGAGGCAGGTATTGTTCCGGAGGCGAAGTGCCCGCACGAGAGCGCAAAGAGCCCAACAATGCCACGCCAAAGGAGACGCAATGACCGAACACACCCCAGGAGCAGTTCCCGATAGATTGGACGACCAGACGTTTGAAAGGCTCCGGGAGGCCGTGTTAGCAAACCCCGACAATCCCAATGCCCACTACAATCTCGGACTGGGCCTGGCCTACCGTGGTAGGTGGGAGGAGAGCCTCGCGGAATTCCGGGCCGCACTCAAGCTTCGACCCGGCTTACTCGAGGCCCGGATCAACCTCTCCGGAGTGCTCCTCCAAATCGGCAACTATGACGCGGCCATCGAGGAAAGCCTCAAAGCCCTCCAGTACCAGCCTGATCTGATACAGGGCTGCATCAATATCGGAATCGCCTACCTGCACAAAGGCATGATCGAACCGGCTATCGACAGCTTCCAGAAGGCTTTGAGAATAGACGAGAATTCCCTCATGGCACATGTCAATCTCGGGAATGTGTTTCTTTCGACCGGAGACGTCGCCAAGTGCATCGCACACAACAGTAAAGCGGTGGAAATAGACCCGCAATTCGCCATGGCACACAATAATCTGGCAGTCGCATACTTCCAGAATCAGGACCAGACCAAGGCGAGAGAACATGCTCGCCAAGCCCTAACACTCGGCTATCCCGTGAACCCCGAATTCATCACGCAGCTTGGTCTCGATGCGGCCCCTAAGTAGTACCAGTCCCAAGTAGGGTCGCTCATTTGCTCCTGAAACGACTGCCTCTCGCAAAGCACACGAAGGACGCCAACGAATCCGTCTTCTCCTTTGCGCGAGAACTCTTTATCAAGCTCCCCATCCATGGGTTGAAACCCATGGCTATTCACAGTGCGCCCAGCAGGGCGCGGGCCTCTTCTGCCCTGAAAGGGCAGCCCGTGAATAGCCGTAGGTTTCAACCTACGGTAGTGAAGCGAGTGCATACCGTTCTCAAATTCACTCTGGTTGCAATGCTTGTTTTGCCGCGGGCCCCTAGAACCACGATTTGTGGCTCCAGATATCCTCTTCGAGGCTCTTCTTCGCCTGGTCCAAGAGCAGATACAGCGACGCGTTCCGGATGGCCTGACCTCCCTGATGCGCGAGCGCATTGACCAGCATGACCGTGTCCTCGGGGAATTCCTCCTTCTTCTCGCTATCCAGCATCATCAGGCCGATCACGTCGTCCCCGGAACGGATGGGGACCGCAAGCAAAGCCGCGATCCCCTCTTTGAGCACCACATCCTTCTCGATGACCAGCGGGTCGTGAGCCACGTCGCGGATCACCACCGTCCGGCCCGCGAGCACCTCTCCCACCACGTTCCCCATAGCGGTAATCCCCGTTGCAAGGTACTGCGCGCTGAGCCCGCAGCCGGCCATGAGTTCGAGGCTCCCGGTGTCCTTGTTCAGCAACCGGACGCATACCCCCTTCATCTCCAGGGCTTCTGCCATGCGCTTGGTCAGGATATGCATGATCTGCTTGATGTCGAGGCTCGAGTTCAGGTGGGACGCCAACTCGTAGAACAGCCGCGTGTTGCGGTTGAGCCGATCAAAGAGACGGGCGTTCTCTATGGCCATGCCGCCCTGTTCGGCAAGCGCGGTGAGAAAGGCTATCTCGTCCGGCGCGAATTCCTTGAAATCCTTTGAATAAAGCGACAAGACTCCGATTGCCTTGTCCTTGACCATCACGGGAACGACCAAAATCGAGGTGATCCCCTCGGCCTTCTTGAGGTCGTGGTGCTCCAGGCGAGGGTCTGAGGTCGCATCCTTAATGGCCAGGTATCCACCCTGGAGAATGTTGGCCACCACGGTGCGGGCTTGCATCGGCTTGCCATGCAGGTAATGCTCCGAAAGTCCCTGCTGGGCCACAGGAAGGAAGATGTCCCGGTCCTCGTCCGCCAGGAAAAGGCAGGCTGCTTTTGCATCCATGGTGTCGATCGCGCTCCGGACGATGAGTCCGAGGATCTCATCCTTGCTCAGAGTCGTACCGAGCGCCTTGCTGACTGTGCACAGGGTGCCGAAGTAGTCCGTACATACCGCCATGGTGATTCTCCTTGGCCGGAAACGGGCCGTAAACCGTTCGCCGGAAAGAAGAAGACTCACTGCAGAGGCGCAGAGAGCACAGAGAGGAAGAAGAGCAATCCGCGAATCTCTCTTGCTTCAGGATCGGCTCATGAGGACGGGCTTCGTAGAGAAGCATAAGTCTTCGTCCTCTCGTCCATTTCTTCTCTGCGTCCTCCGTGTCTCCGCGGTGAACTTCTGCAAGGGGGCCTATTGGTCCCTCTCTTTGAGCCATCCCACGATCTTGGGGGCAAACTCCTTCTGACACTTCGAGCTGACGTAGATGCCGATGTGCCCCGTGTCGAGGCGGACGTCCTCGACGTCCGTGCTGCCGACCTTCCCGGTGAGCAGCTCGCAGGCACCAGGCGGCACAAGGTGGTCGAAATGGCCGAAAAAATTCAACAGCGGCATCGTGATCTTGCCGAGGTCCACTCGTTGCCTTCCGATCACGAGTTCATTGCGAATGAGCAGGTTCTTCTTGTACAGGTCGTTGACGAACTGTCTGAAGGTCTCGCCCGGGACGTCAGGGCTGTCGAATATCCATTTTTCCATGCGGATGAAGTTCTCCACGAAGTCCTTTTCGTCAATGTGCTCCAAGAAGCCGACATACTTGTCCACGATAAGCCTGGCGGGATTGAGCAGCAGGAACCCGAAGTTCATGATATCTCCGGGCATATTGCCGAACGCGTCCACAAGACGGTCCACGTCCATATCCCTCATCCAGATGTGAAGCAGGCCCTGATCCGTGTCGAAATTGGTGGGCGTCACGGTCGTGATGAGGTTCCTTATCTTCTCCGGGTGAAGCGCCGAGTAGATCACGCAGAACGTCCCCCCCATACAGATCCCCATGAGGTTGATCTTGTCCGTATGTTCGCGTTCGCGGATGAAGTCCACGATGTTGTCCATGTATCCGTTCACATGGTCGTCGATGGTGAGAAACCTGTCTTTTCGGGTCGGGTACCCCCAGTCGATCATGTAAAGCTCGATCCCTTGCTTGAGAAACGTCTGTACTACGCTTCTGCCGGGCTGCAGGTCGAGCATGGTCTCGCGGTTGATGAGCGCGTACACGACCAGCAAGGGAGTCTTGAGCTTGCGCTCTGCAACCGGCTTGTAGTGTTTGAGTTTCACCCGATCTTCTTGGTACACGACGTCGTACGGAGTGGTGGCGATATCGGTATTGAGCGTGTCCAGCAGTACGGTCGAGGCTTTCCGGGCTCTTTCCTGTGCCTTTTCCGCGTCTTCCGCCAGGTTCGCGAGCAGGAGATCCACCGGAATTCGGGACTGGCCCATGAGTTACCTCCTTGGCAATCGTTCAGCCGGCTTGCTGGAGAATGAACCACGAAGACGCAAAGACACCAAGAAGACCCGTTCGCAAGAATGGCGGCCCAAGATTGTTCTTTGGTTTCTCTGTGCCTTGGTGCCTTTGTGCCTTGTGGTTTGTCTTCTTTGGGTTTCGGTGGTTCACCCTCGGGCCGGCCGGGCCAACCCCTACCCCTTGGGCGAGTCGGCCTTGATCGGGTTCGGTTCGGATTTCCCATCGGTCGGTTCGGGAGAGTGCCTGCTCAGTTGCTTTTCCAACTCCCGGACCCGCTTCTTCAGCAAGTACATCTCCTTGCACAGATCGTCCATCTCCTTGAGAGACGGGATCGGAAGCGATTGAAACGCGTCCTCCAGGATCTTGCGCCTTGCAATAGAGAATTCGCTCATCGCATGGAGGGTCTTGGACATCGCCTGCGTGTATTGGGGAGATTTGAAGAGGTTCATGTAGTGGCCTTCCAAGACTTTGACCCACATGCGGTAGTACTCGCGGGTCTGTTCGGGAAGCCGGCCGTCATCGGCGAGTTCGGTGAGTTTTTCCTGCATCACCTTCAAAGATTTCTCCACCGGCAGAAAGAGAATCGAGAAAAACTCGGCAATGGTCGCGTGAAAGATGTTGAATCTGTCGGTGGCTTCGTTGATCCTCTCCTGATACGTGCGCAGAAGCCCCACTTGCGGAATGCGAAGGAACTGCCTGAATTCACGTTCGTACACATCGGTCCACGCCTTCAGCGCTTCTTGATCCAGGTTCTCAAAGCTGTAGGCCGCGGTCGACGTGCCAATGCGGCCGGCCCGTTCGACGGCTTCCATCTGGATCTCCATGAACCCCTTAAAGACCGGTTGCAGCACCCTGATGAAGATTTCCGGAAGGGTGTGGACCCCTTTGAAGAGGCTTTCCATGGCCTGGGGCTGCGCCAGGACCTGGCTGAGGGACTGGAATGTCCTGAACGCGGATGCAAAGGATTCCTGGGCACGTGACCTGGAAGCCTCGCCTTGGGTCCCCGGATTGACAGACCACATGTCCGCCGCGTTGCCCCATAAGTCCGCGTAGGTCTTCATCCATGATTCCAGCAGTGACGTGGGAGAGGTCTTCTCCTGGTTACTGTCGTCCATAATGCACCTCGCGTGGAGGAAAGCCGGTGTCCCGGTCATGGGTTCCCGTGAACTGAGACCGATGCGCGTGCACATGAGCAGGAGGTTCGGGGCAGCGCTGATGACTTGGGGCCGGCCGCGCCTTCCCCACATGCCGTCCGTCGTTTCCGCGCACAGGCAAGAGCCCCGAGAAGAGAGGGCCCTGGATCACGCTCATTCTTACCGCCCCGGTGGGAAATGTCAAATCGAAAAGACGATCTCAACGGGTCTGATGATCGGCCTCTTCCGATGAAGGGCCCGCGTCCCCCGGATCGAGTCCGGGGCAGGCTCTGCCGGCCCACCAACGATCGGCACGAAGTCCGGCCGCTGCAACCGGAGTATTTGGAGAATCCGCGACCGGACTTTCGGAAAGCAGCCGCGCACTTTGGTACATCAATGATGTCACGGTGCACTTCTGCAACCCGGGAGTTACGTCCCGGGCTACTTTCTTGCGTCCCTACGGGACTCAGCGCAGACCTCCGGAGCCCCGGAGGGGCGCCGGAAGCAGTGAAACAGATACAAACTCTCAGAGGACTTGATTATTCCGATGGGTTATCTGAAACCAAGACCTGCTGCACCCCTTTCGGAAAGGAGCACCCAGCTCAGGTCATATCTTCTCGATCACGAGTTCCGCGGCTTTCTTCCCGCTCAGCAGCATCCCGCCGAATACGGGGCCCATCCTGGGAGCTCCAAAGATCGCGTTGCAGCACATTCCGGCACAGATAACACCGGGAAAGAACTCCTTGGTGTTTTCCAGAATCATGCGCTCTCCGATCTCCGCATGCATGGGCCTCTCTCCAACGATCTTGCCTGTGGGCGTGAGGAGCGCGAGCCCGCTCTTTCTCTCGAGAATATTCGCAATTTCAGCCGCATGCCCGGTGGCGTCCACCACGTATTTGGCTCTGATCGTGATGGGGTCGACGTGGAGACGCGCTATCTCAACGGCACTCCAGTTGATCACCAACCCGGTGACTCTCCCGTCGACCAGCATGACGTCTTCCGCGCTAAAGAGGTTGAGTATGCGAGCGCCTGTCTTCACCGTTCGAGAGCAGAGCGTCGAAACGGTCTCGACGGAATCCGAGGTGTAATAGCCCGCTTCAAAAGGGATCGTGGTGACCCCGAATTCATCGAGGATGGACTTGCCCTCTTCTTGAACCACGATCTCGTTGAACATGATTCCCCCGCCCCACATGCCGCCGCCGATGGAAAGCTTCCGTTCCAGCAGGATTACCTTCTTACCGTGCTTGGCCAGGTAGTATGCGGCCGCAAGTCCCGCGGGGCCGCCCCCTACGACCACCACATCCGATTCAAGCCTTTCCGTCAGTTTGTCGAAGAACCTCTTAATGATTGCCTGCGATATCTTGATGTCGTCGAGCTTCATCTGATCCGTCCTCTTGGTCCTTGTCTATAAGGAGTTGATGTCGAGGGTTGTGGTGGTGTCCGAATCCCATCCGTCCCACAGGAACGCATCCTGTGTGTCGTCCGCGATCAGCCTCATCGCATACCGAACCTGCTCTTCGTACAGCTCACAGAAGGCGCCGGGTCGGTTCAGTTCACCTTTCATTGCGTATGCTTCCGCGGGACACGGCGCGCCGCAGAAATTCCGCACCGCGCAAGAGGAGCAGGGGGTGATGTCTTCGGCCTTTCGCTCGGTAACAGACTTGAATGCCGGTGATTCCAATACGTCCCTGATATCGTCACGAAACAGGTTGCCTCCGCGGAAGCGCGGGATGCCGACAAACTCGCTGCAAGGGAACAGGTCTCCCTTCGCGCCGACCGCGAAGAAGCATCGTCCGCCTCCGCACGGAGAGATGTCGCACATGAGACGACGGGCCAGGGGAGCGACGATCCCAAGAATCACGTTGGCAAAATTGGCAATTATCAGCTTTCGTCCGATTTCCTGGTACAGGTGGTACGTCGTGTCAAGGGCCTCGAGAAAATGGGGCGAAAAGTCTTCATCCCTCGGTTTGAGCCTCTTGCCGCCCTCACGCGTGCATCTGACGGGATTGAGCATCGCGACCGGCACTTCTTCGGCGTGAAGGAATTCCACGATCCGCGGCAGATGCGCAACGTTGTGACTCGTGACCGTGCATATCACGTTATAATTCGGGTAACCTTTCAGCCTATCAAGCACGTCCACCACTTTTCCGAAGACCCCTGCATGCCCCCAGCTCATCCTCGTCAGATCCGCAACCGCATCGGTGTGTCCGTCCAACGAGAGCCCAATGCCGATTTCGTGCGACGTGAGAAATTCGATGGCCTCCTTGTCGAGCAGAGTTCCGTTGGTTTGCACGCCGAAGGTGAAATCGTCCGCAAACCGCTCGATCCCCGCGAACATCGCGTTTCGGGCGAGCATCGGCTCGGACCCGTGGAATATGATTTGTGGCCGCGTGCCGCCCGGCATGGTTTCGCGGAACACGTCCTTGAGTATGCTCAGGGCTTTCACGAGTTCCTGTTCCGACATCTGAACGCCTTCACGGCGCATCTCTTCGGGAATGTAGCAGTAGGAACAGTTGAGATTGCAGCGTTCGGTAGGGTTGAGGTACGCTGCCGAAGGCTTCAATCCAAACCGCAGCAGGTCCATCTGCCTCAGGAATTCGGCCCTCTTCCTGCCGAACTCATCGAGAAGCGAGCCGGCGCTGAGTGCGTAACCTGTCCTGTCCTTTCTCACCAGGGACCAGAACGCGCTCTGCGGCTCGACCATGCCAAGATAGTCGGGATGGCCTATGTCTATCACTTGTACCGTAGGTCCATTACCCGAATTGTAGTACAGACCGCGAGACGAAGCGGCCTCTGCGCTCTCATTAGGACACGACATGTGGGAAGTCTCCTCTTACTCATAACGTTCGATTTCTTCTGTTTTCGAGAAGAAATCTTCAGTTCAGCAGATCTGGGAGAAAGCAACGTGCCTCTTTTCGCTTGCGTGGAACCAACCTGCCCCGCCATCGGAACACGTGCGAGCCGAGGAAGGTTGACGCGAATATTGGCTGCGGCTCCCAGCCGCCCTTCCGGAATACCCGGCGGGAACCGTCCTGTGGGGGTCGGTTCTCGTCGGGCAGTGATGCATTACTTGGACTTGATTGTCATCAGCACGTAGTGGGCCAGCCCTGTGCCTTCCGCCTTACAGGTCTTACGATATGAAATGACCTCTCTCTTCTCTTGCTTCATGCTAAGCACCTCCTTTGCTCCGAGTATTCCGCCCCGTTGGGCGACTGAAACGAGGGACAAGGCCTCTCTTTCAGACAATAAAAAAACCCTGCCCACTAAAGGACAGGGTTCTCCTTTGCCATCAGTTTCCCCTGGTCGAACGCCCGTCTTCTGGCTCCCGGGTCACCCTCTACCCGCCCTTCCCCTCCGGTTAGTACCGAAAGGTGGTCTTGCGGGCTTTGTCACCGGTTACAGCGGCGGGACCGCCACGGAATTACACCGTGTTCCGATAGCGTCCGGACCAGCCACAATGATCCCCCAACCGAGCGGTATTGTCAAGATTCTTCTGGAGTGTTCGCGGCGACAATGGGTGGCAACAGGCTCTTATACCAATGCGCAGTCAAAGGAGTGACATCGGATGGACCGGCAGAGCCTGCCCCGGACGCGATCCGGGGGACGCCGGGCCCCACCATCAATAGTGGCGGGCCTCCGTGCCCGCCATTCTTACTTACTTGAAAACGCATTGGTATTAGAGGTCGAATCCCCCGCTCACGGGGCCGGAGTCGTCGGGCGATGCCTGCGAGCTCTCCCGAGCCCGGGCGAGTGCCTCGTCTGCCGCTTTGAGCACCACTTCCATTCCGGCTCGACTTGACCCGACCAGGCCAGTGACCCCGAACCTAACTCTCCAGGGAAACCCTTTGCGCCCTGAGGCCACCACGATTCCTTTCACGGATTTCTTCAGCCTGGACGCCACCTTCCTGGCCTTCTCCTTGTTGCAGCCGGGGACCACGATCAACAGAATGTTGTCTCCGTATGAGCCCAGCGAGTCGTAGACCCGCAGCTCTGAGCGCATCCGTTCCGCAATGGCGTCGACAAGGGTCCGGTCAGGAGGTGGAGGGCTGGTCCCATCGGCCTTGGCGAGGTGTTCGATCTCGGCAATAATGACTCCAACGGGCATCTGTTGGCGCTCAGAGCGAGTCATCTCCTTGCTCAACACATCGAGAACCTGCTCGCGGCCGAGGATGTCCATGCCTGACGGGACTGTCCCGGCGGAGTCGTCCGAGCCTTGCCCTGAGCGGAATCGCCCGCGGAGCTCGAGAATGCTCGCCGCGGACCGCAGGCGCAGCCTCAGTTCGATGGGGTCGAAGGGTTTGATGAGGTAGTCGTCCACGCCCGAGTCGAGGGCCTCCTGGAGATCTTCTTTGTGATTACCGGGTACGAGCACGATCACCAGGACCGAGTTGAGGGCCGGGGACTGTTTCAACCGCGAGCAAATTGTGGTGACCTTGGCTCCAGGAAGGTCCCAGTCGAGGATCGCGAGGTCAAGCCCTTGCGCGGACTGAAGCAGCGTCCACGCCTCGTGTCCGTCCTCGCAGCAGGTCACTTCGTGTCCCCAATTGGAGAGGTTCGATGCGAGCAGGCTTCGAAAAAAAAGATTGTCTTCTGCCAGGAGCACTTTCATCTGTCCGTGGACCCTCATCCGCTTCACCGATGGACATGACGGAAACCTAGTCTTATCATACGGTCTTACCGGGGATAACACAAGGCGGCCCGGGGTCCCGGGATGCGGCCAGTTTCGAGTTGACTTATCCTCGGGGAGTCCTAGACTGATTGAGAAGGCCTCGAACTTACCAACTCGGACACCACAGGAAGGAGGTCCCCCATGGCCGAAGTCAAAGGAAAGTTCATATCATTGGCATGCAGTCTTATTCAGACGAAACCCGATGCCCTGCAGGCCGCCATCAATGCAGTACAAAAGATGACCGGCAGTGATTATCGAGACCTGAACCCCGAGGGGTGGTACGATACCAAGGTCTTCGACGCGGTCTTCTCCGCTCTGGAGGAACACAGCAGCCCGATTCTCGCATGGGCCGCCATAAAGGTCATCGGTTTGAGGGTGTACCCCACCATCGAAGCAACGGTAGGACTACCGAAACACTTCAAGTCCCCGCTCGATTTCGTGGTCTTCGAAGCTGAGGGCTTTCTCGCGAACCACCGGGGACCGGACGTCATTCCTCGAAAGTTTCTCAAATCAGAGGAAGGACACGTGATCGTCGATGCACCCTCGCCGGGGTACAACTGCGCGCTCATCGAGGGGGTCTTCGAGGGCATCCTCCAGATGTGCGGAGTCCGCAACGGCAGGGTGGTCCAGACCAAGTGCAAGAAGAAAGGAGATCGCACCTGCGTGTACGACATCACCTGGAAGCCCCAATAGCCAGATCCGACCCCCACCCCTTAAACTTTTGGTACTGGGCGGCTCCCAGCCGCCCTTTGCAAAACCACCATGACCGCGCGCGGTCACAACCAAGCATGAAAATGCTCCCCCATCGGCGTCTCGACGAGCCGGCTTTCTCTGCGGCGACCAGCGGGAGCCGCACTATCCCAAGAGTTCCCATGAAAGTCTCCCGGGGGAAACCCTTTTGAAAAAGGGTTGTCCCCCGGACCCCTTTCCGAA
>JBFMAA010000154.1:0-14471 GCA_040755955.1 Thermodesulfobacteriota bacterium
AAATGGGCTCACTATGGTCCCATGAACCACGCGCACAAATACTGGCTCATGGAGGCCGAACGCGCAAGGGTGACCGGTGACGACGTCCACGCGATGGACTCCTATGAGCGCTCGATCTCACTCGCGGGCCGGCACGGATACCTCAACGAAGAAGCCCTGGCATACGAACTGGGTGCGAAGTTCCATCTCGCTCGCGGCAGAACGGGCGTAGCCAGGGGCTATTTTGCCGAAGCGAGATACTGCTGGCAGCGTTGGGGAGCCCGCGCAAAGGTGAAGGACCTGGAAGAGAGATACGAAGGATTGCTGCTTCCCTCGATTCCCGCTTCGTTGAGTGGGGAGAGCTCGGCAACCTCGGTGCGCAAGACTACCACGAGCGGCACGTGGAACGGCCTTGATCTGGTGGCGGTGATGAAGTCAGCGCAGGCGATCTCCAGCGAGATCGTGCTGAGAAACCTCCTGGAGAAGATGCTGCTGATCGTCATCGAAAGCGCGGGCGCACAGAAGGGATCGCTCATACTGAATTGGGAAAAGGGGCTCTGCATAGAGGCTGAAGGGACTTCAGACGGAAAGGATATGCGGGTGCTCCAGTCGATCCCGGTCGATCAAGGGAGTGAACTCTCGACCGCGATCATCAACTTCGTCGTCAGAACGGGAGAGTCCGTGGTGGTGGATGACGCGAGCACGGAAGGCGCGTTCGTCCATGACCCGTATATCGCCCGCAACAAGCCAAAATCCATACTGTGTGCGCCTCTGGTCAATCAGGGCAAGACCAACGGGATCGTGTATCTCGAAAACAACTCGAGCACCGGCGCGTTTACCCGAAGCCAGGAAGGGCTCGTCAAAGTGCTCTGCTCCCAGGCCGCAGTGGCCTTGGAGAATGCACGCCTGTACGAGGAATTGGAGCAGCGGGTGCGAGAGCGAACCCGCGAATTCGAGGAAGCCAAGAACGCAGCGGAACTCGCCAACCGGAGCAAGAGCGTGTTTCTGGCAAACATGAGCCATGAACTCCGGACCCCACTCAATGCCATCATCGGCTTCTCGGAGCTGTTGGACGACCAACTGCCCGGCACACTCAACGAGAAACAACGAGAATACGTGAAAGACATCTTTGAGGGCGGCCACCATCTGTTGACCCTGATCAATGACATTCTCGATCTGGCGAGAGTGGAATCAGGCAAGACCGAGCTGCGCATGTGCGCAGTGAAACTGGCCCCTTTCCTGGAGGGATGTCTCACGATGATCCAGGAAAGGGCAAGCAAGCACGGACAGTCGTTGGACCTTTACATCGAGGACACGCTCCGTGACGCGGAAATCCTGGCCGATGAGGTGCGCCTCAAACAGATCGTCGTCAACCTCCTTTCCAATGCTTCCAAGTTCACTCCCGATCATGGACTCGTCCGTCTGCAGGCTCAGCGGCTTGACGACGAACTCGTGATCACCGTTTCGGACACAGGAATCGGTTTGGACGCAAAGGACTTTGGGCGGATTTTTCAGACTTTCGAGCAAGTCGATTCCTCGTTGTCGAGGAAGGAACAGGGAAGCGGGCTTGGCCTGCCGTTGACCAAGAGCCTCGTGGAGCTTCACGGAGGCAGAATATGGGTGGAGAGCGATGGTCAAGGCACGGGAAGCACCTTCACCTTTGTGATCCCGTTCCTGGACGCCAAGACACACCCGCTGGGGAGTTTGGATGCTTCCGGACTCGAGGGGGACGCAGCCGCAGGGGTACCCGGAGCCTTCCCCTGGACGGCACCGCATAGACCTCGGATACTTGTGGTAGAGGACAACGTGGCAAACATGAAGCTCGCGGTAAGTCTTCTGGAAGCGGGAGGATACGTTGCCATGCAGGCCTGGAATGCCGAGGAAGGTATCAGGGTTGCGAAGGCTGACCCTCCCGACCTTATTCTGATGGACATCTCGCTGCCCGGCATGGACGGATTGGCGGCAACCCGCGAGCTGAAGGGAGAGGAGTGCACGAGCTGCATTCCCATCGTCGCGCTCACCGCACATGCCATGGCGGACGACGAGGCTCGGGCCCGAGAAGCCGGGTGCGACGAGTTCCTGACCAAGCCGGTACGCATCACGGTATTGCTCAAGACCGTGGCGGCACTCCTGAAGACCAGGCATGACGACTCAGTGTCTGTCGCAAGATAGCTCTGTCATATCTTGTGCTCCCTGTCCATGGGTTGAAACCCATGGCTATTCAAAGTACGCCCAGGAGGGCGGGGACCTTCCTGCCCTGAAAGGGCAGCCTGTGAATAGCCGTAGGTTTCAACCTACGGGAAGCGAGGCAAATCGATACGGTTCTCCAATTCATACCGGTTCTCGAAAGTAACTTCCGATTCGTGTCAGATCAGGGCTTGTGGGGCGGGCTTTCCAGCCCGCCAATCGGTGGAAACTAACGAGAACCGCTATACCTCAGTTGCAAAGCTGATTTTGTCACGGGCACTTGGTGGTCGGGTGCGCGGAGGCTTCTTTCAAGTAGGGGCCTTCCCCAACTCCTACTCGACAGTACTCAGGTTGGTCTCAAGAGGCAATTGGGAGCCGCTCAAGAGCATCCGTCTTCCGCAACGAAGACGAAACACAGTGTGTGTCTCCATGACGGAGTCTTCTCTGACACAGGGGTGGCAGCTTGAATAGGCGCTAACTGGGCGAGAGCCGAATTCGACATTCCAGGCAGTTGTCCCCCTCCTCCTACCCCCTCCCACGAGGGGAGGGGAATCCGGAAACCCTCTCCCCTGGAGGGAGAGGGAAGGGTGAGGGGGAGGATGCTAAGGCAACGCGTGCTCTGAAGTTAGCGCTTATGGGGGCAGCTCGGCTTCAATCACTCGGGAGCGCGCAAGAATTCGATTTCAGCCAAGAACTCGCCTGGCGCCTTCGCACCCAGCGCGGGAAACAGGATCGTCTCGGCAGCGCCTGCCCGGCGGCGCACCCCCACAGAAACGGAACCGTGAGCGTGATCGCTTCGGGATGCCCGGACCCCGGAATCCGGTCCGCCCGCGTACGGGAAGAGCACCCACACAAGTGCAGCGGGGGCTCGCGCGGTGACGGTGTATCGCAGTGAGGGAGCAGGATAGTCGCCACCGGCAATGGAGACCCATCCCCGTGGAGGGTGCAGCAGGCCCACCGCGTGCTCAAGCTGCATGCCAAAGCCGCGGTTGAGCGGGATCAGCTCCATGGAGGGGCCGCGAAGGTCCGCACAGCGTGCCGTCAGTGTCGGCAGGTGTATCTCCACACGTCCGGGAGCGAATTGCCAACACACAGAGATCTGATGCTCTCCGGAGCCGGTGACCCAGTCCACGACAGTCCAGTAGTCAGGTCGCACAAAGGCGACCGCGCGGGATACCTCGATACCTTTCGCCTCGGGGCTCCAGGGGCCGCGGCAACGCCCCATGGCCAGGTCGAGATCGCGGGTGCTCAACGTAGCCAAGTCGGACCCCGTGGGTTTGATCCGCTCGGAATAGTGGAGTCCGCTTCTTTCCGGACCCTTGCCGTCGATCAGGATCGTGTTGTGCGCGGCGGCTGATCTGTAGTGGTCGGTGAGGGGGTCCGGCGAGTACGTGCTGATCCCCGGGTCCACGAGACGCGAAACCCCCAACGCGGCCACATCCAGGCTCAGCACGTCCCCGTGCACATGACCGGCTCCCGCGCAGCCTCCACGAAAGGCAAGGAAGTTCGCACGAGCGTGGTATCCGGACCGCAGGACCGCGATCCCCGCATCGGAAAACGCTCGGACTGACGGCTCCCATGAAAACCTTCCGGGGGAAACCCTTTTGCAAAAGGGTTGTCCCCCGGACCCCTTTCCTAAAACTCTTGGAACATTGGATGCTTCTGGCCATGCAGACAGTTCATGAGTCTTGGGGACAAGGTTTTCGTGCTTCATTGTCGCCTCGTGCCATAAATGCTCTTGGGGACCCGGCTGCGCAGGCACGGTTCGTTCTTCTTGTCGGCCGCGAGCGCCGATCCAGGAGAAGTCGGGTCTCGAGAACTCTTCGCCCGCGAGCCCCATGAGCGCAGTGAGGTCCGTGTCGATCCCCGCGGAGTCGTTGAAAGCTACCCAGGTGAAGTCGGGCCTGCACAACGCGGCCAGGTATTCGAAGCACCGTTCCAGGGGTTCGTGGAACTCGGTCGGCAAGGAGATACCTTTGACGCGCGCTGTCCTGCGAACCTCAAGGTAGCTGTGGACGCAGATCGCGTGGTACAGAGGCGACACCTCAAAGTGCACCCCGTCACGAAAGAACTGCGTGTGGAACGCGTTCCGGAGCCGCTCGACACCCGTTTCGATCCAGACCGGAGCCTCCCGGAACCAGGGGAAACTCATCCCCGCAAGAGCGAGTGCCGCTGATTCCACCACGATCCAGTTGGTGGGATGCCCCTGATGGTCCATGAGATGGCGTGCGTGCTCCCAGATCGAGCAGAGCATCTTCGCTACGGTGGTTTCCCGGAAAAGCCCCGAGGTCCACAGGATGCCGGGAATCCACAGCCACTCCCTCAGACGCCAGGCCGCGGACAGGGTTTCCCATGCGGGGCTTGAACCACCATTCGAGCCGACCGGAACCGGGTGCGCGTGCATCCACGAGGTTACCAGGCGATCAACCGCCACTGCGTAACGAGCGTCCCCTGTGGTCGCGAATCCGAGGAGCAACTGCCTGAAGAAATGGTGTCTGTGAAGAAAGTGTCGCCATTCCTGCGCATGATGGGGGTCCGCATCCCAGAGCGAGTCCAGGTCAAGCTCTTGCCCCATGATTCGGCCTTGGAGCGTGTCGGACGGGCTCTCTTTGGGATACCAGTGGAAGGGTGGGACCAGGAAGTCGGGATCTGAGGCAGTGAACGGCTCCCAGTTCCCGCTTGCGGGTGATCTCATTGCCGGGGATTCACGGGGGTCCCGATGCGACCCGCGAAGGGGGAGGGGGGAATCTGCCACGGCCTTCAGGTTGGGAGCCGGCGGCACAATCGGACTGTCCATGAGGGCGCGCTCCCCGCCGGCGGTCCCAATAGTGGCGACGGGTCGGCTTCGCGACGAAAGGTGGGACGCGGAAAGATTCTCCGTCACTGAAGCGAGTCCCTGCTCGGTGAGCCTCGTACCGGGGGGAATTTCCCGCAATTCACCGTCCAGCGAGCGGATCAGCACCTCGATTTGCTCAGGTTCGGACTGGAACTTCTCGCGATGCACGGAGATTTCCACCGCGTGAATCCGGTTCCGGCATGCCGGCGAGCCATAGCTCCCCAGCCCCTCGGCGGGGAAACGAAGCTCAGACCACTCACCCGGAGGAAGGAGTTCCCTGTCGCCGGAAAACGAGACCGGAGTGGCCGGGTCACCGATCTCCGGCCCGTGGAACAGCCGCACCCCTGCCAGGAGCGCGCGTGCGGTGCAGTTCCGGATGACCAGGACCACGCCGTTGAAGCGGGAGAAATCCCCCCATGCAACGGGCAGACAGACCCGCAGAGGGCTGCCTGCTCGAAACCGCACCGCGTCTGCTTCCAAGCCGGCTCCCGGAAGAGACGCGAAGTCCGCGGCACCGCAGAGCGGTTCTCTCAGGGGAACGGAATCGGTCAGGAATTCATGCGCCCCAAGGCTGGAAGCACGCATGGGCCCGTCGGGTCGCCTATCGCGTCAGGCCGAGGTACGCCAACGCCAGCGTACGAGTGGGGAGCAACGGCGGCAGCAGGATGGGGAGCCACAGGAGGACGGCCCAAGCACCTGACTTTCCACGGGCTCGCGCGATACCCAAGCACACGATGAAGTACATGATCAATACCGGCACGACTAGAATGGAAAGCGGAATGGAAAGCAGGAACCACCACAGGGGTTTGTCAGCGATCCGATATTGCAAGTAAACGTCCAGGATCGGGAGAAAGGCCAGGACCGCGGCTCCCGTGCCGGTTTTTCTCGCTATGAGGAACAGGAAGAGGCTGTTGAATATGTACAGAACCACTCCTGCGATAAACGCAACCCAGGCCCATTCCATGGCCAAATCATACCACTGTTTGAAAGTGTCAAACGCTTCCTTGTTTTCGAGATAGAGCTCCGGGGTCAACCCCCACTGGTCGAAAGGCGAGGGCACTTTGGCCACGGTAGCCACAGGGGCTGCTCCAGGTCTCGCTGCCATTGCTCCGGGGGCGCCTCCGGGACGTGCTCCAGGTCGCTCTCCGGGTTTGACTCCGGGTCGATCCCCAGGACGGGCCCCCGGTCTATCCCCGGGCTTGGGTTGAGGCGGTGTGGCGGTCGAGGGCGGCGCCGGGGTGGGCGGTCCGGGTGTCATCGCTCCGACCGCGGGAGCCTTCTCCGGGCCGGGTTGCTGAGGCGGACCAGGACGCGGACGAGCCGTGGCCGTTCGAGTCGGCGGTCCCGCATCGGCCGGCGCTCCTCCCAACTTGGCGATCGTCTGTTCGACCTGTGCCTTGTCCTTCGCGTCCGGCTTGAGTTCCACGTATTTCTTGTACTGTTGTGCCGCTTGGGGGTTGTTCCTCAGGCCTTCATAGACCAGAGCCATGTTATAGTGAGCTTCCGCAAAGGCCGGATCAAGCGTCGAGGCCTTCTGGTAATCCTTGATGGCCTCGTTGGGCTTCCCCATCTTCCTGAATACTTCACCGCGGTTGTTGTACGCATCCGCGTACTTGTCGTCTATTTCCACGGCCTTGGTAAGGTCCGCGAGTGCCTTGTCCAGGTCACCAAGATCGTCGTAGGCCGTTCCTCGCCAGTTGTACGCGGTGGCATTCTGAGAATCCTTGTTGACGACTTCAGTGTACACCTCCACTGCGCGGCGTAGATCTCCGGCAAGATGACTCTGCAGCCCGTCATTGAGGAGGTCCGTGACGCTGCTGGCATACGCCGCGCCGGAAGGGCTGAGCGCGAGCATCAACACCGACATGAGCCCGATCAGTGCCCGGAACAGCCGGGCCGTAACCGGCCGGCAGCAGACTTGGGAGTGCAGAGTTCGGTGTGACTCCGCAATGTTGCGTGACCTGATCCGCTCCGGCCTTGGACCGCGCGAATCAAAAACGGCGCCAACCTGACCAAAGACCATGTTGTTCATGTTCATTCCGGCCCCACTTGTACTTGATGGCAGAGGCGTAGTCCACCTTCCGTCTACAACCTCTTATTATTTAACAGATTCTCTTGACTGGGTCAAGTGGACTCTCCCAGCCGGCCGGCAGGGCCGGTCCGAGGGCAAGAGTTCAGGGTGCATCCGTCTTCCGCCCCGAAAACGAACCACAAAGGCACCAAGACACGAAGAAGTCAAAAACGATTCTCAGGCTCCCCTTCTTGGGAACACGTTGTCTTGGTGGTCCATTCTCTTCCCGTCCGGCTGAACGCGTACGTCCGAGGACACTATCGGCCTGCTCCCGCGGGGATCGCGAAATGTCCGATGCGCGAAAAACCCATCAAGTCTTTGTGACACCTGTGCTCTCGTTTGGTTCAGGAAGTGTTCGTTCGGAGATGGTCAAATATCGCGGCGAGCAATCTGTCCGGGTCCTCGTCCCGGATAAGAAGCGCTTCCGGGGCGCGCTGCACGGCGGTCGCAAGGCGGGCATATTCCGAGCTCAGCCCCCCGCTGTCCAAGAGCACCCCGATGGCCGCGGCGGCAGGGAGTTCATCGTAAGCTATGGTGAATTCGTTGAGGGTGCCCATGCCGCCCCCCACGAACACGCAGGCATCCGCGCTTCTCACGAGCACCACATTGCGTCCCTTGGTCCCCATACCGGTGAGGACCGTGATCGTGCTGTCCGAGGGACACCCGTACATCGAGAGGTCACAATGATCGTCGAGGTTCATGGCCGGCGAAACGGCCACGGTGGTGCCACCCGCGTCCAGGGCTCCACGGACCGCAGCGTGGGGAAGACCGGCACACCCGCCGGTGAAGATCACACCCCCACGTTGAGCAACGAGTCGCCCAATCATGTATGCTCTGCGCCCTGCTGCGGAATCCTCATCCGCAGAGGACGACCCCAAGATCGCTATCTTCCAAGGACGAGCCAAGAGCGTTGCACCTCCGGACGCAGAGAATATGAACCGCCGAGAAATCGGTGAGCTGATGGGAGTGTAGCGGCAATTCCGCATCACGGCAAGTCCGGAAGCAGCTCAGCAGAGCCGGTCCTCCGGTCGGGAATGCTTCAGGGGTCTGACCCGGGGAGCGCTGAGGATCTTGAGGAGGGGCTTTCGCAACGGTTGAAGAGATCTCGTTTGCACTACCATTGTTCAAATATTCGCCATGAGGGCCCGTGACAGAATAAGCTTTTCAACTACGGCAAATTAGAGAACCATATTGTCTTGCCACGCTTTCCCGTAGGTTGAAACCTACGGCTATTCACAGGCTGCCCTTTCAGGGCGGGATGGCCCGCGCCGTCCTGGGCGCACTTTGAATAGCCATGGGTTTCAACCCATGGACGGGGAGCACAAGACATGACAGAGCTATCTTGCCGCAGGCCCTTAATGAAGCTCTGACCCGACCCGCCATGGGACTCCACGCGGGCCGAGAAAAGTCGGCGCGATTATTGGTTGCGGCTCCCAGCCGCTTTGTGCATTGCGGGGAATCGTGAGACAGGATAGAATCCACGTGACCATCCCCTGAATGTTGTAGCTTTGCCCGCTTGCTACGTGGTCAGAAACCCAAACTCCGCATCTCGTGCGGATCAATCTCATCACGCGGGGCCACTTCAGCATGAATGACGAACACGAAGCCGCGGAGGAACTCCTCAAGCAAGCGCCTGACCTGCGCTGCCGGCTTGAGGAGATCGAGAAAAGGTATGGGGATTCCCAGTGGCTCCTGGCAGGCATCACTCGCGTGATCGGATGCCTGGCTGAAGCAGAACGTCATCCCCACGAGATGGTTCAGGACCTGACGGGTCTCTGCGGAGAGCTTCTGTCAGCCTCGTTTGCCGTCTACTACCACCTGGAAGGGGCTACGCCGTGCCTGTGGGCCAAGTGGCATACCACTCCCGACTTCGAGGAGAACGACGCTCTCCCGGCCTTCTGCGACACACCCGAGACGGCCCTGGGAGGGATCTCGGTCGTCCGGAAGCATCGCACGGAGGACTGTGTGCAGCCCAGCTCTTCTGAAACCGCACCCGACCTCGAGACGCATGTGGCATGTCCCGTACGATGTGGCGAATCCTGCTGTGGACTTCTGGTCTTGTGTTTTCCCCATGGCTATGCATTGGAAGCACGCGACCGAGCCCTCCTGGAAACGATGACAAGACTGGTGGCTGTGGCGGAAAGACGGCATGGATCGGAACCCATTCCACTGTTGGGGAATTACCGCGTCAGCGAAGTCCTGTCAGCCGCGCCGCTGGCAATAAGCTACTTCCAGGACGGGCGGCTCAGGTGGGCAAACAAGGCGATGCTCGATCTGTTCGGTGAGCGTTGCGAGTCAGATTGTCTGGGGACGAGCCCGAGAGCTTTTTACCCCTCTGATGACGAGTACGAGAGGGTTCGCAGCATCATTTACCGGAACCTCGCGTCCGGCAGACTCGCGGAGGCTGAAGCACGGTTCCAGCGGAAGGATGGTTCGCTCTTTGACGGCTACATCATGGCCGGCTCTCCTGATCCGTCCAATCCTCGCAAGGGGACCATAATGACGATTTCGGACGTCACCTCGCGCAAACGCGCGGACGAGGCCTTGCGGCAAAGCGAGGAGGAATACAGACTGCTTTACGAGAAGGCGAACAGAGCTCAGGAGCTCTACCGGTCCCTGTTGAATTCCTGTGCCGACGCCATCGTGATCTATGACATTGAGGGGAGAGCGCAATACATCAGCGATTCATTCACGCAGATGTTCGGATGGACCAAGGACGATGTCATCGGAAAGCGCATCCCTTTCGTTCCCGAATCTGAGAGAGAAGTCACGATGGCGCAGATCTACAGCCTCCTGAGCGGACATGTGGACCGCGGCGCCTTCGAGACAAGGCGATACCGCAAGGATCGGAGTATTTTGGACGTGCGCATAAGCGCCTCGCGGTATCTCGATCATGAGGGGAATCCGGCCGGAATGCTTGCCATCCTCTCCGATATTACGGAGAGCAAACGCGCCGAGGAAGCCCTTTCGCAGTCGGAAGCACGTCTGAGAACGCTCTCCGCGCAACTGCTCACAGCCCAGGAAAGCGAGAGAAAGCGGGTGTCGCGGGAGTTGCATGATGGAATCGGCCAGTCTCTCACCGCGCTCAGACTCAAATTGGACGATGCCTTTTCACAACGGCATTCGTGCGGGCTTCAGTCTCAACACGAGACTCTGTCGTCCCTGCTGCTTGCAATTCGAGGCATCATCGAAGAAGTGCACAGAATATCTATGGATCTGCGACCGTCGATGCTGGATGATCTGGGCATACTCGCCACAATCACGTGGCTTGTGCGCGAATTCCACCTGACTTGTGGCGGCATACAGGTCGAGAAAGAGATTCGCATCGAGGAAAAGGACGTGCCGGAGTCCCTAAAGATAGTGGTGTTCCGCGTCCTGCAGGAGACGTTCAACAACATTGCCAAGCATAGCCGCGCCGGGCGTGTTCGCCTTTCTCTCTGCAAGACGGATCACGGCACGGAATTGACTGTCCGGGACGACGGCGTGGGATTCGACATCAACGAGGTCTTGTCACCCAAAGGTGCGCGGCGAGGACTGGGAATTGCCGGTATCAGGGAACGCATCGAGCTGTCGGGGGGGGCCTTCCACATGGAGAGCGCAAAGGGGGAAGGGACCATGATTCGTGCCTCGTGGCCGGACAATGCCGCAACCCCTATTCGCCAATGAGCCCTTTCTCCATCGCAAAAGCCGTCACGGCCGCCACATTGTGCAGGTCGAGTTTTCTCATGAGGTTGGCACGATGATTCTCGGCAGTCTTGACGCTTATGCAGAGAAAATCGGCGATCTCCTTGGTGCGATACCCTTCTGCAATGAGCTTGAGGATTTCCCTTTCGCGAGCCGTCAGGGTCTCCCAGGTAGATTTGGGTCTCACGCCCTTTCTGCCTTGCAGATACCCTTCCACGAGCTTTTCCGACACAGCCGGGCTTAGATACACCCGTCCCTTCGAGATCGCTTTGATGGCTCTGAGGAGCTCTGCGTGGGTGGCATCCTTCTTCAACAGATACCCGTTCACGCCGGCCTCAAGGGTGGCCGAGATGTATTCCTCGTTTTCGTGAACGGTCAGCACCAGGATCTTGGTCTCGGGAGCCACCTTCTTTATCTCCCTGAGGGCCTCGACGCCGTGTAATCTCGGCATCGACAGGTCCATTAAGACAATATCCGGTCTCAGATTCCGGACGCACAGCACTGCCTCACGCCCGTCGACGGCCTCGCCCGCAATCTCGATGTCCTCGTCCGAAGAGAGCAATGAGCGCAATCCGTCTCTGAGAATCGCGTGGTCTTCTGCAATCAAGACTCGTTGCTTTGTCATGCCGCTCATCCCAACACTCGCAAGACGTAACCGTTCAGGGGGCATCCTTCTTCCGCAGTGAAGACAAACCACAAAGGCATCAAGACAGAAAGACATCGGTGGGCAACGCGTGTCTCGGTGACAAAGAATCGCATTCTCCGTGTCTTTGAGCGTTGGTGGTTTGTTCCATAGTCCTTCAGGCCGAACGCAAACCCAAAACACCGACTTCCGGGCGGAGAAACAGGCCTCCCTGCCCCCATGAGCATGGGTCCCGCAAGTCTAAAAGAGCCGTCGTCCGAAGTCAAGTAGCGGGACACTGGAGCAAGATGCTCGCCCCGGATGGCTCATTGCCTCTACGGACCCGCGGCAAAACAAAGCTTGCATCTACGATGAATTAGGGAAGCGCATGGACTTGCCTCGCTTCCCGTAGGTTGAAACCTACGGCTATTCACAGTCTGCCCTTTCAGGGCAGGAAAGCCTCGCGCCCATTGGGCGCACGTTGAATAGCCATGGGTTTCAATCCATGGAAACGGAGTGCGAGAGAGGACAGAGTTATGTCGCGGCAAGCCCTATGGTTTCGCCGCACGGTTCCCACGAATGAGGTGTTCCTGATCGTGAATTGGGATGTTCACCCTATTTACTCGTAGCTTCGCGAGGTCTAACATATGTACGGAGGGGGTTGCGCCTGCGTCAACGACACTGCCGGCGACTTAAGGATGTGCGCTCGCGTCCACCTTCGTCGGTCGACCAGAATGAGGAGGACCGGAACATGGAACGGAGGAGCGGTTTTGGAATCGTGGTGATCTTGCTGTTCACGGCTCTTTGCGGTCAAGCCCAGGCCGACGATTCGATTGCGATAGGCGCGCTTGTGTCGGTCACCGGCCGCCCGGCTTGGGTGGGAGTCCAGACGGAAGCAGGGCTGCTGGACGCGCTACAGATCGCGAACGAGGAAGGTGGGATCAACGGCAAGAAGATCAACTATGTGCGACAGGATGCAGGAGAGACAACGGACAAGGCCGTGACGGCATTCAAGAACATGATGTCCACGCACCATCCTCTTGCGGTGTACAGCGAAAGTGAAGAGCTCACCAGGACTATTGGGCCGGATATCAAGGACCGCTACAAAATCCTCTACAGTCCCGCCTCCATGTCGGCCGAATTCGCGGACGAGGGCGTGAACCCCTACATATTCCTTGCCGGACCTACCGATGGAGACATGCTTGCCATCCTTCTCAAACACATAGCAAGGACCACTCCTTCAGCCAAGGGAGCGTTTCTGTACAGCGATTCAGCATTTGGAAAGAGTCCCATCCCTTTCGCACGTAACATGTGTCGCCGACTTGGACTCACACTGGTGGGTGAAGAGACCGTTGCGGAAAACACCATTGACTTCGTGCCCCAAATCAAGAGGCTCAGGGAGAAGCAGCCCGACTACCTCATCATTCACGGCTTCTTCCTGGATTCAGTCAAGGGGATTGTGGGCCAATGCCATGTCTTGGGATTCAAGCCCGCGATGATATGCACGTTCTCGGCGGGCACGAGAGCGCTGCTGCGCCACATGGGCAAGGCTGCGGAGGGCCTGCGCACGATCAGTCCGTATATGTGCTGGTGGAATGATGATGTACCCATGATCAAAAAGATCATAGCGTACAACAAGAAACACTATCCGTACGTTGAGTTCCGAGAAAACTCGTACATGCAAGGGTTCATGACAGGACTGATCTTCGTCGAGTGCCTCAGACGCGCGGACAAGGCCGGGCAATTGAACGGCGAGGGACTGGTGCAGGCCCTGAAGTCCCTTAAAGACTTTGACACGGGCGGCCTGTCGGCTCCCCTTACCATCAGAAACAACAGGTTTCCCGTGGCGCGGATATGGCAGACCAACGTGGAGAAGGAGATCTTCGAACCCGTATCGGGATGGATCAGGGTTGAGCTCTACGGCGCTCTGCGGGACCTCGATCTCCCGCGACAGTAAGAGTGCCTGCACATGTTCACCGGAGAGCCTACAGACGGTGTCGCGCACTTTGGTATCTTAATGATGTCACGGTGCATTTCTGCAACCCGGGACTCACGTCTCGGGCTGCTTTCTTACATCCCTGCGGGACTGAAGTTGCGCCTTTGGAGCCCCAGAGGGGCGGCAGACAGCAGCCCGGTGCGTAAGCGCCGGGAGCCCCAAGCAGTGAAACGGGTGCAAGCCCTCCCAGGGCCTCATTATTCCGCTGGGTTATCTGAAACCAAGACGCGCTGCACCCGCCTGCAGAAGGCGCGGAGAAGCGAAGAAGAGACTCACCACAGGGGCAGGATGCTGAGAAGATCAAGAACCGTCGCGCATTTTCTTGTTACTCTCTTCATTTCTCGCACCCTCTGCGGAGAATTCTCTTGTGCCCCGCGAACGATTTCAGCAAAGGAGTGAGGATATGGCCGGAACGAATGTCTTGCAGAACAAGTTGATCCTGGCGGTAGATGACGAGGAAGACATCCTTCGCATCATCGCCGAAGAGTTGAGGGACGCAGCCGACGTGAGTCTCCATACCGCGACCACCTATGAGAAGGGCCTGGAGTATCTGGTTTCCTACACCTACGACCTCGTGATTCTGGACATCATGGGGGTTCGGGGCTTCGATCTCTTGGGGCTCGCAGTGAATGCGGGTTTTCCCGCGATCATGCTCACCGCGCACGCGTTGAGCCCCGATGCCTTGAAGAGATCGATCGAATTGGGGGCTCGTGCCTATCTCCCAAAGGAAAAGCTGACATCCCTCGTGCCCTTCCTCGAAGATGTTCTGAGGCTCAACTATCAGTCGGTTTGGAAGAAGGTATTTGATCAACTGGCCGTCATCTTCAACGAGAGGTTCGGGTCAGACTGGAGGAAGTCTGAACAGGAGTTCTTCGATGAGTTTGAAAAGAAGTTGACCATTGAGGACCCGGCAATCCTCAAGTAGCCTTCAAGCGCGACGCTGGGCTTTTTCAAGGGTTGTAGGAACAAGCTATAGTTTTGCCATTTTCGGCGATTTCGTGGGTGAGACGTTAAGATACGCTTGAATGGCATTGGCTTTCCTGCCATAACCCGTTTTCGACAAAGAAGATGGGAAAGGGGAAAGCCAATGGCCAAA
>JBFMAA010000155.1:0-14361 GCA_040755955.1 Thermodesulfobacteriota bacterium
CCCCTATCCCCTAAAACTTTTGGAGCATGCGGCTCCCGCTGGTCGCCGAAGGTTCACATGCCATGGAATACAACGGCATTTCCATGCTTCGTTGTGGCCGCGCCCCGGCCATGGGGGTTCTCATGAAAATGCGGTCTCCGGGGGACAACCCTTTTTCAGAAGGGTTTCCCCCCGAAAACCTTCATTAACCTGTTGAGGCAGTGCCTCCTGACGTATTCCCAGTCGCACTGAATTCACTCTGCAAACAGCGACACGAACCTGAAGTTCACCGAGTCAAAAAGCCCCTGGTCCGTGATCTTGAGCTCCGGGATCGGTGTCAGCGCCATGAACGACAGCGTGGCAAAGGGGGCCTCCAGCGTGCAACCCAAGCCCTGAGCCGCTTTGGTCACCGCATCGAGGCCGGAGCGCACTTCAGCCACCGGCCTGTCCGACATGAGCCCTGCTATGGGCAGCGGAAGTTTGGCGATCACCCGCGCGTTGTCTACCACGAGCATCCCCCCGCCAAGCGCTGCGAGTTCCCGAGCCGCAACCATCATGTCCCCGTCGGATGCGCCGACCACAATGATATTGTGGGAATCGTGCGCCACCGTGCAGGCCATAGCACCGCGGGCTAGGCCGAATCCTCGAATGAATCCGACGCTGTAGGAACCGGTCCCGTGGTGGCGTTCGATCACTGCGATCTTGAGCAGATCCCGAGCGGGATCAGCCACTGCATGGCCATTCAGCACCGCAGCTCGCTCCACGACCCGCCTGGTAACGATCTGGCCCCGAACCACCTGAATCACGTTCATGGACTCTGCCGAGGCGGAGACAATGAAGTCCCGGACCTTGTCCCAGTTCACGTTCATGCTCACCGGCAGTACGCGACTCGCGGCAGAGACGCTCGGCACCAGAAGCTTTCCCTGCTCGGCAACCAGGCGGCCATTCTGGTATACGCGGCAGATCTTGAATTGCTCGAGATCGTCAAGTATCAGAAGATCGGCCAAGTAACCGGGCAATACCGCACCCAGGCCCCGCAGCCGGAAATACGTGGCGGCGTGTATCGTGGCCATCTGAACCGCGCGAATCGGCGCCATCCCTTTCTTGATCGCCATCCGCACCAGACCGCTGATATGACCGCGCTCCTCGATGTCGCGAGGGTCCATGTCGTCGGTGACGAAGAAGCAATTGCGGGAGTTGAACTCGTTCACCACGGGAAGCAACGCGTCCAGGTTTTGCGCTGCCGAGCCCTGACGGATCATGACACGCATCCCGTTGCGGAGCTTTTCCCGCGCCTCATCGAGCACGGTGCACTCGTGGTCCGAACCGATCCCTGCGCTCACGTACGCTGCCAGGTCCTTCCCCGACAAGCCGGGTGCGTGCCCATCGATCACGCGATTGCGAAAAACCTCGATCTTGGCCAGCACGTCCGGATCCTGAAACAACACGCCCGGAAAGTTCATGACCTCCGCGAGCCCGAGGACGCGTTCGTGATCCTTGAACTGCGCCAGATCCGCGGCACAGAGCGTTGCCCCTGACGTCTCGAACGGAGTTGCGGGGACACATGACGGAAGCATCACAAACACCCGCAAAGGCAATCCTTCGCTGGAATCGAGCACGAACCTGATTCCCTCGAGTCCCAGCACATTGGCGATCTCGTGGGGATCGGCCACCACCGAAGTGGTCCCCAAAGTTACTACGTTCCCCGCGAACTCCGGTATGCTGAGCATGCTCGATTCAAGGTGCAGATGACCATCTATCAGACCGGGACATACGTACCGTCCGCCCAAGTCCTCGGTCCGCCGCGCTTCGTACTGACCGAACCCGACCACGCGGTCTTCGTGAATGGCCACTGATACGTCGTGGATTTCTCCGGAAAAGACGTTGATGAGCTTCCCGTTTTCCAGGAGCAGGTCAACGGGTTCTTCGCCACGGGCAATGGCAATCCGACGGGGGAGTTGCATGTGGTTCCTCCGGGTTAGGGATAGAGCCAACATACACCAAATCCCGCTACGGTGAAAGCCTACTCTCTCATCGAGACCTTGGGTATGCCCTTGAATTTATCGCTGGAGATCTTCTTGATCTCCTCGTCCGCAGCCTTTCCCAACGGCCCGCTCGGGTCCCCCTTGCTGACTTGCTTGAACGCGGTGACACCCTTCTTCATGTCCCCCATTTCCACGTAGAGCCGCGCGAGTTCGAATTTCGCGTCCAGCATTCCCGGGTCAGCAGTGAGGAGCTTGTCCAATGTCTCCTTGGCCTTCGCGTAATTCTTTCCCGTCTTGTGGATATGGGCGATTCTCAGGAGCGCTTCCTTGAAGTTCGGTTGCACGGCCACTGCTTTTCCGTAGATTTCGAGCGCCTCCGGAAGTTTCTCCTGCTTCTCGTTGCAGAAAGCCAAATTGAACAGCGCGTTGGCATTGTCCGGCTTCAAGCGGAGTGCTTCCTCGTAATGCTTGATGGCTGCAAGGATGTCCTTCTTGTGGAAATAGGCCACGCCGAGATTGTACTCGGCCTTTTCCGGCGTTTCATACGTTGGGTCTTTCAGGCATTTTTCGAATTGCTCGATGGCGTTCTCAAACTCGCCCTTCACCAGGTACACGGTCCCGAGATTGTTCCGGGCCTCGGTAAGTTTGGGATTGATCTTCAGTGCGAGCTGGTACTGCTCGACGGCACGGTCGTAGAATCCCCTCTGCTGATATGCCAAGCCGAGTGCGTGTTCCACATCGGGGTTGTCCTTGGCCATCTTCTGAGCTGTGGTAAGCTCCTTGACTGCCTGGGGCGTTTTCCCCTCATTCAGGTAGTTTATTCCCGCCTGGTAGTGAACCTGGATGTCCTTGTCGGTCTTGCTTGAGGAGCCCGTCATTGAGCGGGGCACGCAACCGAAACAGATCAACAGCGGGAACAGAAGTATGGCGATAGGCCGGCAGCATCTCATGACAGCGGTCCTCCGAGTCCACTTGTGGCAAAAAACTCCATATGCGGGGCGCTCTATCAAGCTGAACTTACATTTACTTGAAGTATTCCTGATGACACCTTGATATCGCAGCCATAATTTGCCTCACTCTCTCAACATATAGTCCGGTTTTCGCCTCTTGTCAAGCATATTGACCGGGCCCTGCCCAATATCACTCACTTTGCGCCACCTCCCGCACGGCCGACCTCCGTTGCGGCTCCCGACCTCTTTGTGCTAGTATTCGCGGCAGCCGTGGACCTTTCGAAAGGAGTGCCACGAGGGTGAAACTGGCTGTAGATTTTGGGACATCAAACACGAGGGTCGCGGTCTGGGACGATGCCCTTGGTGAAGCAAGGTCGTTGTTGATTCCGGACGTGTCGCGCCTCGCCAGGTACGTAGGATCAGGAGCGACCCCGGTGCAAGTCCCCTACCTTCCGTCGATCATCGCCTATGCGGGAAAGCAGGTATGGATCGGTCGCCAGGTGGAGGAGAAGGGTCTCGCGGAGTCTCAGGCCACCTTCCGATGGATGAAACGCTACATTGCCAACAGACTCGAGATCCCGCGGCGGGTGGGAGATCGCCGCGTGAAGTTCTCCGAAGCTGGTGCAGATTTCCTTGTGCGCGTGCTTCTGTTTGCCTCTGAGCTGGCAGGACTCGGAGACGAGGAGGTGGCTCTCACGCTTCCGGTGGAAGCCTTCGAACACTATCAGGACTGGCTCACACGAGTGTGCGATAGCGCCGGGATCAGCCGCTACAGGCTGCTCGATGAGGCATCGTCGGCCGCGCTGGGCTACGGGATCAACCTCAAGGCTGGCAGCGTGTACATGGTGTTCGACTTCGGCGGCGGGACTCTGGACGTGTCGATTGTCCGTATGGAACGCGACCCCACGGGCCCGTCCCGATGTTCGGTCTTGGGGAAAGGCGGCGTTGAGGTCGGCGGGACCACCATCGACAACTGGATCTTTCGGGACCTCCTGACCAAGAACGGCAGGCAACCCGAGGACGTGCGCCACATCTCCACCCTCCTGCTTATGGAGATCGAACGGGCCAAAGAAGCGCTTACCAACTCGGAGCGTGCCGAGATCGTAGTGGCAGATCCGGACACCGGAGAAGTCATTGCCGGTGAGTATTCCCGTACGTCCTTCGAAGATCTGCTGGAGGCCAACGGTCTGTTCGAGATGATCCAGGCAGCGCTCAACCGGGCCATGGCCGGCGCTCGTGAGAAGGGATTCGGACAGGATCACATCGAAGCGGTGCTCCTGGTCGGCGGTTCGAGCTTGATCCCGAGCGTGCGACGCGCGGTCAGGCAGGTCTTCGGCCCACGGGTGCAGTCGCATCGCCCCTTGGATGCAGTGGTGATCGGCGCTGCCGCGTTCCTGAGCGGACTCGACTTCTACGACCATATCCAGCATCATTACAGCCTGCGCTTCTACAACAGGGATAAAGGTGATCACGACTACCTCACGATCATCCCGTCGGGCACCCCGTACCCCACAGACGGGCCGGTCCGACAAGTGAATGTGGCAGCGTCCTACGATGACCAAGAGTGCCTCGGGATCGAGATCTACGAAATCGGGCACGGTGAGTGCTATTCCTGCGGGGATGGACCGCAGCTCGACCTGGTGTTCGATCCTTCAGGCGCGGCGAGGTTTCAGAAGCGTGAAGAACCTGCCGTCCGCAGCAGATTCTGGATCAACGAGCACAATCCGTGCTTCATACGGGCCGAGCCTCTGGCCAAACGTGGAGACAAGCGCTTCCCGGTGCAGTTCTCGGTGGACGGGAACAAGCGGCTTTGCGTGACGGTCCGGGACCTGGCCACCGGAAAGACGCTCATGAAGGACCACCCGATCATCAAGCTGGTCTGAGAGAGGCGACATGTCGCATTTTACCACACTCAAGACCCGGATTATCTCGAAGGACTTCCTCAAGCAGGCCCTGGAGGACCTGGGAATAGAGTACCAGGAGGGAGCACTGGAAATTCGGGGATACCAGGGGATTTGCACCTCTGTGGAACTGCGCATACCCACGTCGAATCCTGAGTACCAGATCGGTTTCCGCAGGAACGGCGACTCGTATGAGCTCGTGGCCGACTGGTACGGCATCGAAGACATGAAGCGTGAGGAATTCCTCGGGCGGATCACCCAGAAATACGCCTATCTCGTAGCCAAAAACCTCCTTGAGCAGCAGGACTTCGCGGTGGTCGAAGAACAGGTCGACGCGGACCACACCATACGTCTCACCCTCCGACGCATGACTTGAGATGAGAGGCGCTTCATGAGCGAAATCCAGGAAATCGAAGTGATCGTCAGCCCCGACGGAAGAGTCAAGGTGCAGGTCAGGGGAGTGAAGGGACCTGGGTGCCTGGCTCTGACGGGGGAGGTCGAAAAGCTCCTTGGAGGCTGCGTCGTCGAGCGGGTCGCAACTGACGAAATGGACCAGGTCTCAGAGGAAGCCGTTCAGGAAGTTTGGCGAATTCGAGGGACGTAACACCGTCGTAAGCGTTCAGCCGGCGACAGAAGAATATTGACCACGAAGACACAATGAGTCAATTCCGCGTCCACTTCCGCCGGATAGTCGCCATCCCGTAAGAGTTTCGTGCATGGTTTTTACGTTCATGAGCGGCCTTTACGCCTCTGAAATGAACCACGCCCATTGAACGAACACCGCCCCCCGGCCAAGCTGCGGACACCCGCGGACTGCGATACGCACCCGACGAGGCACCAGAACGGTAAGTTTACTACCCACTAGATATCACAACCATAGGTGCTTCTTGCCGTGAAATGGAGATGCGTCGGAACCAGATATAAGAGAAGCTTAATGCATTTCAGACTTGACTTCCTGCCAAGTCCGTCATACGCTATTTTGTCCCAAGAAATACCGTAGGAGCAGGGGGAAGGGTAATTCCTTTTTCATTCGAGCACGTTAACCCGTTCGTTGTTCCGGGGGCATGAAGGCTTCATGGATCAACAAGCGGCAAGGACATGGGGGTGAAGCGATGTCCCGTGTACTCGTCCGTTCGAGGACTGTCCCGCACGTGTGCGGGCCTGGGTAATCCAAATCTCGTCCAGCCAATATCGAAGTCACTCACATCAATCTCTTGAACCGGGTCACTCCCGCACTTCAACATTCGCAAAGAAGGGGAGGAAGTGGTCATGGCGTTGTTGGTAGAGTACGCGCTCAGTGACGGCAATCGGTGGGGGATACAAGTAATTCTGCAGACTCTATCCCTCCTTTCTAATGTGCCGTTGCGTCTTCTGGACTGGGAAAGGACTTTGCAGATGGAGCACGAAGTTCATCCCGGTCCTTTTCTCGGTGAGATGGACGCGAAAACGGCCGAGGAATACAAGGGTCGGGAGAATTCCGGCTGGGTGACGGCTCCCGTCCGAATCCATCCTCTTGTGGATTGTTTGAGGCGAAACAAGTACTGGCTGGCTGGCGAGCGCCGATTTGTGCGCCGCGAGTTGGACAAGTCGCAACCGAATGGCGATGTTTTGGGGCCGATAAGCTATTTCAACGACAGCATGAAGGTGGCTGCCGTCCGGATGAAGTTCCCATCGGCTGATGATTTCTCTGGATTCTTGGTGGCAGGCCCTGTCTTCACGATCCCCATACACGGCGAGAAGCCTGTAAACTTCGGGAAGACAGTGGAGGCGTTCGTCGTAAACGTAGTTGACGACTATGGAAGACTGGGTTTTGAGCATGACTTCGATCCGAATGACCTGCGGTTGAGAGGGCGAGCCACCGGTTGGATCTACGACCAGTGTCTTGTGGACGATGCCCGACTCCTGGGCGATATCGTAACCGATATTCTTACGCTTCAGCATGATCCGCAGCAGATACCGCTGATCAAGAATGTTACCTACTATCGTTTGGCTCAATACGTTCATCTGCTTCACAAAGACCTGGCTCCGCAGGCGCAGAGCTTGTCTATGCTTCGCTCTGGAGATAAGCTCTTATTCTTGCTCGACCAGACAGGGGAGGTGGCTCTGGAGGCCGCTCTTACAGAATCCGCGTGGAGCCTTGCCCTGATCCGTGACCCGAAAATCGGGGAGAAACGTGTTTTCGTCAAAGGGTCTCTCGAGTCGCACCCCCAAGCGCTCCGAGAAACCGAAGCTCTGATTGTTAAGAAAATCGGGCAAATGGGGCAATCTCTTGCGTATCGGTTCCATGGATACGCAGGACAGAAAGTGAGACGTCTTTGGAGCAGGCTGCAAAACGAAGTGGGCGTGACCGAACTGGATGGCTATGTGTGCAAACCGGCCATCGAGAAGAAGCCGGATATTGAAAAGTCGTACCATGAATTGACGCGGCGTATCGAAGGGCTGTTCAGTTGCGATCTCGTCACGGTTTACCTCTACAATCGTCCCGTAAAGACCCTGATCCCGATTGCCGCTCACATCCAACCACCCTTGTCACCAGAGACCAGAAGCGAGTACCTCAAGAAGGAACGCGCGTCCATGGAAGAGGCCGCTTCAGACATGACCAAGCGTGAGAGGAGCGTCTCCTACCGCGCTGTCGACACCGGCCTCCCTCGTTTCTGCAAGGCCCTTTTTCCCGGCAACGGACAGCCGGAGAGCGCTGATCCCCCCGGAGAATACCTCCTGGACCCATACCTGACGCGACTCAAGGGCAGATGCGCCATAGCGGTGCCCATGAACGTGAATGGTCTGATCTTCGGAGTATTGGAGATCGTGGGCTCCCAGCCATATCAATTCCGGGAAGACTTCGTGCAACTTGCCCAGGGAATTGCCGACATGTTGGGCCCGTTTCTCCACCACCGTGAGATGCTGTCGGCCCTCGCCAAGATTAACGAAGTGGCTTTGGACGAACAGATGGAAGGATGGGAAAAACACAAGGTTATCTGTGAGCGGGCGGCCTCAATTTTCTTGGCTGATGCCTGCACACTGTGGATACCTCCCCTAGGGCGGCCGAACGAATTCGAGTTGAGCGCGACGTTTAACCGTCCTGATACGGAGACCTGGGTCAAGACGAGCACCGCGCCATATGTTCTGTCCGAGGACATGAAATGGAGCATGCTAATACAGGCCTTCGACAATAGGAGGCGCGACCGCGGGCATTTCTTTTTGAACAACGTTGACGAATGGGCTCGGAAGCATAAGGAATGGATAGATCAACACCCTCTACCGCGTTCCGTTCGCGAAAAGTATCAGTACACCGCGGTGGTACCGGTTGTCGATCCAAAGACCGGCAAGAACCTGTGTGCTTTGTCGCTCTACTATGTGAGTGACAACGGGGGCATTTCTAAGCCGGAAGCCGACCGATGGCAGTACACGGCACGCTTCATGTCCCATTATATCGCCATCTCAATTGCTGCCATCAACACGCGCAGTCAAGTGGAAGACATTATGCACCGGATTCTGGCACATGAAATGCGCACTCTTCGCGATGTCGTCGGTTATCGGGCCAAGGCATTGAAGAAAGCCGCCTCCTCGCCAGAGAAGAGCGACGTGGATGTTGCATGCGAAGATCTGGACCGATCTTTGGGTCTGATGAGGAAGTTTGCCGACTTCTATCGGCCCGAGCGGTTCATTGAACTCGTCAAATCCGGCAAGCCTCCAATTTTCTTCCTTTACTCCAAGGAATACGGAATAGATATCGATGAGTCGGAAACCGAACTCAATCTCGGGGCCTTTCTTGATCGGCACACGCAGAACTACATGGAGAATAGTTACCCGGCCAACTGGGAGACTAACTTCGGGCAGGTTGCCGATGCACTCGTCAAGATTAAGCAAGACCAATTCTTGATAGTCTACCTCAAGCTTCTGGAGAATGTGGTGAAATACGCTGATCCGGGGACTGTTGTTCGTGTAGGACTCGAACGCAGGGAGGATTGTTTTGAGATAGACGTGCGGAACAGGGCAATATGCCTACCCGAGTCTGAGCGATTGAGGCTCGGAGGTTACGGCATTCGGGGGAGCAACGTGGGACAGAAGCAGGGCACAGGCCTTGGATTGAATATTGCGCATGTGCTTTCCCAAAATCAGGGGATAGGTTTGAAACTTCCACCAGACATGAGCCACACTCGGGAACCGGGACTCTGCGATTTCACGTTCAGGCTCGTCCTTCCCTTCTCAACTTTTCTTGTCGCGAAATGACCCTTTTATGGAGGTGCAGTGGTGAATCGGAAAACCATCTTATGGTTGGAAGACAGACCTTTTGAGGTGTCAGACCTGATCCAGTTCTGTAAGTCTCTGGATATCGAAGTGAAGATGGCTAAGCAACCGTTTGATCTGAAGAGGGCTCTGGAGCAGTTGAACCCTGACACATACCAGGACACCCTTCTCATCATTGACTTCTCCTTGGATGGTGTCGTGGACCTCCAGTCGATCGGACACCCCGAAATCAAGTCACCTCACGGTCTTGACGCGGGGCTTTGCTTTGTGGAGCACTTTCTCAGGCCTGCCGCAGAACCCAAAGAGGGGGAGGTCTCCTATTCGAATATACCCATTGTCATGTTCACCAATACCGGAAGTGATGAAGGGGATGTTAAACCCCGAGTTGAAGCAATAAATCGGCGTGCAGCGGAGAGGAGGCACCCGCGGGTTGAATTGGTGTACAAGGCGGGCGAGGGGACCCCCATTGGCGACAACGGGCGACAGCAGTTCCGATCGGTCATTGAATCCTGGATAAAAGGCGAGTGGAGCAAGGAGGATTCAAGTGCTTGAGGAAACAGGAACAAGCAGCAGGAGTTCCGGAGGGAGTTCTCAGGGAAAGGGATGGTGTTTCGTCAGCGGCGTGCTCGCCGGAATAATAGTTGGTGTTGTTGCCTGCGTGGTGTGGATCTCCGTCCCCGGACTGGGAAAGGACAGCGTTGCCAACTTCCAGATGGCCCACGCCGTAACTTTTGTTTTCACCGGTTTGTCTGCTCTGATCGCGTTGTTTATGGGCGTGGTGGTGTATCTTACGAATCACTACGAGGAAAAGCGTACGAAATTCTTCGAGCACGTCACTAAGTCCCAAGAGGAATCTCAGGATAAGCGAATCGATGCCGCAGTCGGGGCTCTCAAAACGGAGGCGATGGAGGAAATGGAACGGAGGGCGGGTGAGATCGCTGTCGCAATTGCGGACCAAGACTTCGTGCAGCCGCTGGAACAGCGTCTTTTGACGATGGAAGTGGCCAAGACCTCTCTCTGGCAACGCTTTGAGCGAAAGCAGCGAGAGACACCGACGGAACCGGAGGAGATTGACCACCGGCTTGCCTTCATAGAAATGCAGGCAGCGCTGTACCAGCTTCTCGACATAAACGGCGTGTACAATGGACTGCGGATCTTTCATAAGATGGCCAAGCGTGAGTTCGAGAAGGCGCTGATTCCGACCAACGAACTCTGGAAGCTTCTTGACCTGCTCAATTCACAAAGACGTCTCTCACGCTCCAACAAAGAGTTTGCCCTCGATATATTTGGAACGCTCGATGGATCGAAGGAGAGACGGTTCTGATAGCGACAAGGAAGAGCCTGTCATTCTGGGCACCAACTCGACGAGCGCAGACCGTAACTGGATTTTCCAGGATGCCTTGGCTTGGAGCCGTCCTTGCGCGAAATGCTGCGCCTACGCAGACCATCCCCGAGCCAGCGGCATGTGAGCCCTGGATGAGCATTCCGAGAGCCAGTCTGATGGACGGCTCTCCCGCGGTGCATGTCTCCGCCGGCGAGAATGCCATTTCACCGATGGGGGGCGGCAGCGCTCCCCCCTCCCATTCCCTTTGACCACGAACGACGCTGTGCCGACATCCGGAACCGAATTTGTGCCTGTGGTTACCTCACGTAGATCTCGGCCAACTCATCGAGAAGTCGGTGAAACTCTTCGCGCGTGCCGAGACCGATCTTCTTCTCTTCCATCTCCTCGAATGCGTGAAAAAGACTCTCCTGATCGGCTTCGGCAAGCCTTTGGTCGGCCATTCTGAAAAGCACCTGGTTTTCTTTCTGGATGTGCAGGGTCAGGAACTCAATGTACATGCGGCCCGCGTCACCGAACCGGCGCGCTGATGCGGCTGGGTCCGTGTGATACTGTGAGAGCGCAGCGTTCATCTCGCGGACGAGTGCACGGCCGTGCTCGTGCTCCGAGAGCATCTGTCCGATGGGACCACCTTCCTTGGGAATCCCTGCGCCTTCCAGAGCCGGGAACAGCAGACCCTCCTCCTTGCCGTGGTGACAGCGGTCCACGAACACCTTGAAGAAATCGAGCATCTTTTCGATGTGACCCACATCGAAGGGCTGGCCGGATTCCATTCGGCCGCAGATGGTGTCAAGCACTCGCAGCATCAACGTGATGCCTTCATGCTCTGCCTTTAGCTGCTGAGTGGCCTTCATGACGACCTCCTTGGGTTGGGGTATCTCACTATCGAAGCGTATTGATAAAAGCGGACTCTTCAACGTAATATGCGACCCCGACTGCACAGTTGGCAAAGTTCTCGGGACACTGACCCACCGGGCAAACGAAAAACGAGGATTTCACGTATACATGGAAGGACAACCCGCAGAAATCCGAAGCGTGACGCGCCTCTCCGGCGTGAGGTCCCTGGCCGGTCTGAAACGGTACTGGAGCATTCCCGGCTTCCGTATCGGCGGAGAATACCGAATCGGAGACCCATCCTCGTATGAGTTCGGAGGCGGAGGCGGCGTCACGCTGGAATCCATGGAAGCGCCTCCTCTCAGGACCGCGTACGTCGCGGTCGGAACCCCTGAGCGTGACGAAGCCGGCCACATCACGAACGCGGTGGTCATCAGCCCCTACTATTCCGGTGATGCTGCGTGGATGTACTACTTCTGGCACGATGGCCAAGAGGGGAATGAGTTTTCCGTCGAGGCTCCGGTGGGTCCGGGAAAGCTCATCGACACGGAGCGGTTCTACGTGGTGTTTCTGGACGCACTGGGCCTCTGGGGCACGAGCAAACCGAGCGACGGCCTGGGTATGCGTTTCCCTCAGTACACGCTCTTCGACTGCGTCCAGGCCAACTACCTGCTTCTCCGGGATCACCTCCACGTGAGCCGAGTGCGCCTTGCCATGGGCCCGTCCATGGGAGCCATGCAGAGCTATTTGTGGGCGCTGCTCCACCCGGAGCTCGTGGACGCGATCATGCCCGTGGGCGGCAGCACCGCACCCGGGAAAGACCCGGTCCTCAGGTGGATCTTCGACCTCATGAGCGCAGCGATCATGAGCGATCCGGTCTGGCGGGAAACCCAGGGCGATTACTACCACCTGCCCAAGAAGCGGCACCCCAACCGTGGAGTCATGTTCGGCTGGTCAATACTGATGCACAACGGAATGGATCTGGATTTTCGCATCCGACAGGGATGGCCGGAGGTCCGTAAAGAGGTCTTCGCCTGGGACCCAAAGGGCGACCAAGGACTGGCGCTGCGCGACAAGGCTCGGGACTTCGACGCAAACGACCTTCTTCTGCGGAACGGGAATCAGGATCGCCTTGACCTTGACGATCACCTGCCGCAGATTACCGCTAAGACCCTTATACTGCATGTCAGCAATGACCTTTGGTTGAGATGCGACCTGGCCCGCAAATCCGCGGAACTGATACCCGGAGCCAAGTTCGCTTCTTTTGACAGCCCGCTGGCCCACTATGCGGTGTTCAGGGCTCCGCACCTCCTTTCCCACGAAGTGCTTGCATTCTTCAAGGAAATAGGGCTCAAATAGCCCTGTTGAGAACCGGCATGTAAGAGAAACGGCCACCACGAACAACGAGCATGCGATCCTACGCGTCATCGAGGCCAATGTGGAGACTTTCCCCCCGGCGACCAGCGGGAGCCGCATGCTCCAAAAGTTTTAGGGGAGGGGTCTGGGGGAAGGGGCGGTTTTCAAAACTCCCCTTCCCCCAGCGGCTTTCACCGAAGGAGATTCTTAATGCTTCCCCAGGAACGCAGGATACTGATAGTAAGTTGTTTTGGTCATTTCATTAGCCATTTCAGCATGATGATCGTGCCCGCGATCATTGTGCCGTTGTCGTTGCACATGAACGTGTCTGTAGGGGACCTGCTGGGCCTGACTTTTCCCCAGTACTTGCTTTACGGAGTGTCCGCGCTTCCCTGGGGCGTCGCTGGTGACCGCCTCGGCGGCAAGCGCTTGATGACGCTGCAGCTCGTGGGGTCCGGGGTGTGCGGCCTAGCCGCCGCGCTGATGCTGAAGAATCCGGCGGGGTTGTCGGTTGCCTTGGCCGGAGTAGGACTGTTTGCCGGCATCTATCATCCCATCGGCCTGGGTTTGATCTCCAAAGGGGTGAGTCGCCTGAGCGTGGCCATGGGATACTTGGCCATGTTTGGAGGTCTCGGGTTGGTGGCTGCGCCGCTGGTTGCCGGTCAGGTGAACGGACTTTGGGGACCGTCGATGGTATTCGTGGCGCTGGGCCTATTGAATCTGGCAGGCTTGGCCCTGATGTTTGTGCTTCCGTTCCGGGAATCCCACGGATCGACGGCACGGGAATCGAGCGGGAATAACGGTGCGCTCACGCCGTTTGTGTTCCTCTTGATCGCTACGCTGCTCGGCGGGATCGCCTTTAACGGCGCAACGGTAGTGCTCACTGCGTACATCGAGACGAGAAGCGACGGCATCCTGAGCCTCGTATCCGGCGTCCTGGGGTTGGACTACACCAAGAACCTGCTCGCAACCCAGGTTACGGCCCTGGTGTACGTAGTGGGCATGGTGGGCCAGTTCATCGGGGGTAAGGCCGGCGAACGCTATGACACCCGGTTCTCCTATCTCGGGTTCCACATGGTGTGTATGCCCGCGGCACTGTTGATGGCGTACACCCATGATTTTCCGATGGTTGGCCTTGCATTCGTGTATTTCTTTTTTCAACTCGGGATGCAGGCAAGCGAAAACACCCTTGTCGCGAGGTTTGCCCCCAAGAAGTGGCATCATTCCGCGTACGGGATGAAGTTTGTGCTCACCTTCGGGGTCGGGTCTCTCGGAGTGAAGATGATGCAATGGGTGGAGCAGGGAAGGGGACTGGAATCAGGCTTCCTGGTATTGTCGATTATTTCCCTGTTGACCGTGTTGACGATCCTGGGCTTGATACGCTTTTCCGAGCCGCAGAGGGAGCCCCAGAAGGAGCCGAACACCGGGTATTCGGCACCTGAACCGGTGGAGGCTGCCGGCACGCCGGTGCGACCTTGATACTCGGAGGCGGAAGATCCCCCGAGGCCCTAATCAGACCTCCGGCAAGAAGAGGATTCACCGCAGAGGACGCGGAGGACGCGGAGAGAATACCGAGAAGACACATTTCCCGCAGGAAACAAAACGAAGGCATAACTGAGTACGCCCTTTTACTAATGAGCCTCTTGCAAAATGTTTGAGAAATGACAGCCGGCCCCAGGGTGACAGACATGTCCGTGTTGGTTTTCGGAGCGAAACGCGTTCTTGGTTGATTTTGTTGCCCGTCTTTCCGGATTTTGTACACA
>JBFMAA010000156.1:0-14351 GCA_040755955.1 Thermodesulfobacteriota bacterium
CTCCGACCACCGCCTTGTGTTGTGTCTTCTCGTGGATTCTGGCCATTGCGACCTTCTGAGCCTTTTCCACCAGTACGTCTTTGTCGTCGGTAAGAGAGGCCATGATAAGCTTATGGTGGGGTCTGTTTCGACGGGTCCTCTTTCGGCCGGTTCGCTTGTTCCCGTCGCCCATTATACCCTCTGCCAACTCTTCAACGGGACATGCCTCGCGGAAATCAACGCTTGCCGTGGCGGTGACCAAGGCTTGCTTCTTCTTGCCGGGCTTCTCAGGAGTCTTGCGAGCATTCGGATCGGGTTTGCACATGGGAATGCCCTTGCGGTCCAGGCTCTCGATCAGAATAGGCCCTTCTTCGCGCTCATCGGGTGTCTTGATCGAGTCGGTGAATTCACCCGCTGACGGCGTAAGATCCTGAGCAACTCGTTGGATCGGCCGATGAGCCAAATTCAGCCCCAGAAACTCGCTCATCCACCGAGTGGCCTCCTTGTAGGCAATCCGCACCGCACAAAGCGTCATCCACTTCTGCAGCAGATACGAATACAGCCGCTTCGGAAGATTCAGTTGTGCGTCGAGTGGAAAGGCCCCTTTGCCCTTTTCGTCAAGATAATACGCCCGGTGAATGTCGATCTTTCCAAATACGCACAGATATTTCCGCGGAGAATCCCGGAGGTAACGCATGACCATCCCATCCGCTCCTGTAAAGCTATCCCCGACATATCCCGTTCCGACACTCTTGAGAAAGAGCTCCAGTAAGACACGACCGAGTCTCAGAAGATCTCTGAATATCCTCAGTTCAACGACATGAATCTCCCGGCCGACTGCCTCACCGGTCACAAAGTCAACAATCCTGTTGAACTCGCCCCTTGCTTCCAGTATCTTCTCTTCCATCCGAGGCCCCCTTGCTCAATGATTCTTGCTCAAAACCATTTAGCATATCTGGGCCTCGGAGAACACCCGTTTTTCTCACCACACCGAACTGAAAAGCGCGGCACATTCTATGCACACCATGCTCCAGCTCGCCCCTGTCCGCGTCGTTGCGCCAGCTTTGTTTTTGCGGTCCCCGGGAAATGCATTCAAGATATTCGCATATGATGGTACCATTGGGAGAATTGGAGCTTTTCTCAAGACTGTTTTGGACAAGATTCCGCGACGAGACGGTGCTGACTTTCAGCCTCGGTTTTCCGGTGTCATAAAGGCCGCAGGAAATCAATGAGATCATCTAGTTAGCTAATTGCTGCAGTGGAACTTACGATTAGTAAAGGAGTTTCCTCCGGCAATCCTATCCTTCGAGAAGCAACTCGGTACGAAATACCACCCTCTAAATGGGCCTCGCACTTCGTGGCACACATGCAATACCGTGGTCTTGTTTGGGGAGGACGAATAGCTGAAGTCAGCCTTCCAGATCCGGCTCAACACCGGAACATGTCGGCGACCCGCAGTTGGGCGAGGTCAAAGCGGGTGCAGCGCGTCTTGGTTTCGGATAACCCGGCGGAATAATTAAGCTCTGGGAGGGCTTGTACCCGTTTCACTGCTTGGGGCTCCCGGCGCTTACGCACCGGGCTACTATCTGCCGCCCCTCTGGGGCTCCAAAGGCGCACGTTCAGTCCCGGAGGGACGACTGAGAATAGCCGGGCCTTTCAAGGGCGGGGCATCGGGCAAGGTCTCTCTTGTTTTGACGCCTGTGGGAATCCCACCCTATTTCTCCGAAAGCCCTTTGGACTTGCGTTCCACTTCCAGTTTCCTCAAGTCCTTGCGAATGATCTTCCCGGTCGCGGTCATGGGCAGATCGCCGACAAATTCGATTTCCCTGGGGAATTCGTGAGCTGCAAGTCGTACCTTGACAAACTGTTTGATGTCGTCTTCCAGATCGATGCTCGGGGCCTGTCCTGCTTTGAGCACAATGAATGCCTTCACTATTTCTGTTCGCACAGGATCCGGGCTTCCCACCACAGCGGCCATACCCACGGCGGGGTGCTTGAGCAGGCAGTCTTCTATCTCCGCGGGGCCGATGCGATACCCGGCGCTGGTGATCAGGTCGTCCTTGCGGCCGACGAACCAGAAGTATCCCTGTTCGTCCTTTCGGGCCAAGTCTCCTGTGAGGCACCAGTCCTGAACGAACTTTTCTTCGGTGGCTTTCGGATTCTGCCAGTACTGGAGGAACATCACAGGATCGGGTCGCTTGATCGCGATCTCGCCGGCAGTGCCGACCGGTACGGGCAGCCCCCCGGAGTCCACCGCTTCCACCACGTGACCGGGAATGGCTCGGCCCATGGAACCGGGACAAATCTCCATGACTTCGCAGCAGTTGCCTACAACGAGGTTCACTTCGGTCTGTCCGTAGAACTCGTTGATGGTGACCCCCATCACCTCCTTGCCCCACTCCATGAGTTCCACACCGAGGGTTTCCCCACCGCTTCCGATCGTGCGCATGTCAAAGCGGTGACGGCTCCCCGGATCTTTTACCTGGCGCATCAGTTTCAGCGCTGTGGGCGGCATGAACGCGTTCCTGATGCCGTGCTTGGCTATCAGATGGAACGCGTGTTCCGGGTCGAACTTGCGAGCTCGATGGGCCACAACCGGAACGCCGTGGTGCCAGCTCGGGAAGAGCACGTCGATGAGTCCGCCGATCCAGGCCCAGTCCGCCGGCGTCCAGAACAGGTCCCCATCTTGAGGGAAGAAATTGTGGGGGAATTCCACTCCGGGAAGATGGCCCAACACAACCCGATGGGCATGGAGCGCACCCTTTGGGGGTCCTGTTGTCCCGGAGGTGTAAATAATCAGCGCGGGATCATCCGCGCTGGTGGGTTCGATTTCGAATCCTTCAGAGCATGATTCCAGGAGCTTCCAGAAGTCCAAGGCCACGCCGTGGGTGTCGCCGGAGATCACGACGATCAGCTTCAGGTGAGGCAGCCTGTCGCGAATCTCCAGGATCTTGGTAATATTCGAGTCATCGGTAATCAGGGCTGTTGCCGCGCTGTTTGACAGCCGGTATTCGAGTGCGTCTGTTCCGAACAGCGTGAAAAGCGGGATCGCTATCCCCGCGATCTTGTACACCGCGAGGTGACTGATCGCGGTCTCAGGGCATTGTCCCAGAAGTATGCCCACCCGGTCTCCTCGGGACACGCCCTGAGCCTTCAAGCCATTGGCCAACCGATCAGAGAGCCGTTTCATTTGGGTGAAGGTGTATCGCCTCACCACTTCATGGGCGTCCTCGTAAATGAGCGCCACTCTATTCGGTTGATCAGCCCATTTGTCGCAGATATCCTGGGCGATGTTGTAGGTTCCGGGCACTCTCCATCTGAACGATTGGTGCACCTGCTCATAGTCATTTCCGCGATGTAGCATGGTCGTTCCTCATTATCGCATCAAGACCTTGGAAGCTTTTCATGTAGCGTTTTGCCATTTTAGAGTGTTCCGGGTCAAGACTGAGGTGGGGCCCTCAAACCGCGCAGGATCTCAATGTGATATGGCGCTCAGTGCTCCACGTCGCAGTTGCGGTGACATATGTTGCAGATCTTCTGGCGCAGGGGCCGGCCTCCGTGCAGGCCGGCAGGGACGCCGGCCGTTGCAAGTCCCTCTCAACAACGCAGAGGCCGGTTTTCGGAATCGTGTGTATCCCAATGATTACTTAGGGGGAACTTTACCAGAAACCGCGTCCCCTTCCCGACCGCGCTGTCTACCTGGATGGTCCCTCCGTGTTGAACCACCGTGCTGTAGGCGACTGACAACCCCAGGCCCGTTCTCTTGGAACGCGATGACCCTGAAAAGAAGGGATCGAAGATTCTGGATACATGCTCCTCTGCCATGCCGGACCCGTAATCTCTGATGGTCACAGAGGCCTCCGCATCCGCCGTCTCAACCGTGACGAGAAGGACTCCATTTTCCGGCAGAGCATCCAGTGCATTGGCAAACAGGTTGAGAAAGGCTCGGTGCAGCATTTCCTGTTGACCCAGCACCAGACAGCGATGCGGGTCCAGTCGAGCGACTATCGCGACTCCCTGCCTCGCAGCCAACGGCGACACGGCCTTCAGGGTGTCGGATATCACCGCGACCAGGTCTATCTCGTCGTGAGCACGGTCTCTCACCAGTGTGGCAAAGGCGAGGAGATTCCCGATGACAAGCGAGGCTCTCTCTATTCCCACCACTATCTTCCCCGCGCATTCTCGGCGCACCTGCTGGGGAATGCCGTCTTTCATGAGCAACTGAGCCGCAGAGGAGCTTATTGCCAAAGGGTTCCTGATTTCGTGGGCAATACCGCCGGCCATGTGGGCCAGGGCTTCCATTCTCTTTGCCAATTCCAGCATCCTGCGGTGTCGGAGGTCTTCCGTCACGTCGCGCACAATGCCCTGATACCCCAGAATGCTGCCGTCTTTTCCTTTGCGCACTGTCGAGGTCAGCTCACACTCAATAAGTGTGCCGTCCTTTCTCCGCGCGCGAAATGCGAAACCCTTCACAAATCCGGCTTCCTCCACTTGTTTTCGAAAGATGGGCCGCACCGACGGATCGGCATATGCCTTGAGCACACTTGTCCCGATGAGTTCCTCTCTCTCGTATCCCAGTAGCTCCAGATACGAGTCGTTGGCCTCCAAGATGATTCCCTCTCGGCTGGTGATGTAGATGGCGTCGCGGGACTCTTCAACGAGTGATCGGAATTTTGCCTCGCTCTGGACGAGTTCCTCCTGGAGTCGGCTGCGTTCGGCGATTTCAAGCCGGAGCTCTTCGTTCGCCGTCTCCAGTGCGGCACGCTGTGCCCGTTCCCGGGCGTACAGCCTTGCAAGGTCTTCGGCATACTGGAGCAGTTGCTGTCGTGAACGATCGCCCCCCTTCTCCTCATCGCCTTTCGGAAGCGTGAAGCGTCTCAAGGGGAACCTCCAGGACACGTCCGCCCAAGAATCCCTTCGATCGCGTCAAGAAGTTCCAACGGGCTGAAAGGTTTTTGGAAAAGACTAGCCGCTCCGGCATTCTTGACTTTTCCGCGAATCTCGGCCACTCCCATGCCGGTCAGGACGATGACGTTGGAACGCCTTGTCTTCAGATCGGCTTTCAAGATTCTCGTCGCCTCTATACCGTCGATGGTTCCGGGCATCATGATGTCCATGATGATAAGGTCCGGGTGTTCATCTCGGGCAATCGCCAGAGCTTGCTGTCCGTCTGCGGCTGTGAGTATTGCGCACCCGCACTTCATCAGGGTCTTCTCCAGCAGGGCTCGAACGTCCGAGTCGTCGTCGACGATCAGTATCTTCTTCACCAGCGGTTCCTCCCCATCCCATGTGGTTCAACATCATTCCCGATGCTGTTGCCCGAGGCTTCTCTCGGCGCGGCCTTGGACCATCGCCGGCTCAAGGCGCGTCCCTCAGGGGGGGCGCTCCGAAGTCCCGGAGTGCCGACGCCTCACAGCCGCGGCGGCCCTCCGTTCAGGTGCCCGACGTCCCGTCCCAATCCCCACATCATGAACACAGTCCCCCCTCTTCTCCGTCGTGGATTTCGTTCCACGAAGCGAGACGGCAACGTGACAAACCGAGGCAAATCCGGGCACCAGTGGAATCGGGATTGCTCCCAGGATATACATTATCCGTAAGCGTTCACCCGGAAGAAGAAGACTCACCGCAGAGGCGCAGAGAGCACAGAGAACACGAAGAGAAATCCGCGAGTCTCTCGTGTAATAGTGTGCCGTTCCCGTTCAACTCTGTAGAAAAGCATAATTCTTTCAACTTCTTTTCTCTTTCTTCTCTGCATCCTCTGTGTCTCTGCGGTGAACTCTTACCATTATCCTCCTCTCGCGAGGATTTGTCATGTAAAAACGGGAAGAACTCTCACTTCTCGACGAAATGCCGCTCATGCATCAAAGGGCTTTTCCGTGACCCCGGTACGCGTGGGACCGCGTTCAGCGGTCATAGGGGACATGGTGATCTTCTCCCGTGCCCCCCGTATGCGTGGAACTGAGTCTGCCGGCCACTACTGCGCGCACTGACCGAACAAGGCCGACGCGCGATTACAGGTTGCCCCCCTGTCGCTCTGCACTCGCGCGCGATCCGGACAATGCCCCTGCAAGATATGTACCGTGGGACGTACGTTGCCCTGCTCTGATCGCCGACGTTTCGGCGCAATCAGGACCCGACGGCAGGATCCTTTCAGAGACGTGACGGCCAATTCCTGCAGGGTCTGCCGTGAAACGGCTCTCTCGTGTCTCGCGCTGCTTGTCCACGGATTGGAACCCATGGCTGTGCAAAGTGCGCTCCGGAGGGAGAGGGGGGAGATCCTGCCGCGGCAGGGCAGACTCTGAATAGGCGCAGGCTTCCACCTGCGGGAAATGAGGCAAGTCAATAGGTTCTCAATCGACCGCGGCTGCAAGGCTTCTCTTGCCCCAGGGGCTTGCCTTCCTGCCAGGTGGACGACAGAGGTTCGTCGCTGCATGGCATGAGATATGCATAATCTACTCTCCGATAGATCTGTCCACGCGGTGAGTGCCGATGAACGTAACCTCCTCAAATCTACCGAAGGAAGTGACCCAAACTGCACTCTCCTGCAGACGGACACACGGATTCGGTCCTACGAGCGCTTCCCCCAGCCCGGGCCGTGCGTCGCCGGGCACGCGGCCGGCGGCAACCGATAGTCTTTGTGTTCGACGCGATCACGAGAAATAGTGACTATCTCTCCCGGCACAGCAGATCATGCGGACGTCGTCTCGGGCTGCTTTGCGGGATTGTGGGGGACTGCCGATAATGCTGGATTAAGCCGTGGCAGTCGGTTTTGCTCGATCTGCAGCGTTTCCCGTCTGTGCCCCGAACACCGACGAGCGGAACCGGACAACCGCTCAATGGCTCGAACGGGGCACAACGCTTTCTCTATCTTGATCGAGGAAGGTGAAAACGGACAAGGGCACGGGCCGCGTGCATCGAATTCCGGTCCTTGCGCATCCGTGTGTCCGGCCCCTCACGACCGGATGGGACGCGAAAGAACGGTCATGGCTTGCCGTCACGACGAAGGATGAAAGTCCGGTCCCGAAGACTCGAGAACCTCTTGGACGGTCATAACCATCCAATATTCTAAGAGGTCTGGGAAGGGGGTCCGGGGGAAGGAACTTCTTGCAAGAAGTTGCTTCCCCCGGAAATCGCATTTTCTGATAAAGCGTTTCCCCCGGAAGACTTCATGGGAAAGCCATATGGAACGACGTCAATAGTGTGGTATGATTCCTATGGAACGGCTTCCATACATCTGAGAAACTGGGAATAGAGGAGAGCAGAAGTATGGATATTTCGGTCGATCTGGAATCCCGGGAACGGACGGTGATCTACTTCCCGATCGTCCACAATCAGGCCGATATGGGAGCACTCTCCGAATCGGTCAAGAAGGCCTCTCTGAAGAGGATCGGCAGAACAGGTTGGAAGCGGAAGCTCGATCTGATCGACAAATTCTGGACGGAAATCGGACAATCCATCGATCGACTGTCCTTACCCGTTGGGCGGGTGCGAATCTATCAGGACGGCCTGCCCGTCTCCGGAAAGGAGAGGGAGATTGTCGAGGAACTGGCAAAGTCCGGAAGCCGGAATCATGCGCTGCTGCTTCGCCTCATAGATGGGGGGGCACAACTGATGGGAACGGAATCACTGGAGCTTCTCCTGGAAGAATATGAGCTGGCACGAAAGGCCTTGGAATGGGGGGTGCCGCCCGAAACGCATAAGAGTGAGAAGCCCGGAACCGTTTCTCTCCTCGAGAGACGCGACACATTCATCGCACGGCGTATCAACGATACGCTGAGGCCGGGGGAGATCGGGATGGTGTTCCTGGGAATGCTCCATTCCCTGGAGAAGTGGCTCGAACGAGACATACAGGTGATCTACCCGCTTGGAAGACCCATGAAACGATAATCAGCCCGAGCCTCGCCAGAATCCGAGCGGGAGACTTCGCCTGCTCGGATCACGGACGAATGTGAGCGTCTCGGCTGCATGACCAACCGCAGAGGAGTGGGGATGAAAGCCTCTTGCGAAAGGTACGTGCACACGTATATCGTTCCGGTTCCGCGTCTTCACGAAGCCGTAACCTGGGATGAAGTCCGCGGAATTTGCCATGCGGAGCGAATACCTCGGCGACCTCGAATCGCTCACCGCGCCATCTTCGAAGGTGCTCGACCCGTTGCACCCCCCCGCGTGGAACCAACCATCCCCGCCATCGGAACGCGTGCGAGCCGAGGAAGGTCGACGCGATTATTGGTTGCGGCTCCCAGCCGCTCTGTGAGGTGAACGCCGAGTCGAAGCCGGAAGAGATATTCCTCGATTGCAGGCACATCTGCCGACAAACGTGCACTGGAGACACAGCATGAGACCGAGTGCCGGGAGAGTGTTGGTGGTGGATGACGAGAAGGACTTCTGTGACATCCTCTTCGTTCTTTTCAAGACGGAGGGTTTCGAGCCCATGGTCGCCCACAACGGAGAAACCGCGCTCGAGATGATAGGACGCGGTCTGCCGGATGCGGTCCTGCTGGACGTAAGAATGCCGGGAATCGACGGGATGGAGGTACTGAGGCGGGCAAAGGAGATGCAACCCGATCTTCCGGTCCTGCTCATGACCGCGTACGGCGGCCTTGACGGCGGCGTGAGGGCTATTAAGCAAGGCGCTTGGGACTATCTAGCCAAGCCGATCGATAATCGGACACTCGTCTGCAAGCTCAAGCATGCCATATCGGAGGCCAAACGGCTGAAAGGGACCGCGACCCCGTCGATGGTGGAGAGAAACCACTTGTCTTTGGACCTCGATGAGATCATGGGCAGCAGTGCGACCATCGCCAAAGTGATACAGGATATTCGTGTGGTCGCTCCGACGAATTTCTCGGTCATCATCCAAGGGGAAAGCGGCACGGGCAAGGAATTGGTGGCGCGGGCCATCCACCGGGCCAGCCTCAGGGCGAGCGCTCCGATTATTGCCGTCGACTGCGGAGCTATCCCGGAAACCCTGTTCGAAAGCGAGCTGTTCGGGTATGAGAAAGGAGCCTTCACCGGAGCGATCTCCCGCAAGGCCGGGAGATTCGAGATGGCAGAGGGAGGAACCCTTTTCCTTGATGAAATCGGCAACATGCCTCTGAGCTGCCAGATGAAGATACTCAGGGCTATTCAGGAAAGGACGTTCTTCCGGGTCGGGGGCAAAGACCCCGTCATTGTTGACGTGCGCCTGCTCGTTGCGAGCAACCAGGATCTCTCGGCCGCGATCTCCGGCGGGTCATTCAAGCGAGACCTGTTCTATCGGCTCAGCGAGTTCACCATAGTGGTGCCACCTTTGCGAGAGCGTCGAGAGGATCTGGTTCACCTGGCCAACCGATTCCTGCAGTCGACCAATGTTGAGCTCAACAAGAGGGTTACGGGCTTCTCGGAAGAGGCGATGAGACTGCTGTTGGAGAACCCTTGGCCGGGAAATGTGCGTCAATTGAGATCAACCGTCCGTCGCGCGGTGCTCCAGGCCGACGAATCGGTTGGACCGGAACATCTATCCCTCGAGAACCCCGCATGGGAGGTCGAGACCGGTGTCTTTTCCTCAGAGGATGAATCGTCCTGGGCCGGTCAGTCGCTCAAGTCGATCGTGAGGAGCGGCACCGCGCTTCTGGAACGCCGCGTCATTGCCAAGGTCTTGCGAAAGACAAAAGGCAACAAAGCGGAAGCGGCCCGTTTGTTGCAAGTGGATTACAAGACACTACATTCCAAAGTGAAACAGTACCACATATCCATCTTCCCGGAGGAAGACAATGGCCAAGAAAAGTAAGAAGGAATCCGAAGGCGGTGGCTTCGGAGAAGACGTGGGGGGATTCCTCGGCGGCCTGGCAAACCTCATTGAAAAACTGGGTGAGCTCGCCGACAAAGGCGAGGAGCTCTCCAGACACGGGGAAATCTCCGGCTCCGGGCGGAGCGGACAACTCAAAGGCGTGTACGGCTTCAACGTCAAGGTCGGCCTGGGGCAGGACCAGGACAAGATACGGGTCGAACCCTTTGGGAACATCAAACGTGACGCACGGACCGGCGAGACCGTCGTTCAGGAAGTTCGGGAACCAATGGTCGACCTCTTCGAAGAAGACGACCACATCTTGATTGTCGCTGAAATGCCCGGAATCGGCACCGACGACGTGAGACTCCATGTCAAGGATGACGTGCTCACGATCACCGGAGAGAAGGGTGACAAGAAATTCCGCAAAGAGGTCCTGCTGCCGGGACACTTCTCGCGCAAGAACATGAAATTCTCCTGTAATAACGGTATGCTCGAAATACGATGCACCAAATAGGGAGGGGGCAGCAATGGCCAAGGAAGACAATTCCAGGATGAAGCTCAAGGTGAGCGAGGCTCTGGCCAAGGACATGGGTCGAGCATACGCGCGCATGGATCCCGAGGATTTGGAAAAGCTCGGGGTTGCCATCGGAGATATCGTCGAGGTGTCCGGCAAGAGGGCAACCGCATGCAAAGCCATGCCCGCGTACAAGGAAATGAGAGGACAGGCGAGAATTCAACTGGACGGAATCACGAGGCAAAACGCGAGAGCCGGGCTGGATGAGAGCGTAAGAGTGTCAAAGGTCCAGTGCCGCCCGGCAGAGCGAGTGGTTCTCGCTCCGAACAATGTGGTGCCGTCCGACCGGGATCTGAACTACATTGGGAGTCTTCTGGACGGAATACCGGTAATGGAGGGCGACCTCATCAGGGCCACTTTATTCGGAAGCCGGTCCGCGGACTTCAAAGTGGTCAGCGCAAGCCCGAGAGAACCGGTGTTGATCAATCCCACAACGCAGTTGGTCATCGGCAAGGTTGAAGTGCGCGAAAAGCCCCAGAGCCTTTCGTATGAGGACATTGGCGGACTCAAGCCCCAGGTGCACCGAATTCGAGAAATGATTGAACTTCCGTTGCGTTATCCGGAAGTATTCGAGCGCCTCGGGATCGACGCGCCCAAGGGTGTGCTCCTCCACGGACCTCCGGGGTGCGGCAAGACGCTCATTGCGCGTGCCATTGCCAACGAGACGGAGGCCAATTTCTTTTCAGTGAGCGGCCCGGAAGTAGTCCACAAATTCTACGGAGAGAGTGAAGCTCACTTGAGACAAATCTTCGCGGAAGCGACGAAAAAGGGCCCCAGCATTGTCTTTCTCGATGAGATTGACGCCATTGCGCCGCAACGGGAAAAGGTGGTCGGCGACGTGGAGAAGAGAGTGGTGGCCCAGTTGCTCGCCTTGATGGATGGCCTGAACAAGCGTCAGAACGTAATAGTGATCGCGGCCACCAACATACCCAACGCCCTGGACCCCGCACTGCGACGCCCCGGACGATTCGACAGGGAGATTGCCATCCCCATTCCGGACAGAAACGGCCGACAACAGATACTGGAGATCCACAGTCGAGGCATGCCTCTTGCCCCCGACGTGGACATGGGCCATCTCGCGGAAATCACGCACGGATTTGTCGGTGCGGACCTGGAAGCCTTGTGCCGGGAAGCGGCGATGATCCGGTTACGCCGGATAATGCCGGACATCGACTTTGCCATGGCAAGTATCCCGTACGAGCAGCTCGGCAAACTCGAAGTCCGAATGGATGACTTCGTGGCCGCGCTCAAAGAAGTGGAACCGTCGGCAATAAGAGAAGTGTTCGTTGAGGTGCCGGACGTCCGATGGGAAGACGTTGGGGGCCATCAAACTCTCAAGGACCGACTCATCGAGTCCGTGGAGTGGCCCCTGCAATATCCGCATCTCTTCGAGCAGGCAGGCACCAGGCCTCCGAAAGGAATCCTGCTTTCCGGACCTCCCGGGTGCGGAAAGACCCTTTTGGCCAAGGCAATTGCCAACGAGAGCAAGGTGAATTTCATCTCCGTCAAAGGACCTGCCCTGCTTTCCAAGTATGTGGGCGAGTCCGAGCAGGCGGTGCGCGAGGTATTTCGCAAGGCTCGTCAGGCAGCTCCGTGTATCATCTTCTTCGATGAGATCGATGCCCTCGTGCCCGCGCGAGCAGCGTGTTCGACGGAATCACATGTGGCCGAGCGCGTGCTCAGCCAGTTTCTGGCGGAGCTCGATGGAATAGAGGAGCTCCAAGGAGTCCTGATCCTCGGCGCAACAAACAGAGCCGATATCCTTGACCCCGCGGTGCTGCGCCCGGGCAGATTCGACGAAGTGGTGGAGATTCCCGTTCCCGACGAAACGGACCGGGAGCAGATATTCCGGGTGCACTTGCGAAACAAGCCCCTGGAAGACGGCATTGACCCTTCGCACCTGGCCTCCCGGACCGAGGGATTCAGTGGAGCCGAAATTGCGTCCGTGTGCAACAAGGCGGCCTTGAGGGCGGTGCGAACCGCGGTTGCCGTGCAGAAGGAAAGACCCGTCGATGAGATCACCGTCCTCGTCACACGCGCGGACATTGAAGCCGCGTTGGAAGAGTGCGGTGGAGAGTAGTCATGCAACGTGCGCTCTATCTGTTCTGTCTGGCTCGTGCCGGCTTGGTGCCGGAGGGCCGGGTCGCCGGCCTGACCGACGACTCGCCGCTCAAGGTGGCAGACTTTTCCGGCGTCGCCGCGGTGGTGTGCGAAGTCCCTCTCGAAGATTTCTCGGGCCCGTCTGCGGAGGCGAGGTTGCAGGATCTTACTTGGATAGGCCCCAGGGCGGTGCGCCACGACTGGGTTATCGACTTCGTGATGCAGCATTCGCCGGTGTTCCCGGCACGATTCGGGACGCTCTTTTCGTCCGGAGAGCGCCTTGAGCGCATGGTGAAGGAGAACGCGTTCAGCATACACACGTTCCTTGATCGTGTCACCAACAAGGACGAATGGGCCGTCAAAGGACTGGCGGAAAGGGAAAAGGCAAGGGAGGCTCTGTTCCTGGACCGGCTTGCCCGGCAATCGGAAGTCCTGGATTCGCTTACACCGGGGGTGCGCTACTTCAAAGAAAGGCAGATCCGGGCCGAAGTCGACAAGGACCTGAACGGCCGGCTGAAGGAACAGATTCGCTCTGTTGCAGCGCGTCTGACGGAGTGTTCGGCGGATTGTCGCACCCGCGAGGTGGTCCTTGCGACTCAGCAATCCGGTGAGAGGGATACCATGGTCAATTGGGCCTTTCTCGTTGAACGCCGCAATGTGGAGGATCTTCAGACTCGCCTCTGCCTGGCGAACGACGAGTGCAATTCCCGGGGGCTCTTCTTTGAGTTATCGGGCCCGTGGCCTCCGTACAGCTTTGCCCCTGCCCTGGAAACGGAGCCGGGAAAGTGAGATGTCTCCTCTATTGCGTGTTTGCGATTCCGCTCGACAGGGCGATAGTCATTCCCTTGGTTACGGACGGCCCTCGTGTGCACGTGGTGGAAAAGGAGGGGCTCGGAGCCGTATTCTCGGAGATCTCCGATGTGGGGGCATCGTGGGACATTTCGGAAATGATGCGGTATCACGGCGTGATTGAATGGTTCTTTCAGCAATTTGCCGTGGTACCCTTTCGCTTCGGTACGACTCTGGATCAGCCTGCCGACGTGGAGCGTGTGCTGGAGAGGCGGGCTGAGCAATACAAGAAGACGCTCGGAGGTCTCGAAGGTTGTGCTGAATTTGGGATTAGAACGCTCATAGACGCGTACGAGAGCTCCGAAGAAGGTTGCGGTTCTTCACCTCTTCCCTCTTTGGAATCACACAACCCAGGCAGGCTCTATCTGTCGAAGATAAGTGCCCGCTACCGGACGGAGGCGTCCATGAACCGTGCAAGGGAAGCCGTAACAGAGCGTTATCGGGCAGCCTTCGCCGGAATGTTCAAGGAGTGCAGGAGCGAGATATCAGAGACGTCAGTTGACGACAATCCGCGGCGATCCGTCGTGGTGTCCGTATACTTCCTCGTTCCGAAAAGTCTGGCAGCGCGGTTCCGGAGAGCCTTCGTGGCCGCGTCGTCCGAAGATGCGTCCAAATCGGTACTCACCGGCCCATGGCCCCCCTACAACTTCGTGCTGTCCGGCGATCCCACGACCAGATAATCCCCCATGCCTCCCCGAGTCCGCCCTGAGATTCGCCTCCTCTCCCCATGACCGGGAGACTGTCGCGTAACCCGGTAATCCTATTACACCATTGCGCTTAGCGATTGTCGGGAAATAAGTGGAGCACCGAAAATGCCCCCTATACCGCCCTTTAGAAAAGAGGGGAAAATCCTCCCCCTGCCCCCCCTTTTTAAAAGGAGGGGCAGGGGGAGGATTTTCCAAGGGCGGCGAGCCGCATGCATCGCTACGGTTATTCTGGGACAGTCCCCTAGACGGAAGTTCTTCTCGAAACTGGTTGCGGCAACCTTTACAACCCACCATATTTCCGTGATTATACCAACACAAGACTGCCGAGAACGGGCTCAGGGGTAGCCATGTAATGTCAAGAAATGTGAACGTT
>JBFMAA010000157.1:0-14348 GCA_040755955.1 Thermodesulfobacteriota bacterium
GTTCGAGAGTCCGTCATTCCGGCGAAAGCCGGAATCCAGTCCTTTCAAGATGTTCTGGACCCCGGCTTCCGCCGGGGTGACGTCGGTGCTGTTGGGGCAATAACTTGAAACCACGCTTTATCTCACACATTTTAACGCCTATGGGGTTAGGGGGGATTTTACGCGGCAACGGTCACAAGGCCGCTTGATTCGCAAACATTCGGGGTCCGGGGGAAGGGGCTTCTTGCAAGAAGTTCCTTCCCCCGGGAATCTTACCTTTCCGAAAACGACGCGGTCAGTTGAGCCTCCGGCAGGATGCCAAAGCCTGCACACCCAGCCCGTCACCTTTCAGTTCCACAGGAGCAGCCCCAAAAGCCGATTGAGCGAACAGTTCCCTCAGCCGGGTCTCGGAGCGATGCACCAGTTCCCATCCGAGCAGGTGCTCTGTGAAGTGGCGATCAGGGTTGGTGTCGAGGAAACTCCCCAAAATCAGCGTTCCTTGGGGCAAGAGGTGGGAATGAGCCCAATTCAGCATCCGCACGGCAAACGCATCGTCGTCAAGATGCTCGATGAACCCGACACAGTAGATCAGGTGCTGTTGGGGGAGCTGAACCTCTCCTCTTCCGAGCGCGAGGTACAGCACGTTTTCGACGAACAGATCCATGACCAATCCTCGGGAACCGGTGAGAAGGTCTCGACTGAAACTCAGCGCGTCCCCGTCCTGAAACAGGCCCGTGAAGTGCGTCGTCGCCCCGATCTCGTCCGTGCTCGCGTCCAGGACCTCCCGGCAGGTCGGGCTCGACAGACTCATTACCCGTACTACCCCGTGCTCACTCCACCTGATTCGGGCCTCACGGATCGTGTCGGAGAGCACGCGGGACCGTTTCCGTATCGACTCGCACAGCGACAGGGTCAGGAACCACTTGTCGATCAAGGTACCCGCCCTCCCCTCTCCGGAGGGTTGGTTCCGGAGAATCCGGTCCACCGTGTGGTGATCCTCGAAGTAACGCCTCGGCATGGTACACGCGATACGGAACGTGTCGCTCAGCATGAAGAAGGGAAGAGTCCCCCCCAATACGTGGAACCCGATCTCCTTTTCAAGGTGAGGCTTCTGCCGGATATGCCGGGAAAGCGCCTCCCGGAGACTCCCACACGCCTTCGACACCGAGATGTACGGATCTGCGGATGCGTCAGGAGTTGACAACGCATGAGCCGCGAGTATCGCTCTCCTGAACTCCTTGACTTCGACGCTCAGTTCTTCCGGAACCTCTCCGACCAGAACCGGTGTCTTCGAGGGCCCGCGCATATGCTGCGCACGGGGAATCTCCTCCACCAGCAACGGCGGGATAAGCTTGGACGTCTCCCTGACACGGTGAGCCAACGTGACGGCAAGAGACTGGAAGAACCTTGTGGAAAACCCCGGAACCGATGTCATGAGTGCATTGACATGGTAACCTTCGAATACGTCCAGTTCCACATCCTCCTCGGCGAACACGGATGCACTCGCACCTGTGTTCTCGAGGAACGACATCTCACCGATCACGTCGCCCGGTCCGAGGGTCGCGTAGGCCACCACCTGTCCCGAATAGGTCCGCACCACTCGGACTCTGCCCTGCCGTATGAAGAACAGCGCCTGTCTCCTGGAGCCCTCTTCCACGATCAACTCGTCTTTGACGAACCTGTGGCGATCCGCCTTCTGCATGAGCAGCCTGAGGTCGTCATCGGTCAGGAGTTCAAGAGTGTTCCTGGGATTCATCTGGGGTACGCCCTCGCGCGGGCACCGGCCATCCGAAGGATCGATCCATGTACCTTCGGATCAAGTGATCCGCATCATTCCGGATCTCTTCAGGAGACCCCGTAGCGACGATCCGCCCTTGGTACACAAGCAGTACCTGGTCCGACACATCAATGAACCTCTCCGCGTCCTGAGTGACTATCACAGAGGTGACGGGCCGCTCCAGGTGCGTCCTTACAATGAGGTTCATCACATACCAACCGGTCACCGGGTCCAGGCCGAGAGTCGGTTCGTCAAGCAGCACTATCTCAGGATCGAGCGCCAAGGCCCGAGCCAAGCCTGTTCGCCTCTGTGCGCCCATATCAAGTTCGTCCGGGAACTTCTCCTCCTGCCCCAGGAGTCCGACATCCGCGAGCTTCTCCAGGACTATGCCGCGGATCTCTGATTCGGGCAGGTGCAACCGTGATCTCAATGCAAACGCGACGTTCTCTCCCACCGTGAGATGGGAAAACAGGGCCGGATCCTGAAACTGGAAGCCGAACCGTCGTCTGACCCGATCAAGTGCCGCGGCTCGGAGCCCGACGAGGTCTTCTCCGTCAATAATGACCGAGCCCGCGTCCGGGACCTCCAGGCCGCTCATAAGCCTCAGGAGCAGCGACTTTCCGGTCCCCGGGCCGCCCACTATGGCCGCGATAGAATTCCCGGGCACGGAGAGACTGATGCCCTTGAGCACTTGGATCGTTCCGAAGCTTTTGTGCACGTTTTCGAGTCGGATCACCCCGGCAAGTCCCCCGTAAGCCACGAATTCAGGTCTGTTTGAACATCAGGCCGGTCACGCCCATGTCGGATACGAGCACAAAGATCATGGAGATAACCATTGACCTGCTCACGCGGTACCCTATGTCGAGATCGCGCCGCTCCACTGAGCACCCTTCCGAGCACGCGATCGTCGCGACCAGCCCGCCGAACACCACCGACTTCACCAGGCCATGGAGCACGTCATACCCTCCGAGGTACGAGCGCAGATAGTGCACGAAGGTGAATTCCTCGATTCCCAGGCAGTTCAGACAGACCAGGTAACCGCCCACCATGCCCGAGAACTCGAAGATCACGGTAAGCATGGGCATGATAATGAGCATGGCCCACACCCTCGGCACGACCAGGTAGTCGACCGGGTCTACTCCTATCATCACAAGAGCATCGAAGTGAGAGCTTCGTCGCATCACAGCCAGATCGCATGTGATCTGTGAGGCATTTCTCGCGATCACCATTACTGCGGTGAGGAGGGGTCCCAATTCTCGGACGAGCCCCAGAGATACGCTCGCGCTGATTAGGGATCGCGCGCCGAAGAGGCTGGCCACGTGATAATGCTGGAGCGCACTGAGCAGTCCGGTGCACGCGCCTGTGAAGACGATCACGGGCAGAGACCGGACCCCGAACAGGTCCATAAGCCTGAAGACCTCGCGCACGCGCAAAGGCCTGGTCACCGCGAACGCTATCACCCGAACCAGGAGCAGCAGTACCCGGCCCAGTTCGTGTGCGACACCGAACGCTCCCTCGCCGAAGCTCAGGAACACGGCACCGATCGTCCCTCGGATTCCCCCGCTGGTGGCCGTCAATCGTTCTTCTTGGGGTTGCTGTAACGGCACGAGGTCTCCTGGACCCGTTGGACTCGCATCGGATCTACTCTGCTTCGCGGTGCCTGCGCAGTGTAGCCGAAGTCGGACACCGAAGTCAACTGAGCCCCAAGCCCTCCGGAAAGACCCCACGCGGAGGGGGCTCGGGTACATGAAGGTCGCCCCACCATGCCGTCATCATTGAGAGATCATTCGAACTTCATGCAATTCCCGGGGAACTCCTGGTCCGATTCCTGTTGCAACGGTGCCCGTGTGCGGGGTATAAGGTCTCATGACCGGAGGCACAATGCACTGGATAGCACACGCACTCAGCGAGGGGAGAACCGCCCTTTCGGAATTCGAATCGAAACAACTCCTGGCCTCGTACTCGATCCCCGTGACGAGGGAGTTCCTGGTGACCGACCGGGTCAGCCTGAATGAGGCTGCCCGGGAGATCGGGTTCCCTTTGGCGCTCAAGGGGTGTTCCGCGGAAATATCCCACAAGACGGAACAAGGCTTGGTCCGGCTCGATGTCAGGGACGAACGGGAACTTCAGTCCGCATTCGAAGACCTGACGACTCGGATGCACCCGGCTGCTCCTGCCGTGTTGGTGCAGGAGATGGTGAAAGGTGAACGAGAGCTGCTCGTGGGCCTTACCCACGACCCCCAGTTCGGGCCATGCGTGATGTTTGGGCTTGGGGGAGTGTTCACGGAAGTCCTGGAAGACGTGACCTTCAGAATGGCGCCGCTGACGCGCAATGACGCGCTCCGGATGATGCGGGACATCAGGGCACACAAGATACTCGGCCCCATTCGGAACATGGAACCCGTCGACCTCGACGCCATGGCCGAGGTGATCATCAACGTCGGAAGGCTCGGCCTGGAGCACCCTCAAGTGAAGGAGATAGACATCAACCCCCTCAAGATCCGCGCCGGAAAACCCGTTGCAGTGGATGCGCTGGTCGTGTTGGGGTAATCGGCCTCAGTATTTCTGTTTCACAAAGGCAAGTGACTCGTCAATTGCTTTCACGGTCAGGTCCAGGTCTTCTTCGGTGTGCCTATGGCTGATGTACGCATGATGGTACGGCGAGAAGAAGAACCCCTTGCGGATGAGCTGCGTGTAGAAGTCCGTGCGTTTGCTTTTGTACGCGCCGGTGTCATCCTTCTTGAACGTGATGTAGAACATGGGGGCCACGCCGGTCAGTTCGGCTCCCACATCATGTAAGTCGATCACGGCCTGGATCTTCTTCAGGAACTTCTCCCCCTTCTGCCAGATGTTCTCCAGCACGTTGTCCCGTTCGAGGATTTCTATGGTCTTGAGCGCGGCAATGAACGCGTCGCTGTTCGGGAAGAAGGTTGAGGAAATGAAGAGCTTGCCGCCAGCCGCGGTCATGACGTCTTTCTTCCCGGTCACGACCGAGATGGGATATCCGTTGGCAATTGCCTTCCCCAGAACGGTCACGTCAGGGGTCACGCCATAGAGTTTCTGTGCACCGCCCATGGAAAGCCTGAAACCGGTACGGATCTCATCATAGATCAACACTGCGCCATATCTGTCGGCAATGCCTCTCACCCCTTCGAGGAAGCCGGGGGTTGGTATCTGCATTTCCTGATGATTCGGATGGCCGAACGGCGTCATGATAATGGCCGCGGTCTCGTGACCATGGGCTTCCATCAGTTCTTCGAGCTGGTCAAGGTGATTGTATTGGAACTCAAAGACGTCTTCGTAGAGCTTTGACGGTATCCCGCCCTTCATTTCCACGCACCAGTCATGCCAGCCATGATAACCGCAGCGCATTACCTTGAGCTTGTTTGTATGGGCCCTCGCGATACGTATGCTTGCGGTGGTTGCATCAGAGCCCGTTTTCAAGAAGATGCTCAGCTCGGAGCAGGGCACAAGTTCGGTCAGCTTCCTGGCCAGCAGGTTCTGGTACCTCTGGGTCAAGGTGAAACAGAACCCTTTGTCTCTTATTTGGGTGTAGACCGCCTCATCTACCTCTTCTTCACGGTAGCCCAGGATAATGGGGCCGTAACCGCAGAGGAAATCAATGAATTCGTTGCCGTCAACATCTGTGAGGCGGCAGCCTTTGCCGGTCTCCAGGAAGATCGGGTATTCTCCGTCAATGAAGTCGGTCGGCTTTCTGGCGCCCAGGACGCCTCCGGGCACCAAGCCGGTTGCTTCTTCAAACAACCCCCGGCTTCTGGTGATGTTCAGTTTTTCCGTCTCTTGCATGGAACGTCCCCTGTTCCGAACTACACTTCAAACGTGGATGAGATGGTCTCGGTCTGGTGGATTCTCGCGCCTCTCTTCAGGAATGCGGCAAGAAATTCGCCTGGATCGATGCAACCTTCCGGGGCCACTACCCCTTTTTCGGTCACATGACCCGCATCCATCATGAGAGCGGCGATGGCCGCGGGAAGCCCGGTCCCGGGAGCCATTCTTCCCACCATGTCGGCTGTGTACGTGACCTTCTTGCCGGCTCGCTCCCCTTTGACGATGACTTTGAGACCCGACGCCTGGGGACCGTTATCCCTTCCTTGCGGAATGGTCTCCCAAAGTTTGAGGGCAAGATCGTAGGGGGTGACCGTGATTCCCTTGAGGTCAATGGGTTCCTTTCCCAGGAAGCCGGTATCTTTCTGCAGCTTGATCAACTCGTCCACCCACAGGGGAATAAGCGCACCCTTAATGATGACGTTCTTCACCCCTTTCAGGTATTTGGGGATCGTCAGGGGCTGTGGATGGCCCACGTAACGGACATGGCACGTGCCGAGAGGTTCGAGGAATTGCTCCGCCGTTTCTCCGGTCCCACCTTCCACATGGACCAGTTCACCATTCAGGTATTGTGGTATCTGTCCGAGTGTCATGTGAAGGCTGTGGTCCCAGGCAGCTCCGGCGAGTTCGGCAATGCTGACCACCCAATACAGGTACACGTCGTCGACACTGTCCAGACGGTCCGCATACCATTTCACCAACACATTGTTGGTTCCCGGGTCGGAGCCCATGCCCGTGAGCACGGTGATGCCCGCTTCTCTGGCCATCTTGTCTGTCTCGGAGTTGAAAAGTATCTCGGTCCCCTCGTAGTCATCGCAGATATCAATATAGTTTACCCTCGCGTCAACGGCCGCCCTCGCAACAGGTACGGCGGTCTTGTAGAAGGGGCCTGCGCAGTTGATCACCACATCAATTCCTTGGAATGCACTCACCATGGCGGCATGATCATTCACATCCATCTTGATCAGGCGCACTTTTTCGCTGTCGCGCAACTTCGGTGCCAGTCTTTCCGGGTTCGGGTACAAGTCCCCCAGCACCACATCTGTGACCTGTGGTTGTTTGATCAGGTCCCGGGCAACGCCCTGACCCATTCCGCCGGCTCCGCCAAGTACGAATGCACGCATATTTGATTCCTCACTTCATGTTCGGGAAAAGGACGGTTACCACCCCGTTTCCCAGGGCTTGCGGACCTGTGATGCACCGTCCGATCGTCGCGGGATTTCCGAAATGCCGACGTCGGGGCCCTGAAACAAGCCTGGGACGGGAATTCGCACACTCACGCCACAGCTCTCTTGCGGACCTCAAAGATACCTTATCCACCGTCCTCCTGTCAACCTCGGTACTGAACAGCGCACCTCTCGCGCAAAGGATTTGTTTGAGCGCAGGGACCGGCCTTCAGTAGCGTTGGTTGCGGGCAATCCCCGAGCGGAGAGCGATGCGGGACGCAATGGGGCTTCTGTGCGGGTTCCGTATACTGAATCCTGTGCAGTGCGTGCGCGGTCTCCGTCCCAACAGGGCCGACTGAAGTCCTCTGAGGGTTTGTATCCGTTTCACTGCTTCCGGCGCCCGGCGCTCACGCACCGGGCTACTATCTGCCGCCCCTCCGGGGCTCCAGAGGCCCACCCTCAGTCCCGCAGGGACGTAAGTCCCGGGTTGCAGAAATGCACCGTGACATCAGCAAGGTACCGAAGCGCGGCACCCACCACAGGACTGCATGCGGGCCGATGAAGGTTGACGCGATTATTGGCCGCGGCTCCCAGCCGCTTGGTCACTGTGCACAGCCGATTCGTGCACGAAGAGCGTGATCGTCGACCCCGTGACTTTGCTGCGCGCGGTGACCAGAAAGGTGACCACAAACACCGCCTGCAGGGAGAGGATCGTGATCGGGTCCCACCACGCGGTCAGACCCTGGAAGAGGTTGGGGGCCGAGGTGGCGTGCCGGGGAAGGAAGAACAGGATGGCTATGAGGTAGCAGACAGCCAAACCCGAAAACACCTGGTACGCAGACCACGACCGGTCTCCACGGTAGTCCGCCCGGAACACCTCGGAGACGACCCGCCATGCTTGCGTGATCACCGCGCAAAGGACCAAGGCGGCCGTCTGGAATCCCTTGAGGAACAGCCATGTTCCCACGAGCCCCGCGGAGAGATAGATAATCGAAGTAATCGCCTGGATGGGAAGGACCGGTTGCCCGTCCAGGGAGCCCTCGTATGCGATCTTACGAGTCTTGCCCTCGAACACGAATGCGTACCGTGCGAACGGTCGGGCTATCCAGGAAGGGCATGCGGACAACGGTTTCCCGTAGCAGCACCCGAAGCTGATACAGGCCAGCCTCCCGAGTCCTTCGCCGACCGCATATGCGACCGCAAGGGCAGCAAGTGTGGGGACCGCCGGAATCCTCGGCCAGGAGAGCCACTCCGCGACCACGTCTGCCGGCCACACCACCAACGGAGCCGACAGGAACCCCAGGAAGGACGCGCCACTCACGGTGAGCGTGTGCCGCTTCTTCTCTACCAGCCTGGCAATCACCCACGACGCGGGGAAGCAGATCCCGAACAAACCCACCACCAGTAAGAGAGCGACACGACCGTCAAGCCCGAGACTCCCCAGCAGAAGCACCGAGAGCCCCAGCGCCACTGTGCACGCGAACGCAACAAGCACTCCATAGTAGGTAATGTTGAGGCCCGACCACGTGCCCGAGTCCGCTTTCTCCATCGGCACCGATGCCAGCACCTGGCTCCCCTCCCGAGGAAGTGTCTTGAAAGCCCACCTGAGGAGCACGGCCGAAAGCACGCCCAGAGTCACCACGAATACGTCAATTGACAGATCCACAGGTCCATTGTCCTTTCTATGAAGATGCGGTCGCGATCAACGACCTGACCTTAAGGTCCGTTTCCACCAGGGGCTGCCCGAACCCGCAGGAAAAGCGGCTCTGGACTTCAGTGCGATGAAGGTTTGCGAGCAGATCCTCAGCGAACCGTACCCTGCCCCTACCGAACAAGAGCACATTAGTGCTGCTCCCCGGCCTGTACAGGCTTTTCGGAACGCCTCGGCGAAGAAACATCCCCGGCGATATCCGCTGTGGATGCTCGTAGCGCTCGTCGCTGTAGCACTGCACCACGTCCCCGATCATTAGGGCGACCACCTCGATCATTGCCACGATGCCGACCTTGCTTCCGCCTGACACATCAGTATCGACTATGGTGACCACTCTCTTGTTTTTCGAGTATGGAGCGGCCAACTCCACCACGGCAGAGGGATTGCATGAGTGATAACGACCGGTGACGCAATAGAAATCCAGCACGCGGCCCGCGACGGGAGTGTGGTTGTAGTGGTATTTCTCGGGGGTGAGACGGAATACGGCAAAATCCCCGTCCCGAAAGGCCTCGACCCATAGGGCCTTGTCCCGGCCGAGCAGTTCCTCGAGGTCGAAGAACTTTCCTTTCACGAACAGAGCCGAGTACTCCGCCAAAGACCCGAGTACGACCTTGGCATCTGCGGGAGACACTACCGCGTGGGGATCGTCAGGCATGGGACGACATTCCCAGTAGCGAATCCGGCGTTCGAAGAAGCTTCGCGCAGTCCTGAGCTGCGACGGATCTGCAACGCATTCGGATAGACCCGCGCCGGAACGTGTCATGATGCTCCGCATGCTCGGAGTGAAAGGCCCGTCGAAGGCGAGCCGGCTGAGCAGGCTCGAAGTCCGTGCCCCTGTGAGCGCAAGGAACAGGCTTGGGAGTCTCTCCCGCGCGTGTGAATAGAGCATCCGTATAGTCCTATCCCAGAACAACGGCTCCGTGCAGGTCTTCCCCGTTTCTCGCTCGACGAATTGGTGTTGCATCTCCGCTCTCTCGTGGTTGGAAATCTTCGCGGGCAGCGAAGACATGTGGTCGGCTCCCGTCTTGATGTCAGCGCCAACGAATGCTACTTGCCACGGTCGTCAGTGCCCGGTAGCTTTCCGGCACCGTCTTGCCTCGCCATCGGTCCGTATGCGGGCTGAGCCGGGTCAAGGCGATTATCGGCCGCGGCTCCCAGCCGCCTGGTCGTAATCCTCTTTTCCGTTGATGGTCTCGCGAGCGTTCCTCGCATCGACGTGAACGCTCAGCAGAACCAAGTGAATCAGCTTCACCACATCCTGTGGAACAATCCGGCTGGTCCGGAGCAGATGCCTCGCCTCGGAAACGAAGCTCGACATGTCCTGATCCGCGAAGCTTGCGGAAATGGCCGCGCGCCAGGCTTCTCCGTCGCTCTTCCGGCGTAGGTCGATGGCCTTGACATGAGCCTCCAGGAATTGAAGCGCCTCGTCGACATGCTTCCGGCACAATATCGTGCGGTAATACCGCTCCGCTGCAAGGTTGAACTCCCTCGCGGCTACCCGGAGCGGTGCGCGAGCGCCGATCTCATCAAGTATGCCCGCGGTGAGCTTACCCGCCGAGCTGTGCGTGCCCGGCCGGTCAAGTCGGCACTTAAGGTCGTCGATCGTTTCGGTCACTCCCAAAGCTTCCGCAAGGTCCGCTGCGTCGCGACGGAGCAGCTCCACAAGGCTCTTGCAATACTGCGTGCCGTACACTCTCACGTAGCCCCGATAACGTCTGCTGAATCGCACATTCCGGGTTCGGACGACGATGTCTCGGAGAAACAGATTGTCCGTGTCCTCGCGCACATAGAAGGTGGGAAGACCGATCGCGGAACCGAAGAAGATCTGTCTGCGTTCGCTTTCGGTGCGTGGGTTATCCGCGATGTGGGAGTGGGTCCACTTGCCTTGCAGCGCATACTTGAATGCCAGTGCCGTCACCAGAGTTTGAAGGTTCGCGGCGTGGGTCATGTCATTGTCGAGGCTTTCGAACAAACTGTAGTGGCGGCCCTCGAAACCGGAGAAACCGACTCTTGAAAACTCGCGGAGTCTGTACGGAAGATATAACGGCATCTGGAGATCAAATATGCCGAGGTCTGACAGGTCCTTCTTGAGCCGGTCCTCGCTGCCTTGAGTGCCGTCAAGAGCGGGGCTTCGGTCGGTGCTCATCATGGCCACAGGGTAATCTATGAGCCGGAAATCAGGGACTAGGTCACCCCTCATCCGGAACAGCGCACTGAGCGCGCGGTCCAGCCCGATCGGACCGAAGGGGGTGAGAGACCTCCCGAAGAAACCAAGGTCGGCCTTTCTCTTCCATCGCCGCCAGATCATGCGCAAGTGCGTGTAGTCGAGCTGGTGGGGCAGAAAACCGAGCGCCAGTTCAGGATGAAAATCGCAGAAGTCGAGCCTGTATGGGGCTGCGGTGTAGGTACCGACGAAGAGCGGAAGGAAGTGCTCGACGATCTTGATGACAAGGTCTCCGATACATTTCTCATGTGCCTGGGTGAATCCGGGGTTTCCCGCGGCGCGCAGGCGTGTGAGCTTCAAGCTGCCGATGCTGATATGCGTCCCGTTGTTCGCAAGACTGACGTTGGACAGGTTCGGCAATACCACGAGGTTTCTCGTGATGAGCCCCGCTTCCCGCAGCTTCGCCACCGCGTTGAGCCGGCTTCGGCTGAGCACCTGATGGCAAAGATGCATGTACGCATGTTTCTTTTCGCCGTTGCTCCATCCGGACAGGCAGGGACTCATGAAGAGCTCCCTGTAGAACGAGTCCGAAATGCAGTTGTTGAGGTCTTTCTGCAGTACAGGCGGATGAGGAGAAAAGTGTACCATGGCCTTCTGACCGTGTGCTTCCAGCCCGAATGCGTGGTTCGCATACCGCACGAGCAGATGACACAACAGGAAACGTTTGGCGGCTTCTTTGGCCAGAGCTCTGCCGAGGCCTGTAGAAGGGCACAAGGGCACCACGTGGAACGAGTAGGTTTCCGGGGAAGTGTTGTCGCTGAGGAAATGTTCCATGTACTCGTTCGCGTCGCGGGCGAGGACCTCCGGAAGTTCGGACCCGGAGCCGATCACCTGTGCAAGCGACAGCTTCAGGAGGTAGCTTATGGGTATTCTGAGAAGCTCTTCCCCATCCTGGCGGCAGAAGAACTTCGCCGCATCCCTTCGCAGAGGGCCGTCCCCGCGCGCTTTGTCCGCGAGCAGGTCACGGTCGAGGGTCTGCATGGCGAACGAGTTGAGACATGTTTTCGGGAATCTCACCCAACTGTTGTCCCAGATGCCGTCAAGGTTGTTCTCGAGGAACTTCTCCAGGTCGGTGACCGCGCGTGCGGACGTGTCGCCGGATGCGACTCTGCGGACAATGTTCCTGAAGTAGTTGGAGTGCTCGATAATCAGGGGCAGATCCACGTTGCGCCTGTCTCCTGCCACGGCCACTTGGAGCTCATTCTCCGAGCCTGCTGTAACGTCGTCGGAAGAAAACGGAAGCGACTCAGCGAACCTGTCTGTGCGCGGACCCGGGATTCCGAGGACCTCTCTGATACCGGCCGGGGAGAAGGTGCCGTCGGCCGACGACGGCACAGGATACCTGTGGTTGATTCTCGCCAACATGCGTACCTCCGAGCCGCGGCAAGACGTGGCGCCCGTGTATGGCGCTCTACACAATCCGGTAAAACAGACCGATATGAGGCATGTGTGAGCAATTCGATAGTCTTTGACTAGGCATTTCGCGGCGTTTGCCGTCACCGGTCGAGCAGAGAAGGAACTCGCGGAAATCTGGTCAAACGCTCATGCCTTTTTAGCAAAGGGTTTCTATGGTGAAAGGAGGGCAATAGCCAAAACATCGTGAGGTGAGCAATGAAGGACTCGCACATTGATACCTTTTCCGAATCAAGGGTTGGACTGGAGCGTCCGGTTCGTCACTTGAGCGAAACCGAGCCTGCCACGCATATGACGATTTCCCGGATGCGTGCGGGTGAGAGCCTGGTAAGGGCCTGCATGGCCGGTGACGGATTGCGCGCAAGGATGCTGTTGGAGCTTGGAGTACGTCCCAACGTGAACGACCCGGCACTCGGCTACACCCCCCTCATGGCAGCGTGTCTCGGGGGGCACGTGGAAATAGCCAAAGACCTGCTGTTCTACGGAGCCTCGCCCAACATGGCGGACGCGTACGGGCGAACTGCATTGACGGCTGCCGCAGCAGGGGGCCACGCGGACCTCGTGCAACTGCTGCTGGATGCGGGAGCGTCTCACACGGTCCCGGAGCTTGACGATAACCATGCGCTCAACGCAGCCTAGCAAGAAGGAGGTGACAAGAGATGATCCATCGACGGAAACCGAACGGCTCGTTTGGTGCGAAACTGTTGGCAATGTGGATGGTGCCGGCGATAGCGGTCCTGGTCGTGGCGGCTTTTCACTCGGCCGTGGCAGCTCCCGAACCGCAGGAATCGCTTACGGTTCACGGGGCAGGCGCCTCATTCCCTTATCCTGTCTACGCCAAATGGGGTGACAGGTATCATCGGACCAAGGGCCTCAGGCTGAACTACCAGTCAATCGGGTCAGGCGGCGGCATCGCGCAAATAAAGGCAAAGACCGTAGACTTCGGGGCCTCGGACGCGCCGCTCAAGCCGGAAGAGCTCGACAACGAGGGCCTCACCCAATTCCCCCTCGTGATGGGGGGCGTGGTGCCGGTGGTCAATGTCCCGAACGTCTGGAAAGGAAGACTGAAACTGACTCCGGAGCTTCTCGCCCAGATCTTCCTCGGAGAGATCACCAAGTGGAACGACCGGCGCATCATGGCGGTCAACCACGACTTGAAAATCCCCGACATGGACATCACGGTCTGTCACAGGGCCGACAAATCAGGGACCACGTGGATCTTCACAAACTATCTCACGAAGATCTCCCCCGCGTGGAAAGAGAAAGTGGGCCACGGCTCGACGGTGTCATGGCCCACCGGAGTTGGGGGAAAGGGCAACGAAGGAGTCTCCGTGTTGGTGAGGAAGACCAAAGGCGCGATAGGGTACGTGGAATTTGCCTACGCGCTCAAGGAACGGCTCCCGTATGTTTCCCTGCAGAACAACGCGGGGAAATTCGTGGTTCCCACCATCGAGAGCTTCCAGGCAGCCGCGTCGAATGCGGACTGGTCGCATTCGAAGGGGTTTTACATGGTCCTCACGGATCAGCCTGGAGACGGGAGTTGGCCGATCGTGGGGGCTTCGTATATCCTGCTGCACAGAGAACAGCCGGACAAGGCAAAGGCGGCAGCCATGCTCCAATTCTTCCATTGGTGCTTCAAGAACGGTGCGGACCATGCCGTGCAACTGCACTACGTGCCCATCCCCCAGAAGGTCTACGGTCTCGTGGAATCTGCCTGGGAGCAGGAAATCAAGACCCAGGGCGATGCTGTTGCCTGGAAGTAGATGCCGAGTCGTGCGTACTATGACTGTGGGGGCGGGCCATCTCTGATCCCCGCAGTTACCTCAGACCACCATAGGCGCTCACTTCGGGTGCCCTGCTCACTCCCCCGGCCTTGAAAGGCCCGCTGTTCGTAAAAGTCCCTCGTGCCGTCGGCGCTCCCGAGCCCCGCCGGGGCGGCCGCAAATAGCCGGACGCTTCAGCGCCGGGCCGGCATATGGAGCCCCAATTGCATGTGCAGGGCTGAAATTTGCGCGTAAGCGTTCACCCGGAAGAAGAAGACTCACCGCAGAGACGCAGAGAGCACAGAGAATACGAAGAGAAATCCGCGAGTCTCTCGTGTACTATAGTGGCGCGCCTTGAAAACCGCGGAGACCATAATTAAGTTCTTGAACGCGGAATAGACTGGCACTGTTTCGCTGAGAACGAAGGAGGTGCCGTTAGAGATGATCAAGGGACTATGGCTGACGCGAG
>JBFMAA010000158.1:0-14200 GCA_040755955.1 Thermodesulfobacteriota bacterium
CGCTGGAAAACGCCGCACTATACCTTCAGCGCACGCGTGCCGAGGAAGCCCTGCGGCGGTCCGAGGGGCTGTTCCGGATCATGGCGGACTCTTCCCCGGTGATGCTTTGGATGTCCGGCACGGACGGCCTGTGCACGTTCTTCAATAAAGGCTGGCTGGAGTTCACCGGCCGGGACATGCTTGAGGAACTGGGTCATGGTTGGGCGCGAGGAGTCCATCCTGATGACCTGGCCCGTTGTCTGGACACGTACCTGTCTTCCTTCGCGCAAAGACAGGACTTCACGATGGAGTACCGTCTCCGGAGACATGACGGCGAGTACCGATGGATCTTGGACACGGGGGTTCCTCGATTCGAGCTGAGCGGGGACTTCGGAGGGTACATCGGATCCTGTATTGACGTAACCGACCGCAAGCGGGCCGAGGAAGAGCTGTTCAATTCCAAACAGATGCTCAGATTGATTCTGGACACGATTCCGCAGCGGGTCTTCTGGAAAGATGTCAACTCGGTGTTCGTCGGAGGCAACAAGCCGCTTGTCCAGGACGCAGGGTACGACGATCCCTCCGAGCTGATCGGCAAAACCGATTACGAATGCGCTTCCCTCGAGACAGCGGAACTCTATCGTGCCGATGATCGCGAAGTAATGGAGACCGGGGTGTCCAAACTGAACTATGAAGAACCCCAAGTGAAGCCGGATGGAAGCGCTGCATGGTTAAGGACCAGCAAGATGCCGTTGCGTGACCGAGACGGTCGAGTGATCGGCGTACTCGGAACGTACGAGGACATCACGGAGCGCAAACGATCTGAAATCGAATTGGTAAAATACCGCGACCACCTGGAGGATTTGGTGAGGGCACGCACCGAAGAGCTCAGCGTAGCCAAGGAGGGAGCTGAAGCGGCGAACAAGGCCAAGAGCCTCTTCCTTGCGAACATGAGTCATGAGCTGCGCACGCCGATGAATGCCATCCTGGGGTATTCGCAACTTCTCAAGAGGCACTCGTCGATTACGCCCCAGCAAAGGGAATACCTCAGTATCATCAACAGAAGCGGCGAACACCTGCTGGCACTGATTAACGATGTGCTGGAACTGTCCAGAATCGAGGCGAAACGTGTGACGCTCCAACCGACGACCTTCGACCTCCATGCGCTTCTCCGAGATCTCCCGGACATGTTCCGACTCAAGACCGACGCGAAGGGGCTGCGTTTCCTGTTGACAGAGCACGGGGACCTGCCTCGCTACGTGGTGGCCGATGAGAGCAAATTGCGACAGGTGCTTATCAACCTCCTGGGAAATGCGGTCAAGTTCACTGACGAGGGTGGCATCGCCATGCGCGTCGCGGTGAAAACGCGGTCTCCCGACGTATTGCGTCTGGTGGTTGAGCTGGAGGATACCGGTCCGGGTATTGCCGAAGAGGAATTGGAGCGAGTGTTCCAGGCCTTCGAACAGACCGCGTCCGGCAAGCAGGGCAAGGAAGGCTCCGGCTTGGGAATGGCCATTAGCCGCGATTATGCCCGCATGATGGGCGGTGACTTCACCGTGACAAGCCGCCTGGGAACGGGGAGCGTCTTCCGCCTCGAGATCGCGGTCAAGCCGGGACGTGAATCGGACCTGGCCGAGAAGCCCCCGAGACGGCGCGTGCTTGGTCTCGCGCCTGGCCAGGACATTCCCCGGGTTCTCGTTGTCGATGACCATTCGGTCAACCGCGCGCTCCTGGTCACGCTGCTCAACATGGCCGGCTTCGATACGAGAGAAGCAGTGAACGGCAAGCAGGCACTGGAGATTACCGAGGAGTGGCGGCCCCACTTCATCTGGATGGATGTGCTCATGCCGGTGATGGACGGGCGAGAGGCCGCCCGCCGCATCAAAGCAACCGCAGCCGGCAAAACCGTCGCAATCGTTGCGCTCACCGCGAGTGCTCTGGAGGAAGAACGCCAGGCCATTCTCGGCGAGAAAGGGTTCGACAATTATCTGAGAAAACCCTACCGGGAGCAGGAGATCTTCGAGATCATGGAGAGGCACCTGGGTGTGAGATATCTCTACGAACAGGAACAGGCCCACGAGACCCCTGCCGCGGCCGAGATCGATTTGACTCAGGGACAACTGAGAAGCCTGCGGCCGGACCTTCGCAGCCAATTGCATCAAGCCCTCCTGAGACTTGACGTGGCCCAGGTCATGAGTGCGATCGAAGAAATCACCAGGCTGGATGCGTCTGTTGGAACCGCGCTCTGTGCGCTTGCCGAGAGCCTGGATTATGAACGCTTACTCACCTTGATGGAAGTGCCTGACGCGGGGACGGGAGACAACACATGATCACCGAAGCCGTGAACCGCACCGCGTTGTCGCAAATTCTCGTCGTTGACGATACCCCTGCAAACTTGAAGTTGCTGGCGGAGATACTCAAGGATGATGGCTATCACGTGCGGCCCGCCACCAGTGGGCGGCTCGCATTACGCTCAGTGGCGATTGAAACGCCCGATTTGATCCTGCTGGATGTGAAGATGCCCGATATGGACGGGTACGAGGTCTGCCGGCGGTTGAAATCGGACGAACGGACTCGCAACATTCCGGTGATCTTTGTGAGCGCGCTCGACGAGGTCTCCGAGAAGGTCAAAGGCTTTGAAGTAGGCGCCGTCGACTACATCACCAAGCCGTTTCAGTCGGCTGAAGTGCTGGCAAGAGTGGAAACGCACCTCACCCTACGTTCCTTGCAGGCACAATTGGAGGAGCGGAATCTGCAGCTACAACGAGAGGTTAACGAACGCATTCGGACGGAATCGGCTCTACGCGAATCGGAAGCCCGAATGCGGCTACTTATCGACAGATCCCCTCTCGGCATTGCGATCACACGGGAAGGCTCGATCTTCTATGCTAATCCTGCCCTTGTCGGGTTTCTTGGTCTCCATTACGCTGATGAGATCATCGGACGTCCCCTGACGGACTGCCTGGATCCCGGGGACTGGGAATTGGTCATAAGCGCTCAGCAGGACATCACGCTCGGCGAGACGCTTCTCAATGCAACGGAAGTGCAGGGGCTGCGACCGAATGGGGATCACGTTGATATGACCCTGTGGCAAACGCGTCTGGACCTCCCCGAAGGGGCTTCCGTCCTGGTCTTTGCTGCAGATACGAGCGAGGACAAGATCTTGCGAGCCCAGCTTCTGCAAGCCCAGAAGATGGAGGCAGTTGCGACCTTGACCGGAGGCATCGCCCACGAGTTCAATAACTTGCTCACCATCATATCGGGGTATGCGGAACTCTTGCTCGCGGAGAAGAAGGAAGAGGATTCCGGTTACCAGGACCTTCAGGTCATAGCTCAGAGTTGTCAGCGTGGCCGGGATCTCGTTTCACGTCTGATCACCTTCGGCAGGAATGCGGAACCATCCTTGCGTCCCGTCTCCTTGAACCGAGAAGTCGAACGGATGAGCGAATTGCTGCAACGCACCCTTCCGAGAATGATCGACATCGAGCTCAGGTTGGATGACGATCTGAAAATGATTGACGCAGATGCAGGACAGGTGGAACAGATTCTCCTCAATCTTGCACTGAACGCGAGGGACGCCATGCCCGAGGGAGGCCAACTCACCTTCGAGACGAGGGTTCTCTGTCTCAATAGGGAGCAATGTGAGAGACTGGTCGGCGCCAAGCCCGGGGACTACGCGGAACTCACCGTTTCAGACACCGGACATGGTATTGACGCCGAGACTTTGGAGCACATCTTCGAGCCGTTTTACACCACCAGAGGGCTCGCACAGAGATCAGGTCTCGGACTTGCCGTCGTGTATGCGCTTGTCAAAGCACACGGAGGATACATTGCATGCAGCAGCAGAATGGATGAGGGGACCGTCTTCAGAATCTATTTCCCGATCAAGAACGCGCGAAAGGCCCAAAGGGAGGAATCCCGACAGCCGACGCCACGAAAGGGTACCGAAACCGTCCTTCTGGTCGATGACGAGACGTTGGTTCGAGATCTGGGCAAGAGAATTCTCAGTCGAGCGGGGTACACGGTGCTGACGGCCGCGAACGGAGAAGAAGCGCTGGCCGTGTACGAGAAGGAGCAGAAAGCGATCTCTCTCGTGATTCTGGATCTCATCATGCCTGGGATGGGAGGCCGGAAGTGCCTCAAAGAGCTCCACGAGATCGATCCGAAAGCAAGAGTGCTCATTTGCAGCGGCGTTTCCCTTGAGGAATACCTCCGGGACTCCACATTGCCCCAAGCCGGGAAATGGGTTCGCAAACCCTACAACCGCCAGGAGTTGCTTCAGGCGGTTCGCGATGCATTGGACGCGGAATGCGGTCCCGGACTGGAAGAATGCCGCCTAAACATGGGCATGCAATGCTGAATGGACGATCATGGGTGCTGAATGGCGGTACCCGTTCACCTCGGAGAAAAGAGAATGAACCACAAAGGCACAAAGACACAAAGAAATCCAAGAATAACGGACTATTTACGGTGGAAGGTTCCCAAGCCGAAATTGGCTTCCGGAGCTAGTCAAGATAGTCAGTTCGGGACAAACTTCCTCTGAGTGCCCTGAAGGGGCGCACCGTGAATAGCCGTGGGTTTCAACCCACGGTGCTGCGAACGGGAACGACCCCTCGGTGAACGGTTACGAATGGCGCAACGGTAACCTTTGACCGGCTGAACCTCCAGACCCCTCAACCGAGGCAGCTTCTCGAAGACATCGGGCCGGCCGGTGCTCAGAACATGATCGGGACGAAACGAGGTAGCCAATGCATGGCGATGCAACCACCATCCTAGTTGTTGATGACGAGCCCTACATAGGAATGCTTATCTCCCGCTGGCTGACGGCCGACGGGTATGAGTGCACCACAGCGACCAGCGGCGATCAAGCCCTGGAAGAGCTGGAAAAGAACAGTTATGAACTCGTGATCAGTGACATCATGATGCCGGGCATGTCCGGTATAGAACTGCTGTCAGAGGTGAAAAGCCGGTGGCCAGACGTGGCCATGGTGATGGCTACCGCAGTGGACGATCGCCAAACAGGCGTACGAACGCTCCAGATCGGCGCGTACGGGTATATCATCAAGCCGCTTGCGCACAACGACGTCCTCATCAATGTGGCCAACGCTTTGGAACGCCGACGACTCACCCTTCTCAGCCAGGATTACGAGAGAGAGCTTGAGCGCAAGATCGAACTGAGGACCACTCAGCTTCGGGAGGCTCAGGAAGAGATCATTCACCGGCTGATTTCCGCTTCAGGCTTCCGGGACGAGGAGACCGGAGCCCATGTGCGACGCATCGGCTTGTATTCCGGGGTGGTCGCCAGGGTACTGGGATGGGGTGAACGGCGGGCAAACGACATTAAACTGGCAGCGCCCATGCATGACGTGGGAAAGATAGGCATACCTGACCGCATCCTCCGGAAGGCGGGACGTCTCACGCGGGAAGAATACGAAATCATGAAGAAACACACTCTCATCGGGGCACGGATTCTGGAAGGCTCCAATGTGCCCCTGCTCGAGCTTGCCCGAGACATCGCGTTGACGCACCACGAGAAATGGGATGGCTCGGGCTACCCACAGGGACTGGCCGGTGAAGGAATTCCCGAGGAGGGTCGGATCGTGGGAGTTGTGGACGTGTACGACGCGCTCGTTCACAAAAGAGTGTACAAGGAGGCCTTTCCCGAGGACAAAGCGATTGCCATAATGTGTGAAGCAAAGGGCAGCCACTTCGACCCGCACATGCTCGATGCCTTTCTCCGCGTGCTCCCCGAGATGCGACGCATTCGCGAGGACGTGCGGGACGAGGAGACCGACGCAGCACTTTGCGCGGAGCTGTCGGCCTGCTGAATTCCGCTTCTGTTACGCGCCTTGAGATTCGCAGCCCAGTTCAACACGTCTCTGAAGGCTGGTGCGACCTCCACATCGCACACGGCGCCTAAGCACCGTGGTGCTCGTCGAAAAGCCCAGGGGGCTCTCGAAGACATCCTGAGCTCCTTGAGAGGCTTTTCTATAACCAGCACGGCCACTTACGGCGGTGGGACGACAAGGGATCCAAGCTTCCCCCAGTTTTCACGGAGCGGGACTATGGCGCGGCCGCTTAATGCCTTGATAAGACAAGGGATTACAAGCGCCCCGCAGTTCTTGCACAGCAGGGCTTTCGGTGGTCCGTTTCTTCTTGTCATCAAGGCGCGGAGCGGGCAAACTCGTGGACTTCTCCGAGGGGGAAACCATGGAAGCCGAGCTACAATCCATACGAAGCCTCATCGCGCGAAAGACGGGGCTCGCGTTGCGCGACGAGGACATGGCACAGTTCCGCAAGGTGCTGTCGTCCAGGATGAAGGCGAACCATGTCGGGAATCCGGACGACTACCGCCTGTTGATCGAGACGCCGCACCGCACGGGCGACCGGGAGTGGAACAAGCTCGTTTCACTCCTGACCGTCGGGCACAGCTATTTCTTCCGGGACCCGGATCAGTTCAGGCTGCTCAGGGAGCGCATACTCCCCGAGCTTATTGCCGAACGCACCGAGAGCAGATCGCTCAGCCTATGGAGCGTCGGCTGTTCCACCGGAGAAGAGGCGTATTCCCTGGCCGTCATCGTACAGGAACTACTCCCCGCCCTGGAAAACTGGAACGTGCGCATCCTCGGCACCGACATCAATGGGGAAGCCATCGAAAAGGCAAAAAGGGGGGTGTTCGGAGCGTCGTCGGTACAGAAGGTAGATGTGGAGGCCAGGAAGCACTATTTCACACATTCCGGCGGCTCGTGGGCGATCGCCGAACAATTTCGCAACATGGTTGAGTTCAGGGTCGAAAACCTACTCGACGCGGCCACTGCCTTGCGGTATAGAGGGCATTCCATGGATATCATCGTGTGTCGCAACGTATTCATCTACTTCAGTCGCCAGGCCGTTGCGCAGGCAATAGACACGCTGTCGGGTTTGCTCACGGAGGGAGGCTATCTGGTGACCGGTCACGGGGAGCTGCTGGGGCATTCGCTGGATCTCGGCCGCCTACGTGCCCGGGTCTATCCGGAGTCGGTCGTGTACCAGAAGACACGCGCCCGCCGGAAACACCCGGCAGAGACTGAGGCGGGGCTCCACGTGATGACGGACGCAGGCGTCCGAGCCGGAACGGTTTCCTCCGAGATGGGGCCTTTGTCGGCACGTCCTTCCGCTCTACGGGCCCCCAACCTGCGTCAGCCCTCACGAGCCCCGGCAACACCGGGCCGTGCTCCCGTGCCGGCGCCGGAGAGAAGTAAGGCGGACCGCGACCGCACTTCAGCATTGGCCGAAATGGTTCGGCGTCGGGAGTACCGCGCTGCCGTCGAAATCGGCCGGACGGTCGTCGAAGATCACCCGGAAGATCTGGACGCACACTATATCGTGGCACAATCGTACGCAAACCTCGGTGAGTACGAGCACGCGGAGCGCGTGTGCCGAACAATGATATCGAAAAAAGTCGATTCCCCACGTCCGTACTTTCTGCTGGCGCACATTTCAGAAGCTCAGGGAGCGTACGAAGAGGCCAAGACGCTCCTGAAAAAGGTGATCTACCTCGATCCGAAGGCCGTCGCGGCGTACCTTGAACTGAGCGCCCTGTACGATAGGGAGAACGATCCCTTTCGCGCGCAGAAGATGCGACGGTCGGCTCTGGAGATCCTGAAGTCATTGCCGCCGGACACGGTCATAGAACCGTACCCCGACACCACAGCCGAAGAGTTGGTGGGGTATTGCGCGTAGCGGATCGGTGGTTATTATGAGAACGAAAGGTAGTGAGCGTGTCGGATGTGCATGCCTGGTGCAAGGTAACCATCTGACGCATGCAAACGATCAACGGACAAACCCGAGGGTTACACTGCCGGGCACTGAAATCGGGTGTCTCGTGTGTGGGCTGGCTCCCCCTTCAGTCGGCCTTGACGCGACCGGTAACGGGCATGAGCGCCCACTCCGAGCAACGTGGCCCGGAACCCTGTGCGTGAAAGGACCGGTCAGAACAAACGTCCCTCCCTACGTCAAGCTTCCCCAGCCCTGAAAGGGGCTACTGAACATGGCTGGACGCTTCATCGCCGGGCAAGACGACGGTCCCCGGATCGAGTCCATCGTCCTTAAGTTGCCGCATTTGAGGGTAAGGGGGGAGTGAAACCCGCCGCGATGTTTGTCGCCGGCCACCGGCACACGTCAAGGGACCGGGGGTACAGCGGTCGGCAACTTAGTAATCGCGTTCATAAGTTCGGTCGCGGATCTGTAATGCAAAAGACGGGCTCTCGCAAAGCACACCAAGAACGCCAAGGAATGATCCCTTTTTCTTTGCGTACTTTGCGTGCTTCGCGAGAGAAACTCTTCTCAGGGCTACAATGGCCCTCCGCAGGATTGCCGGAAAATGTGCGACCGTATTTGAGAAACGGACCACTTATACCGGTTCTCGAAAGTAACTTCCGATTCGTGTCAGATCAGGGCTTGTGGGGCGGGCTTTCCAGCCCGCCAATCCGTGGAAACTAACGAGAACCGCTATAGTTACCGTGATCACCGATCTCGCTCCGTATTCGCACGAACCGGGGAATCGGCCACAGACCGGGATAGGTTGATACATGTCACAAGCATTCGCGCATTCCGGGAACTCACCACCGAGGTCGCTCCTGGTCTTCTCCCTCCAGGGTCAAAGGATGGCCGTGGACGCGCTCGCGGTACGGGAGATCTGCTCCCTCATGGAGATCACGCCCGTTGCGGACGCGCCTCGTTACGTCGTGGGCGTGGCGAACATCAGGGGCAAGGTCGTCCCGGTCCTTGCTCCGGGCCTCCGCTTCGGCTGGGCCCCTGAGCGCTTCTCCATCACCGACGGCGTCATCGTCTTGGACGCTGGGGACATATCGTTCGGGATCGTCGTCAACGAGGTCAATGACATAGTCGGCGTCCACCCGTCGAATGTCGAACCCTCGCCCTTGGCAGGCCCGGACTTCCCCGTACCCTCCCGTTTTATTGCCGAGATAGCACGATCCGGCGACGACATCCTCGGCATTCTCGACCACACCGAGCTTCTGAGAGACGTCAAGGTCCCGGGGGAAATGCATCCCTCTGAAGTGATCGCCCGGATGCCGGGGGCGGAGGGCTATTTCTACTCGGAAGCCGGCCCCGAGGATCGTGCGGTCTTCCGCGAACGCGCCCGCGTGTTCCGTCAGCCTCCTGAGGACGGGGGAGTCGAAGGATTGGCGCCTGTCGCTGTGGCAGGCCTCAATGGAGAGTATTTCGGGGTGGAGCTCCAGCTTGTCCATGAGTTTGCGGATGTGGGGATGCTCGCACCCATACCGTGCTGTCCGGAACACGTCGTAGGGAACATGAACCTTCGGGGGAACATCGTCACCTTGGTGGACGTGCGAATGCTGCTGGGTATGCCGGTCGGCAGGGTCGGCAAGGGGAGCAAGGTGATTGTAGCGGGCGTTGCGGACCTCACCGTCGGGGTGTTGGTGGACAGTCTGTTCGATATCGTGTACGTCGACTCCCTTGACCTGAAGCCGCCCCTTTCCTCGGCGCGCACGACGAGCGAAGCCTATGTGAAGGGAGCGGTTCCTTACGGCGGTAAAATGATGACCGTTCTCGATTTGGCCGGCATGCTTACCTCGGACGCTCTTAGGGTGGATGAGGACCCGACGGACCGGATCGCATAGGAATGAGGACCTCTCAAGGGGATTAACCGATCCCCCGATATAACGTGGGAGAGATGCCATGGCGAGAATCATGAGATTACGATACCGGCTCTTCCTGGGCTACGCGGTCACCGTGGTGCTCTTCGTTGCCTCGGCGCTGATCGTGTACAGCACTATGCGGACCATGGAGCGACTGGATGACGAACGCAAACAGGTGCACGTCGCTCGACTGACCACGGCCAATCTTGAATCGGAGCTATTCAAGGTGCAGGGTGCGAGCCGAGGGCTTATCCTCATTAAGCACAACGAGGTGATGGATCGCTGGGCGGACGCGGCCAAGGAGGTGCAGAAGCTGTGCGAGTCCTTGGACCGGAATATTCGGGACCCCAAGGCCCGCGCGAGCCTGCAGGCCCTTAACGACGAGATACGGAAGTTCATGGACTTCAACGCGGGAATGCTCAATCTCGTGAAGGAAGGCAAGTCGGAAGCCGCGGCCGAGAGATTCAAGACTACAGGAATTGGGCTTGGTGGGCAGCTCCGGGCGAAGCTCTCTCCCCTGGAACAGGGCCTCGACGAGCTCTACGCCCTGGCACAAGCCTCGGCTGCGGATGCTCGCACCAACGTCTATAGGGCCCTCATTGGTGGCGTTCTGCTGGCGGTCTTCTTCTCAGTCGGCGCAGGCCTTTGGATCATACGCAGTGCCGGTCAGTCCGTCGGCCAGGCGACCGGCACCATGTCGTCCGCGGCCAAAGAGATCGCGGCCACCGTGACCCAGCACGAGCGCGCGGCCTTTTCACAGGCCGCCATGGTCAATGAAACCACCGCCACCACTGACGAACTGAAAGCATCGTTTCGTATGAGCGCGGAACAGGCAGGCGCTGTGGTAGAGGTCGCACAGCGTGCGTCGGGCTTCACCGAAGAAGGAAGAGCGATCGTGGGCGAAGCGATCCACGGCATGTCGAATCTGAAGGACAAGGTGGGCTCCGTGGCCGACCAGATCCTGCGTTTGGGAGAACAGACCGCCCAGATCGGCAACATCGCGAATGTCGTGAAGGACCTCGCAGGACAGACCAACATGCTTGCTCTCAACGCTGCGGTCGAGGCGGTTCGAGCAGGCGACCACGGAAAAGGATTCGGCGTGGTGGCCGGTGAGGTGCGCAAACTCGCGGACCAGAGCAAGAAGTCAGCGGAGGAGGCGTACCGCATCGTCTCAGAGATCCAGAAGGCTAGCAATTCTACCATCATGGTCACGGAAGAGAGCATGAAGACCGTCGATGAGGTGGCACACATCGCGCGCAAGGTCGGTGAGCTTTTCGAGGGCCTCTCCGCCGAGGCGAGCCGTGTTTATGAGAACGCCCAGCAAGTGGTCCTCAACTCCAAGCAGCAATCCTCGGCCATCAACCAGATTGCGGAGGCGATGACGAACATCAACGCAAGCTCGAAGGAGACAGCCGCGGGGATCACGCAAACAAAACAAGGACTACAGGATCTCGAGGACGCGGCACGAAGACTGCAGGACGTGGTCTGATCCGCAAGACGTGGTTGGAAACTGCGGACATACATGAACCACCAGGGCATATACATGGGAAGATCCATGCCGGCGCTGCGGGCGCAACGAACCTTGAGAATGGGATACTGCCCGCTTGCTCCCACAGCATGGTGACCTGCGGCGACCAGCGGGAGCCGCCCAGTACCAAAAGTTTTTGGGGATGGGGGTCCGGGGGAAGGGTCTTTTTTCAAAAAGACTCTTCCCCCGGAAATCCCAATTCACAAGAAGGCATGCACTCATGAAGATTGCAGACAACGAGCTCAGGGATCTCTTCAGAATTGAAAGCGGCGAGCAGTTGCTAGCCCTCGACCGCGGTCTGCTCGAGCTGGAGAAAGACCCGGACAATCGGCCGCTGCTCGAAGAGGTGTTTCGACAGATCCATAGCCTCAAGGGCGGGGTGCGCATGCTGCTGTTACCGGATATGGAAGCCATCGCGCACCGGTTCGAAAGCGTTCTCGGCGCGGCCAGGAAGGGCGAGCTGCACCTTACTTCCGAGATCCTGGACCCCCTCTTTAGGGCACTGGATGCACTCCGGAAGCTTGCCCATGAAGCCGTCACGGGCGAACCGGCCGCTGTGACCGTGCCGGAGGTCCTTGCACAGCTCGTCCTTCCTGCCACAACACCGACCAGTCCGGAAGGGCCCTTACCGGAACAAGCGGCAGAGCGTATCGGCACAGCGGAGCCCGGGGAGAGTGTCTCGGATGCCGGTGTACGTGTGGAGATCGTCGGCGAACCTGCGGCCTTATCTGAGCAACCCATCGGCAGCCCTTCCGATGACCGGTTCCCGAGCGGGCCACAACCAACGGCTTTCCTCCAGTCTGTCTCAGGGCCCGGACCGCGTGCCTCTGGGACCGGCGCTCAGACCGAACCGACCGAAGCAGGCCTGCCCGCCGCGGATGTGGGCGGGTTCCGAATCGAGACGATTCGCGTCTCTACGGACAAGCTCGACGGGCTGATGCCCCTCGTGGGAGAGCTCGGTGTCACGAAGAACCGACTTGCCCATCGGCTCACGGCAATCGAAGAGATCATCGGTGTATGGGAGAACCTGCAGAGAACCCGCAGAGCGCTTCAGGCCACCCTGAACGAGATCGGCCGAAAGTCGGAGAACGGCTGGACAAGAGCCGTGCTGGAGCACCATGCCCAAGAGCAGAAACTGTTCGCCGAATTGGGCAAATCCCTCGATGCCGTCAGGATCATGACCTACGAAGACGGATCGAGACTGGAATCGATAGCGGGCAATTTGGAGGATGGTATTCGATCCATCAGGCTGCTCCCGATGGGCACACTCTTCGATCTCTTTCCCCGAATGGTACGGGATCTCGCCCGCGGAAAGGGTAAGGAGGCGCGGCTCTTGACGCTGGGGGAAGAAACCCCCGCAGATAAACGGGTCATCGAGGAGATCAAAGATCCCCTGATGCACATGATCCGCAATGCCATCGACCACGGAATCGAGTCGCCTGATGAGCGCGAAGCCGCGGGCAAACCGCGCATGGGGTCGATCGAACTGAAGGCCTATCAAACATCGGCCAAGGTGGTCGTCGAGCTGAAGGATGACGGGCGAGGGATCGATATCGAGGCGGTCAAGAGCACTGCACTCAAGACAAGGGTGCGCACGGCCGCGGAACTGGAGGCCATGACTCCCGATGAGCTCTATGCCCTGATTCTCGTCTCAGGCTTCTCCACGAGCACGTTCGTCTCCGACGTCTCGGGTCGTGGGATCGGGTTGGACGTGGTGCGAGTCAACGTGGAAAGGCTCAAGGGAAAGATTCAGATCCAATCCGTTCCGGGCCGGGGGAGCACATTTCGACTGGAATTACCGGTCACCATGGCCACGGTGCGCGCGCTCGTAGTGGCTGTCGCAGGCCACAAATACGCCATTCCCCTGGAATATGTGGAGGCGATCCGTTTAGTGTCAGACCCGGACATCTTTCCCATGCAGGGGCACGAGACCATCGTGCGTGATTCCGTTCCCCTTTCGGTGGTGAGGCTTGTCGATCTCCTGGAACTGCAGGAACGCTTCGAGTCCGAGCGGGGTCCCGAAGAAGTCCCGGAACAGAAGGCCCATGCCGTTGCGTGCGTCGTCATCGCATCAGGCTCGGAACGGGTCGGCTTGCTCGTAGACGAACTGGTGGACGAGTTGGAAATCGTGCTGAAACCCCTCAACGCGTTGCTCAGGCGCGTCCGGAACGTTGCCGGCTCGACGATCCTGGGAACCGGCGAGGTCTGCATCGTGCTGGCGGCTCAGGGCCTGCTCAAGTCGGCCCAAAAGCGCTCGCCGGCAGCCCCGCGAACTGCCGAGAAAGAAGAGGTGAAACGGACGCGGGTCATCCTCATGGCGGAAGACAGCCTCACAACACGCACACAGATGAAGCGCATCCTCGAAGGAGCGGGCTACGAAGTGGTCGCGGCTGTGGATGGCCTCGACGCCATAAACAAGATTCCGACCCGGCCATTCGACGCCCTGGTCACGGACGTCATGATGCCGAACATGGATGGGCTCACGCTCACCCAGAAACTGCGAGAGAACCCGAAGTACAAGGAATTGCCCATTATTCTGGTTACTACGCTCTCCTCGGATGAAGACAGAAGACGAGGCTTGCAGGCGGGGGCCAGCGCATACATCACCAAACCGGCCTTCGACCAGAAGGTGTTCCTGGACACGTTGAGGCGGCTGACGTAAGGAGGATTCACCGCAGAGACGCAGAGGACACGGAGAAGAGAAGCAGAGAAGAAGGGAAGAACTGAAGCAGGTGCTGCGGCTCCCGGCAGCCAAAGTGATTCTTTGGTCCCGCTCCGTGAAAACTGCGGGAAACTTGGATTCCCCGTCGTCCCACGGCCGTAAATGCTGCTTGACTCTGCTGCTCATTGAAAACGGGCGTCACGTGCGTGGACTGCTTCCCCCTCCCCTCACCCCTCCCACCAGGCTGAGCCTGCCCCACATTTTTTTGCTGGACACCGTCAGTGTCCAGTGATAAGAGGGGGGCATGCTCGTATGCGGACAAGAATTCAACGACCAAATCATCGCGCGGATTGACGCTACCATCGAATC
>JBFMAA010000159.1:0-14055 GCA_040755955.1 Thermodesulfobacteriota bacterium
GGAGCCCCGGGAGGGGCGGCAGATAGTAGCCCGGTGCGTGAGCGCCGGGCGCCGGAAGCAGTGAAACGGATACAAACCCTCAGAGGAGTTAATTATTCCGATGGGTTATCCGAAACCAAGACGCGCTCCACCCCTTCCCGAGAGAACATTTCTCGGGATCTTCTTGGGTCCACCCTGGGATGGGCGAAGGTGCTACTTGGCTGAGCCGAGTATCCCCGGAGCGGGGTAGACGTTCAATCGCACAAATCCCCAGACCCCGCACACGAGATTCTGGGGAAACGCGCTCAGCAAACCATTGTACGCGGTCGCTGCCTTGTTGTACTTTGCTCTGTGTGTGGTGACCCGCTGCGTTCGCGCACTCACATCGAGCCAATGGGCAGCGAACGGCGGATACTTGGTCAGTTGCGGCCCGGCCTTCGCCAATTTCTCGATCTCGAGCAGGCTCAGTTCTATGTCGTCAGCAAAGGCAACGATGAAATCGGGGTCGCGACGAAGCAGGGGAACAGAAGGGGCCTGAAGAAGCTTGTTCACGAGTTTCCCGTGTCCGGGCTCGAATCCCCGCAACGCTTCGGCCAGTCCGGGCAGGACCTCGTTGCGCTTGGAAACCGCGGCGACGTAGCTTTCCCATTCATTCTGGGCGTCGGTTCTGAACTCGATCAGAAGCGGCCGGAGGGTGAGAAAGGATACGACCATCAATACCACCAACGCGGCCAGGAAGCAGAACGACAACTCAATGACGCGTCCGAGAGTCTTGGATGATTGGGAGTTCCGCACCGCCGGCCTCGCCGAATCGTTGTGACGTAGAGAGAATGAGCTGATTAACAATACTTATCATAGAAAAATGCGTCACTGGATCAATAAATACTCTGAACCCTTGTGTATGTCAATCTATTAATCCTCGTCATGCGAGTTTGTGTGCCCGGGTTGACTTCACATCCCAAATGCCTCTAATTATGGAGATGCATAGAGGTCCGTTTCACAAAGGAGAATTGTGTATGTCTCGAATGACCGACAGACGTGAGTTCCTCAAAGGAGGGCTGGCTATTGCTTCAGCTCTGGTTACGGCCGGTACGGTTGATGTGCTTGCTCCGATGATTTCTCAAGCCGCCCAGAATCCCGATCTCGCGGTCGCCCGCGGGTCTGATCCGGCCAAGCTTGCTCGAGCCGCAGTGGACGCGCTGGGCGGAATGTCCAAATTCGTTGCGGCAGGCAACAAGGTGGTGGTGAAGCCCAATATGAGCTTCGCGAGAAACCCGGATCAGGCGGCAAACACCCATCCCGAGGTGGTGAGAGAAGTTTGCAAGATGTGCGTGGAAGCAGGGGCTTCGAGAATATCGGTGCTCGACTATGTGTTGCACGAGCCCAAGGACTGCTTGAGCATGTCCAAGATACCCGAATTGTGCGGGAGCGTGGACAAGACGGTCGTCAGTGCGATTCAAGGCAAGCGCCGATTCCGTGAAGTGAAGGTCCCCAACGGCAATTACGTGAAGTCGATGGAAGTGTCCGTGGACGTGCTGGATGCGGACGTGCTCATTGCAGTGCCGGTGGGCAAGTCCCATGGGGCGGCAGGCGTGAGCCTCTCCATGAAGGGGATGATGGGTTTGATCTACGACAGGCATTCGTTTCACGGGCGCTACGACCTTCACGCCGCGATTGCGGACATGGTCACGGTGCTCAAGCCGAAGCTTGTGGTGGTTGACGGCACCCGCATCATGAGCTCCGGCGGACCTGGCGGACCGGGGAAGGTGCTCCCCATGAACCTGGTCATTGCCTCAACGGACATGGTCGCGGCAGATGCCCAGATGGTAGCCCTGGGCGAGTGGTATGGGCAGAAGTTCCGGCCCGATCAGGTGCGGCACATCAAGATCGCGGGTGAACGAGGCCTCGGTCAGATGGACCTCAATCGGGTGAACGTCAAAGAGGTCCAGGTGTAATGCGTATTCAGCGCGTGTGCCAGGGTGTGTCGCTCGGGGTATTTCTCGGGTTGCTTACCCTGGCGACCTATCCGTTGGTGGAAGGCCTCCCCGTCGATCTACTGCTGAGAATGGACCCTGTTGTGGCTCTCGGAACGGTTGTTGCCGAGCGTGCGTGGGTCCTCGCGTTTCTCCCTGCGCTGATCGTGTTGTTGGTGAGCGCGGTGGCGGGAAGGGTGTTCTGTGGCCACGTGTGTCCCATGGGGACGACGCTCGACATCTTGCAGAGTCAGGTTCCACGCAAAGAGAAGCCTTCGGCGAAGAACAATGCGTTCCCCGCCACAGCAGCGTATCGGTCCCTCAAGTATTTGCTGTTGGCCGTGATAGTGGGGGCCGCGGTCTTGGGGGTGTCTCTGGTTCACGTCGGCTCGCCGATTTCGCTCGTCACCCGATTCTATGGGATAGCCGTCTATCCCCTGCTGTTGATGGCGGGCGACTGGGGTCTGTTTCAAGCTTCGCCCATCTTTTCCGGTTTGGGGTTGCACGGCCTTGCGTTGACGGAACTGACGCAGAAGGTCTTCTCGACGAATCTCTTGGTGAGTGCCCTGTTCGTCGGCATCGCGCTGCTCGCGTGGGTGCAACCGAGGTTCTGGTGCAGGAATCTCTGTCCCGCGGGAGGCCTGATGGCTCTCCTGTCACGTATGCCGTTGATTCGTCGGACCGTGGACGATTCGTGCACGCGATGCGGTCGTTGTGCGAAGGCGTGTCCCACGGGAGCCATAGAAGATGACCCTCACCGGACCGCGCATCAAGAGTGCATTGTCTGTCTGAAGTGTGAAGAGCTATGTCCCGAATCCGCGATCTCTTTCAGCCGGCCGCGATCCGAGATTGGCACCCCTGTCGGAAAAATCGACCTCACGAGGCGGTCGGTGATGTTTGCCGCGGGATCGGGAATCGTGACCGGTGGTCTGCTTCGGACATCGTTGCTTCAGCCCCGGCCGCTCGGCAAGGAGCCCATGCTGCGCAGCGAGGACCTCGTTCGGGCACCAGGGTCGGTCCCTGAGCCGCTGTTTCTCTCCAGGTGCATCAGGTGCGGCGAATGCATGAAGGCGTGCCCGACGAACACACTGCAACCGACCTGGCTGAAAGCGGGTCTGGAAGGGATTTTCTCCCCCGTGATGGTGCCTCGACTTGCTGCCTGCGCGGTGAACTGCAACGTGTGCGGCAAGGTCTGCCCCACAGGCGCCATCAGGGATGTCGGCCTCGTGGAGAAACGGCACGCGAAAGTAGGGACCGCGTGGATTGTCCACCAGAACTGCCTCGCCTGGGAACAGGACAAGAAATGCCTCGTGTGTGACGAAGTATGCCCGTACGACGCGGTGGAGTTTCGACCTGTTCCGGGGAAGCGTAATGGAGTCCCCTTTGTGCTCGCGCACAAGTGCGTCGGATGCGGCTGGTGCGAATGCAAGTGCCCGGTGACCGGCGCGGCCGCGATACGGGTAAACATCATAGGGGAAATACGAATAGAAACGGGATCATACGTGGAAAAAGCGAAGGAATATGGCATGATATTCCAGGTCCGGGACAAACCGAAAGAACAGCTCGCACCGGAGACCTTCGATTTCCACGGCGCAACTCCCGAGCCTCCTCCGCAGTCGCCTGCTCCCCAGCCCAAGAAACCCGAGGTGCCGCCTGGATTTATCACCGATTAGCCGTTGGGGAAAAAGGCACTGACAATTTATGGGACTTCTGTTACAATTGAAGATCGCCGATTGTGTGTGATGCACGGGAATCTGTCCTTCTGATCAGGGTCATGTGCATGAACGAACCCGAACCTACAAGAGAAGAACTCTCACGAATGTGGCAAGCGGCAGAGCTCTACGAGTCGCAGGGGTTGTATGATCATGCGGTTCAGACATATCAGTCGATCTTGAGTGTGGAGCCGGAAAACCGAAAGGCGCAGGCAAAGGTAGTCCAGATTCAGTTCACCCAGAGAATCGGTGACGCGGACAGCCATCGAGGCTCCGCTGCGGATGAACTTCCTCCCCAGGCGGTCGAAGATCTGGGACTGGCCTACATGGGCATGGGTTTGTACCTGGAGGCCCTCGAAGAATTTGAGACCGCGATCCAATCTGTCCCCTCGATGCGCCGAAGGCTGCTCCGCCATGTGATTACGTGTCTTCTCCACCTTGACCGGGAAAGAGAAGCTCATCAGACGCTTCAGATGCTGCTTGACGACCCGGAACGCACACTGTCGGAAAAGGGTGAGATCATTGCGGAAACCGTGGCCACATATCGAGAGGTCGGCTTGCTCGAGCGGGCCCACGGCATACTGCAGGATCTCCCCAAGGAACAAAAAGATCAGATTCCCGAGTACCAGAAGACACTCGACGAAGTGGTCGCGTGGGTGCGGGCCCTCGAACGGGCGAGCTCTCGGACTGAACAGACTCCCTCCCGAGGCGTGCTTTCAGGACCGGGGCTCGACGAGTCCTCCGTGTCACGGGCTTCCCGATTGACGGCTCACACCGGAGTGTCTGAAGCCCAGGATCAACAGGTCGCGATTCCGTTGACAAGCGAGGTCACCTATTCGACGGACAACAAAAACTGGTACGAAGGAAGAGTGACCCAGCTCGCCGCGGATTGGGCTCTGCTGCATGTGGGACGCCCGGTCGAATCAGGGGATACGTTGGTGTTGGGAATCTATCTCCCCACTCGGGACCCGGAACCTGTCCTGGTCATAGGTAAGGTGCTGAAGGTGCGCCTGGACGAAGAAGATGACTTCGGAGTGCAGGCCAGGGTGAGATTCGAATCGTTTCTTCCCGGTGGCGAGAGCTTGCTCAAGGGATTCATCGACCAGGTAGCCCGCGACCCGTCGCTTCTGACCCGGCCTGAATCAGCCGAAATGCAGCAACCCGAGTCGAGACGCAGCGGCGGCAGGATTGTCGACAGCGTGCAGATCCGAGCCATACGGGACAAGGGAGCCAGTACTCCACCCGAGGCCGACCGCGCCCCTGTGGAGGAACCTTCGGACGACCTCCTGGACCTCGACGAGCTGGAGGTTGACGAGACCTTCGATTTCAATTCTCAACAGGTGCCGGAATTCCCTCCAGACGACACGGTACTTCTGCACGACAACGAGATCCTGGAGGTCGTGACCCAGACCGACGCCTATCGATCCGCCCCGTCACCCGAGACGAATAGGCGGCGGGCAGAGAAATTCGTGAAGTTCGCGTGTTCGTGCGGGCAGGTCCACAACTTGCCGAGAGAGAAGATCGGTCGTTCGGGGAAGTGCAACCAGTGTGGGCGATTGCTCACCGTACCCGAAACCGACCGCAGAACAGACAGCCTCACAGAGCAGGTTATCGGGACCACGGTCGGCGGCAGCAGAATCCTGTATCGGCTGGGGGGAGGCGGTATGGGCGGCGTGTTCCGAGGGCACCATCTGGCTCTGGACATACCTGTGGCGGTCAAGATACTCTACTCGCACCTCGCGGAGAAAGATCCGATCTTTATCAAGAGGTTCATTCGTGAGGCGAGAGCCACCGCGAAGCTGCAACATCCGAACATTGTCGGTGTCATGAACGTGGGGTACGAGAACGGCCTGTATTACCTCATCATGCCTTTTGTCGGCGGAGGAAGCGCTGCCGCGCTGATCGCCAGACACGGACGGTTGCCGGCCGAGAAGGCGCTGGACATCGCGCTGCAGATCGCCTGGGCCCTGAGTATGGCAGAAGAGCACAACATGCTCCACCGAGACATCAAGCCCGCGAACATCCTGTTCACCGAACGCGGTGAGGCCAAACTCGCGGACCTCGGCCTCGCGAAAAACTACTCCGAGACTCAGGATTCGAGCATTACCCAAACCGGCATTACCTGCGGGACTCCACTCTACTTCTCCCCGGAACAGGCGAGGGGAGCCAAGAATCTGGATATTCGGTCGGACATTTACTCCCTTGGGATCACCATGTATCACCTCCTTGACGGCAGTCCACCGTTCACGGGGGAATCCGCCTACGTGGTGTATCAGAAGCATGCCAAGGAGGAGCTGCCTCCGTTTCGAGCAGCGGTCCAACCTCCTGTTCCGGAGTCGGTCTTTCGGCTGATCAAGAAGATGGCAGCGAAGGACCCTGATGACCGGTTCCCCAACACTCAGGCGCTCATCGACGAAATGGAACGGGTGCTCGACGAGGTGCTGGCCGCGGGAACCAAAGACCCCGGACCCCAGCCGTCATCCAGGAGAACCCTTCTGGAGAGGCTCGGCATCAAACGGGGCCGCCAACACATGTGATCCCGATCCACGGCCGATGAAGCCATGATCCATAATGGTTCCCATTGGGTCTGATCCATTGCCGGCCCGACAGAAACTGTCTCAGAAGTGTTTGTTGGTCAGAAATTATGCTGGGATTCAAGGGTTTGGGACCAGTTTCGACAAGCCTCCGCCATAAGACTTGGCTCTGAACCAGGCAGAGATGGTGCCCGAAACGCACTCTGGTTGGACCATCGCCGCTGTGACCAGACGGAGCCGCCCAATCTCAAACGTTTTAGGGGATGGGGGTCCGGGGGAAGGGGCGTTTTTCAAAACGACGGCTGGGAGCCGCAACCGAATTCGCGTCCGCCTTTCTCGGTCCGCATGAAAACCGATGGCGGGGCGAGTTGGTTCTACGCAAGCGAAGAGAAGGCACCTTGCTTGCTCCCAGAGCTGCCGGCCCGAAGATTTCTTCTCGAAGAAAAGAGAAATCGAACCTTATTAGTAAAACGCCCCTTCCCCCGGAGATCCTACCCTCCTCCGCCGTCGCCGCCTTCCAGGCCCGGGTTAAGGCGGTTGAAGAGCGCGATCTGCTCGGCAATGGACAGCTTACGGCCCGGACGCGCACACGCCTTGCCCGATCGGCACGACCCGCATCGACTCTCCGCACACCCTTGGCACATGCTGCAATCAGGACACCGGTGCTTGCGAAGACCCACCGTTTCTGATACTGAATCCTCTCTGGACATGATTCGCATAGTTTAGTCCGCATTTTCGCCGTGTCAAATCGTAAATCGCCGGCGGTCTGATTTGCGCGGCGATGTGGGAGAGGAATAGCCCATGAAGACCCGCGTGGTCACGGAGACCAATCTCCCCGAATTGGCTCTTGCAGGTCGAGGCAAGGTGAGAGACGTGTACGATCTCGGTGACAGGCTCCTGATAGTCTCCACAGATCGGATTTCCGCGTTTGACGTGATTCTTCAGGACCCGATTCCGGACAAGGGGAGGGTGCTGAACAAGCTGAGCGTGTTCTGGCTTGAGAAGACCCGTGAGCTGGTCCCGAATCACCTGATCAGCGCGGACGTGGCGGACTTCCCCGACGAATGCCGTCCGTTCGCGGGTGATCTGGAAGGTCGCACCATGATGGTCCGGAAAGCGAGACCCTTTCCCGTGGAGTGCGTGGTGCGGGGATACCTGATCGGAAGCGGCTGGAAAGACTACCGGAACACCGGCGCGATCTGCGGCATCAGATTGCCTGAGGGGCTCAAGCTCGCGGAGAAGCTCCCGGAACCCATTTTCACGCCGTCCACCAAGGCCGAGATCGGTGATCATGACGAGAACATCTCGTTCAAGCGGGTCCAGGACCTGGTCGGCACGGAAATGGCGAATCGCCTGCGGGACAAGACCATCGAGCTGTACCTGTACGGGTCCAAGTGGGCTGAAGACCGCGGTATCATCATCGCGGACACCAAGTTCGAGTTCGGCGTCCTGGACGGCGAGCCCATCCTCATTGACGAGGTGCTCACGCCGGATTCGTCCCGTTTCTGGCCCAGGGACCGGTATGGGGTCGGCATGTCGCCGCCGTCGCTGGACAAGCAGTTCGTGAGGGACTTCCTCGAAGGCCTCGATTGGGACAAGAAGCCACCCTCGCCACGGCTTCCGGAGGACGTGATCGCCAAGACCAGAGCCAAGTACCTAGAACTTTACTCGATTATCACCGGTGACCGTCCCGGGTGAAGTATGCCCTGAAATAGGGGTCTCAAGTCCGGAACCCATGACGGGAGAGAACACGCGTGTGGCCATTGCTGCGGGAGTGAAGTAGCATGATGCGGGGCGATCAGCTCCGATGCGACAAACAGATCGCTCCCCCGTGCACAGAAGACCTCAACATGAAGAACTGGCTGACCAAAGCCCGAGAATTGCTCGAAGCAAGCCTTCGACCCCCGCGACATGAGCTCAACGAGCTGGATTGGAAGGCCGCGCTGTCACCGAACAAGAAACGGCTCACAGAGCACTTGTCGGCTTTTTCCAACTGGCCGGGCGGCGGCTTCCTCGTGTTCGGTATCGAATCGGACGGAACCCCCGCGGGCGTCGACGAAACCCAAGTCGAGACAGTGATCAACAAGCTCGCGGGCCTTGGACGGGATGCCTTGGAACCGCCTATCGCATTGGACCATACGGTGGAGAGTTGGGAAAGGGCACGCCTGCTTCTTGTGCATGTCCCGGAATCTTCGATAAAGCCGGTTCATCTCCGGGGCAAGAGCCTGGACCATGCCTTCATACGTTCAGGCGGTACCACTCGACGCGCGTCCCGTCAGGAGATCGGGGCGATGATGCTCCACAGCCGTATGCCTCGGTGGGAGGAGTTGCGAGCATCGGTTCTGATGGCAGAGGCAGACCTGCTCGGCCGGCTCAACGTGGAGCCTATCCTCGAGATGTTGGGTCACCCGATCCCCACAGACTTCGGGAGACTCGTCGACTGGATGACCCACGAACGATTCGTCACCAGGGAGTCGGCCGGCGGCTTCTTCGTGACCAATCTCGGCGCCGTCTCTTCGGCCAGAGACCTGGCATTGTTCCCGGATCTGAGCAGGAAGGCCGTGCGACTGATCGTTTACGCGGGGGTCAACAAGACCCGAACCATGCAGGAACAGGAGCTCAAACAGGGATATGCGATCGGATTCCGAGAACTGATGGACCGTCTCATGTCGCTTCTCCCCCAAACTGAGGTGATCAGACATGCGTTGAGAGAAAAACGCACGGTTTATCCTGAGATCGCCCTGAGAGAGGTCGTTGCCAACGCGCTGATTCACCAGGACTTCACGATCAGCGGTGCGGGACCGCTGATCGAAATCTTTGATGACCGCGTTGAAGTATCGAATCCGGGCGGGCTGCTTCCTTCCAAGCGGCTTGATCGTCTTATCGGGACTCAGCCGGAATCACGAAACGAGCAGCTCGCCCGCGCCTTTCGTCGCTATGGGATCTGCGAGGAACGTGGCTCAGGGCTCCTGAAGGCCGGAAACGAGACTGAACTCTATGGGCTCCCTCCGATTCATTTCAGTGCGGGCCCGAACCACTTCAAGGTGACGCTCTTTGCCCCGCGGGCATTTTCCCGTATGTCATCACAAGAAAGGCTCGACGCGTGTTATCAGCATGCGGTGCTCAGGTATTTCTCCAGTAGCGCAATGACGAACAAGTCGCTTCGGGAACGCCTCAAACTGCCGGAGAGCCGGCGATCGCAAGTGACGGCGTTAATTCAGCAGGCCCTGGACCGAGGCCTTGTCAAGCCCGCAGACCCGGAAAGCAAGTCGCGCAAGTTCGCCGAATACGTCCCGGCTTGGGCGTGAGCCCGTCCCAAGTGGTAGCCGTTGGTGGGAATCCGTCCCCGGCCGCGCAGATAAACCGCAAAGGCACGAAGACGCCAAGAACGGTCAAGGCATGACGCCGCAACCAAACGGCTGGGAGCCGTAGCCAATAATCGCGTCCACCTTCCTCGGTCCGCATGAAGACCGATGGCGGGGCGAGTTGGTTCTACGCAACCGAAGAAAGGCACGTTGCTTTCTCCCGGAGCTGCTGAACTGAAGATTTCTTCTCGAAAAAAGAAGAAATCGAAGGCTATTAGTGAAAGGGTTTCCCCCGGAAGACTTTCGTGGAAAATGATTGGGCGAGCCGCGTCATCACGGCAATCATGATTCACTTTCTCCATGTCTTTGTGTCCGGGTGGTTTGTTTCGTTGTCTCTCCGGCTGAACGCTCACCGAGGCGATGCCTTGCGGATTGCCGGCTTCTCTGAGACCTCCTCAACGTTCCCTCGCTTGCCGCGGAATGCGCCTTGACATTTTCTCGCGATAGAGTAGACATGACTCCGTGAACAACAAGGACCAGGCGAAGACGAGCACACCGGCCGACTCTTGGCGGTCCGATGGAAAGACCGTCCGGCATGCCACAGGTGCCGAGCGGAATGTCCGGCGACTGATCCTCCGGCGCGGGTTTGCCGGCCTGCCGATCTCTGAGAATGTCCGGCAGTCGACGTATCGCGCGTGCCGAGAGTCATGTCGGATGAGCGTACAGGCTGATCTCGCAGGGTAGCCATCGCGGCGTCCCATGGGCCGGGACCAGAGACAACCGCACACAGGGCGGCTGGCAGCCGGAACCAATGATTGCGTCACCCTTCCTCGGCCCGCATCCAGTCCGATGGCGGGGGAAGTCGGTTCTACGCACGCGCAAACCGTGCACTGCCACAGGGGAACCAGAGCCATTAGCCTGTTGCGGAAGCGGACTCCGACAACAAATCCTCGCGGCCGGAGAAGAATGTGAACCACAGTAGTAAAGGGAGCGAAATTTCGTTCTTCGCGGGTCTTTTCATTTCGAACGACGCGCTTCCCGGTTCGTCGAGAAGCCGGGAGCTCGACGGGAGGGGTTGATGTACAAAAGCACCAAATTCATATTCATCACAGGCGGCGTGTTGTCTTCGTTGGGCAAGGGGCTCTCCGCTGCAAGCCTCGGAGCGCTCCTCGAATGCCGCGGCCTTACCGTGACCATGCTCAAGATGGACCCGTACATCAACGTGGACCCCGGCACCATGAACCCGTTCCAACACGGCGAGGTCTTCGTCACCGACGACGGCGCGGAAACCGACCTGGATCTGGGCCATTACGAACGCTTCACCCACGCGATCATGCGCCAGAAGAACAACTTCACCACGGGCCAGATCTACGACTCGGTGATTCAGAAGGAGCGCGCCGGAGTGTACCTCGGCGAAACCGTCCAGGTAATCCCCCACGTGACCGACGAGATCAAGGACAAGATCAGGAACCTCGGCAACGGAGTCGACGTGGCTATCGTGGAGGTGGGGGGAACCGTCGGTGATATCGAAAGCCTGCCGTTTCTTGAAGCGATCCGCCAGCTCAGAGCCGATCTCGGCCCCCAGAACGTGTTGTACATCCATGTGACCCTCGTGCCGTACGTCAAGGCCTCCGGCGAAGTCAAGACGAAACCGACCCAACACAGCGTAAAAGCGCTCCGTGAAGTGGGTATTCAGGCCGACATCCTGATCTGCCGCACAGAAAAACCCCTCGCCAGAGAAGCAAAAGAGAAGATCGCGCTGTTCTGCAACGTCAGGCCCGAAGAGGTCATCGCTGCGGAAGACGTGGAGTGCATCTATGAGGTGCCGCTGCGGTTCCACCGCGAAGGAATGGACCAGAAGGTAGTAGAGTTGCTCAATATTTGGACCAGAGCCCCGAAGCTGGAACGCTGGGAATCCTTCGTCAATGCGGTGAAATCACTCGAGCAGGAAGTCACCATAGGCATAGTCGGTAAATACGTCAACCTTCAGGAGTCGTACAAGAGCCTCAACGAAGCCCTCTTTGCAGGCGGTGTGGCGAACAAGACCAGGGTGAAGCTCAAATTCATCGACTCGGAAAAGATCGAGCGCAACGGCATCGCCGGCCCTCTCGACGACGTGGACGGAGTGCTCGTGCCCGGAGGCTTCGGCTCAAGAGGAATCGAGGGGAAAATCACCGCAATCCGACACGCGAGAGAGAACCGGGTCCCTTACTTTGGGATATGCCTCGGCATGCAAATGGCGGTCGTGGAATTCTCCAGGAACGTCTGCAACATGCCGGGAGCCAACTCCACCGAGTTCAACCCCCAAACTCCGTACCCGGTCATCGACCTCATGTACGAACAACGATCGATCACCGACAAAGGCGGCACCATGAGGCTGGGAGCTTACGACTGCGTTTTGATCCAGGGCTCGGAGTGCCACCGAATCTACGGCCGTGACTCCATCAGCGAGCGCCACAGGCATCGGTACGAGTTCAACTCGGAATTCAGGGCTACGTTGGAAGAGGCGGGTCTGCGCGCGGGAGGCGTGTCCCCGGACGGAAAGCTCGTGGAACTCGTGGAAGTACCTGATCATCCGTGGTTTTTGGGGTGCCAGTTCCACCCGGAATTCAGGTCCAAGCCCATGGACCCGCATCCGCTGTTCGCCTCGTACATTGGGGCTTGCCTCGAGTACAGCCGCAGCAAAGGCCGAAACCCCCGTGAGCTCGATCCTTCTTCGTGAGTCCCGTGGGTTTGGCCGACCCGCTTGTCCGGAGCATGCGATTGGTGGACAATGGTGCAGGTGATACAATGTCGATGACTGGTCTATTCCGGCCGGTCAGCCCTCGCGGATGAGAACGGGAGAGCGAAAGTGGATACCACGATCAAGTCCCAGGTCCTTCAAGAGATGGAATCCCTTCCCGAGAGCTTGCAACGCAGGGTATTGGAATACGTGCAGGCATTGCAGAAGGCGGAGCGAAGGGGCGTGCCGGGCAAAGACCTATTGCAGTTTGTCCGTGCAATTCCACCTGATGACTTGGCGCTGATGAGTCGAGCGATTGAAGAAGAGTGCGAGCGTGTGGACGTGAATGAATGGTAGATACCTGCTGGATACGAGTGTCGTAATTGCGCTCATGGCCGGTAACCGTACGGTCGAAGACCTGATCGGTCGGGCCGTTGATGTCTTCGTTCCGAGCATTGTACCTGGGGGGCTCCTCGCTATTTCCTGTGGGTAAATGCCCTCCAGCGCCTACCGAATGGAGAGCGGCGTCGTGAAGGCCATGCTGAAGGAGGCCCCCAGGGTCCAGGACTGCCTGTTCACGCCGAACTGGTATTCGCCGCTCAGGGGTGTGCCCTGGAGCACGTCACTGATGCTGATGCGGTTTGTTTCCGCATGCAACGCGTTCCATCTGGCAAACAGACCTATCGCTCCGAGAGAGCGGATGTTCCGTTGATACTCGGCCTGGACCTCGAGAAAATACTTGCCCCGGGCCAGCTTCTTCATTTCAATGCGGTCTTGAAGGAGCACGGTGAGGCCGCCCACCGTATCGTGGTATTTCATGTCCGAAAGAAACCACGGGAAGCCGATGATGCTGAGCTTCAGTCTGCTCACACGCGGAGAGTCCTGCAGCAATTGATATCCGAGGAACGGGATATAGCTGTTGATGGTCACGTCGCTCCGATCCGAGGGGAGACCCACAATGCCCGAAAAAGACTCGGGCTCCTCAAAGTTGGTGGCAAATCGGTCGAAACGGAAGCCCGCGAGGAACCGGCCTCTTCCATGGTCCGTAGCCAGGGCTCCGTCGGCAAACCACCAGTCGGTGCGGGCGCGCCAGTTCTTGCTCGCAGGGAGCGTCCCCTGAATTGAAATAGACTCGTCTGAGGTGGCGCTGCTAGGCACGAGAACCCAGCCATGGCCAAGAATTCCCCAGCGGTACTTCACTCTTCCCTGGGCAGCGAGTCCAAGCCAGAGTCCTCTCACGGGATAGTTCTGATGTAACGCGAAGAGATCTTCGGTATCCGTTCGCTGAATGTCGAACGAAAGTTTGGTGCCGCGCACATCCGCCCCCCATCCTGCGTAGAACATGACAGGACCTGCTCCCGTGCCTGCGGGAAGCCTCCAGGCAGAGGCCTTTCCTACTCCGCCGGCCGGCGTCGAGGTTGCCATCCCCTGGGCCCCCACCGATGCAGCCATCACTGCAACGAGGACAACCGCCAAAACCGCGGGAAGTATCTCTGACCGACCGCGAAAACCCGGCATGATATGCCTCCTGCAATACTGAAAGCTATTTCGACCTCTTGGGGAAGAGCACAACCCCCAAGAGCACCGCGGCAGCGCCATTCCAATACAATATTAGGTCGACGGAAGATGAAGTCAAATTCCTCCCGGTATTCACGGGGGCAGCGCGTCCTGCTTTGCGATAACCAACCGGAATAAGTACGTTTTAGCCGGAAGTTCTTCTCGAAACTGGTTGCGGCAACCTTTACAACCCACCATATTTCCGTGATTATACCAACACAAGACTGCCGAAAACGGGCTCAGGGGTAGCCATGTAATGTCAAGAAATGTGAA
>JBFMAA010000160.1:0-13717 GCA_040755955.1 Thermodesulfobacteriota bacterium
GCTGAAGCAATTGGTGAAACGAATCTCCTCAATTCCAAACTCCTGTGCTATAGGTCTTTTCAATGTGGCGTTCCCCCTTCCCACTGTATTCCAAAAACGGGTATGCGCGGAACGCCTCATTATGTCAGCATTTCTGGGGTCACCGGGTGCCGGAAGCAACAAAAAGCACGAAACTATAGTTCAGATCGGCCGGTCGTTTTTTCTTCGCGGTGCTCATGAAGGTAGTATGGCATGGAGAGGGGCGAGAGTCCAGAGAGAAGATTTTCAAACTGACCCACTACCCAAACTGCCCGCTTCTTGCATGGAAAGCAAGTGATGTGCTAAACTTAGCTGTTCGCCCAAGGTGGGTGTTCATTCAAGCCGTCGAATCGCACGAACACGCTCTATCCGACCGAAATCCATGGAGATCAGCGATTTCCTCGGGAGACGTGGCGGAGGTGTCATGACCGGAGCGCAACTGAGAGAGGCATTCCTGAAATACTTCGAGGAGCATGGACATACCCGAGTCTCCAGCTCGTCGCTTATTCCCGCGGGAGATGCCACATTGCTGTTCACCAACGCGGGTATGGTCCAGTTCAAGGACGTCTTCACAGGCCAGGAAAAACGCCCCTACTCCCGCGCTACTACCGCCCAGAAGTGTCTCAGGGTCAGCGGAAAACACAACGACCTCGAAAACGTCGGATATACCGCACGACATCACACCTTCTTCGAAATGCTGGGGAACTTCTCGTTCGGCGACTACTTCAAGGAAGATGCCATCGCCTTCGGGTGGGGATTCCTCACCGACGTGGTGAAACTCCCCAAGAACAAGCTCTACGTCACTATTTACCTCGACGACGACGAAGCATACGATATCTGGCGCCGGGTGAAAGGTCTGCCCAAAGAACACATCTCCCGCCTCGGAGAAAAGGACAACTTCTGGAGCATGGGCGATACCGGTCCCTGCGGCCCTTGCTCGGAGATACACATCGACCAGGGCGAAGCCGCTGGTTGCGGGAAACCCGACTGCGGCCCGGGCTGCGACTGTGATCGCTTCCTCGAACTCTGGAACCTCGTGTTCATGCAGTTCGATCGGGATTCGGAAGGGAAGATGACCCCGCTGCCCAGGCCGTCCATTGACACGGGGCTCGGGTTGGAGCGACTCGCCGCTGTGGTTCAAGGGAAGAAGGCAAAGACCAAAACTGCCCTCACCAACTGGGATTCGGACCTGTTTCTGCCGGTGATCCATCGAGTGGAGGCACTTGCCGGCCGCACAAGCGGCGCCAACCCCGCAGATACCGTGGCGATTCGCGTGATTGCCGATCACAGCAGAGCAGCCGCGTTTCTCATCTCGGACGGCGTGTTCCCATCCAACGAGGGTCGCGGGTACGTGCTGAGGCGAATCCTTCGGCGGGCTGTCCGATACGGCATGGCTCTGGGCTTGGTCGACGAACCCTTCCTGTACGACACCGCGGGTGTGGTCATCGCACACATGTCCGACGCCTACCCTGAGCTCTCCGGCCACTCCCGCCGGGTCATGGAACTGGTCAAGGCCGAAGAGGAACGCTTTCAGCAAACGCTGGGCCGTGGCGCCGCGGAGTTCGAACAGCATGCGCAGAAAATACTGCAGAGCAAGTCAAAAGAGGTCCCCGGCGATGTGGCGTTCCTCCTCTATGACACGTACGGGTTTCCGCTGGACGTGACCATGGACATGGCCCGGGAAAAGGGTCTGACCGTGGATGGAGTCGGGTTCAACAAGGAGATGGCACGGCAAAAGGAACGAGCCCGCCACGCCAGAGAGGTCACCCAGGCCGAGCACACGAAAGCGGTCCGGGACCTCGATCATGTTTCGCACACGGAATTTACCGGGTACGAGCGCATGGAGGATTCCGGGGTGATCCAGGCCCTGGTCAAGGACGGCACGCAGGTTCAGGAGGTTTCCGCGGGAGATCATGCGGATATCGTGACCGACCGCACGCCCTTCTACGGCGAGTCCGGAGGCCAGGTGGGGGACCGAGGAGTCATTGCGCAGAACGGCAATGAGGTGACCGTCGAGACCGCTTCCAAACCGCTTCCGAGTCTTATTCTGCATCGAGGCTTGGTGAAGTCCGGACGCGTGAAGGTCGGGGATCGGGTCAGCCTCAAGGTGGATCAGGACCTGCGCCGGGACACCATGGCGAATCACTCGGCCACGCACATTCTCCAGTGGGCCCTGCGGGCGGTCCTGGGAGACCACGTACACCAGAGCGGGTCGGTCGTTGATCCGGAGCGGCTCAGGTTCGACTTCTCCCACTTCGCCGCCATGACCCCCGAAGAGATCGAGAAGGTCGAGACCCTGGTCAACTCGAGAATCCGTGAAAACGCGGAAGTGAACACCAAGGTGGCCTCCATCGAAGATGCGCTCAAAGAGGGAGCCACTGCCCTGTTCGGGGAAAAATACGGGGACAGGGTCCGAGTGGTCTCGATGGGCGATTACAGCAAGGAGCTCTGCGGAGGCACCCACGCCCGACGCACCGGTGACATCGGGCTGTTCAAGGTGGTCAGCGAAGGCGGAATTGCCGCGGGAGTGCGTCGCATCGAGGCGGTCACGGGGCGTCGAGCGCTCGCATATGTGCGGGCGTTGGAGAACGAGCTCAGGGAGCTCGCGGACAGGCTGCGGGGTTCACAGGGCGAGCTGGTCCGCAAGGTCGACAAGCTCCTGGAGGATCGCAGGACCAAGGACCGTGAGATCGAGACCTTAAAGAGCAAACTGGCGTCCGGCGCGGGCACGGACCTGCTCGACGGGGTGCGTGAAGTGAACGGGGTGAAGGTGCTGGCCAAGCTCCTTGACAATGTGACCTCTCCCAAGGACCTCCGGGAGTACGCGGATCGGGTCCGTGACCGGCTGGGTTCCGGAGTGGCGCTTTTGGGAGCCTCGGCCGACGGAAGGGTGCTCTTGACCGCACTGGTGACCAAAGACCTCGTGGGACGCTTCCATGCGGGGAACATCGTCAAGAAGGCCGCAGAAGTGGTCGGCGGGTCAGGAGGAGGCAGACCTGACATGGCCCAGGCCGGCGGTCCGGATCTGTCCAACCTGGAGGCCGCACTCAAGACCGTGGACGAGTTCCTGAGTTAGGGGGAGTGCGTGTGGGAAGAAGATTTCCGGGGGAAGAGACTTCTTGCTGCAAGTCCCTTCCCCGGACCCCCATAGGCGCTAACTTGGCCACGGCCGAATTCGACATTTCAGGCAATTATCCCCCTCCCCCTACCCCCTCCCACGAGGGGAGGGGAATCCAGAAACCCTCTCCCCTGGCGGGAGAGGGAAGGGTGAGGGGGGCATGCGAAGGCTGCGCGTGCTCTGAAGTTAGCGCCTATGCCCCGGGCCCCCATCCCCTAAAACTTTCGGTGCTGGGCGGCTCCCGCTGGTCGCCGCCGGGATGGCTCAATTGCGGCAGCGAGGACCGGTGGAAGGCAATATTCATGCCCCCCTGTGGCTACTGACCAAGACAGGTTCGCGGTGCCCCTGTGGGACAAGCATCTTGCCTGTAATTCGTGCAGCGGTGTGATGAGCGGGGCGATGCTGACCGTGATCGAGTGCTGACGCCCTACCGTGAGGATCGAGACATGACTATGAAGGACCTGCTCAAGGAGAAACGGGAAGGGATCCTGCGTTTGGCCTCTCTCCATGGTGCCCGCAATGTGCGGGTGTTCGGCTCTGTGGCCAGGGGAACCGACGATTCGGAGAGCGACTTGGACCTAATTGTGGACATGGAACCCGGCCGCAGCCTCCTGGATCTCGGCGGGCTCTGGTGGGACTTGAACGAGGTTCTGGGCACTAAGGTGGATGTGGTCACGGAAAAGGGTCTGAAGAAACGGATTCGGGATCGGGTGTTGGCTGAGGCGGTACCGCTTTGAGACCGGCCCCTGTGGGGCAGGCTTTCCAGCCTGCCGGTTATTCAGGGTGAGGTCAAGGCCATGGGCACGGGCCCGGCAAGAAACGACAAGGGCGGTCTGCGTAATTGACAGCGGCTCTGCACCGTCCGGTGTGAGCCGGACAGACGGGAGGATAGAGCAAATGGACATCAACAAGGACAATTCGGTCACCTGGCAAATTACCCGCGTGATCAACCAATTGAGGATGGAGAAGAAATCCGTTACCATATTCAAGGTGGTGGAGCTGACCGGCCTCGATCAGTTCGTGGTGTTCCAGTATTTTTACGAGAACGGCCTGCTTCGCGGGAAGTGAGGCCCGCTGTGAGATTGCTTTACGCGTAGACCGTCGCTTTCCCTGGCGAGTTGACATGATGCCTATTGTCCCTACAATGGTTTCTGTGTGGTACCGATCCGCTTGCGTGAACAGAGGCCGGGAACATGGAACTCTCATTTGCCGCTGACAAGATCCCGCTTGCTACCGATACAGCCGGAGTTGTGCGAGTCGGGAACACGCGTGTCACGCTTGACACAGTGGTCGCTGCCTTCTGTGCCGGCGCAACAGCGGAAGAAATCGTCCGCCAGTACCCGACATTGCACTTGGCTGACGTATATCAGGTGATTTCCTACTACCTTCGGCACCGCTTAGAAGTGGAGGCGTACCTGCAACACCGAAGAAACCTTGCAGAGGCCGTTCGCAGGCAGAACGAGAGCGCCTTCGACCCGGAAGGTATACGCAATCGGCTACTGGCCCGTAAACTTCAGCACCGGCCGGCGAATGACCATCCGGGACCGTGATGCCTGCGACTGGTGCGGCGGTACGGCCGGCCTCCGGCTGTGGGTGCCTATTTCGTTGGCCAAGCTTTCGTGCCCGCCGTGGAACCATGCGGCACGCCATATAGTCCGGGAGTAAACAGATGAATCAAGCAATGTCGTTCGCAGAAGTTGTGGAAGCGGTGGACAGCCTCACACTGGAAGAACAAGAGACCTTGGTCGATATCATTCGCCGGCGGATGGGGGCAATGGGTAATAGGAGAAGTTCACGAGGCTGAATTCGACTCAGAAGTATTCTCGACCGGCTCTTGGTTCGTGGAACCGGTCAAGAGCGGGTGAATGCCCGTCGGGAACCGTAGAGCCGGAAAGGCGGCTGCGCGGCCACGGGTGCCGGCAGCCCGCCGCGGACCCCTATTCTTCGGGGCAGGTTTTCCGGCCCGCCATGTAACCGTCCGACAGTCTTGCCGTATGGGAGTAAACACATGAATCAAGCAATGTCCTTCGGAGACGTTCTGGAAGCGGTGGACAGCCTCACACTGGAAGAACAGGAGACCTTGATCGATATCGTTCGCCGGCGGATGGCGGAAAAGGGTCGCCAAAGGGTGATACGGGAAGTGCGGGAGGGAAGGGACGAGTTCTCTCGGGGCCTTTGTGTTCCCAGGTCCCCCGAAGAGCTGATGAAAGAGATCCTGTCGTGAGACGAACGCTGCACGCCACCACTGCGTTCAGTCGCGGGACTAAGCGCCTGCTGCGGAAGTGGCCGGAAATGACCGGGGACCTTGAGGCGGCACTCCAATTGTTGGCGGAAGCTTTCCGGCATCCGAGTCTGAAGAGCCACAAGCTCAAGGGGAACCTGGAAGGACTCTGGGCGGCAAGCCTCGGCTACGATCTCAGGATCGTGTTCGAACTGGTGGAATGGGAGGGATCAGAGGGCATTCTGCTACACACGTTGGGCCCTCATGACGAGGTCTATTGAGAGTCTCCTGCGCGGATGGACTTCGCGACACCAAAGAGGTGATCCATGAATCTCTCGATGGCATATCTGGGGCAGAGTCGCCTTTTCGCTGAGCAAGGCCGGCTGGTGCTTACCCTCCAGCCCAACTTGGAACGGGAACCGGTGGCGTTCGATGCCCCGCTGCTCAAGCCGGTCCGGTTCAGGGAGGCCGTGTCCGCACTGCACGACGTGGTGATCAGCGATCTGCGGTTCGTGCGCCGGGACAAGACCGCGTACCGGGAGTGGAAGCAGGCTCAGGACCGACGGCCCGGGCGCATGATCCAGGCGGAATACGAACGCCTGAAGCAGGAGCTCCCGGAAGGGGAGGTCATTGTTCCTCGACCTCTCGAGAAGGAATACAATCGGCTGCTCAAGCAGTACCGCAAGGCCCGCCGAGTGTACGACAAATACCTGCGTGAAACGGACTTTGAACTGTGGCGCATGATCTCGCCGTACGATCCGGTGATCACAGTGGCCGACGACGTGGTGTTTCTCGAGTGCTTCTCCAGAGACGAATCCGCGTACGGCTGCCTCACCGTGGACTGTGAGGGCGGATTCGGCACCGCAGGATCGGTCCGGTTGGGGACCACGAACGTGGACTACTCCTGGGAGCTGTACAACCAGTTCCAGAGGCTACGGACCTACCGGGAAACCCGCTTCCGGGTAGACCCCGAGGGCTTCGAGGTCAAGACCGACGGCCGTGCCGACTACCGGGAGGAAAAGATCGAGCTTCCCGGTGGCTGGCTGCGAGGCTTCATGCAGATCCAGGCTGCGATGGGCATGCCCATGCGTAAGGTTCCGCTGTCGGTGGACGCGGTCTATTCTCTCCTCGCGTGGCTGAAGCGCCACAGAGAAAAGAGCGGCCCCAGAGCCGTGCGGTTCAATCTCCTGCCGGGTGAGGCCCCGGAGATGGTCCTGGAACCGTGGGAACTCCCGATCAAGAGCGTCTCCACTCGGTATGACGGTCCCGGTGGTGAGCCTGTCCGCATTTGGGGCAGGCGAAGGCTCATGGTGTTGGCACGGCTCCTTCCCCTGGTGGAACGGGTGGATGTGTACTTGCTCGGCACCGGGCTCCCGAGCTTCTGGGTGGCGAAGATGGGCGAAATGCACCTGACCCTGGGCCTTTCCGGCTGGACAGCGAATGAGTGGACCAGAGGTTCCGCGCTGGACCTGCTGGCGCCGCCTGTGTTGCCATCGGAAAGGATGGTGTCGGATGCGGCAGCATTCCTTCGCACACAGAGGGCCGGCACCCTGGATCAGATCGAGGCAGGGCTGCACTACGGTCGAGCCATGACCGCTGCGGTGCTGAACCGTTTGGCCCATTGCGGGCAGGCAATCTATGACCTGGCCCACGGCAGGTACCGCTGGCGCCAGGCGCTCCCCATGGCCCTCGGCGAAGAACAGACCGGCCCCGAAAATCCCGAACTTGCCGCGGCCAACAGGATAGTGCTCGGCAACAAGGCGACCATCGACCGAAAGGAAGACCTGCCCACAGGAACCTTTCTCCAAGGGAGAGCAGAGAACACCTCGTGTGAGCTGGTCATCAACTGTGACGGTCTGATCGGCCGAGGCAAGTGCGGCTGCGCGCACCACCGGAAGTTCGGCATTCGGAGGGGACCGTGCAGGCATTTGCTGGCAATTCGGCAGATCGCATGGCAGGGCCCCGGCGAGCAGACGGATTCCTGTGCCGCATGGTACGCCCGCATGGTCAAATGGGCGAACAACTAGCGAGCATACCAAGAGCTTGTCAGAAAGTTTTCCGGGGGAAACCCTTTTGAAAAAGGGTTTCCCCCGGACCCCCTTCCGAAAACTTTTGAAACATCGAGTGGTTCTGGCCATGCAGCGACTCCTCGGCATGTGGGGCGGTGAGTTTCATGCCTGGTTGTGGCCGCTCGCGGTCATGGAGGTCCTGCAAAAGGCGGCTGAGAGCCCCAGCCAAATTCTCGTCCACCTTTCTCGGGCCGCATGAAGACCGAGGGCGGGGCGAGCTGGTTCTGCGCAACCGGAGAAAAGCATCTTGTGCACTCCGGAAGCCCCTGAGCCGAAGCTTTCTTCTCGGCTGGAGAAGGAATTCAGCGTTATTAATAAGAAGTCCCTTCCGCCGGAATCTGCATTTTCATGAGAATCTGCCATACTCGCGACTTTCAGGCTCCGTGTGCATCAATCGTGTCAGGGACCGTACAGAAACGAGCCCTGAAAGGAGATGCGACCATGGCTCTCATGTTCATGAAGAGCTTCCTGATGGTCTTGGGAATGTGCGCGCTGTTCGCGGCGACGGTGAACGCGAAACCCGCACTCGAGAAAGCCACGTTTGCAGGCGGGTGTTTCTGGTGCATGGAACCTGCCTTCGAAAAGCTCCAGGGAGTCGCGATGGTGGAATCAGGCTATGCCGGCGGTACCGGAGCGAATCCGACCTACGACGATTACGCCCGCAAAGGGCACGTGGAAGTGATCCAAATCACCTATGATCCGCAAGTGGTTTCGTACTCGAAACTCCTCGACGTCTTCTGGATGCAGATAGATCCCACAGACGCAGGCGGACAATTCGTGGACAGGGGGGCTTCCTACCGGTCCGCGATATTCACCCACAAACCGGAACAGAAGAAGCTCGCGGAGAGCTCAAAGGAAGCACTCGCAAAATCGGGCAAATTCGACAAACCCATCGTGACCGAGATCCTCGACGCAGGGGTCTTCTACAAGGCCGAAGAGTACCACCAGGATTACTACAAGAAGAATCCGCTCAGATACAAGTACTACAGGTACAATTCGGGACGTGACCAATTCCTCGACAAGATCTGGGGCCCGAATCGGCAGGACCCGAAGGCCTCGTCGGCCGGCTCGATCTCGAAGGACCGGACCGAACTCAAGCGCAAACTGACTCCGATGCAGTACGAAGTCACCCAGGAGAACGGTACCGAGCCACCATTCGAAAACCAGTACTGGAACAACAAGACCCCTGGTATCTATGTGGATATCGTGTCGGGGGAGCCCCTGTTCAGCTCAAAGGACAAGTTCGACTCAGGCACGGGGTGGCCGAGCTTCACGAGACCCCTGGAAACGGGTAGCGTCGTGGAAAAGCAGGACGGAAGCCACTTCATGACGAGGACGGAGGTCCGAAGCAAGAAGGCGGATTCTCACCTCGGCCACGTGTTCAATGACGGACCCGCGCCGACGGGGCTTCGTTACTGCATCAATTCTGCCGCGTTACGGTTCGTGCCCAGGGATGATCTCGCGAAAGAGGGATTCGGCGGCTATCAGGAGCTTTTCGATCACCAGTAGGCCGCAGTATCCGGGCATGTCGATGCAAACGTTCGCCGGAACGAGGGCACGCCTCCTTCACCCCCGAGTGCCCATGCTCCTCCGGTCTTTGTGCAACGGCCGGCGGGCATTGTGAGGGCGGGCCACGCGAGTCCACCCCTCTATTCCGATCCAACCTGAGGCAGGGTGGACACATAGAAACTGTCTCAGAAGTGCTTGTTGGTCAGAAAGCGTGGCACGATTCGAGGGTCCTACAGTCTTCATGGGTCCCTCCCTGTGGAGGCCCCTCCTGTCATGCACGCGCTGAAGGATTGCGATCGGTGCGGCCTCAAGGACTGACCAGTTGCGCGTGTGCTTGTTTTTCGATTGACAGCCAGCGTGTCCTCGTCGTACAACGTTGCCGAGCTATGTCAGGCACAAGCCATCCAGGCTCCATGCATGGATGGCTTTTTCTTTTGTACGGGTTTGCAGTGAAAGCAAATGGTCGTCCTTCTCAACGGTTACTCGGGGAGAATACTCATGCGCGTGCTCATGATCGACAACTATGACTCCTTTACCTACAATCTGGTTCAGCTCTTCTACGAGTTCGACCTGGAACTGCTCGTGTTTCGGAACGACAGGCTCGCCCCGGACACCATCGAGGACCTTGCCCCGGATTATATCTGCATCTCTCCGGGCCCCAAAGATCCTACCCACGCGGGCATCAGCAAGGATGTGGTGCGGCGCTTCGGGGAGCGCATTCCTGTGCTGGGGGTATGTCTCGGCATGCAGGTGATCAATGAGGTTTTTCAGGGCTGCACGAGAAAGGCACCGGTGCCGGTTCACGGGAAGACATCCATGGTCCGACATACGGGCCAAGGAGTATTCGACGGGATTCCTTCCCCGTTCAGGGTTGCGAGGTACCATTCGCTCTGCGTAGACATCGCCTCGGACGAACTCGAGGTGCTTGCCGTTGCCGACGACGGCGTGGTCATGGCAATCCGCCACCGTCACTGGCCTGTGTGCGGGGTGCAGTTCCATCCCGAATCTTTCATGACGGACTTCGGTCTCGAGCTGGTCGGGAATTTCCTCGCGATGGGACCGGCAGGGAAAGCCCAGCCCTTGACAGAATCGGCCTCCACGGATCGGTTCCCGAGAAGTGCCGCAAAGTGGGCGCAGCCCAGGGAGATCATCGACCGCCGAGTAGGAGCTGCCTCATGAAAGAGCCTCTGTATGCTCTTCGGCCAGTCCGTCGGCGTGCCGTCGAGTGCCTCGCCGTCGGTGTTGATGATGCCGAGTTCCTGGATCGGGTCGAGCGATTGGCGGAAGTGCCGTACAGCGCGGTCCTGCTCAGCGGCGGGACCTTAGACTGCAGCAGGTATTCCATCGCGGTGAGCGACCCGTTCATGGTATTCACGAGCAAGGGACAGACTTGCGAGGTTCGGTCCTCGTACGGGACGAGCACCGTGTTCGGTGAACCGCTGGATATCCTCGAGAAGCTGTGTCGATCGCTCGTACCCTATTACGGACTTGGAGGCATGCCTTTTGCGGGAGGCGCGGTCGGCTATCTGGCGTACGACCTGAAGAATCGAACTGAAGAACTTCCCCAGACTGCGGTGGACGACACGCATCTGCCTGATATCCTCATGTTTTGGCCCTTGACCGTGCTGATCCACGACCGGCGGACCGGTATACTCACTCAGATCAACCTTGACCCTGCAGGACATTCCTTGTTGCAGGACCCGACGTGCGTGCTCCAACCCTCGAAGCCGGAGCTGCCGGGAGCCGCACACAATGATCGCAGCGGCCTTGATCGGTCCGCACGCAGTCCGATGGCGGTGGGCGTTGGTTCTGTGCACATGTACACCGCGGACGGCTGCTCTGGCAGATCAGCCATGATCCCCATTAGCGAGGTGCGTTCCGATAACACATCTTCGCGGCAGGAGAAGAATTCCAACCCGAGTAATACAGTGTCCCGCGTTGAGAAGTGCGGTAGATCTCACCCTCTCCTTGCTCGTCCCATCAAGGGAGGGGAGGCGCGAACCGTCTCCCCCGGCGGGAGAGGGAAGGGTGAGGGAGGCCCTGCCTACTTCGAGGATCCCCCAGATTTCAGGGAGCGGGACCATGACGTGCCCGGTGTGGACGTCGGAAGCCTGCGCAGCACGTTCAGCCGTGAAGGCTACCTGGATGCGGTCGAGAAGATCCGCACATACATACGAAACGGTGACGTCTATCAGGTGAACCTTTCCCAACGATTCGAGTTCCCGTTTGCCGGCGATCCCTTCGATCTCTGGAAAGGACTTTTCCAACGCAATCCCGCGCCGTTCTTCGCATTCATCAACGCGGGGGACCATCAGGTGCTCTCCACATCCATGGAGCGGTTCCTGCTTCGCAAGGGAAGCCAGGTGGAGACTCGCCCCATCAAGGGGACGCGCAAGCGCGGCGCGACTGCCGCGGAAGATGAGGAGCTCCGGGACGAGCTTGCGAACAGCCCCAAAGACGACGCGGAGCTCTCCATGATTGTGGATCTGCTGCGAAACGACCTTGGCCGCGTATGCCAACCCCGCAGTGTGAGAGTCACCGAACACAAGCGGCTCGAGGCCTACGAAAACGTGTATCATCTTGTCTCAATCGTGCTGGGCACCCTCCGGCCGAACGTGAGTCACCTTGACCTTATTCGGGCAACCTTTCCCGGAGGCTCGATCACCGGCTGCCCCAAGATCCGGGCCATGGAGATCATTGACGAGCTTGAACCTGTGGCGAGACACGTGTACACGGGGTGTATCGGGTACCTCGGTTGGCACGACAATCTCGACATGAACATCGCAATCCGAACCGCGGTAATTCATCGAGGTCGAGGTCTCTTGTCCGTGGGGGGGGGGGTGGTATACGATTCGGATCCCGCAGACGAGTACGACGAAACCCTCCACAAGGGACGCACATTCCTGAGACTGTTCGGGCACCCGGGAGAAATCCCTTCATGAACCGCTCTGGCGAGCTCGATCACCCGGTCCTCTGGCTGAACGGCCGACTGGTCTCCGAAGACGAGGCGCGGATTTCGCCGTTTGATCGCGGGTGGCTGTACGGTGACGGTCTTTTCGAGACCATGCGAGCGGAGCAAGGACTGGTGCTCTATCTGGCAGACCACCTGCACCGTCTCACCAGGTCGGCGGCGTTTCTCGGCATACCTTGGAACCATGCACTCGACTGGGCAGCGATTTTCAGGGAACTGCTCTTCCGCAACGGACTGCGGGGAGAGGTCGCCGCGGCCAAGATCGTGCTCACTCGCGGGGTGGCAGCGGGCCTGGGACTTCCGGCTGCCGAGTCTCCGACAGTCTGCCTGACCGTGCGAAAATACGAGGAGCCTGACGACTCCTCGTACCGCGCGGGGTGGAGACTGACGTTCTTCCGTGAAGGGTATGCACCTCCTTTGGCTCGCCACAAGACGCTCAACTACCTGTATTATCTGACAGCCAGACAGAATGCGCTTGATCGGGGCTATGACGAGGCGATTGTCCTGGATGCGCAAGGCAGAGTCAGTGAGGCTGCCGCGGGATCTCTTCTGGTAAGGATAGACGGGACGTGGTTCAGGCCCGGACCGGAGTACCAATTGCCGGGGATCACCGCGACCCGTGCATCGGAGCTGCTCCGGATAGACGGAGAATCGGTGTCCCAACGAGATCTGGCACCGCGTGACGTGGCACAAGCAGAGACGATTTGGGTATGCAACTCCCTTATGGGAGTCATGCCCGTGACCGAGGTGGAAGGAGAACCGGTCTGTTCACCCGCGGTGGAGCAGGCCTCGCGCGTCAGGCAGGCGCTGTTTGCACGAGGCAGATGCTGTGCGTCGAGCCAGGCCATTTTGATCGAGCCGACCCTCACCCTGTGATAGAACAGACACGAAGTACGGCACACCTGAATGCTCTCATGGAAATGAAGTCTGCGGGGGAAGGGGCCTCACCTTACCCAGCAATGAAGAGCCAGATCTTTGTGTAGGGAAAGAGCGGGATTATCCGCGCTTTATAAGTCTTTCTTCCGCGGCTCAATTCTTTTTCTTCGCGCTCACGAGGTCTTTCTGGACATAAATAGCCACGCTCGGGTAAATGACCACTGAGTATTCAGTTATGAGGTGGTCGATGAATCCAGCAAGCGCGGCAGTGAGTTCCATTCATACCACAGATTGTGGCACCGAACACGTTCTTTCTCCAGGGGAACTGGCAGAACAGGCAAGACTCCTGGCCATACTGTTCCACATGGTCTACCATTTTTTCTGTGATTTCAATAAAGTATTTTCCCGTGTCACGGATCCTCGCCGACCGGGGAAGACGACGTACTCGGTGGAAGAACTCGCGTTTCCCGCGATCTTTATGTTCATGTGCGGTCTCAAAGGAAGAAGACAGATCGGAATACTATTGCGCCACCCAATGACCCATGATGCGATACAAGAGGTCTTCAGGCCGGGCACCTGTCCACACGGTGACACACTCAACGATGCGTTTGCTCTCATGGACCCTGAGGAGTTTCAGAGCGTCCTTTGTTGGATGGTGTTCTGCCTCATTCGGAAGAAGGTCCTCTATCCTTACCGACTCCTGGACCGGTATTACGTGGTGGCTATCGACGGCACTTGGACCCTTACCCGAAAGACTCGCCACTGCCCTCGGTGTCTTACTCAGACCAAGAACGGCAAGACCACATACTATAGTCCCACTCCTTGAAAACTGCGGTTACGTGAAACCAGCGACGGTGCCTCTCAAGGATGCGGGATTGCCTTGGAATCGATTGAATCTTCGAAAGAGCTCGTCCTTGAGTTGTTCCAGGCCGGCA
>JBFMAA010000161.1:0-13511 GCA_040755955.1 Thermodesulfobacteriota bacterium
GATATTTTTTGTTTCGGGGGGATGGGACTTCTTTAAATAAGCCCCTTCCCCCGGACCCCCATCCCCAAGAACTTTTGGAGCATTGCGGCTCCCGCTAGTCGCCGAAGGCTCGTAAACCTTGGAACGCTTTGGCATTTCCATCACTTTGTTGTCAACACGTGGGGGCATTGCGGTTCTCGTGCAAAGGCGCTGTCAGCCGCAGGCAGGTCTGGCCATGAGCGTTGCCGGAAGTAATGTGCTGTTCCGGTGTGGCCCGCTCTTGTGGGGTAGGCTTTCTGAAACCGTTTCAAAACCATGAGTCGGTCAGACATCGTGGCACAACGCTCGTCGTCGACTCGCGTCCCCGGCTTCTATCTGTCACCTCCAAAGGGATCTGGAGGGTGCGTCCGGTAGTGACGCCGGAAAATAGCCCGGACCGTGAGTGCCTGCCTGCGGGGAAACCATGCCACGTTTCCAGGGTTGTGAGACGGTGTCTTCTGGCCTGGCGATCGTTCGACCAGCCGGCTTCAGCATGGCCTCAGCGGCCGCAACAGTGCTTTTCCCGTCCGGACCAGCGGTGCATGTCGAGGGTCACGACCTCGTTCACGTTGACCAGCCTTATACGCAGCGGGTTTGAGGCATCGAACATGCAGATCATCGCGAGGTGCCCGGCCTTCGGTGTGACCAGGGGGATCTCGTGGGTAATCGCCCCATGGCTTCTGACCGCGACCTTCACGCGATATGCCGCGAGGGCTTCCGTCCTGCCCATGGCCAGGTCGGTGTAGCTGAACGCGGCGATATGGACTTCCCGCATGGCTTCGAGCGTCGTGATCAGGAGATTCTCCTGGTTCCGCATCCCATATCCGGTCAGAGGGCCGTCCGCTATCTGCATGAACGGGAAGCAGTGCAGGTTTCCGCTGTCGCCTCCGGGGTAGACCTTGGAGTAGATTCTGCCGATCCGTCCGTCTCGTGCCACGTACAGGGCCATGATGTCCATTTCGACATCCGCTCCCCACCGCAGGGACACCACCAATCCATGACCGGGGACCCTTACCTGTTGACCTATGCGTGCCGGCTCGTTGACTATCTCGACCATGGGGACTCTTTTTGGCGTGATGACCCAGAGCGCCTGGGCGCAGTTCGGAATTGTAGCACAATTTGAGTTTTCATTGCAATGAGTACGGTATATTACTCGAGGCAATATATTCAAAAATGAAACCTCTCCAGTGGTATGAAGCGACATTTTCGTGTCGCGCCGAAACGCCTCGAAGCCTCCCCTTTCGCTGTGATATGCTTCCACGGAGGGAAGAGAACCAAGAATCCATGGCAGGGGGTGCAGTTATGTCCGGGAAGCTCAGTGGCCTTACTTCAGTTATCGATGGGTTTTTCGCGGCCGGAGTCGTTGTTTTGACCGCGGTTGCGCCGGGTGTGGCCGCCGCGGCCGACATGAATCAGGAACTCCTGCGGGCTGCGGGCAAAGGGGACGCGGCGATGGTGAAAGCGCTCCTGGACAACGGGGCGAATGTGAATGCCCAGAGCGAGGAAGGTTCTACGGCCTTGAAGACGGCTGCAGGGAGAGGGCACCTCAACGTCTTGAGAATACTCTTGGACGGTGGGGCCGACGTCAACCAGGGGGGCTCTTTCGGCACAGCCCTCACATGTGCTGCCGCGGGTGAGGACGGTAACACCGAAGTGGTGAGGTTGCTGCTCGATAAAGGTGCTCGTGTCGATGCTCGTTCTCGGGCGGAGCCTCGAGACGAGACCGCTCTGATGTTGGCCGCCGGAAAGGGCCGTGCGGACATGGCAAAGCTGCTCATCGAGAGGGGAGCGGACGTCAATGCAGGAGACGAATTCGGATCGGCCCTCATGAATGCGGCCTACGGTGGCCACCTGGAAATGGTGAAGCTTCTTCTGGACAAGGGGGCGGACGTAAATCTGAAGGGAGACTCGGGAGAGACCGCGCTCTTCCGTGCGCAAGGTCACCCGCCAATTGCGCAACTCCTCAAGGAACGGGGAGCGGAAGAGACGATCCTGATTGCAGCCTTCACGGGAGACGCGGAAAAAGTTCTGGATTTCATACGCAAGGGGGCTCAGATCAATCCCCGGGACGAGTCTGTCTATTCGTTGCTGAACACGGCTGCCGGGGAGGGTCACGTGGGGGTGGTCACCGTGCTTGTGGAAAACGGGGCAAAGGTGAACGCGAAGGACAGGTTCGGCTTTACGGCCCTCATGGTAGCGGCATGGGACGGTCATCTGGAAGTGCTTCGTGCCCTCTTGGACCTCGGCGCTGAGGTAAATGTGCCCTCTGATGTCGGCACGGCCCTGAAGTTCGCTGCGCGCAGAGGTCACGTGCAGGTCGCGAAACTGCTGCTGACAAAAGGCGCGGATGTGAAAGCAACGGACAAGTCGGGCGTTACGCCCCTCATGGAAGCCGCGTCCGAAGGTCAGGCGGAGGTGTTGAAACTGCTTCTGGACAAGGGCGCCGAAGTCAACGCAATAACGAAACGTTTTGGATGGACCGCCTTGAAAGTAGCACGGAAGAAAGGCCACAAGGAAATCGTGGAGCTTCTCAAATCCCGGGGAGCGAAGGAAGAGCAGTGAAGTCAGGAGATCAAGCGGAGTTTCTACCGATTCGCGCCGGAAACCGACAGGCATGATTCAGGTGCAATACTGGTGACGAAGAAGGACGTAATGACCCCTTCAGATCCGCAGGTTACAACCCACGGCTATTGACGGTCGGTAACCGTTCACCGGGAAGAAGAAGACTCACCGCAGAGTGCGCAGAGAGCACAGAGGGGTTGGGAGGATTTATCTGCGTCATCTGCGCAATCCGCCCATGACTCTTGCTCGGGAAATATGCGACCGAACCTGGGGAATCGAGCACTAGTACTGCCGGGCGTAAGATGTCGTACGGTTTCATTGGTGGGACAGGCATCTTGCCTGTCGCCCCTGGGCATCGGCAGAAACCGGCCGAAAATTTCGGCTAGGCAGTACTAGGTCACGAGCATCGGGAGCCCCTTGGGCCGAAGAAAACCCCATGCCCTTTTCCGGTCGGCTGCACCGGGACATCCGTCCTTGTTCACTATGCCGAACAAATCGCAAGGCGGGCCGCTCTTGACAGGCCCCGTGAGGTGGAGCTATGCTGAATCCGGCCGGTGGGTCGGTGTGGAGCGGTTGCCACAAGCAATGTCAGACTGAAACAATATGATTTGTCTGCGGCTCTGCTGTGAACTCCTACGGCCTTTCCACCTGTCGATCGTTCGGTGCTTCAGGCAGCCGGGAAATCTCCATGGAAACGGGGGTCGAGGTGATAGTCGCCAAACCCAAGTCCTTTGACGAAATCACGAACATGGTCGGTGCACGCGCCAGGATTCTGGTCGCAGGCTGCGGAACCTGCGTCGCGGTATGTCTTGCAGGCGGAGACAAAGAGGCACAACTGCTTGCAGCCAAGCTGAATCTCGCCCGGACTCGGACAAACCCCGAATTCCATGCCTCGTCCGCGACCGTAGAACGACAGTGCGACAGGGAGTTTCTGCGCCTGCTCGAGGACCAGACCGAGGGGATCGAAGGGATTGTCTCGCTCGCGTGCGGCGCGGGGATTCAGTTTCTTGCGGAAATGTACCCCCATATTCCGGTCTTCCCCGGCGTGGACACGAGCTTCATCGGAGTCGCGGAAGGAGCCGGAATCTGGACGGAACGTTGCCGCTCATGCAACCAGTGTTACTTGGGGATCACGGGCGGCATCTGCCCGGTGACGATGTGCGCCAAGAGTCTGCTCAACGGTCCGTGCGGGGGCCCCAGCAAGGGCAAATGCGAAACCGACCCGGAAAAAGACTGTGCATGGGTGAAGATCATCGAGCGCCTGGCCGCGCAATCGCGTCTGGATCTGATTCGGGACTTCGTGCCCCCCCGGAATAACGACCTTGCCCGACACCCCGGCAAGATCGTGCGGGAAGACTACCGCAAGGCGATGGGCAAGCCTCGAGGATCTCTTACTTAGGCGTCTTTGTGAGTGCTGCCGATGCCTGAAATATCCCGCTTCTATGGGGTCGTAGTGTTCATGAACTACGGCGATCATGATCCTCCTCACTTCCATGCTCGATACGAGGACCAGCAAGTGCTCATCGAGATCGAAACGGGCACGGTGAAGGGCCACATGTCCAAGCGAGCCCTTCGGATGCTGTTCGAGTGGTCGGAGCGTTATCGAGAGATGCTCACGGAAGCATGGCAACGCGCTCAAGCACGTGAACCTTTGCACAGAATCCCACCCTTGGAGTAAGACGCACCATGTTCCTGCAAGTAATCAAAGTGGCCTGCCTGGATGGCTATCGACTGAGGCTCGAGTTCAGCGATGGGGCGGTCAGGGACGTGAACCTGGAAAGCGAGTTGTACGGAGAAGTATTTGAGCCCCTCAAAGATCCCGAGGTATTCCGGATGGTCCGCGTCAACCCCGATACCAACACGATCGAGTGGCCGAACGGAGCCGACCTCGCGCCCGAATACCTCCACCGCATTGGAACCGAAGTGAAGAAGATCGCGTAGGAAGGGCGCATTTCTACTCTTGGAGCACCGACGCAGAATTGGCCGCTGCGCAATGACGATGGAGAAACGATGAGCGCCTCCCGGGACCAGCAAGCAGGGGGTGGGTTCACTGACGTTGCCCTCAAGTCTCAGACCGTGAAACGCCGTGGTGTTCGACCCATGGAACAGCCCCTCAGAAACCTGGCGGCAGATCTGAAGCAACGGCGACCCGGAATGGCGCCAATTTACTGGGTCATCTTCTTATTGACCCTGTCAGGTTGTGCCACGATTCTGGAGGGTATCATCGAGGGCCAAGAACTCAAGAGAGACGAGGAATACTGCACTGGTCGCTGTAGAGGGTTGCGGGGGGACTACTTCTTCTTATGCCGAAGTAGGTGCATGAACGATCAGGCATCAATGCGCAGAGAAGCCAAGGAGAATCGACGGAAAGAGGAAAAGGAAAGAGAGCGCCAGAAGGAGACTGAACGGGAACAGCTCCACCATGACCAACGCCTCATGGAACGGCTGGAAAAGAACACTCGATATCAGTAGGTGACGACACGTGTGGCCGGTGGGCTGTTCCCTTGAGTTCCGGGAAGCGCTGCAACCCGAGGACAATACGGCAAGGATAAGCGTTCAGCTAGGACGACAAAGAAGAATGAACCACAAAGTTACAAAGACACAAAGAAAGCCGAAAGGCCTTTTCTTCTTTGTGCCTTGGCGTCTTTGTGGTTTGTCTTCGGAGCCCACAACGGATACCCGGTGAACGGTTACCGGCAAGGTAGTTTCGATGCAGAGTAAAGTTGCCGTCATAGGCGGAGGTATCGCGGGTCTCTGGTGTGCGCTGGAACTGGCCCGCATGGAGATCGATTCGCTGATCGTGGAGAAGGCCCCGTTCCTCGGAGGGCACGTGGCTCAATTCTGCTGCAAGGCCACGGATAGCTGCCAACGCTGCGGAGCCTGTGTGCTCGAGGATGTGCTGGAGAAGGTGAAGTCGCGGGAGCGGATCACGTGCATGGTGCGCACGACCCTCACGGATGTGCGACGGGCCGGACCGGGGTTCCAACTGGGTCTGCTCCAGAGGTCCCCGTGGATTCTTCCGGACAAGTGCACGGGGTGCGGTTCGTGCCTGGAGGTCTGCCCTGCCCCTGGAGCGCTCAGCAGGTCTCCCGGAAGTCCGACCGTGACCCTGAAAGACGAAGCGTGCCGGTTCTTCCGCACAGGCTCGTGCAATTCCTGCGTCGAAGCCTGCCCCGAACACGCGATCGTCTTCTCCGCTGCGTCTCAGCCCCTGGATGTCAACTGTTCCGCAGTGGTGGTTGCTACCGGATTCACCCCCTTCGATCCCGATGAGAAGCCCCGATTCGGGTATGGTCGCGTCCCGGGAGTCGTCACCGCGCTCGAGCTCGATGCCCTGCTCAGACAGGATACCTTCTCGCCCGGCAACGGCAAGGGCCCTATCCGATCCGTTGCCTTCATTCAGTGCGTAGGCAGCCGCGACGTGAGGATAGGCCGAAATTACTGCTCGCGGGTCTGTTGCGGGTATGCCATGCGGCTCGCCAGGCTTCTCAGGAACCGATTCCCTGGCATTGAGCCGACGATGTTCTATATGGACATCCAATCCTTTGACCGGGACTTCGCACACCGCCTGGCCGAGGCCGCCAAAGAAGTGCGACTCGTGCGATCCATCCCCGCAGAGATCAGGACTTCCGCGGACGGCCGACCGGAACTCGTATACCACGGTCCTGACGAAACACGAGTGAGCGAACCCTACGACATGGTGGTGCTCAGTGTGGGCCTCTCCCCGAGGGCTGAGGCAGCGGAATTGTTCGGGGTCGCCCTCGACCGACACGGATTCCCCGGAGCAGGTAGCGAAGAGGTTCGGACGTCGGTGCCGGGGGTGTTCGTGGCAGGTACGGCTCAAGGGCCCAGATCTATTACTGATTCGGTCATCCACGCGACCAAGGCGGCAGCCGCGGCGGCCTCGCATCTTCGTTCCATGGAGGCGATCCGGTGAGCAGACCTGTGTCAGAGGATTCCCGAGAATTGCGCAGAATACTGGTGCTCGGAGGCGACCGGGAAGGCATGGCCGTCGCCGAACGTCTTGCAAAGGACTCCTTCGAGGTAGTGCTCCTCGGAACAACGGGGAGTGCCGACCTGCCGAAGAGAGTTACCTCGGTTCCGGAGGGTGTCCTTGAGGCCGTACGCGGGTTTGTGGGAGCTTTTGCAGTCACCCTGCGCACGCCGGAGGGAAGACGACAGGAACAGGTCGATGCGATAGTCGCCGCATCACCTCCCGAGCGGATCCCCAAGTTCGAGATCTACGGACTCACTCCGAGCAAACGCACCGTGTCTCTGTCACACGCGGAAGAGCTTCCGGACTCGGCGATCAGTGTGCACAAGTCCGGAGACAAGTGGTTTCATGCGGTTTTTCTGGTCGGCTTGGAGGGCGGTTCAGACACCGCGGTCTTCAGCCGAGCCTTTTCCTGTGCCGAGCGCCTCCAGACCTTAGATCGGGTCCAGACGTATCTGTTCACGCGGCACGTGAAGGTCGCGGACGACGATCTCGAAAGCCTCTACCGGGACTTGCGGCAGCAGGGCGTGCTCTTCTTCAGGTTTGACGCCGAAGGTCCGAGCTTCGAATCAACTGAGGAAGGGCTGCGCATGGTGTTCCGGGACCCGCTGCTCGGGACCGAGATGGAGCTTTCCCCTGATCTGCTGGTTGTGGACGAAGACCTTGCCCCGTCGCAGCAGCTCAGACCCTTGATCGACGCGATTCCTTCCGCGGGGGGGTTCCGACCATATGTGCAGCCCGATTCTGTGCGCTTTCCAGGGGTGGAGACGCCCAAAGCCGGGATCTTGGCCATTGGCGCTTCCCGAGGACGCTTCTTCCCCGCCCTTTTCACGGCAGAGTTGGACGCGCTGTCTCTCCATTTGAAAATGCTGGCGGCCAACGGGAGACCGAAGGATATTCCCGGGCCAGCGGAAGTGGACCCGTCAAAATGCACGCTTTGCCTGACATGCGTAAGACTGTGTACCCATGGGGCCATCGGCTTTCGCACGGCTGCCGAGGTGGATGGGCTGAGCTGCGTCGGATGCGGCATTTGTGCGGCTGAGTGTCCGATGCGGGCGATTGTGGTCGTTCCACGGGCGGAACAGCCGGAAATCGAGGGACAGATCCGGAGGGGATTGTCCCAGGCCCACAGCGACCATCGTGTGGTGGCCTTCCTGTGCAAGAAATCCGGTACCGGCGCGATGGCTGCAGCAGGCAACGGCGCGTTGAAGAACCTGGTGACCGTGGAGATTCCGTGTGCAGGCACGCTCGATCCCGCTCACGTGATGTACGCTCTCCAGGCCGGCGCGGACAGAGTGCTGATCGCTGCGTGTCACAAAGGGAACTGCGCGTCGATCTACGGGACTGATCTTGCCCGGGCTCGGATTGCTGGGGTCACTTCCTTCCTTGCGGATGCGCGTTTGGACCCCGGAAGGGTGAAGTTCGTGACGTTGGCGAGCAATACGCCGGGCGAGCTGGTCAGGGCCGTCCGGGACTTGCGCTCGGCCTCAGAACCGGCAAGGAGTGCCACATGAGCAGAATCAACCTCAATGATATGGACCCGTCGTTCAAGGATCGAGTGGCGGAACAGCCCGGAGGAGAGGGCATTCGGGTGTGTTTTGCCTGCAAGGCGTGCACCGCATCCTGCCCGGTGGAACCGATCGACCGGAGATACGACCCCCGTAAGATCATCCGGATGGCGTTGTTGGGCATGAAGAAGGAAGTTCTCGAGAGCGATTTCATATGGCTGTGCGGAGCATGTTACGGATGTCACGAGACGTGCCCTCAGAACGTGAGCTTCACCGAGGTGATGTTTGCCATCAAGAACCTGGCCGCGGTGGAAGCGTGTGTCCCTCCGGCTTTGATGGGCCAGAAGTCGCTGCTGAAGCAACATGGTCGCTTGTACGAGGTCACGGAGTTCGAGAACGACAAGCGTGCCAAGCTTGGGCTGCCTCCCATCGTGGAACACCCAGAAGACTACGAGAGGCTCCTGCAGTAGCCCGAGGACCGACCAAGCGTTACCCCTGGGTCTACGGAGAATACGGAGACGTGCCATTGTTGACAAACGGCGTCTGGGAGCCGCAACCAAATTCGCGTCCACCTTCCTCGGTCCTCATGGAGGCCGAGGGCGGGGCCGGTTGGTTCTACGCAAACAACGGACAGGCACGTTGCTTTCTCCCAGCGCTGCTGAACTGGAGATTTCTTCTCGAGAAGAGAGGAGATCGAACCTTATTAGTAAAACGCCTCTTCCCCCAGAATTCGCATTCACATGAAAACGGAATGGCAAGCAATGGAAGCGCTGTTGTATCTTGGATGCACGGTTCCCGTGCGGAACTTGAACTACGAGCTCTCCGCGAGGCTCACTGCGGAGCGACTGGGCATACGTCTGCGGGATCTCGAGACATTCGGCTGCTGCGGGTTTCCTCTCAAGGGGCTCAATGCGCGGGACACACTGGTCACTGCGGCGCGCAACTTGGCTCTGGCGGAGAGGGAAGGCCTGGAGATTTGCGGCCTGTGCAACGCGTGTGTGGTGACGCTCAACGAGACGGCTCATGTGCTGGGGAACCACCCCGAGCTGAAGGAAGAGGTCAACCACCGCCTTGCCGAGGTGGGTCTCCATTACGAAGGACCGGTGCGGGTGAGACACTTCATGAGAGTGCTCCGTGAAGAAGTGGGCATCGAAGGGATACGCAATGCGGTGACAAAGCCTCTGACAGGAGTGCGTCTTGCGCCCCACTACGGGTGTCACTACCTGAAGCCGTCGGAGCTTACTGTCGGGTTCGACTCCCCGGAGGTTCCCCGAAGCCTGGCTGACATGATGGACGCCATCGGCGCGGAGGTGATCGACTATTCGACACTCAAGGAATGCTGCGGCGGAGGAACCCTGGGGACCTCCGAGGCGGTGGCAAACGAGATGGCGCGCAAGAAGCTCGAAGAACTCACCGACATAGGGGTTCATGCGTTGGTGCTGGTGTGCCCTTTCTGCAATGTGATGTACGAAGGGCAACAAAAGAAGATCGGAAAGGCCGCGGGTATTGATTTGAAGGTCCCGGTGGTTTACTATCCGCAGGTCTTGGGGTTAGCGATGGGGGTGCCGTCGTCCGAACTGGGATTCAAGCTTAATCGTGTCAAGCCTAAGCAGCTCCTGGACGTGGTGGAAGGGTGAGCGTTCAGCCGGCCCGCCATGCATGACATTGCCGTGAGGAGGCTACAATGGATCTCGAGGGCTATTTCTTCCCTGATGACCTGAAATACGACAAGAACCACTTCTGGGCCAGAATCGAAGGAGACCTGGTGGTGACAGGCGCAACGGAGTTCATCACCAAGCAGGCCGGCGAGATCACGTTTGTCGACCTCCCGGAAGAGGACGACGAAGTCACGCAAGGCAAGCCCTTTGGTTCAATTGAGTCGGGGAAATGGGTGGGGCGAATTTATGCAGTGGTTTCGGGGGAGATCGCCGCGGTCAATGAGCTGCTCCAAGAAGAGCCCGAGAAACTTAACGAAACCCCGTACACCGATGCCTGGCTGTGCAAGATAAGGCCCTCAAAACTAGAGGGTGATCTGGCCAACCTGATGGCCGCGGACGACTCGCTGAAGGCATTCCTGACGGCCGAGATTAAGAGAATAGCTGAGCAGACGGGATAGAGCAGGTAGTATCACATTCACGCAGCAGTTCACCGGGATCGTCTGTCCAGGCCAAGAACAAACCACAAAGCACCACGACACGAAGAAATCCAAGAATGCTCATCAGGCAGCCATTTCCGGGAACAGGTTTTCGTGGTGTTTTTGTGTCTTGGGGCCTAACCGTTCACCAGGAAGAAGACTCACCGCAGAGAGCACAGAGAATCGGAAGAGGAATCCGCGACTCAAGCGCGCAACAATCAATTCATCAGGTGCGCACCGGGAGAAAAGCATAATTCTTTCATGTTCTTCTCTGTTTCTTCTCTGCGTCCTCTGTGTCTCCGCGGTGAACTCTTACCTTGGTGGGGCATCTTCTTGCCGGCAGGGTGAACGCTTGCCCGGCACGAGCGTTTGCTCCATAAGCAGGAGGCCTGGAATCACCGATGGTGGGGGAAGGTCCCTCTCGGCTGAAAGGCCGTCCCCCGGAAAGCGCACTTCGCTGCAAAGTCGGCTGGAGGAATCATGCTGAGGCATACCTTGTGCCACATCCCCGGTATTGGGGCAAAAACTGAGCGAAACCTGTGGCATAGAGGGATCGAATCCTGGGATGATATCCTCAAAGGAGCCGATATCAAGTCCAGACGTGTCAGTGTTGAGTTCGCACGGCGGAAAATTGAAGAATCCATTCAGCATCTCGAGAGTCATCATCCTCTCTACTTCCACAAGGCCTTGCCTCCTTCGGAACGCTGGCGCATATTTGCCGATTTCCGTGATTCCGTGGCATACCTGGACATAGAGACCAATGGTCTCGGTGGACCCATGTGCCATATCACTACAATCGCGCTTTTCGACGGGAAAGATGTGTACCATTATGTGTATCGTGAGAATCTTGAAGATTTCAAGGAGGACGTTGCCCGTTTTCAGGTCATCGTGACCTACAACGGGAAGTGCTTCGACGTGCCCGTGCTCGAGCAATACTTCGGCATACGAATGCCGCAGGCGCATATTGACCTGCGGTTCCTGTTGAGGAGTCTTGGGTACAAGGGCGGTCTCAAAGGCTGCGAGAAGATGCTGGGGCTTGATCGTCAGGAGCTTGACGGGATGGACGGCTATTTCGCGGTGCTGCTATGGAACGACTACCTCGAACGTGGGGATCGCCGTGCTCTGGACACTCTCCTCGCGTACAACGTGCTCGACGCGGTCAACTTGGAAAAGTTAATGGTGATTGCCTACAACCTCAAAGTAAAAGACACTCCATTCTACCTGTCGGAACACCTCTCGCTTCCCCCTGAGGTGGAGAACCCTTTCAAACCCCATATGGGGACCGTCAAGCGAATCATGGACGAGGTGCACTGGTACCGGTCTTGACGGTCTCCGCTGAGCCCTCATTCCTCGGCGGTCATGTGCACAAGCCACTCGTGCAGAGGAGACATGTCCCTGAACCGAATTAGACAGTATTCCAGCAGGTCTTTCGAGTGCAGCTCCTTCGGGATCTGCGTGTGGAATGCCGCGTACAAACCGTCATGAAGCAAGAACTCCGCGTTTTCGTGATTCGCATCATATCCTCTGGGGGTCTTCTTGTAATGCACCCCCCCCACCTGATAGTCCCCGGCCGCGGTGACTTCTCCAACCGCCTTAGCCAGCTCCGGGCCGTGAAGAGGGTGAACGACCCAATCCCTGTATCGACCCAGTAGGCTCTTGGGGAAGCAGTGCATGCCCGCCGCGAGCATGAGATCGGGCGGTTCCAGGTGGAAATAATAGCCGGGGCATTCCATTTTGGGCCTTGTGCCTTCCCAGAAGAATATGCCGAGGTGGGTCTTGTAGGGGGTCTTGTCCTTGCTGAACCTCGTATCCCGGTACAGGCGGAAGATGGATCTGTCCACCTTGGGATCTGCGATCACTTTGGGAGAGATCTCCTTGATTCGGTTCCCCATTTCATAGACAAAATCTCTCGCGGGTTCCATGAGGTGTTTCTCGAAATCACCCTTGTGATCCGCGAACCATGTCTTGTTATTGTTGTCTGCCAGTTCTTTGAGGAACGCGACGGATTCCTTGGGGAAACCTCTGAAGTGTGCATTGGTCGGCATGTCTCTTGGGACTCCTCACGTGGATTGCGCTCAAGGGGCGGCTTCGAATCATGCATCTGTAACAGGCCCGGGGGTGTTACTTCACTGCGCACACGCGTCGCCGACTGACTTCAACCGACCGGGTCCGCGAGTCCGCTCACGTGTAATAACGAACTGTAAGTGTGACTGTAGGTATAGCAGGTCGATGCGTGGGAATCAACGGCATGGCGCGCCGACACACGTTCGCCGGCTCTGATACCAATGCGACTTCAAACAGGTGAGGCTACCCACAGGACGACAGGCAAGATGCCTGTCTCACCCGGGCCTGAAGTCACTTCTTAGAACGCTCAATGGTATGAGGCCCATGTGTTCCGCGAAAGGGTTGCCGGGATTCCGTCAAGGCCCTTGCAAAAGCTCCGAGCCGTCATTCCCGCAAAGACAGTGGGTCATTTATAATAGCAGGTGGAAAAGCAATACCTTAACCACAAGCAAGGAACTTCATCGCAGCACATCCGTCTAAGGAAAAGAAGGGAGAGTTACGCGCGAGTCTCCCTGGCTTCGTGCTATCTCTCTCCCAGTACTTGAAAAAAGGAAGGGAGAGCTAAATTATGAAAAACCAGATACTTGTGATGATATCCCTGGCGCTGATCATGGCACTAGTAGGTGCGTACGCGGTCTATGCGAAAGGTCCCGGTGGAGTGAAAGGTTCCGCGGGAGTTTCTGCCGGCGCGGGCATTCACGGTTCAGGCAGATCGTTCAACGCCACTGGAAGTGCCAACGTGTCCGGGAGAACCTTCGCTCCGGGTCATACCAACGTGGCCCCTGGTTTGGCCGGGACTACCCCTGCGCAGGGCTTTGACCCACCTGGGCTGGCGGGAACGACCCCTGGACAATCAGGTCGCACGCCAGGCCAATTGAGGCACCGTGATGATTTCTCAGACGATTTCTCGGATGATTTCTCTGTGCGCACGCGGGGTCGCATGAGATCGCGATGACCAAAGGGTGATCAATCACACAGGATCACCATTGATGTGTGGCCCATATGGGCCGGAAAGCACGGGCAGGCTCGCTTCCTTGCTTGAATCAGGCGCAAAGCCGACGCCAGGAGGATGCAAAGCCTGCCCCCGTCTGGATCACTGTGTGGACTAGCCTGAAGTTTTTTTCCAGAGAACCAAGTCTCGTGCGGCTATCTCCTCGTCACAATTGAGGAAACTTTGGGTTCGGTTTAGTCTTCAGGGTCCACGTTACTGGCTACATTTCTACCCCCCGCC
>JBFMAA010000162.1:0-13478 GCA_040755955.1 Thermodesulfobacteriota bacterium
CCCTTTGGACCGGCCTGCAACGCCTGGCCGACATAGCCAATACTTATAAGGTCTTGATTTCATTAATCGTCCCACAACTCCCCGATCCCTCGGTGTCCAGCGGCCTACCATCTGGGTAAGGCTCAGCTTTTCTAAAGGGGGGTCAGGGGGAGGATTTTCGGTGCACCACTTATTTCACGACATTCCCTAATAAGTATTACACTCCGTTGCTGAAGCGGACTCCGACGACACATCTTCGCAGCCTGCGAAGACGGCGAAGGATAGCAGTACAGGTACCATGCCATATGCTCCCGACGACAGGCCGAGAATCCGCAATGTGGAGCCGGTTCTCGTGGCAGTGCAGGGCAAGTCTGTAGTTGCCCTGAAAGACCCGTTACAGTTGGCCCCTCACACCGTCTGTCTCGCTCGGGAGGTGCTGCCTGTGCTGGGTCTCATGGATGGACGGCATTCCCTACGTGACATCCAGGCACTGCTGACCCGCGCAACGGGCCAACTCGCGTTCATGGAACCCCTGCAACGACTGGTGGACACCCTCGACGAGGCCTACCTGCTCCATGGCGACCGGTTTCAGGAGGGATTCCGCAGGAAAGTCGAAGAATACCGCCAGAGCCCCTTTCGGCCTTCTTCCCACGCGGGTGCGAGCTACAGCGGCGATCCCGAGACCCTTCGCCGGGATCTGGGCGCCTTTTTCACGGAAGACGGCGGCCCGGGAATGCCCGCTCTCTTCTCCGAAGCGCGTCGCCCCATCGGCCTCATTGCACCCCACATCGACATTCGCGCGGGCGGGAAGTGTTTTGCTTACGGGTATCACGCACTCGGCAGCGGTCAGCCTTCGGACATCTATGTGATCCTCGGCACTGGGCACGCGGGCGTGGAAAACATGTTCACCGCCACCACTCTCGATTTTCAGACCCCTCTGGGGATCACCCGGACAGACAGGGACTTCATTCGCGAGCTCGGCGAAGAACTCGGATACGACCCGGCCGCGGAGGAGATCCTCCACGCCTCGGAGCATGTGATCGAGTTCCAGGTGGTGTTTCTCCAGCACCTCTTCAGCGCGCGGCACGACTTCACGATTGTGCCGATACTCTGTTCCTTGTCTCACCGCTACTTCGACGGAAATGGTCCCTTCGCGGAGGAACGGGAGCTGTTCGAGCGTTTCTGTCACGGTATCCGCGAGGTGTGCAGGCGCTCTTCCAAGACAGTCTGCTTCATCGCGAGCGCGGACCTGGACCATGTTGGCCCCCGGTACGGGGACAGCTTCGAGCCCCACGCGGGAACGATCAAAACCTCACTTGATGCGGACTCCGTGCTTCTCGATCTCCTCGAAAGCCTCGATGTGGGAGGCTTCATCAAGACCGTGGCCCGGGACAACGATTCCCGCCGAATCTGCGGCTTCTCGCCCATGACCACCATGTTCCATTGCATGGAAGGGGCCGGCTTCGGAAAGAGACTCGCCCTGGATCACTCACAAGTGGATAACAGGCACTCCTTCGTGACGTTCGCGTCCATGGTGTTCTATTGATGACAAGTGTGAGAAGACTCGGTCTATGGTCGGCAGGACCGGCGCTCGTGATCGTCCTGGCCTGTTCGGCATGTTTCGGAGAAGTGGTGAAGGGTCACGAGGGGATCGAAACCAAGGTCCTGGCCGTATTTGCGACTCTCAAATCCAACTACTACAACAAGCCGTGGAAAAGCCCGGATTTCAGGGTGGTCAGAGGGAGCGGGTTCTTCTTCCGCGACGAGAAGACCTTCCCGGACAAGTCCGGGCTGATACTCACCAATGCCCATGGGGTCACGCAGGCCCAGACCATAGAGGTCTCCAACGGGCGGGAGAAACGGCGCTACAAAGCCGACGTCGTGGGGATCTGCAATTCCGCGGACTTCGCAGTCCTTCAGATGCAGCCCGAAGAGTTTGCCCTCTATGAGCGCCGAAACGGCAGGGTGGTGCCGTTGGAGCTCGGAGACAGCGACACCCTGCGTGTCGGCGACAAGGTGCAGGGCTGGGGATACCCCACGGGAGGACAACGTATCAGCAAGTCCGACCAGGGGGAGATCAGCCGCATCGAGGTGAGCGGATACGTCTATTCCAAGGATCTCTGGTTGATGGTGCAGGCGTCTTTGCAGCAGAATCGCGGGAACTCGGGAGGGCCCGTGCTCAAAGACAACAAGGTGGTGGGCATCTCCTTCCAGGGGATCATGGCCAGCGACAGAATCAACTATTTTATCCCGATCAATCTTGTGAAGAGTCTGCTTCCGATCCTCGACAGGCAGGAACTCATCCCCAAGTGGCGCTTCAGAGCCCGCTACATGTTCCCGCGGCTGAAGAGCTACTACGGCCTCGGACCGGAGCAGGGAGGGATTCTGCTCGAATACCTGATTCCCCACGGAGGGCCGTACAACTTCGGACTGCGCTCCAATGACATACTCACGGAAATTGACGGCCACGCGGTCGACGATTTCGGTGACATCTACTTCGGCCCCCTTGACCAGAAGATCTATTTCCTCGAAATCCTCAATCGCAAGAGAGTAGGGGACCCGTTGCAGGTGAAGGTGATACGTAACGGCGGGCCCCTGGAGATCAAAGGGAGTGTAACTCCGGGCCTTCAGCGGCTTGTCCCGCGGGTGTTCACGACGGCCAACTACTTCATCTTCGGGGGAGTGGCCTTCGTGGAACTCACCGACAACGCGATCTCCGACATGGGTAAGCCCGGACAGTCGCTCAGAGAGAAGTACCTCGATGAATACCCGGAAAAACCCGATCAGAAGATCGTCGTGGTCGCAGAGATCTTTCCGGAGTACGGGCTTCTCAGCGCGGAGGATTTCCGCAGGCGAGTCGAGAAGATAGAGGACGTGGAGATTCTCAACATCGCGCATCTGTACCGCGTCATCGAGCAGTTCCGCAAGGAAGGCAAGAAGAAGGCCCTTCTCGGGCTTTCAAGCCACCACCGGCTCCCCCTGGACATCGAAGGAGCCGCTCGGCTCGACGAGACCATCCAGAAAAAATACGGCATCCTGTACATGAAGACCCCCGGGGAATTCCACAAGTAGACTCGCATCGCCGATTACGTTCGAATGGCGGGCTGGAAAGCCCGCCCCACAAACCCTTATTTCACATGAACGGATTTGCACTGGGGGAGGGTGAGAGGGGGCTGCGCATGCTCCTGTATTAAACCATCACATTAGATTTTAGACAAAACCATCTGAAACTATTCAACTCTTTCTTGACCTGACAGCCTCCGTGTGATATAAAGACCATGGCCTTATCAAATGATAGCAAACCTGATTACCATGGAGCTCTCATAAGATGCCCCCCGAAAGTGATAAGAGATCCCGGAAAGCACCTGGCAGACGCAGAAGCGTCCTCGCGATTCTGGTCATCGGAGTGTTGACCGCGCTGATGTGCGACGCGGCCATAGGGCAGCAGCCGCCATTCATGCAGCCGCCGTACTACTTACCTCCCCAGAGGCCGGCCATGTCGAGGGGGCTGTTCTACATGAACGCGGGGGTCAAGTACAGGAACATCCAGGAAGTCAGCTTCAAGTCCAGGGACACGCAGATCATCAATATTGCGCAGCCCGGCGTGCCGGCGTTCGGGCCCGGTGTGGACGAGCTCCTCAATTACCCGGTTCCGCCGACGTCCATCGCATCCGATCCGCCCAGTATTTCGGGGATCTGGCTGTACGACGACGGCTTCCTGGAGCCAACACCCTTTATCACCCAAGCCCCGGCACCGCAGTTTTTCTTTCCTTTCGGGCACCAAGGACTGGGCCGGGTAGGGGTCGGACGTCCGGACGATGCTGGGACATGGATGGTGACCGATCTGAGGGCGCAGGCCGACGACGGGGCTGCCGGCAACATGGCTGCCACCCAGCACTTCAGATTCACCAAGGTCCTTGACGGCCTCACGCCGAACACCTATGCATTCATTCTGGCCCAACCCGGTGCAGCGGGAACGACGCTCGCTCTGGGTCCTGCAGCGGGCACGCCGTACGGCGTGGCGGGCGTATGGGCTGAGGTTCCCAGCAGGGGGTTTGCGGCCGTAGTGGCCTCAGGTCTGGATAAGGTAGGCACTCTGAAGACGGTGGTTCCCTATGTGGAAGCCGGGTTGCAGGTGACAAATTACTTCGACCTGTTCGGTGGGTTTTCCTGGATACCCATATCCAAGGACTACGGTCGCACGGTGCCGGCCACGGTATTCGCTGCGCGTAGAGCCTACCGGGATACGTTTCCGTTTCACAGCGACCCCAACACCACCGCAACACCTACCTGGCCGGCAAACGCCTTGTTCTGGTCAGGATCCGCCGATCCTGCGGCAACCGTTTTCCCCCAGGCCGAAATCTGGCCGTACGGCGCAACCGACTCATACGGCAGGCTCCCCTACAGACGTTTCTTCAATGTTCTCGATCCGGCAGGCCCCGCTTTTGAAGCTCAAGAGACTCTGAGGTCCACACTCGATGCCACAGCCTATGAGATGAGGGTCGGGGCAAGGAGCTGGTTTCCGCTGAACGCACAGGGACGGTTCGGAACCACGTTCGGTTTTCTTTTCACCCCGCTGGCCTACCAGATCGATACCTCTGCGGAATTTGTGGCCACAGCCCCTGAGACGACCTTCGCCGTCTCTGCGGGCCAGACTCTCGCCTCCTACACGAGCACCCACCGTGACATCAGGTGGAACTACGGCCTCTTCGTGGGGACCGAGCTGGAATTGGGCAGCTACAACTATTTCATCAAAGGCGGGGCCGACTACAACTACTACTTCAACACGACTTCGTATGGAGAAGTGGTCCTGACCACCATCAATGTCGGCGGGTTCAGTGCAACGCTGGCACTGGGGCGACGGTTCTGAGAAGCACTCCGCGGCGGGGCCGATACGCATGAAGACAAGACACACCACGCTTCATCCGGACAGATCCCTCGGCGATATTCGAGGGTATTGCAGGACCGCGGCGACCGGGAAATCGTGCCTCGCGCAACTGCTTGAAAAGGCTTTCGGGCCCGGACCCGCATTTCAGAGGAACAGCCCGGACATGCCTTTCGGTCTCGCGGAAGAAGAATTCCGACAAACTGGGAAGCAGCGGCCGACAACCGGGGTCTGCTCTTCGGTCGGGATCACAGATGTGCCATCGAGAGGTGGAGTGATCACATGACGAGTGCAGAGCCGTGCGTGTAATCGGAGCGGCTGGGGTATGGTGCGGGTGATGAATTCACGAGTGAAGCATAAAACAACTGCAGCGGTTCTCGAAAGTGATTTCCGATTCCGTCGGAGTTAGGAATATTGTAGGGCAGGCTTTATAGTCTGCCACTCGGGAAGTTGTGTGCACAATATTTGTATGATATCAAGATGTTGATTAATAAATAGCAGAATATGGATGAGTATATAATAAAAACATCTGGATATAGCAGCACATTTCGTTGACTAAACCTGGGATATGTGATAAAACAAAGACACCATCGGAGGCTCGGCCTCGGCCGAACCGCTGAACACTCGAACGTCGGAAGTCATGGAGCTGTGAAAAGATGCCCCGCGAATCCCGTCACATCATGGAAGCAAGACCCCGTCATAAGAGTAGCGCGCATGCGGTTCTCGCCATCGGGATACTCGTGCTGGTGTTGGCCGAGTCCGCCTTGGCCCAGCAGTTCTATTTGAGACCTCCGAATCTTGCGCCCAGCCGGCCTTCGGTGTACAGCGGGGCCTTCTACCTGAACGGCGGGGTGAAATACCGGAACGTGCAGGAGGTCAGTTTCAACACGCGCACCCTGGAGCTGATCAATATCGCGCAACCGGGAATTCCCGCGTTCGGACCGTCAGCGGACGGGAGCTTCGTCTATCCCGACGTCCCCGCGGGCACGGCCGCGGCCGATCCGAATCTGTCAGGGATTTGGCTCTATGACGACGGATTCATCGAACCGACCGGAACCATCGGCGTGACGACTCTGGTTCCTTACCCTGGCTATGGGTCCGGCCTGGGGAGGGTCACCGATGCGGGAGGAACCGTGGCCATAGACAACGGCACCTGGTGGGTTACCGACAGATCCCTGCAATTCAATGCCGATCCCACCATTCCAACCAGCAGGGTAAACGCGGTGACGTGGTCCAAACTCCTCACCGGTCTGACCAGCTCGTCCGAGAACTTTGTCTTTCCGGTTGCCCCGCCAGGGTCCGCATTGACCGTGGGCCCTCATTTCGGCACCCCATATGGTGTTACCGGCGTATGGGCTGAAGTCCCCAGTCGAGGCTTTCAAGCCCTGGTGACCCCCGGGCTGGAGAGCCGGACCACCAACAAGATACTCACCCCATTCTTTGAAGCCGGTTATCAGATGGGCAACTTTGTGGACCTTTTCGTCGGGTTCTCCTGGTTCGAGCTTGGTGAGACATTCGGACGAATTCGACCGACTGCGGTCCACACGGCCAGACGGGGATACAGAGACACGTTCCCGTTCCAGAGCACCGATACCACTGCAGGATCAGAGACACAGGATTATTTTTGGAGCGGCAATGCTGATATTGACGGGGCCGCGCCCTTCTTCTCCTATGTGATCTACCCGACCGGACTGAACGTATTCGGGTCGGAGCCCACCCCTCAGCGTCGCTTTTTTGCAGCCGTGGACCCCTCGGGTCCGACCTTCCAGGCAAACGAGATAATCAGCAGCACCGTCGATTTCGTAGCATACGAAATGCGGTCCGGTGTGAGGAGTTGGTACCCCCTGTACGGTCTGGGCCGGTGTGGAACGAGCCTCAGCGGGCTACTTGCGCCGATGCCCTACAAGGTCACCACCAACGCGAGATACGTGGCCACTGCCCCTGAAACGACCTTCGCGGTGTCGACCGGCGACACCCTGATTAGCGTGTCGAACACCCACTGGGATATATGGTGGAATTGGGGCCTCTCTGCGGGCGCGGATATTGAATTGGGTGTCAGCTCCCTATTCTTCAGGGCGGGCGCGGAATACAACTTGTACTTCAACCCCCTGAACTACGGAGATCTCACCGAGGTCAAGATTAACATTGGCGGATTCGCTGCAAACGCGCTGTTCGGGGCCCGTTTCTGACGGTCAGGACCAGTCTACCGGAACCCGGGAACCGGTCCTGCCCCCGCCTTTGTACACGAGGTAGCCGTTGTCCCGGCCGAAAAGGTAAAGATCACGCGTGATTCTCACATCCTGGCGGCAGTAGTCTTCCACCAGGTCCATCCTTCCTTCTCTGAACCACCTCACCGCGTCCAAGCCATCCCCGGATTTTTCCAGGTTGAGCGTGTGCTGCGCCAGGGTGTCGAGCTTCACCCTGAAGCCGAGCGCCTGCTGCACCTCAACCAGCATGTCCAGGTTCGGAAGAGCCCTGAGATCCTCTTTCGTGTACGCACTGAGCACCAGGTAATCGAACCGCATCTGGTTGAATCCCACCACGAGATCCGCGCTTCTCAGAAGGCCGATCAAGTCTCTGACCTGAGCCTCCGTGAAGGTGAGAAAACCGTCCTGTTCGGTATGCGCGACCCCTATGGACATCTTCATGTCAGGCACGTGACGCCATCCTCCGACCTCGTCCGCGAGCTTCTGTGTCTCGAGGTCGAACACGACCACACGCGGTGCTACTGCCGGTGTGGTCTTCCGTGACCGTCTCTTCACACGCACTTTGGGTCCTGCTTTGAGCCGCACTGTCGGGGAAGAGGAAGCGTTCCCCTCGCTCCCTTTTTCCGCAGTCAGGGAAACAACCGGCGGGGATATGTCTCCGGCTCCGGTGAGCCCGGGTCGTTCCGCGCTTCGCTTTTCGATCGGCCGCAAGGCTTCTTCTCCCTCGCTTGCGGTACGCGGGGTAGGGGGGATTGCCCGCTTCGGTCGAGCCCCGTGTCCGGGGTCGGACGCTGCCGTCTTTTTTCTTCCCGAATCTCCCGCGACGGTCATGTGGGCCAAGGCCGAGGTCACCCCTCCGCGTCCCGCTGGGGGCTCGGATTCGGTTCTTCCCGCTCTGGACGGGAAGACGCGGGCAACATCTCCGTAGCCGCCAAGATCGGAAGGCACGGGGCCGTCGCTCTTATTGTCATCGGCATATGTCGACAGAGACGCTCTGATGCAGGGGCGAGGTTCATCCCCGCCCGATTCGTCGGCCCCGGTAGACGGGAGGTTGCGTTCCACATTCCCCTCCCTCGATGGGAGGGGCAAGGGGAGGGTGAAACCTCCACCGGGTCTCGACTCGGAGCCCTGCTGGGGTTCCTCCGGCAGGTCAGGGAAGATCGTCGGTCGCACGGGAATCTCCTTCGATGTGGTTGTGGGAACGGTCTCGGGGTGAAGCAAGTACCGTAGCACCATAAGGCACGCCCTTTTATCCAGGGGCTTGTTCCCCGAGCCGCACTTGGGCGAGTGAATGCATGAAGGGCACCCGTCATCGCAGGGACATTGTTCCACGAGTTGTGTGGTCTTGATCAGGAGCTGCTCGATCACGTCGAATGCCCGGTGCGAAAGCCCGACTCCTCCCGGATGACCATCGTAGATGAAGACCGCAGGTTTGCAGACCTGTTCGTGCATGGGAGTGGAGATACCTCCGATGTCATCCCGGTCGCAGAGGGCAAAGAGGGGGAACATCGAGATCGCCGCGTGCTCCAGTGCGTGGATGCCGCCCATGAAGTGCAACGCGGAGTTCTTGAACGCATCCCTGACCTTGATCGGGATCGAGATCCAAATCCCCACGGTCTCGAAGTGCACCGGCGGCAGATCCAGGGCAACCGTTCCGATCAGGTCCTGACCGTTGGTCCGGCGTTTTTCATAGCTTGTGACGCGCTCGGTGACTTCGAGCCGGGCCTCGCTCACCGTGAAGCCCGGGAACTCCTTGGTACGCAACGGCGCGCCAAGTATTTTGGTATCCTTCTCTGCCACGGCTCGAGTGTAATAGTTGAGGCGTGCGGGTCGCACCAATACGTTGGCCTTCTCGAGGTCGAGCAGGGTGACCTCATACTGCCGTGTCCTGTGCAGGTACACCGCTCCCTTGTGGCACTCCGAATAGACCCTGGGCCCGGCCGACGTGCCGATGAGCGTGTTGCGATCCTCCAGGAAGATCCCGAACGACCTGCCGATGCCGCGAAGATCCACGTCTCGTTGTGGTCTTCTGTTGGCCGAGTGCCACGCCCCTTGTGGGCCGGCTCTGTACAGCGCGCCTGTCTGTTCCAGTTCCTGGAGCACTTCCTCCACTTCCGGTTCATTGATCCAGCCTTCGGTCGGAAGGATCGGAGTTTCTGCCGCGGCGCAGGGGAGGTGCCGCTTGAGCACCTCTTTGTTTCTGGGGTCCAGAATCGCCTCTTCCGACGAGCGTGCGAAGAAATCCGACGGGTTACGCATGAAGTACTGGTCGAGCGCGTCCGTGCCCGCGATGAGGACGATCGCGCTTGGTCTGCCGGCTCGTCCCACTCTTCCGCCGCGTTGCCAGGTGTTGATCACGGTGCCGGGGTATCCCACCAGCAGGCACAGGTCGAGCCCGCCCACGTCTATGCCCATTTCCAGAGCGGAAGTCGTGATGACTCCGTCCATCTCGCCTGAGAAGAGTTTGGCCTCGATGCGGCGACGTTCCTCAGGCAGAAACCCGGCCCGGTAGGAACTGATACGCCCCCTGAGCTTCGGCGCCATCTGCAAAACCCACGTGGTGATAAGCTCGGTGATCCTACGGGCCCGTGCAAAGACGATGGTCTTGAGTCCGAGCTCCAAGCCGCTGATGAACAGCCGGGCAGCCACGGTGTTGAGGCTCAAGATCGGGTTCACGAATACGAAGTTTCGCTGCTGGGACGGGGCTCCGGATTCGCTCACCACCGAGACGTCCTCACCGGTGAGTACGGAGACGAAATGCTCGGGATTGGCGACGGTCGCGGAGCACGCGATGAATCTGGGCCTGGACCCGTGTTTCGCGCAGACCCGTTTGATCCGGAGGAGCACCTGGGAGATGTGGCTGCCGAAAATCCCCTTGTACGTATGGACCTCGTCGAGAATCACGTACCGTAGCCGGCCGAAGAAGCGTCTCCATGAGTCGTGGTACGCGAGAAACCCCACGTGGAGCATATCCGGGTTTGTAATGATCACCCTAGGCGGATTCTGCTTGATCATGCGGCGTTCGGAATCCGGCGTATCCCCGTCGTACACCGCCGCGGTGACTCCGGTGCCTTGAGCGAGGGTCAGGAAGGAGTCGTACTGGTCTCGTTCGAGAGCCTTGAGCGGGAACAGAAACAGGGCATGTGCGGTCGGGTCTTTGAGCAGCGTGTCGAGCACTGGTATCTGGTATGCCAAGGTTTTGCCGCTTGCGGTGCTCGTGGAGATTGCGACGTTCTTCCCTTCCATGGCGAGGGAGACGGCTTCCGCCTGATGGGAGTAGAGCGCGCTGAGCCCGGCTGCGCTGAGACACTCTTTCACGAGTCCGTGTAGATCACCCGGAATGGGTTGCAGCCGAGGCGGTCGTTCCGGAAGTATCTCGTGGTGGAAGACCTCCCAGTCCCGATTCGACGTGGAGCAGAGTTCTTTGATGAATTCGTCCAACACGGTCCGGCTACCAGCCGGGCACGAGACTGCCCGAGCATGTGAAGCATGTGATTCGGCGAAAGATATTACTCCGTGTGTTCGGGCGAAGTCAACGTCCGGGTACGCTGCGAGTTTTGGCTGGGCGTGCGGCCTCGTTGTGCTATAGTGAGCGCGGTTCGAGCAGGGTGATGAGGTGCATAATGCGGGAACTATTCGGTAGCGTATGGAAAACACTCACTTTTGCGATCGTGGTCGGTCTTGGCGGCCTCGTCGGGACTGTATCCGCGTGGGCTCAGACGGTCCAGAATCAGCCGCTCCGGAAGGTCTCGGTGACGCTGGGAGACACGGTAGTCATTGCCTCAATCGCGGAGACTGACGGGGCTCGTCTGCGGGGACTACTCGGCCGGGAGACTATCTCGGAAGACCAGGCCATGCTCCTGGATTTTGTCAACGAGTCCAACTACGCCATACACATGCAGGGCATGAAGTTCCCCATAGACGCGATCTGGATAGACGCGCACGGTGAGATCAAGTTCATCTACCAGTCGGTGCAGCCGAATTCGGGAGAGGTGTACCCGTCCATGGTCCCTGCGCGTTACTGCCTGGAGACCAAGGCAGGGTTATGCCGCAAGTACGCAGTGAAGATCGGACAGAAGGTGCATTTTGGCCCTCCGACCCGAGAAAAGGCCCCAGATACCGGAGGCAAGCCGGCCAAGTAGAGGCCCGATGCGGCTGTTCGGAGAGTCCCTGACGGTTTTGAGTTGAAGTCCGCGTACAGATCGGCTATGATGAGCCCTCCCAGGGAATCGGGCCCGTGCAGGGCATCTCTCGTTTCTGCAACACGACTTCACCTGAACCCAGGTGAAAATAATCGCCAACAGAGGGGTAGATCTGATGAGCGCAAGAATGATGCTCGTGGTGGCGACCGTACTTGTGGCCTTTCCGGCTGCACTCTTTGCCGCAGGCGTTCCTGGAGTTACTGACAAGGAGGTAGTGATAGGGGTCACGACTCCGCAGTCCGGTCCGGCAGCTCTGTGGGGAGTCACTGCTCAGGGGATGAAGGCATGGGCCGACCACATCAACGCCCAGGGAGGGGTGCACGGCCGCAAGATCAAGATGATCATCATGAACGACGAGTACAACGCAACCCGAGGCCTGACCAACCTTCAAGAGATGAAAGGGAAGGTCTTCGCTACCTGTGGGGTGCTCGGAACGGCCATTTGCAACGCGTCCAAGGATTTCTTTGCGGAGAACAAAGTGCCGCTGGTGACTCCGTACGCGGATGTGCGGATTTGGGCCAATCTCCCCAAGGAGAAACGTCACTTCGTGTTCGTGGCATACCCGGATTACGAGGATGAGGCGGAGTTCCTGACCAAATACGCGGTGGACAAATTGGGCGTCAAGACAATCGCACTCTTCTACCAGAACGACGACTACGGCAAGATGGCCATGTCGGGAGTGGAAAAGGGGTTGGCAGGACTCGGCGGCAAGGCGAAGCTCGTGGCCAAGGTGCCGTACGAAATCACGGAACGGGCTCTCGGGGTGCACGCTCAGAAACTCAAAGAGAGCAACGCGGACGCGGTCATCATCTACACCACGCCAAATCACGGCGGTTTGATTTCCAAGGAGATCGCAAAGATAGACTACAAACCCAAACGCTTGACCACGTTTACCCTTGGCGATCCCATCATGTACAAGCTGGCCGGAGAAGCATGGGAAGGAACGTACATAGCTCTTCCGGGGAATTCGGGTTTGCCTACGGGAGACAAGGAAGCGGACAAGGTGGTGGAACTCCTGCTGAAGTACGATGCCGGGATCAAAGGGAAAGAGTACTTGGCGCTCTTTGGCGCGGTGTCGATGATTCACCTCGTCGAGGGCTTGAAGAACGCGGGAAAAGACCTCACCGTCGAGAGCTTCATCAAAGGCATGGAGAAGATCAAGGACTGGAAGCCTGAAGGAATCGGGGCTCCGGTGACCTACGGACCGGATCGCAGACACGGGGTGAATGCTTCACGAATGGGAGTTGCCAAGGGCGGAAACCACGTTCCCTTGGAAGGGTTCACTGTGTATAAGCCGCGCTTCTAACGCTCCGCGAGGGTGACGTTTGACCCTCTCTTTGCCCCTCCCACCAAGGGAGGGGTTCATCCCGATCCGCAAGTGGAAACAGACCCTATGGACATTCTGAAGGTCAACAAGCTCTTCATCAGTTTTGGGGGCATAAAAGCCCTTGCCGGCGTAGACTTCAGGGTTGACGCACACGAGATACTCGCGGTCATTGGTCCCAATGGGTCCGGAAAGACTACGCTCTTCAACTGCATATCCGGAGTGTACCACCCCACTGGGGGTGAGATCCTCTTCCAGGGAGAAAACCTGGTGGGGCTTTCCCCGGATTCGATTGCCAAGCGGGGAATCGCCCGGACGTTTCAGAACCTGAGGCTTTTCATGCACATGACCGTGCTGGACAACCTCATGTTGGGACGGCATCTCAAGTTCCGCAAGAACCCGATCCATGCCATGCTCCGCATGCGAAGGGAAGAGATCCGGCATCGGGAAGTGGTCGAAGAGGTCATCGAATTCCTGGACCTCCAGGCGCACCGACGATCCCTGGTCGCGGACTGCCCGTACGGCGTTCAGAAGCGCGTCGAGCTGGGAAGGGCCCTGGCACTGGAGCCGACCCTGCTGCTCCTGGACGAGCCCATCGCGGGTCTGACCTCCGAAGAGAAGGGTGAATTCGCGTACCACATCATGGAGATTCGAGGACGGTACAAGTGCGCCATTCTCCTGGTGGAGCACGACCTGCGCATGGCCTCGCGGCTCGCAGACAGGATGGTCGCGTTCGAGTCGGGGCTCGAAATCGCGCAAGGGACACCCGAAGAGGTCCAGCGTAATCCCAACGTGATCCGCGCATACCTCGGCGGGGAGTGAGGAGAGGAAGGGGAAAGTGTAAGATTTCCGGGGAGGGACTTTTTGCAAAAAGTCCCTCC
>JBFMAA010000163.1:0-5356 GCA_040755955.1 Thermodesulfobacteriota bacterium
GTGTACAAAATCCGGAAAGACGGGCAACAAAATCAACCAAGAACGCGTTTCGCTCCGAAAACCAACACGGACATGTCTGTCACCCTGGGGCCGGCTGTCATTTCTCAAACATTTTGCAAGAGGCTCAGCTTGTCTCCGGATTTCGGGTCCGCGGGGACAATGGCGAATCCTCCGCCCCAGGTCCTGGCAAAGAACTCAAAGCCTCCCTTGAGGAAGTCTGCGAGTTCGTTCATTGTCTCGGCAAAGGCTTTCGAGTACTCGTCGGGTACTTGCGTTTCCCACACAGGTGTGCTCCTGGGAAGAGAAAGTCCCCCCTCCCGAACCGTTTCTCACCAGATCAGCCAGCGTGAGTTCGTTTTTTGTCTGCTTCCATTATGGTACGGATCGGGCACAACTGCAACTGAAAATGATAGGTTTTCTTAAGGGGGGGTCACATTGAGCATCGCGGGCAGGGATACCCACGTGCGATGGTTTCGTCTTCTCCGTTTCCGGACGTGATTCGTCTGTTCCTGCACAGGACAAACTGCCCTGATTTCGGGAAAGAACGCCCCAAAGGGTGAAATAACGTGATGTGCGGTTCATCGCGCCGACCAGGTCGTGGAGTACGCGCTCCGACGCATCAGCATCCACGTTAGGGTACCATGCGCGAGCGTTTTTGCACGAGCCTCCAGAGTTGGAGGGGGCGCCCGCAATGCCGGTGACTTAAACCTGAACGCGTCCGTCCAAGAAATACCTTGTTGACTGAATCAACATCCGATGCTAAGGGTACTTCCCGATGGCCGGTTGATGCCGGGGAGATCAGTGCCGGCGGCATGCAAAGACGGTCGACGGGATTGCAGACATCAAAGACGGTGGTCTGAGAAGGTGCCTGCAGGTGGTCCCGTCCGCCGAAGTGGACATATTCACGGAATGCTACGCAACAAAATGACCGGAAACCGTTCATACACGAGGTGGGCAGCCTATGCTATGATCATGGTGATGGGCTTCCACTTCATCATTGGATCAAAGCTCCTGTGCGCGTTCCTCCTCCCTCTTCAGGCTTCCGGATCTGATGGTGTCTCGCATTCGATCGTGCCGGCCGGCAATGATACGCGGGGCCTCCTCACCCATTCTCGAGCCGATGCTGGAAACAACAACAAGGCATCAGGCTCTTGCTGCAAGAAAGGCAAGACCTGTCCCACCATCCCGCGGTGGCTGATCGCGTCCGGTCTTGGTCCGCGAGTGGGCGAGTTCCAACGTCTCACCAAATCCGCGTGTCAGGATTCTTCCGTTTCCCAGGCAAGAGAGGTCTTTCTTGGGTGCGGAAGCGCCATACCATCGGGGGAATTGGTGTGTTCCCCGTCCTCGAGTCGTTCTTTCACTCCCCTGTCGTTCACATGCGTTCTTCTGATCTGATTCCCTGCCGATAACCTGTGCCTTTGTTCCGATCCGAGTGAACCGGAATTGCCCTGGGTGCGAACAGGTGCGCTCAAGGCCCGACGCAAGGATTCGAAGAAACGTGTCCGCTTCCCGAAGCTTTTCCGGCCGTCCAGTGGGCCTCATCGGGAACGATCTCGTGACACCTTTGAGAATGTACCAACCATAAGGAGGTTTTCTACTGATGAAAAGAAAGATGAAGCTGTTCATGGCGTTTTGCGCGATCGTGGGGATTGTCGGTCTCGCCTGCGCGTCGCACGCAGCGGAACCGAAGATCGATCTTCAAACGCTCTTCGCGAAACGTGTGCCGATTCTACTGGAATTCGGAAGAGGCTGGTGCAAGCCGTGCAAGTACATGAAGCCCATTCTCGACGACATGGCAAAAGCATACTCGGGCAAGGTAGTCGTGCTTACGGTCGACATGGATGTGAATGCCGATTTGGTCAGGCAATTTCGCATACGAATGATGCCCACGCAGGTGTTCATCACCCCTGACGGTAAGGAATACCTCAGAAACGAAGGCATCATGGAACGCGAACAGATTATGCAGGTGTTTTCCCGGATGGGAGTCCCTGGACCCTCAAAGGGAGCGGCTCCGGAACAGGTGCCTCGGCGTGCTGGCACGCGCTGACGCCAAGTCGCTTTCATCTGAAAGTTAATCAGAAAGTCTTCCGGGGGAAACCCTTTTGAAAAAGGGTTGTCCCCCGGACCCCTTTCCGAAAACTTTTGAAATATTGGGCTCTGACCATGCCGCGGGTTCTCGGGATGTCGGCCGGTGACTTTCATGCTTGGTTGTGCCCCGTGTCAAGTTCACCGCTGTGGGAATGAGACTGCCCCTTGATTCCCGACCATCTCCATCCCGGCGAGGAAGGCTCTCTTGTTGATGTCAACCTTATCGCGAGAGAGGTAGTCAACGATCGCCTTGCACAGGCCTTCCTCTGAAATAGGAAGAAGACCCGCGCCGGCCACTGCCCCGATGAGGATGATGTTGGCAAGGATGGGGTTCCCGAGCTCCAAGGCCTTTTCCGTAGCGTTCAGAAAGTAGCTCCTTCTACTGAGCGACCGGATCTTCTCAAACAACTCGTTCACTTCGGGGTAAGAGACGTCGCCGGCGATGACATCCACGGGGTACACAGGCCGCGTGTTCACCACTGCAACGGTTTCCGGATTACCCAATTGTGCCAGGACTCTGGCCGCCTCGGTCGGTTCCAGCGCGACGACGAGGTCCGCTGCTCCGGGAGGTATCAGAGGGCCGTACTGCTCCGTTCGGGAAATGCGCACGTGACTCATGACCGAGCCTCCCCGCTGCGAAGCTCCGTACGTTTCGCCTATGGTCACCTTGTAGCCACTGTCCACAAGAACGGCCCCAATGATCAAAGATGCCAGAACGTTGCCCTGCCCGCCAACTCCGCTCACCACTACATTGAAGGGATCCCTCTTCATCTCACGACGCCTCTTTCTTGATGGCCCCGGATGGACACAGGTCCGCGCACACGCCGCAGCCCACGCAGATGGCCTCATCTATTCTTGCCTTTGCGGTGAGACCATCCCAGTTGAGTCCCGGGCAGCGCAAGACTCTCGTGCAAAGGCGGTTGCACCCGCATTCTTCGCCGATGCATTTTGCAGGGTCAATGGTCATTTTGGGTCTTCGATGCCCCTTCTTCCCATGCACTAGCGCGCACTCCTGCCTGAGGATGAGCACCTTGGGCCCTTGCTCTTGCAAGAGCTCGTGGATGGTCAGGGCAGCCTCCTCCAATCGGAATGGGTCCCGCACAAGCGTCTTGATGCCCAAGGAAGAGCAGATATCCTCAATGGCCAACGGGGGAGCCTCCGATCCCATCGCGTCGAAAGAGCTCCCGGGATGGGGCTGGAAACCGGTCATTGCAGTGGCGTTATTGTCGAGGATGATCATGAGCACATCCGACCGGTGATGGCAGGCGTTGATCAGTGCGGGAATCGCCGCGTGGAAGAACGTTGAATCCCCACAGACGGTGAGTGACGGCTGAGTCGCTCCGAAGCGACTCAACATGCCGAATCCTCCCGCCATTCCTATTCCCGACCCCATGGCGTGAAGCGTCTTGGGCTGCCGAAACCCAGTGGGCAGGAAGCCAAGGCCGTAACAGCCGATGTCCCCGAAGAGCACTCCGTTTCTCCCGTCCAGCGCCAGAGCCTTCTTAATGGCCCAGAACGAAGCCCGGTGAGGACAACCGGCACAGAAGGCCAGTGACCGAAAAGGAGCGTACCGTTCCAGTGTGTCCTTGGCGGCACGCGAGTACGTCTCGTCCGCCTTGGGTACAGGAACCCCCATCAGCTCCGAGAGAACCGACAGAACCAGCGCGGGGCTCAACTCCCCTGTGTCCGGAACGGTCCCCGTCTTCTTGCCGAAGAAGGTGATCCGGGGCAGCGAGTGATTGTGATCCGCGAAGATCTCCTTGACGTTGTTTTCCAGAACAGGGTCCACCTCTTCCAAGAACAGAACCTGCTGGGCTTGGCTGAGATGTGAGAGAATCAACTCTTCCGGGAGAGGCCACGTCGTGCCGATCTTGAGGAGTCCGACTCGCGATTGCAGATTGAGCAGGGAGATCGTCTCCATGGCAAAGAGCGGTCCGGCCCCGCTCGCGATGATGAAGAGCTCAGGGGTCACGGGGCCCCGATACCAATTGAAGGGGGAATCCTTGAAGAGTTCTCCCGCCTGTTTGAGCCTGGCGTGGGTCACCGGGTGGCTTGCCGAAGCCGGCAAAGAGCTCAGCGGTCTGGAAGTGTCAAAATGCGGAGTGGGCTTCGCAGCGGGAAGCTGCCCAAGTACCACATTTCCGCGAGCGTGGGATATCCGGGTGACGCTCCGAACCATACAGACGTTGTGAATCTTTCTGGAGATTTCGAAGGCGTAACGGACTATGTCTTTGGCCTCGCCGAACGTGGAAGGCTCCAGGAGCGGGAGATCGGCCAATTTGGCAAATATCCTGGAGTCTTGTTCGTTCGTGCTCGATATTCCCGAAGGATCGTCGCAGACCACGAGAACCAGCCCTCCGCAAATTCCGGTCAGATTGAGGTTGAGCAAGAAATCGGAGGCCACGTTGAGGCCGTTCTGCTTCATGGCCACGAGCGCGTCAAGACCGGAGACGGCTGCCGCAGCAGCCACTTCCAGTGCTACTTTCTCGTTGACGGACCACTCAACGTAGATCCCCATCTCGTGGGCGACTTCGGCAAGAGACCCCACGATCTCCGAAGATGGGTTGCCCGGATAGGCGGCAGCTACACTGATGCCGGCTTCAAGCGCACCTCTGGCGATGGCCTCGTTACCCATGAGCAGCACTTCTTTGCCTGGCGCGTCTTTACCGATCAACGACATAGTTCGACCTCTCTCGTTGAAGAAATACCCAAGACAGAGTGTAACCGTTCAGGGCGATTCGTTGTGGGCCCCGAAGACAAACCATAAAACACCAAGACACAACGAAATCAAAGAACAATTATCAGGCTGCCATTCACGTAAACGGGTTTTCGAGGGGTTCTTGGGTGATCGTGGTTCATTCTCTTGACAGCCGGCTGAACGCTCACGACAGAGTCATACCAACCTGCGTCACCTCAAACAAGACCCCCGGGGTCAACCCGCATGGTGAACCCGCATCACCGCAAGCGGCCATGACCCATCATGAAAGTCACCGCCCGACATGCCGAAAACCCGCGGCATGGTCAGAACCACCCGATGTTTCAGAAGTTTTCGGAAGGGGGTCCGGGGGAAACCCTTTTCCAAAACCACCATGACAGCGAGCGGTCACAACCAAGCATGAAAATGCTCCCCCACCGGCGGCTCGAGGAGCCGGCTTTCTCTGCGGCGACCAGCGGGAGCCGCCATGCTCCAAGAGTTCTTGAGGATGGGGGTCCGGGGGAAGGAACTTCTTGCAAGAAGTTCCTTCCCCCGGGAAGCGCATTTTCTGAT
>JBFMAA010000163.1:5366-13454 GCA_040755955.1 Thermodesulfobacteriota bacterium
GTGGTGGGGGGGGGGTCTGTGGCCCTCCCCCCCCCCCCCCCCCCCCCCCCCCCCCCCCCCGAAGCGCATTTTCTGATAAAGGGTTTCCCCCGGCGGCAATCCCACTTCTCGAAAAGCGGCTTCGTATCACGCCCCGGAGGCGCGTGTTCTCTTGTTCCGAGAGGCCTGTCGCAAGTGGGAGAGGTTTGCCTCCGGAAACGGTTCGACTTCCAGTGCCCGAGCGTCCAACGCCATCTCGAAGAGCGCCCGACCTGCATCGGTTCTCACAATAGCGGTGTTCCACCCCTCTCGGCCCTCGTACATGCCGACTGAGAGATCCGCAAATTCCGATGTCATGTCCGGACACACCCCGCAGGCGGCCTGGATCATGGGGCGCAGTTCTTCCAGCGGAACACCTGTGAGCCCCTGGGACGTCTCCACTTCCAAGACGTTGGCGGGAGGAGGAGGGATATGGTATCTCCTGATTTCCTCGAGTCCGAAGCGGGCCGCGAGAAAAGTCGCGAAGTCCTTGCTTGAGAACGCCCAGTTGCAGAACAGCCCCATCGCGAGGGTAATCCGTTCCTTGAGGCCCTCATGCTTGAGATCATAGAGCGCCATCTTGCGCAGCGACCTTATCTGGCAGGGGACTCCCACTACCCCTATGCGTTGATATCCTCTATCGAGCGCATCCCGCAGGGCAGCCAGCCCATGAGCCCCCACGTACCGGGAACCACTGCACAGGCGAATCTCGGGGACCGTGGTCGCGACCACCCCTCGGGGAAAGGGATCGCTCTGGCCGCGACCTGTCAGGACGGCCGCGTCGATGAGCCCTCGCTCCATCGCCAGAGCCATGAGTGCAGTCACGGTTCCGCCACCTTGGCCCATAGCCGCCGTGCTTTCGTCCCCGGCTCTGGTCGCGACCACATCCCTGACGTGTCCCAAGCCGCTGTCAGCGTCGTACGACTTCCCGAAAAGCGAGCGACTCGCCTCGTCCGTGTCAAAGAAGGTCATCGGACAATACGTGAAGCACCGACCGTGCTCAACGGCGCAAGAGTCCAGGACTACCGTTCTTCCTCGGAAAGATGTGAGGTACGGACAGTGTTCCACGCATGCCCCACATGAGGCGCAGAGGCCCCGTTCCAGGACGAGTCGCTTCAAGTCATCCAAACCGTGCAAATCTTCCATTGGCTTTCCATCCGGGATCATGCCGCAGTCTTGCGATTTCAGTAGGGTTTGGCCGGGCACCAGGTTGCCGGACGGTTCCGCGCACCCACAGGAGGCCCTTGTATGTCCACGCACAAGGGTCGACACCGGCCGGACAGTCTTCAGGTTAAGGAAAAATCCTGCGTTATTGTGTTCTTATCAGTACCTGACGGCACGCGTCCAGTCAAGCACAATCGTGCGCGTGTCCGCTTGCCGGAACACCTGCGTGAAGGCACTCATCCTATGCATTCGCATTTCTATGAGAAACCGATTTCGAAGGGCCGGTATCGACGCCCGCTCGAAAGACAACGGCCGCGATAACCAGCAGCGCCGCGACAATTGCGAAAGGTATGCGGTAATCCGTGCCCGAACCGACGAGTCCGATGAGAAAGCCGGCCAGCAGCGGGCCCGAGGCATGACCCACGTCGAAGATCGTGCCAAAGGTTCCCATGGCCGAGCCGAGATGATCGTCTCGGCAGAAGTCGGCGACGAGCGCGGCCGCTGAGGAGGTCACCACCGCCTCGCCCAGGCCGAAGATCGCGGCCAGCAGGAGAAGCGTGCCGAAACTGGTGCACCAGGGAATGAGCGCAAACGGAATGGCGCACACGAACATGCCCCAGAAAAGCAAGCTTTGACGGCCGTGTCTGTCTGACATTCGTCCCATGAGCGGTTTGCTCAGCACCGTGACGGTCATCTGTATGCCCCAGAGGAGTCCTGCTTGGAACGCACTGAACCCACACACCATGACCGCGTAGATGGGAAGGAATGCCTCCAAAGCACCCACCGACAGGTTCTGGATTCCTTCCATGTTACTGGTCAGCAGGACCCGCCTATCCATGAGAATCTCTCGGACACCGGTCCGGAACCTGGCCCATACCGCCCTCAGAGTGGGGCCGTCTCCATGGGTGGGGGAGTCCCATCGTCCTCGCATGACCCAAAACGCCATAAGGAGAGACGCCATACCCATCACAGCCACCACTCCGTAGATGAGGTGAAAATCCCTGAGAACGGGTTCCCGAACCCCGGCAAACCATGACAAAAGGAAGCCGCCGAGCGGAGCTCCCATGAGCGTTCCGAGAATGGTCACGGAAGAAAACCAGGAAAGCATCTCCCCTCGTCTATCGCCCGCCACACTGACTACCACCGCCATGACCACCGGGCCGTAAATCGCTGTTGCGAAGCCATGGAGGAAGCGCACGACGATTAGCGCCTCGTACGACGAAACGAACAAATAGGCGAAGGGGACGAATGCGAAGACGGTCAGTCCCATGAAGAGCGTCCGACTCCGACCGATCACATCGGACAGGACCCCCGCGGGCATCTTGAAGAAGATTCCCGTCACGGTGGAGATCGCCACCGCAAGACCAACCGCCTCGGGGCCTGCACCCAATGACGCTGCGAAAAGGGCGAGGACGGGAGTGCGTGCCAGTCCGTAGGACGCTCGTGCCAGAAATCCCACGACACACAGGCCGTGAAAAGTTGCAAGAAAACTGTGGGCAATCGCTTGGTTGCGCGCAGATTCCGCCGGCGCTCCTGAATCAGGCCCGGCCATCGTAATTGCCTCCGGGACGCGTGAGCGCCGGTCGTTCGGTTCCGTATTTCTCGTCCATCATGTTCCCTTCTTCTGTGCTTTCAGAGTGGTTTCCCATAGGGAAGAGCCGATGCTCGGCCATACCGCGTTGCTATCGGTATAATAGTCCCCGCACTGCTCGATAGGAATGAGGAAAAGACACTTTACCTCTCACGTCACATATGGCACATAGTTCGAGGGCAGGCCGGTGTGACGGGGCCTCACCGTCCTTGCAGCCCCGTTGAAGGCTGGGAATCTCTATCACTCATTCGACCGTCCGCTCCAATGAGCGACATAGTCAGTTGCAGCACTCGAACAGACGAGCGTGCAGAAGGAGTCGTTGTGAACAAGAACGTCCTGATTCTGGTATTTTTGCTGGTCGCAGTTGCAGCGGTGGGTGCGGGACTGTTTCTTAAGAAGGGTGGCCCTACCGCGCGCCAAGCGGATTCCTCCAGAGCCGAGAAGACCGCCGAGAAGCCCAAGGGAGTGGGCCCTGTCGCAGTCATCCCCAAGGGGACTACCCATTCGTTCTGGAACTCGGTTCTCGCGGGGGCACAAAAGGCGGCCAAAGAGCACGATCTGGAGATCTTCTGGACCGGTCCGGACCGTGAGGGTGATCGCGAAAAACAGATCCAAATTGTCGAGGACTTCATCGTGAAGAAGGTAGCCGGTATCGTGCTGGCGCCCACAGACGCCGGCGCGCTCGTCCCCGTGGTCGAACGTGCGGCTGCCGCCAAGATACCGGTCGTCATTATCGACTCGGACATCGAAACCGACAAGCGGGTCTCCTTTGTGGCCACGGACAACTACGCCGGCGGCGCCCTGGCTGCGAAGCGGATGGCGAAGTTGCTCGGCGGCAAGGGCAAGGTGGCAGTCATCAAGTACATGTCGGGCTCCGCGTCCACCACGGCTCGCGAAAACGGTTTCATGGAAACACTGAAGAAGGGGTTTCCCGAGATCGAACTGGTTGAAGACCGCTACGGCATGGACACGGTAGAGACCGCGCTCTCCGCCGCCGAAGACGTCCTCACCCGGCACAAAGAGCTTGACGGCATCTTCGCCTGCAACGAGTCCACTTCCCGCGGCACCCTGCGAGCGCTGGAGAGCCAGGGGCGAGCCGGCACCGTGAAGATGATCGGCTTCGACGCTGCCGACGCTCTGCTCAAAGGTCTCGAGGCCGGTCGCATCGACGCTCTCGTGGTCCAGAATCCTCGGGCCATGGGATACGACGGCGTACGCATGGCCGTCGCTGCGATCAAGGGCGAAAGCGTCAAAGCGAGAATCGACACCGGGGTGGAGCTCGTCACCAAGAACCGGTTGAACTCCCCCGAGATTCGCGCGCTCATTGGAGGCGAGTGACCGTTCACCGGGATGTGGAGTAACTTTCCGCATTTACGATGGGGGAGGCTTGGAGGAGGAGATGGTCTCCCCGTCGATCCTCACCGGACGCAGTGTCGCCTCAAGCCCGGCGAACCACTACGGAAGGAAAGGTTGATGGCGCCGTGCCCACGGGTCGAGTCGTCGCAGTTCGCTCTCGAGATGCAAGGGATCAGTAAGAGCTTTGGCCCTATCAAGGCGCTCGAAGATGTCACCCTGCGCGTAATGCAGGGGACGGTTCACGCCCTGGTGGGCGAAAACGGCGCGGGCAAATCCACGTTGATGAAGATCCTCTCGGGAGTTCATCAGCCCGACACGGGAACAATCGTGCGAAAGGACAAAACCTGCGCGTGGAAGCATCCTTCCGACTCCCTTGCCGCGGGGGTGGCAATGATCTATCAAGAGCTCAGCCTTGCTCCGGATCTCACCATCGCCGAGAACGTGTGGCTCGGGATTGAGCCCCGCGGCGCGCTGCCCGGCACCTACAGCAAGAACCGAATGCTCGCAGACACCCGTGCCCTGGCCGAAAGACACGGATTCGATGTGGATCCCAATCACAAAGTAGAGAACCTTCCCGCGAGCACGTGCCAGATTGTCGAAGTGCTGAAAGCCCTTGCCCGCAACGCCGAAATTCTGGTCATGGACGAACCGACTTCCTCGTGTGGAGTGCACGAAGTGGCCGTGCTTCTCGAAATGGTCAAGAGACTGAGCCGCGCGGAAACCACAATCATCTACATCTCCCATCGGCTCGAAGAGGTTGTTGAGATCGCGGGGGACATCACCGTGCTCCGAGACGGACGAGCCGTGTACACCGGTCCCATGAAGGGCCTCGAGATCCCCGACGTCGTCACACACATGGTCGGACGCGATCTGGGCGATTACTTCCCCAAAAGGCGGCCGGGAGCCACTACCAAAGGGCTGAGAGCCGCAGCCGATATGCGCGTCGGCCTGCCTCGGTCCACTTCAGAGTCGATAGTGGGGGAAGTTGGTTCCGCGCCGCAGAAGAGACCCTGGGTGCTCTCTGACCAAACTGCCGAGCTGAAACATTCTTCTCGAAAAAAGAAGACATCGAACCCTATTAGTAACGAGGAGGCGGCAGTTGGGGCTACGGCTCTGAGTGTGTCGGGGCTTTCGTCCCAAGGCGTCGAGGACATCAGTTTCGATCTGCACTGGGGAGAGATCGTCGGCGTGGCCGGGCTGGTGGGCGCAGGTCGCACTGAGCTTGCCCGCGTCCTGTGCGGTCTCGACGCATCAATCCGCGGCAGCGTCAAGCTCGACGAGAAAACCGTGAACATGGCGACGCCGGCCGACGCACTCGCTCACGGAATCATGTACGTCACGGAAGATCGAAAGCGCACGGGGCTGTGCCTCGATCTCCCGGCCGCGTGGAACATGACGTTACCGTGCCTCGCAGAACTGGGCATGAAACATATCTTGCACCTTGCCCGCGAACACGAAATCGCCGAAGAAACGGCCAAGAGGCTCTCGCTCAAGTGGTCCGGGCCGGGAGCGCCGGTGAGCGCTCTGTCGGGCGGCAATCAACAGAAGCTGCTGCTCGGTCGCGCGCTCATCGCTCAGTCGCGACTGTGGGTGCTCGACGAGCCCACTCGCGGCATCGACATCGCGGCCAAGATCGACATCTACGAGCTCATCGGACGGATGGCCGCTGAGGGGAAGGCCGTTCTCATCATCTCTTCGGAGCTATCCGAGCTCTTCGGAATCACCGACCGCATTCTGGTGATGCGTCGGGGCCGCCTCGTCGCGGACCTCGTCACCTCGGAAACCACCCAGGAGGCCGTGATGCAACTCGCGGCCGTGGACAAGGGCCGCACATGAACAAATTCGTTCGAGAACTGCTACCGTTCGGGAGCCTCTTCCTGGTCATCGCCGGCTTGTCGCTCTGGCAGCCGGACAGCTTTCTGACGCTCGACAATTTCCTCAACGTGCTGCGCCGTTCGTCGGTCTACGGCATCATCGCCGTCGGAATGACGTTCATCATCATTTCCGGCGGCATCGATCTCTCTGTGGGCTCACTCCTCGCCTTGTGCGGCATGTGCGCGGCCGGAACAATGATCGGGCTCGGCGGCGAAGCACCTTCTGTGGGTATGATTGCCCTGGGAACCGCGGTCGGGCTCCTGGCCGGCGCGGTGGGTGGTGTGGTCTCCGGAGCGTTGATCACGAAGCTGAAGCTCCAACCGTTCATTGCCACATTAGGCACTATGAGTCTCTACCGCGGGATAGCACTGGTCATGTACGACGGACAGCCGATCAACGTGTCATCGTACCGCTATCTGGGCGAAGGCACTCTGCTCGGGATACCGATTTCGGTGGTCCTGTTCTTGGCCGTTATCGCCCTGGCAGGAGCCGGCCTGCAGTTCACGAGGTTCGCTCGTCACACCTATGCCATCGGTTCCAACGTGGAAGCCGCGCATCACGCGGGCGTGAGAGTCGACCGAATTCTGATCTGTATCTACACCCTTGGAGGCCTGCTCACCGGGCTCGGCGCGATGATCGCCATGAGCCGGACTGTCTCCGCGCAACCCACCGCGGGCGTGGGTGCAGAGCTTGACGTCATCGCCGCAGTGGTCATCGGCGGCGCAAGTCTCTCCGGAGGCCGCGGAACCGTCACGGGAACCATCGTAGGCACCTTGCTCATCAGCTTCCTGCGTAACGGATGCACCCTTGTGGGCATCTCGACGAACGCTCAGCTCATTGTGATCGGCGTGGTGATCGTCCTCGCGGTAGCGGTGGACCAGTTCACCCGAAGTGAAGCCGGCGACGCCGCGTGAGGCTTGGTTTGGGGGAATTCCGGTGAAATGCCCATAAGTCAGCCTACGGCGTTCGCTTTGTTCGTGCACGTAGAAAAGGTTTTTGAACGTCCCCGCATGTGCTATCCTACAAAGAAAGGAGGACACCTCAATGCCCACAGCCCCCGTCATAGAGCCGACAGACATTGACTCGGAAACGGAGGAGATCCTGGCCGATCCGGAAGTCCGTGCGGCCTGGGAAGCTTTGGACGATCCCGAAGACCGAGAAGACCTGATCGACCATGTGAAAGTCATGCGTCGACTCCGCGAAGGCAAGGAGAAGGCGACGCCTTGGGAAGAAGTCAAGGCAAGGTTGGGGCTGTAGGACCTTGTACAGGCTCAGCGTTTCAGAAACAGCCGAAAAAGCCCTCGCCGAATTGCCTAAACATTACCAAAAGCTTGTTCGGGAACGCATCGATTCGCTCTCAAGAAATCCAAGGCCCCATGGGTGTAAGAAGCTCCAAAGCCAAACGGGCTACAGGGTCCGTCAAGGCCCATACCGAATCATCTACGAAATAGACGATTCACAGCTCCTGATCACCGTCTCCAACATAAAACCTCGCAGTGAAGCCTACCGTTGACTACGCGTCCCGTGCGCGTGGTGATCGTCCTCGCGGTAGCGGTGGCCCGTTTACCCGGGGCAAAGCCGGCGACGTCACGTGAGTGATGTTTGAATTCGGTGGACACAACTCGTGTTTTTGTGTCACGCAGCGCGGTGTTCGCTCGATGAATAATGTGGGAATGAAGCGTTTATGGCAACGGTCGAGAAACCGACCCGTCGAGACCTGAGAAAGGAAGACCCGAGAGGCGGAGGAGGCACCTTGCGCAAAGAAAGAAAAACAGTAATGTGTCCACTGAAATCCTCTCGGAGTCAACCAAGATCCAACGCGGCCCACTGCCAAAAGTGTAACATCTCAAAAAAGCCGGGACAGTCATCGTGATGGAGTCATTTCATTTCGAGTGTCCCTTTGACTGGCAGCTTTCACCCTTTTTCCTGCCAGAGGAAAAAAAGAACGCGACAAACGGACTATACTTTTGCCTTTCTCGAATGTTCGACATCGCACGGAGAGCGTGCGGGTACGTTTTTCGCGTCACTTGCTTGTTTCCCCGGCTCGCGCGAAATTGTGTGGGCCATATGACTGCGGCGGGCCG
>JBFMAA010000164.1:0-13266 GCA_040755955.1 Thermodesulfobacteriota bacterium
GGGAGCCGCATGCTCCAGAAGTTTTAGGGGATAGGGGTCTGGGGGAAGGGGCGTTTTTCAAAACGCCCCTTCCCCCAGCGCTCGCATTTCCGTGAGAACTTCTGGGGCATCGGACGTTTTTCCCTTGACGCGGGGGAGTGACCCTGGTACCACACACATCAACCAAATTGTGCGTTTTGGTTGTTATCGCTCGAGATCATGTATCTAATTTGACAAAAGCACAAGCCGTGACCGGCGGACCTGGGATTCCACAGGCCGAATTCCACGTCACGCGGCACCCAAGGAGGCGACTGAGATGGTCAGATGCATACTCGCTATGGTAATGTTTGTGTTCGCGTTGATATTTGCGCACTTGGCGGGCGCTGTGGAGAATTCGGATCTGGCGTCGGAACAGGTGCTCGTGGTGGACAGATCGACGCGCAGCAAACCCGTTGTGGACTACGTGCGCCGGACAAGGGACGCGATTCAGAAGGCGTGGACGACCCCCCTCGATCAGGAGACGCCGGACGCGTTCAAGGGAAAGCTGAGGGTCAATCTTCTGATCACGAAGAGCGGAAGCCTCGAATGGTTCAAGCTCATCGAGGGTTCGGGGCGTCCCGAAATGGACCGGTCCATGACGGAGGCGATCCGCAAAGCGGCTCCCTTCCCGCCGTTCCCCACGGAGATCGCGGCGAAGAAGATGCTGATTCGAGCCAATCTGGTGGTCGCGAACGTCCCGTCAGTGCAACCGGTTACGGTGAGCGGCCCGCCTGTTCGCGCTGCTGCCTCTGAGCTGAAGGAGCCTCCGGCCACCGGCTCGTGGGGGAAGCCCGCGGAAAGCACCGGCGAGACCCCGGCGAAACAAGACGATTCTCCCAAGCCCAAAGCTGACAATCCCCCGCGCAAGATCCTCAAATGGGGCTCGAAGTAGCGGCGTCCCGTGGAGACAGGTTGCAAGGCCTGTCACACGGCCTTCTCCACCTGCGCCGACGGAATCATTGCTCCTGCACGTCCTTGAAGTGCGCGCCTCGGAGGCGCACGCCCGTCTTTTCCAGCTCGCGACGGAACTCCCGGACCAGCCGCTCGATGATTGTCTGATTCTGGGAACGGTAGAAGAGGAACAGGCTCATCATGTTGATCTGCTCGCATATTCCCGTGCGGGGACCAATGCCGAACCTGTCCGCCAAGGGCATCAGCGCGTGCACGACCTGTTCTATGCACTGGTATCTGAGCGCGGGGTCTTTCTGGGTGGCGCGAGCGAGAAACGTGCAGATCTCCGCAGGCATGTCCGGCACCAGAGTCCTCGGGTCCTGTATCCCGTCCTTGAGATGCCAGCTCAAGATCTCCACGACCCCGGTGTGTGGGTACGGTTTTCGTCCGGTCAGCATCTCGTACGCGAGGATTCCCAGGGAATAGATGTCCGAGCGTTCGTCCACAGGGTTGCTCTTGATCTGCTCCGGCGAGATGTAGTAGACCGTGCCCACAACCTGTGTGTCCTTGGTTCCGGGCGAGCAGGCCATCCCGAAGTCGACGATCTTGACCTCATTCTCCCTGTGGATCAGGATGTTGCCCGGCTTCATGTCCCGGTGCACCACCCCTTTCTGGTGCGCATGCAGAAGCCCTGAACAGATCTGAAGCAGGAAATCCAAGAGAATCGGCAGCGGAGGCCGGGTGGGCCTCTGAAGGAGTTCCCTGAGGGATTCGCCCTCCACGTACTCCATGATGATGAAGAAGGTCCTGTACACCTCCTCCACGTCATAGACCTTCACGATGTTGTGATGGTTGAGTTGCGCGATGATCTTGGCTTCGTTCCTGAACCCCGCGGCAAAGGTCGTGTCCATTGCCATGTGATGCTTGAGCATCTTGATGGCCACGGGCATATTGAGGCTCGTGTGTAGCCCTCTGTAGACTACGCTGCCTCCTCCATCGCCGATGGCCTTCTCGATCAGGTATTTTCCTATGGTGCGATCCGCGGTGAGCAACGCGTGGGAGAGCCTATTGGCGACTATCTTGGTGAGAAATTCCCCCAGTTGGGGGAATTCCGCGCATATGCGGTCGAAGGACTCCCGGCTCATCGTCCAGAGCGTCATATCGGTTTCCGCGGTCACATCCGCGCTCCGTTTTTCGCCGGTGAGGATGGCCATCTCCCCCACGATGTCCCCTGGTCCGAGACGACCTATCAGGTGCGAGAGGCCGTGTTTCTGCAGGTTCACGACGCATCGGCCGCTTCTGATAACGTGGAAGTCCTCTCCTTGTTCACCCTGGGTAATCAATCTTTGGCCTGCGGGCACGTGCATCGAGGTCATTGCCGCGACAAGATGCTCCTGGGCCTCATCAGGCACCACTTCGAAAAAGGGTGTTCTGCTGAGAAACTCGATATCGGCCTCGGTCAGGGAGCCTATGCTGCTCGAATCTTCCCGCTTCGTCATAGAGACCTCACGACTCGGATGCTTTCGGCTTGTAATGGATCAGCGGGATCGTCCAGCCAACCCGAAAACAAACCACAAAGGCACCAAGGCACAAAGAAATCAAAGAACAATCATCAGGCCGACATCGTTGGAAGCAGGCTATCTTGGTGTCTTCATGTCTTGGCGTTTCATTCCCTTACCGGCTGGCTGAACGCCCACCCGGCGGCCCGTATCAAACTTCTATCACGCTTACGTCCCGAACACAAAGCTTTCGTACACAAACGCTTCCAGTGTCATCAGGTCGGATTCCCAGAGGTCGATGCACTTCAATATCGGCTGCACTCCTCCCTTACGAGGCACCGGACGTTCGAACTCCGCGTCAAAGGAGACTACGGTTGTGCCTTCGTGTTCGAGCCACATCCGATCGTCCTCATCACCCGAAAGCCCCACGGTGATCCCTTCCGCGGAGAAACACATGCGTGCGGTCGCTCCTCCGGTTCGGCCATGGAACTGAAGCCACGGTCCCTTGCAAGACAGGTTGTCTACGGCCACCCTATCCCATTCCCCCTTCGAGAGGATCAGGTCACCGGTGAATCCACTCACCACCGCACGGTAACCGAGATCCGGAAGCGTTGCCACGAACCGCCGAGCCATTCCTGACGCCATCGATGCTTCCGGTGGCTGTTCGTGAAGGCGCTCCACAAACATGATCGTCCCTTTGGAACCGACTATGCTCATTCCGTTGTCGAACTTCACTTCCGTCGTCTGCCCGGACACGACCAGGAATTCCGAGATCTCCCACGATGCCGGTACGATCCCGCTCGTTGCGAGAAAATGGGGGTTTAAGAACGCATGATCAGGATGATCGATCTTCAGCGAGATCATCAATTGCGAAAAGACAAGAGTTTTTCCTTCTTCGGTCATGGGGCCGCCTGTCGCGGGGTACGTCCATGGCTAGGCCGGAACATGAAAGGCCGTTTGCCCAGATATGCTCGTGTCGTCGTAACCGTTCACCCGGGAGAAGACTCACCGCAGAGGCGCAGAGAGCACCGAGAATAGGAAGAGAAGTCCCCGAATCTCTCGTGCGAAGATTTACTCATCAGGTGCGCACCGGTAGAGAAGCATTATTCTTGGATGTTCTTCTCTCTTTCTGCTCTGCGTCCTCTGTGTCTCCGCGGTGAACTCTTACGCGTCTTCCCCTGACGCCGATGCACTCTCACACTCATCGTCTCGGAGGCGAAACCAAGCGGCTGGGAGCCGCCTCGCGGTCATGGCCGTTCGCCGGTAATTTCATCGGAAACGATCTTTCCGTCGCTGACGACTATCTGACGTCTCGTGTGTTGGGCGAGTTCCGGATCGTGGGTGACCAGCACGAACGTGATCCCTTGGGCCGCGTTGAGTTCGCGAAACACGCCCATGATCTCTTCGCTGGTCCGCGTATCGAGATTTCCTGTGGGCTCGTCGGCCAGAATGAGTTCCGGGCTGTTGACTAGAGCCCGGGCTATGGCACACCGCTGCTGCTGCCCGCCTGAGAGCTGCGAAGGCCAATGATGACTGCGCTCCTCCAGTCCCACCAATCTCAGAGCCTCCTGTGCCTTCTCTCGCCGCTGCGATGCGTTCATCCGACCGTAGATAAGCGGAAGCTCCACGTTCGCCAGGGCATTGATCCGGGGAAGCAGATTGAACCCCTGAAATACGAATCCGATTTTCCGGTTTCTGAGGTCCGCACGTCGGTCACGGCCGAGTCTGGACACATCTTCGTCATCGAGGTAATACGTGCCCGCGCTGGGCACATCCAGACAACCCAGTATGTTCATCAGCGTCGACTTGCCCGAGCCCGACCGCCCGGTAACGGCAAGGAATTCCCCGGGCTCCACCACGAGATTGATGCCGTCGAGCGCGCGCACTTCCACCTCGCCGCTCAAGTATATCTTCGTGAGGTTTTCCGCCACTATCAAAGGCACTACTGAGCTCCGTGCACGTATCAGTTCACGCGGATCGTTTCTTCGACCCGCAAAAACCAACCACAAAGCTCCAGGTCACAAAGGGTCTGTCCCCAAATAATCGTGCCAATCCCACGGACTCGTCACCCCGGCGAACCCCGGATCCTGGTCCGGGGCAGGCGCCGGGGTCCAGTCCCGTGAAGAAGACTGGATTCCGGCTTCCGCCGGAATGACGGAAGGAACCCGCGGCTGTCCCGGACTGAGATACTCTTCTTGAGACGGACACAAACAAAGCAAATGCCCTTCCCGAGCGGTTCCCCCTATGAAGGAATCTTCGCCTCCAACGCGATCTTGATCTTGTCCTTCAGCTCGGCCAAATCGGAGCTTTTCACCACATAGTAGTCGGCTGCCACTGACTTGAGGTCCACCTTGAAACTGGAATATGCCGAATTCAATATAACCGGCAGGTCGTAGTACCGCTTCCGGATCTCTTGGAGCAGATCCAGCCCGCTGTAATCTCTCATCTTTATGTCCAGGACGATGCAGTTGGGTTTTTCCGAAGCTATTACCTTGAGCAGATCTTTGCCGTCTGATCTTGTGACCACCTCGTAGCCTTCGTCCTCCAACTCCATGGAATAGAGCATCCGGATTCCCTCTTCGTCGTCCACGATGAGTATCTTAGGCATTACAGGCTCCTTTGCTCAGCGTCTCTCGGGCAGTCCCGCGGTCATGCGGAGAACCAGCGCTCAAAAAGATAGGGTTTGGTTCTCTCGAACTGCATGCACTGCTCCTCGACGAACTCCTCGGCCTGATGGGTATTCATGGCTTCGGTTTCTATGGCGAAGGAGAGCGTCTTGCCGTGAAACAACGGCATGAGACCCCCCAATAAGACATCTGTGGGCACTGCCCCCGTCTTGTACGCGCACGCGAAATCGTACAGGACCTTGGCCCATAGTTCGGTAGGGAATTCAAAACAATCACGCGGCAATCCGGCCACTTCTTCCAGCTTGTTGAGTGACTGTTCCTTCAACACCTTGCGGTAGAGCTCCCGGTTGGTCTCCATTCCCGTCAGGAAGCTGTCGGTCAGTTCTTGCATCTCCACGCTGACCGGCGGAGGCACCTCGACTTCCTCTGAGCTGAACCCGTACACCGCAGTCGGACGACTCCATTTCACGTCTTTCCAGAACTCCTCGTACCTGCACATGAGATTGAACAGCGTGCCCACCAGGTTGTAGAAGACCGGTTCCGTCTCTCTTACGAGAGTCCTGAGACGATGCACTTTCGGTCTACCCAGAAACGACTGGATCACCGGCACGTGCTGGGTGAGAGCGCTTGTGCTTATCCACAGGTCGATGCCGAAATTGGCCACATCGTGGTCCCACATAGAATTATCGACGCAGGCCTTTGCGAGCTGTCCAGAGAAACCGAAATCCCCGCCGACAGGCTGACGCACCCGCCGACCGTAAAGGGCTCGGGTCATCGGGTACACTATGTTCGTGGTCACGATGCCGTCGTATTTGTGGCGGACATACAGAGGGGTCACATACTGGAATTCCTCGAAAAGAGGCTCGCCCAGGTTGCGAATCCATCTGGGGGTAATGCTCCGCACATCCGCGTCGACCACCACGATCGCTGTGGCGGAGAGCTCCACCGCCTTTTCGAACAGGTTGCGCAGGTTGTGTCCTTTGCCGGTCACGCCCGGCGGTGTGGATATGTATATCTTGGGGTTCTTTGTCGGGGTGCGCAGAAAGGACTCTTTGGTTCCATCGGCCGAATCGTTGTCGCAGTTGACGATCACGGCGGAACGGTCGCTGAAGTAGCGGGACAGACCTTCGTCGGACTGCCTGGTCGGGAATGGGATGTTCTCGGCCTCATTGTACGAGGGTATACCTATTACGATCTCTGCTTGTGTGATGCCATCCGGGTTTTCTTCGACGGCCTTCATACGGTCTTCCTTGTGTCCGGCTCGAAGCCGGCATTACGAGTGTGGAGCAGCACTATAGCACGATAGTCGTCGTTCGTGCCAGCCCTTTCGCCAGTGGACGGCGGTATCGTATCGCTTTGACCTTCACGGAGAACTGTCCTACAATATTGTGAGCTCCGGTCAACCGCTTTATGAGTCGGCGTGCTCGCTCCTGATCGAGCAGGCCTGTCGGCTCGGGGAGGAGACCCCGTGAAGAACCGGAACACGCGCCAGCACCGCCGTGCGGGCGATTCGCAGGAGAGTACGGAGGGGCCACGGGTCGGGGAAAGCGCCCCTGTGACCAACGGATTCCTCAAGAGCGTCCTGGAGTCCCTTGGGCACCCGTTCTACGTGGTTGACGCATCCACCCACAGGATACTGATGGCGAATTCCGCTTCAGGGGACATCTCCTCTGCGGAGACGCTTACCTGCCACTCCCTTACCCACGGCCGTCCCACACCGTGCAACGACCCGGACCACCCGTGCCCCGTCGCGGAGGTGAAGAGGTCCAAACGCCCCAGTATCGTCGAACATTTGCATTTCGACAAACACGGCCGCGTACGACATGTGGAGGTGCGCGCGTACCCAATCTTCGACGACGACCGCGAGGTGATACAGGTTATCCTCTACGCCCTGGACACCACGGACCGCAGACTCGCGGAGCAGGCACTCCGACAGGCTCACCACCAACTGGAAATCCGCGTCGCGCAGCGCACCTCGCAACTCGAAGAGATGAACGACTCTCTTCTCGCGGAAATAGCCGAGCGCACGCGCGTGGAGGGAGCGCTCCGGGAGAGCGAAGAACGTTTTCGCACCATATTCGAGAGCGCGCAGGATTACATCTTCATCAAAGATCGATCCCTGAAATACTCGCACGTGAACCCGGCCATCGTGAAGCTCTTCGGAGTGCCGGCCTCTCAGATTGTGGGATGCGCGTACGAGGATTTCTTCGACGACGAAGGTGCAGCCTACATCCGCGAAGTCGACTTCCGGGTCTTGGCCGGACAGACCATCGAACACGAGTACACCAGGCGCTTCAAAGGGACGACCATGACCTTCCATGAGGTGAGAGTCCCTCTTCGCGACAGTTCCGGCAATATCATAGGACTGTGCGGCATATCTCGTGACGTTACCCACCGCAGGAGGTCCGACTCGTCATGTCCCGTCACGCTGCGCCATTACCCGTCCGACGCCATGGGTCGCACCCTCGATGAAGCCCGTCACGCCGCGGCGGGAGGAGGTGTGGTCCTGCTGGCAGGCGAGAGCGGAGCCGGCAAGGACTATCTGGCTCGCTGGATTCACGATCGGTCAGCCCGGTGCAACGGACCGTTCTTCGCGATCAACTGCGCGGCAATATCCAAGGAATTGGCCGAGTCCGAACTCTTCGGACACGAGGCGGGGGCGTTCACGGGAGCCCGTGGCGTGAAGAGAGGCCTTCTGGAACTCGCTGAAGGCGGAACGCTTCTCCTCAACGAGATCGGGGAACTCTCCACCGAATTGCAGTCCAAGCTTCTCACATTCCTGGACACCAAATCGTTCATGCGCGTGGGTGGCCAGAAGGCGGTGCAGGTCAACGCACGGATCATCGCGGCCACCAACCGGAACCTGGAAGCTGAAACGTCGGAAGGACGGTTCCTCCCTGCCCTCTTCTATCGTCTCAATGTGCTGACCATCCGGATACCGCCTCTGCGGGAACGGATCGAAGACATCCCCCTCCTGCTCGAAGAGCTTATGGCCGGACTTGCGGCAGAACTGCAACTCACCCAGATACCTGTCATCAATCCCGCGGACGTGATAGGCTTGGTGAGGTACCATTGGCCGGGAAATGTGAGAGAGTTGCGCAACGTCCTGGAACGCGCCCTGATGCTGTGGGACGGGGATAATTTTCACATCGGGCTTCCGCGCACATCGAGAGAGGCGGATGAGCAGGAACGGTCGGTGAGAGGACTCGTCCCAAAGGGACGTACGCTTCACGAGGTGACGGCTGAAGTGACCCAGTTTCTGTGCTCAGATGCGCTTCGACGGTGTGAGGGGAACAAGTCTGCCACGGCGCGCCTGCTGGGAATCTCCCGGGACACGCTGTATCGATATCTGAAGCAGTATGGGATACACGAGGACCTGGTGTAGGAACCGTCAGATTTTCGGACAGCGGCACGCAGCCATACCATTGGCCTAAGAATAGGTCGTCCCTTTTTTGTCCGACATCAGGACAGTTCAACGGATGCGGTTTGGTCCGCTCACTGACATCCTGCCGACCCGTTACCGAAGCCTCGCTGCGGAGCACTTCGTGATCGTGGTCTGTGCTGGGTATGTCCGATTTTCGGACGATTCCCCGCCCCGGCAGCCAACGAACTCTCGCCCAGGACACAACCCAGTCTCTTTCCAGCCCTCTTGCCCGTCCGGCATATTTGAGCAACACAGCGAGATTACTGCCGAGAGCCAAGCACCAAGAGCTCGCTTCGCATGAGCAGGCCACGCTTGGCACCAAATGTGCATATCCCGAGGCGGAAGTCGGCCGATTCCCGGGGGGACTACCCCAGGTTCCCACTATGCCACAGAAGGAGGCAGACTGCCACACAAATTGTAATTGCCTGCCAAATAGACAATGCGGACCAATTGGTCTCCGGCAGGAACTCCGACGTTCGGGGGCACACTCCCCTCCCCTCAGATAGATCACCCCCGCGAACGGAACCCTGCCGACAACCTGGCCGGTGAAGGCACACCGCGGCCGGGCAGCCGTTCCGAACCGAGAAATGCACGAGAGATGCGGTCTTCCCAACGCATCGAAAGGGGGAAGCACATGCCGGTGTACATGACTCTCCATGAAGAAACCTTTGTGAGCAGGATTCTCCTTGAATCCAGGTGGACGGAAATCGCGAGAGAAGACCGGGCCACATGGCAGATGACGTTCTTCAACGTTGCCATGGGAAAGCGGTTCTGCCTGTGGGAAGCGAATGATCCCGGCCCAATCCGTCAAATCTTCCGGGACCTTGGCATCACCTGGACGGACATGTTCGAGGTGGAAGAGACAAGTGCATCCCGATGGCGTCTCTGGGAGGCGAAGACCCGCAAGCTCGTCCCCAACTGCTGGGACGTCCTGAAATGCGGCAACCAACCCGGGGGACCCTTCACCAGAAGCAACGGAGTCTGTCCCGTGGCGGAGGAGCGTCGCTTCTGGGGCAGGAACAGGGGCCTCTATGCCGGAAGATCCTGCTGGAATGTAGAAGGAACCCTCTGCAACGGAAACCCCCCGATGTCGCTTGCTGAGAAGGCAGAGACTTGCCCTCGGTGCGTCTTCTTCCAGCAGGTGAGACACGAGGAGGGAGTCCGGTTTGAACGATAGCCGTGCGCTCCACCGGACGGACGGGAAGCGGACTTCGGCCGAGGCCGAAGGGCGGTCAATCACACACCGCGGGGACGGGAAAACGCATCACCACTGCAAGGTCATGCCTCGCGTTCTCCCCGGCTGTTCGTCTGCGACATCTGACCCGGCTGCGGATGTGTGGTGCCCGGAACATGTGCCACCCAATCCGGGGACACGAGTGCCGGCCAGTCGAAGGTGTCCCCACTCCGACGTATTTCGGGAAGCACCCGTAGGATGCGGTGGCCGGCGAGAATCGCATCATTGACAGCCGTGTCATGACCCATGCGGTTCACTTGGCTCACCGGCATCCTGCGAATACGTCACCGGACTCGGGCAGGGGAGAGCTCATTGAGGAGAGAGAGGAGGAGAACATGGCCTACTACCTGGCGGTACACTACGAGCCCAAGACACCCAGGGACGAAATCGAGGCGAGGTGGGTCGAATTGGCCGACGAAAAGAACGCCATATGGCTCAAGACATGGTTCAACTTCGCCGTCGGCAAACGTTTCTGCTGGTGGGACGCTCCCGACAAGGACACGCTGGAACGGATCTTTCGTGATCATGCCGTTCCCTGGGAAGAAATCATCGAGGTCGAACAGACCACGCCTGCCGAGTGGTGGAGCAGGGAAGACTAGTACGGCTCGGCAACACATGCCGTAGGGTTTTCCCCGGGCCGACTTAATGTCAGAAGGCGGCCAGGAGCCGCAACCGAAATTCGTGCCAACCTTTTTCGGTCCGCCTGAAGACCGCCGGCAGGCGAGTTGGTGCCACACACACGAAAGGGGCACGTCGCATTCTCCCAACGCTGCCGTACTGAAGATTGCTTCTCGGAAAAGAGAAGAAATCGCACGTCATGAGTGGAAAGCGACGGGAAAGATGCCCTGCCCACGCGGAAAAGCGTTGCCGGCACTCGGCCACCCATTACTAGGGCCGGTCCCGAGACAACCCGGTCGGTCGAGGCTGACTCGTCACCGGCAGAAGGAGTTCGGATTCACCTCACGGAGCAGAGATCATGAACTGCAACCTATCAATATGCAGCGGAGACTGTGGCTCGCCTGTCCCGGTCATATCACCCGACGACCTGGACAGGCTCGACAGCATCGTAGACCGTTTCTCGAGGAGGGGTCGGTATCTCATTCCCGCACTCAAAGAGGCCCAGGAGATGTTCGGATACCTTCCTCGCCAGGTTCTGGAGCGACTGGCCAAGGGATTCGATATTCCTGCCTCCCGCGTGCACGGGGTAGTGACTTTCTACTCGTACTTCACGACTGCCCCTCGGGGAAGGCATACGGTGCGGCTTTGCCTGGGAACTGCGTGCTACGTCAAGGGATCGAGCGAGATCCTGGACCACATCATTCACGGGGATGGACTGGGACTGAAGGTGGGAAGCACATCGAGGGACGGTCGGTTCACACTGTGTGCCGTACGGTGTCTGGGCGCGTGCGGTCTGGCTCCGGTAATGGTCGTGGACGACGACGTTCACGGCAATCTCACACCGGGGGCCGCGCTTACGCACCTCACCGGCTATCCATAGACCTCGGCCGACTCAGCCACTGCCGAGGGGCCGGCGCACACGGCATTTCCGACGGTCGCCGGAGAGGATGTGGAGACTCAATCATGAACGCTCCAGACTACCCGATCCAAATCAACGTGTGTGCAGGGACCTTGTGCATCGCGAGAGGCGCCCGAGACCTCAAGACCGCCCTGGACAAGGAACTGCGAGAGCGACATCTCGACGCGAAAGTCCAAGTGGTGATGGCTGACTGCAACGGCTTGTGCAGCCGGGGTCCCGTGGTCGGCGTCCATCCGGTGGGGGTGTACTACGGTGGACTGGAATCGGGCCATGTGGCTCTTCTCGTCGATGAACAGATAGTCCGGGGTCGCGTGTGCGAAGAACTTCGGCTGCCGGATGCCCTGCCGGCCGACGGGGTCCCACTGATGAGAGACACCGGCTTCTTCGGCCGGCAGCGACTCATCGTCCTCCGGAACCGGGGACTGATCGACGCGGAGGAAATAGACGAATACATAGCCCGCGAGGGGTATTGGGCCTTGGCCAAAGTGCTCCGGGAGATGACCCCTGACATGGTGATCGAAGAGGTCACCAGATCAGGGCTCAGAGGCCGTGGCGGCGCAGGTTTCCCCACCGGCTCCAAGTGGCGGGCCTGTCGCTCATCAGAGACGTCGCCAAAGTACATCGTGTGCAACGGAGACGAAGGTGATCCCGGGGCATTCATGGACCGCGCGGTCATGGAAGGAGACCCCCACTCGGTACTGGAAGGCATGGCCATCGCAGCCTACGCGGTCGGGGCAGACCAGGGCTACCTGTACGTGCGGGCCGAGTACCCGCTCGCCATCACGCGCCTGTCAAGAGCCATTGATCAAGCACGGGCGTATGGACTGCTCGGCTCGGACATTCTGGGCAAGGGGTTCACTTTCGATGTCGAAATATATCCCGGCGCAGGCGCCTTTGTGTGCGGAGAAGAGACCGCCCTGCTCAAGTCCATGGAGGGCCTGCGGGGGATGCCGCGTCACAGACCCCCCTTTCCCGTGCACCGCGGCCTGTGTGGATGTCCCACGGTGATCAACAACGTGGAAACATTCGCCAACATCAACCCGATCGTGCTCAACGGGTGGGAATGGTTTTCGTCGATCGGAACCGAGCAGAGCAAGGGAACCAAGGTTTTCTCACTGACCGGGGCGGTCAAGAACGTCGGCCTCGTCGAGGTCCCGATGGGCACGTCCCTGCATAGACTCGTCTTCGAAATCGGAGGGGGAATCAACCACAGACGCAGGCTCAAGGCAGTTCAGATCGGCGGTCCGTCTGGGGGGTGTATTCCTGCGCACCTGGACAACGTGTTGATCGACTACGAGTCCCTCAAGGGAGCCGGGGCCATGATGGGTTCCGGAGGTATGGTAGTCATGGACGAAATGACCTGCATGGTGGACACCGCGAGGTTCTTTACCACCTTCCTCGTGGAAGAATCGTGCGGACGATGCGTTGCGTGTCGTGAAGGCTTGAAGGTGATGCAGGGAAAACTCACGGACATCGTCGAGGGGAGAGGCCGGGAAGGAGACGTGGAGTTTCTCCAGTCTTTGGCGCGGCACATAAGTACGGTCTCTTTCTGCGGCCTGGGGAAGACCGCCGGAAATCCGGTGCTGTCTACGATTCGGTACTTCCGGGACGAATACGAGGCCCATATCCGTGAGAAGCGATGTCCGGCTCTGTTCTGTGCCGACCTCGTCGATTTCGAGGTGGTCGAGGAGAAGTGCACCAGGTGCGGCTTATGTCAGAGGAAGTGTCCGTCCGGTGCGATCCTGTGGGAGAAGAAGCAGACCGCGCACATCCAGAAGGACAAATGCGTCAAATGCCGTAGCTGCATCGCGGCATGCAGATTCGGTGCGATCAAATGAAGACCCGGCAGTGCGTTGGTGAACAGGAACGGCAGGTCGAAGTGCAACCGTTCCGGGAGCATAGGCGCTCACTTTAGAGCACTCATTGCCTTAGCATACTCCCCCTCACCCTTCCCTCTCCCGCCAGGGGAGAGGGTTTCCGGATTCCCCTCCCCCCGTGGGAGGGGGTAGGGGGAGGGGGATGACTGCCTGAAATGT
>JBFMAA010000165.1:0-13206 GCA_040755955.1 Thermodesulfobacteriota bacterium
TTTTCGGGGGTGGGACTTTGGGCAAAAAGCCCCGCCCCGGACCCCTCTTCAAAAACTCTTAGAACATGGGCTGGTTGCACCAGAACGGATCGTGGGTAAAATCGAACCCATCCGGTGAACACGCTGAAGGTTGTGTGGAGGGGGTCTTCCGGGCGACGCGGTTCTCAAGAAGCGCGCTCTCCCTCACCACGCATCCCTGCGCATCAAAGGGTGTCTTGTGAGAGCGACAGCCAGGTCCATTAGCCAACCTCGTGTGCATCACGAGGCGGGCGGGTCGCGAGGTTGTCGTGAAGTCCGCTCAATAAGGTGTGAATTCCGTTTCTTTTTTTAGGCCGGCTTGGCGACGGCATAGGTAAATGACGCGGTATTCGTGCGGGGATAGTGCGATGAAAATACATATATCCGGCCTTGGCGTTATCCCCGAACTCCAAGTATTCTTGAAGCCGCTGACCGTGTTTGTCGGCGAAAACGGCACCGGAAAGACCTGGACCGCGTACTCGATCGCCGCTCTATTTGGGGAATATGGGTTCAAGAGATACGTGAATGCCTATCTACAGGGTCGAACCGCGTTTCGGTACCCCCCCGTGGAAAGGACGGTCAAGGACCTTATCGAGAAGGGAAGCGCCACCTTGAATATCGTCGAGTTTGCCAAGGAACATACCGAAACGTACATCAATGAAATTGCGAAATTGGCCCCTAACTGGTTGAACGAATTCATGGCTACAAGGCGTGTAGATTTCGGCAACGTGACCATCCGCGCGGAACTATCCGAAGCCGCGAAGCAGGCCCTCTCCGGTAAGCTCAAAGAGAGACGTATAGAACTGGAACGCTTTGTCGGCGCGAAAAGTGAATCATCTGAACTTGAATTCAATTGTCTGAAGGAAAGGGGCTTGGACGAGCTATACTTCTACACAACCTACGCGAAAAATGGTTCCGGAGCCATTCCGAGGCCCGTTGTTGACAAGACGCTCAGGGAGTTCGTAGTTATTTCGATATTCTACACTATTCGCTCAGAGCTGTTTCACGATTTGGTGATGTTGCCCACTGAAAGAACGACGGTTATAACCATCCCTTTTCCACACGACGAGCCGGAATTTGGAGAAACCCCCAGAACGGAAGAAGCGACGGAACCGAGGAGATCCGGGCCGGTATGGTCGCTTTCTAAACCTGTGTTAAACCTACGGAAAATGGTTGAGGCCTGTACGAGCCAATATGCTGCCAGAAAAGAAGAAGAGGCACGAGACCCTAGGTTGATTGAAATGATGAAGTTGGGTCGGTTCCTCGAACAGGAGATCTTGTTCGGCAGTATTAGTGCGGAGCGAGATGGAAATCTGACCGAGCTGTTGTACAGTCCGGCCGAAAAGGTTAGTCTGGAATTGAACGTATCCTCTTCTCTGGTCAAAGAGCTTACACCTCTTGCGCTTTATCTCAAATGCCTCGCCAAACCGGGTGATCTGATTGTCATCGATGAGCCGGAAATGAACCTTCACCCTGCCGCTCAAGTGGAGATAACCGAATTTCTCGGCATGCTGGTGAACGCTGGACTGCACGTCTTGATAACGACCCATAGCCCTTACATTGTCGACCATATCCCGAACCTGATCCGCGCACATGATCTCGACAAGGAAAAGGTGAAAGAGTATTTCTATCTTAAGCAGGAAACATCATTTCTTCCAAGAGACAAGGTGGCGGTCTATCTATTTGAGACCGATTCGGTGACCGACATCCTGAAAGAAGATGGAGACATAGACTGGGGGACTTTTGGTGATGTCTCTCGCGATTTGTCACGAATCTCTTCCCGCTTGATCGCATAGAGGGCCCGCAATGCCTTTCGAGAGACTTCTGTTCACCTCTTGCCTGTTGCCCGGTAAGACTGATTTTGTGGAGAACAAAGCCAAGGTCGAAATCCGTCCCGAACCGGGAGAGACCATCTTGTTCTTCTGCATAGATGATCAGTCGAAGGGAGCTGACGGCTGTGAACTGAGGAAGGACTTATGGAATGGCAGACAAGGCGAGCGTATTTGCGATCTACTCGTCTTCTATGCAAAGGAAGACAGACGCGTGCTCTGTTTTGTTGAGCTGAAGGATAGTGGATCTGATTCGGGCAAGGCAACTGAGCAAATTATTAATACTTACAAGGCGATGGAGAGCCGGTTGCTGCTCAGAAACCATTACTCGATACAAGCGTTTCTTATTGGCTATCAAGGTTCCGCTCCGAAGGAACATAGGCGATATGAAGACAAACTGAAAAAGGTATTCAAAGATAACTTCATACTTAACGGTCGCAAGGACGATTTTGCACCTTTCTTGCGCGGAACTCACAATGCGAAGTCATCCAGGGGACGAAGCAAGGCCGGACGGAAAAGATAGGGTGCCGATCAGCGCATGACGATGTCATCGTTCGTCTTCATGAGGATAGCCTGCAGAGGCGGCCCACGGAGTCGAGAGAAATACCCGGCAAATTATTCGAGCCGACGGAGAGCCTTCCGATGCTGGCTCACCACCGACCTTCGTCGGAGGCAGAGACACGACCATGACCTTCGAACAAATCACTGACGAGGCGCTCAATCTTGACATAGAAGCCCGAGCCGAGCTTGCCCATCGTCTCCTGGTAAGCCTGGACGAACCCTCTGAATCGGAAGTGGAGAAGCTGTGGCTTGAAGAAATCCGGCGCCGTGTACAAGACTACCGGGACGCCAAGGTTGAAACGATTCCGGCAGACGAAGTGTTTCGCCGACTTTTTGAAGAGATCGCGTGAACTGACAAATGACACAGGACGATAACCCAATGACCACCACCCAAACCGATCAGAAAACGCTGCTGAAGATATCCAATATCGAAACACTGTACTTCGACCGGATCTACGCGCTGCACGGGCTCTCCCTGTCGGTGAAGGAGAAGGAGATCTTCGCGGTGCTCGGTCCCAACGGAGCAGGCAAAACCACGCTGCTCAAGACCATTGCGGGCTTGATCAAGGACCAGCCGAAAAAGGGGATTATCGAGTTCGACGGCCGCAAGATCGAACGGCTCCCCCCGGAACATATCGCGGTTATGGGGATCGTGTACGTGCCGGAAGACCGGGGGCTGTTCCGTGAGCTCACCGTCAGCGAAAACCTGGAGCTCGGCTGCTGGGGCCGCAAGGATAAGGGGATCAAGGACGACCTCGAGTTCCTCTACGGACTCTTCCCGATCCTCCACGCCCGAGCCGATCAACAGGCGGAAACGCTCTCCGGCGGCGAACAACAGATGCTCGCCATGGCCAGGGCCATGCTTAGACGCCCCAAGCTCCTCATGCTCGATGAACCGTCCTTGGGTCTCGCGCCGATGGTCGCGAAGGTGGTGTACGACGCGCTGCTCAAGATCAGCCAGGCCGGGACCACCATCCTGCTCGTGGAACAAAACGCCCGCATGGCGCTGAGCATCGCACACTACGGGTACATCTTGGAAGCCGGAAGAACCGTGCTCGAAGGAACCTCTCAGCAGCTCCAGGAGAACGAAGACGTGAGGGAGCTGTACCTCGGCCTGGGAGGCGAGGCCGCGTCCCCCAAAGGCTGGCGACTCTACAAGAAGCGGAGAACATGGTAATGCCTATCCCCGAGAAGACCTTCCCGGAACTGTTTTTCCGACAGGTTGAGCGTTTCGGCGAGCGAACTGCGCTCAGGAACAAGGACCTGGGCATCTGGCGGCAGATCTCGTGGAAAGAGTACGGCACCGCGGTCCGGGAAGTGGCCGCGGGCCTGGTCGCACTGGGCGTAGAACCCGGCGATCGTGTGGCGATACTCGGAGACAACCGCCCGGAATGGCTCTACTGCCATATCGGAGCCATGACCGCAGGAGCATGCACCTGCGGGGTATACCCGACCTCCGCGCCGGAACAGATCGCCTACGTGGTGGGGCACTCGGAGTCCAAGCTGCTCTTCGTCGAGAACGAGGAACAGGTCGACAAAGTGCTCCAGATCCTGCCGGAACTGAAAGTGACCAAGGTCGTCGTATGGGACCCAAAGGGTCTGTGGGGGTTCACCCACGAGCAGATCGTATTCTTCGATGAATTTCTCCGCCTGGGCAGGGAGTTCCTCAACGAACAGGCGGCCGCTCTCGACGAGAGGCAACAGGCGATCCAATCCGACGACTCAGCGATGGTGATCTACACGTCCGGAACCACCGGTCGCCCCAAAGGGGCAGTAATCTCCCACAAGAATATACTGCGTATCACCGAAGGATTCCTCGCCGCGTGCCCGACCTTTCAGACCGACGAGGTCATATCCTACCTCCCCCTGGCCCACATCTATGAAAACCTGATCTCGCTGTTTCAGTCGGTCTGGTCCGGCGGGACGGTCAACTTCGTGGAGAGCCTCGACACGCTCGCCCAGAACCTCCGTGAGGTGTCCCCTACGATGTTCGCGAGCGTTCCCAGGATTTGGGAGAAATTCGCGTCGATGATCGAGATACGCATGTCCGATTCGACGCTGCTCAAGCGGGCTCTGTATAGAGCCGCCGTCTGGACGGGGATGAACTACGTGCAGGCCATGGGAAACCCGGGAGCCAGGTTCAAGTGGTCTCTGCTCTACTGGCCGATGTACGGGCTGGTGCTGTTTCATCTCAAGCGCCAGATGGGCCTGGAGCGCGTGCGTTGGGCGATTTGTGCCGCTGCTCCCGCGTCTCCGGAGCTGTTCCAGTTCTACAACGCCCTCGGAGTCCCTCTGCGAGAAGGGTACGGGCAAACCGAGTCGACCGGTGTCATTGCGATTCAGCGCGTCGAGCGGCCCAGGTGGGGCTACGTGGGCGAACCCATCGAAGGCATGGAAGTGAAGATCGCGGACGACGGAGAAATTCTCACCAGAGGCGACGGGGTGTTCAAGGGGTACTTCAAGGAACCCGCACTCACCGCGGAAACCATCAAGGACGGCTGGCTTCACACGGGGGACGTGGGAGTGCTTGAGGACGGATTTCTCAAGATCCTTGACCGCAAGAAGGATATCATCATCACCGCAGGGGGGAAGAACATTACCCCCGCGTTCATCGAGAACAAACTGAAATTCAGTCCGTACATTCAAGATGCCGTGGTGATCGGTGACGGCCGGAAGTTCCTCGTGGCCCTGATCCTGATCGATGAAGATAACGTGACGAAGTACGCTCAGGATAACCGGATTCCCTTCACCACCTTTGCGGACCTGACGCAGAATCCGGAGATCCACACACTCATCGATGGCGAGGTGTCCAAGGTGAACAAGACGCTCTCCAAGGTCGAGTCGATCAAGAAATTCGCGCTGCTTCCGAGGCGCTTCTACGAAGAAGACGGGGACGTTACCCCCACCAAGAAGGTCAAGCGGCGTTTTCTCGAGACGCGCTATGCGGACATGATTCAATCTCTCTACGGGCGGTGAACCGGGTTATGGATCTGATACAAAGCTATCGGGAAGAACTGCAGCTTGTGCGGCGACCGTGGACCAGGATCTGGGTGACTGCCGTGGTGGTGGCGCTGTTCGTGTTGCCGACCTACGCGCCGGAACACCTCACCCTGGTTGCGACATTCGTGTGCATATACGCCATTGGGGCGCTGGGGCAGAATCTGCTCATCGGGTTCACGGGTCAGATCTCATTTGGGCAGGCGGGGTTTCTGGCGATCGGCGCGTTCACCTTCGGTCACTTGGCCGGGATCGGTATTCCGTGGCCTCTGGCGCTGTTGGGAGCCGGGACCATGGCGGGCCTGTTCGGCGTGATCGTCGGGTTCCCGTCGCTGCGGTTGAAGGGACCGTATTTGGCGATTGCCACCATGGGGTTTTCCATTGCTGTGTACCAGGTGTTCGTGAATTCCGAGTTCCTCTCCGGCGGCCGAATGGGGCTGCCCATACACAAGCTTGAGCCCTGGTTCGGATTGTCGAGGATCTCCTTTAACTACTACTTCAACTTCTTGATTGCGCTGGTCTTTACGCTGGTCACGTACAACATCGTTTCGTCATACATGGGCAGGGCTTTCATTGCGATTCGCGACAACGACATTGCCGCGGAGGTCATCGGGGTGAATCTGACTCGTTACAAGCTGCTGTCGTTCGCGGTGAGCTCCTTCTACACCGGCGTGCACGGAGGCTTGTATGCGCTGTTGCTGGGGCACGTGGAACCGAACATGGACATATTCACGTTCATGGGATCGGTCACGTTGTTCGTCGCGGTGATTATCGGCGGGCTGGCATCCGTCGAGGGCTCGGTCATGGGCGCGGCCTTTGTGATCGTGGTGCCGCAGTTGCTCAGCTCGTACAAGGAGATGGTTCCGACCGTATTCGGTCTGACGATACTGATCATCCTCATCTTCGAGCCCCTGGGACTTGCCGGCAGATGGATGAAGATGCGACTGTATCTGACCAACTGGCCGTTGCGGTGACGCACGGACCCTTACCGCTTGCCTTTGTGGTTTGTGTTTCGAGTCGGAAAAGGGTAATTCCCCCCTAACGTCAACGCGAAAGAAACGGACATGGACACATTTCTTAAATACACCGTATCGGGTTTGACCACAGGCAGCGTCTATGCCTTGGTGGCATTGGGACTGGCGCTGGTATACCGATCGACGCGGATCTTGAACTTCGCGCATGGTGACATCTCCACCGCGGGGACTTTCGTTGCATTTGCGATGCTGAGTTCGGGCATCGCCATGGGAGCGGGTGTGAAGTTCGCGTTGGCCGCTGTTGTGGGACTGTGTGCCGGAGCGGCTATTGCCGTGGCATTCTACTTCGTGATTCTGGTGCCTGCGCAACGGAGGGATGCGACTCAACTCGGGCAGATCATCCTGACGCTTGGGCTTGGTCTCGTGATACAGGGCCTGGTGAACTACTACGGCGGGACCGAGCCTCACTCCTTTCCGTTTCCCCTGTCCGAGATTAGCGGCTTCAAGCTGAGGGAGGTGCGGATCAGCGAGCTGAGTCTCGGCACCATGGGCATTGGCCTTCTGAGTTGCCTGCTGTTCTACCTCCTGGTACAGAAGACGCGTTTGGGGCTTGCGATGCGCGCAACCTCGGAGAACCTGCAGGCTGCCCAGACCCTCGGCATACCTACGCGTCGGGTATTGGCGTTATCGTGGGGTTTTTCGGCCTTTCTGGGGGTGTTGGCAGGCCTGTTTCTGGCTCCTGCGCTGTTTCTTGACCCGTTCTTCATGCTGGAGCCCTTCCTGAAGGGTTTTGCCGCGGCGATACTCGGCGGCCTGAACAGTCTGCCTGGAGCGATACTCGGCGGCTTGATTCTCGGAGTGGCCGAGGCCCTGGCCGGCGGGTACATCTCGATTGCGTTCAAGAACACGATGGCGTTCCTGATCATCATTCTGGTGCTTCTGGTGCGACCCGAGGGGCTTCTGGGAGAGGAATTCAAGGAACGGGTCTAACCATGGAACCGCTGGTAATCTACGAACCGAGAACGTATCGGGATTTTGAGGACACGGGTCGTTTCACGGCGTTCCGGGTGGTGGTGGAGACCTCTGACCTCTTTGTGAAGGCCCTGGCTCCGCTCGAAAAGCAGACCGAGGCGCTTATCCGGACCGCGAGGGCTCAGATCGAGCAGGCAATTGCCCGGAGACCGGAATTTCTGCGCAGCCTCGATCCCGTGGACGAGCATCCCGGCGACTCCGCGCTGGTGCTGCAGATGCTGCGAGCCGGCAAGAAGGCGGGAACCGGCCCAATGGCCGCGGTCGCGGGAGCTGTGGCCGAGTTCGTGGGCAGGGGGCTCCTCGAGTGGTCAGCCGAGGTCATGGTCGAAAACGGGGGGGATATCTTCCTCCATGTGGCCGAACCCGTGATCGTGGGGATCTATGCAGGCGCGTCGCCATTCAGCGGGAAGGTGGGCCTGAAGGTCGAGCCCACGGTAATCCCGCTCGGCATATGCACGTCCGCGGCGACGGTGGGCCCTTCCTTGAGCCTGGGGAAAGCCGACGCGGCGACGGTGATCTCGAAGGACACGGCCCTTGCGGATGCCGCGGCATCGGGAGTCGGCAACAGGGTGAAATCAGCGGCCGACCTTTCGGCAGCGGTCGAGTGGGTCATGAAAGTCCCGGGAGTGGACGGCGCTCTCGCGATCATCGGCGACAAGATAGCCGCTCTCGGGAACATCGAGCTGGTCCCGCTTGCGTCGCCTTGACTGCGATGTCCGGTCGTTTGAACGAATGGCCCGAGAGGCTGGATTAGGTCGATGACGGACTTCAAGATCGATGTGGACTGGCTAACCCCGCAGAACTGCCAGGGTCCGGAACTGAACGCCGCCGCCACGTGAATCAGAAGAGACCTCAGTCTTGGACAATCGTGAGAACCCCTTCCATCAGGGGCCTCAACAGGGGCAGATCTTCGTGCACGGTGTCCACAGTCTCTTTCGGTCTACACCCCAATACCGGTGCACGATCACATTGCGCATGCCTTTCATGCGGGTCCACGGGACCTCCGGGGAGCGTTCAACGACGTCCAGCGGCACATGTTGGGCGGCCTCTCCGATCAGGATGAGCTCTCGTTCGAGAGCGGAAATGGTCTTGTGGTCCTGACAAAATTCGGCATACGTCATGCCCTGTACGCAACCGCATACTCGACCGATCGCGTCGACAATGTCTTGAATCCGCAGTCTTGCCGACCTAGATGACATCGATCGCCTCGGACAATATGTTCTCTTTGAGTCCGGGATGGACTCCCTCCCGAGTGACCACATCGACTCGGTCTGTTCCGAGAATCTCCTCCAGGCGCAGTTTTATGCTGATCAGATGGAAGAACCCGGACGGGCTCTCCGTGTCAAGCAGGATGTCCACATCACTGCCTTCGCGGTCTTCCTCACGTGCCGTAGATCCGAACAAGGCAAGTTGGGTGACCCCCATGGCACGCAGCTCTTCGCGATGAGCCGCAAACACTTCCATCATTTCTCTCTTGCGCATGGTCACAGACCTCCTGGAAGGCGCTTTCCTTGACGACTCCAGACGCAGTGAAGCAGCTTGTCGTTCGTTCTATCTGCGTTCATCCCGTCCGCAGGTAAGGGTCTGTCCCGAAATCACTGTGCCAACCCGATCCGCTCGTCACCCGGGCGAAAGCCGGGGTCCAGGTTCCGCAGGAAAGACTGGATTCCGGCTTCCGCCGGAATGACGGACGCAACCTCCGGCGTCCCAGGCTCGGAGGGAGCGACACTGATTCTGAGACTGAGACGGACACTAAGAGCCTTGCCGGTCTTCCCGCTACTCTGCGCTCCCCTCCACGGCCGCGTCCTTTGCGTGCCACTTGGGTGCGGCACCGAAATTCCTGGAATCCTGATTCAGAGGATTCCTGTGCAGAGCCTGGGGATAGGTTGGTGGATAGGAATAGGTGTGCCAGACATTCACCGCTTGATAGCCTTTTTCCCCCTCTTCAATGTCGAATTCCAGGATCGTGTGCCGGTTGGGGAGCTCATCCGCCCGGATCTTGGGGTCCGCGAACTGGCTCAGATGCACGAACGCGGTCTCGAAGGGAGATTCCTCCCGCCGCGTGTCTGTGACCCAGAGATCAGCGGTGATGTCCGTCATGAAGCGCATGAACCCGAACCCCTTCTCTCTGTTGTACTTGTAGCACACCCCCCGGACCCTGTTGCCGAGCTTGCCCCAGCGGTTCTCAGGTCGGTCGTGGAAGGGCAGGAGGGTAGGAATAAGGTACCCCGACACAAAAAGGTCGGCCTCCTTGCGCAATTCAGTCGAGACGTTTTCGAATGCGACCACCTCAACCCGGCAGCCCTTGTTCTGGAGCGCCCTCACCACCTGGACGAAGTCTCCGTCTCCTGTCACCAGAAGCACCCGATCAAGGTTTTCGGACTGAAGGAGCGCATCCACAGCCAGCTCCAGGTCCGCGTTGCTCTTCCCGACTCGGTTCCCCCTGTCGTCCTGGTACCAGCGCACCTTCTTCTCTATGACCTTGTAACCCCAGTCCCGAAGGAGCGAATGATAATTCAACGCAGATGCACAGTAATCGGGATCAAGTCTCGCCCGATCCTCGTCAAAGGCCACGTACACATTGAGTCTGATAGCCTGCCCGTTGTCGCGGCAGGCGAATCGTCTGAGCACGTCGAATCTCAGCCCATATCCGCCGTTGAGGCTGATGTTGGCAAGGTCGACGTACACTCCGACCTTGGTCGCATAGTACGAGTTGTTCAATTCCGTCCTCCTGTCCCAAGTCAGGGAGAATCAACACTACAGAGGCAGCCGGCGGAAGGACTTCCGGCCGTTTCACGGCGCAGCGGGTCCGAGCAACGCATTCGTCAGGAACAAGACAACCTCAAGAACATCAACACTCCCAGCAAGACCACTCCACAAGAAGGCCACTGTACGCTGAACTCCGCCGCCAGGATGGTAAGAGTTCACCGCAGAGACACAGAGGACGCAGAGAAGAAAGAGAAAAAAAGTTGAAAGAATTATCCTTTTCTACAGAGTTGAACCGGAACGGCACACTATTACACGAGAGACTCGCGGATTCCTCTTCGTATTCTCTGTGCTCTCTGCGCCTCTGCGGTGAGTCTTTTTCTTCCGGGTGGACGCTTACCCAGGATGTATGCTCCGATGAACTCGTCTGCCAAAGATCCGTGGAACTGCTGCCGATCCTATTTTGGCCTCTCAAGACCTGAGAGTCAACGGCTTTTCGGAGGGAAGAAGAATGAACCGCCAAGCGTCACAGAGTTGCACGCGCGTATTTCCGTCCGGCTCGGGATCTGGTAGTGTGCAAGCCACCACGATACTCGGAGGAAACATGGCCCGCTCGGATGTGCATCCTGTGCACAGATTCGAACCTTGGCAGGTCTGGCCGGGATCATACGATAACCCGGGGCCTGACGGCCTCTATCCCCGGCATTCCGTGCCCGGGCTCCCAATTGACCGGGACACCCCGATCGCATCGATGGGGTCTTGCTTTGCACGGGAGATCAAGCAGGTTCTGGTGAGAGAAGGGTACTCGTATATCACGGAAGAACCCGACCACCCAGCCTCGAAACATGCCTCGGCCGCGTGGGAAAGACTGTATAACACGTTCTCCATGAGGCAGATATTCGAGTACACGTTCGGCCAATGGAAGCCGGATCTCCGCTGGTGGAACGCCCCTGTCTCCGGGTTCGTCCAAGACCCGTACCGGCGGATCATACTCTACGAGACTCAAGAGCAGGCAGACGCGGATTTCAGTCATCACCGGGAATGCTCTCGTCGAGCGCTCAGCAAGGCCCGGCTGTTGATACTCACCCTGGGACTCACCGAAATCTGGCGTGACCGCGTGGATGGCTCGGTGATCTGCCTGCCCTCCGGCCCCTACGTGAATGAAGGCGGCGACATGAGCCGGTACGAATTCCGGGTGAGCAGGTATGAAGAAAACCTCGTCAATCTCGATGCGATACACGCGATCATGCAGACACACAACCCCTCTTGCGAGCTTCTCGTGACCGTCTCGCCCGTGCACCTGTGGGCCACGTTCCGCGACGACCTGGACGTGATCTCCGCGAGCTGCAATTCAAAATCGACCTTGCGGGCAGTCGCGGACGAGTTCGTAGCCAGACACGACAATGTGCACTACTTCCCGGCATACGAAATGGCGACGATCTTCCTGCCCATGGTGGGAGAGCAGATCTTCAGCGAGGGGCGGGAACCGTTTCATGTGAATCAGACCACGGTCACCTTCATTATGGAGCAGTTCTTCCGGTTTTACTGCCGATAGTGGCCAAAATCGGAATCTCCTTCAAAAGCAGTGTTGACAACACCCCTGAACCATGGGTAAAATCTTTGACATGGGAGGGAAATCCTGGACTAGAGGATTCCTGCCCCATGCCTATGCCCACCGAACGGCCAGGAGCCGCAACCAAGCATCCGCGTCGCGTTGCTCGGCCTGCGAAGAAGCCGGGGGAGAATAGCCCACGTGCTGCTGAGGCCGGACACACCGGGGCACCCAGGGACGAACCCATTGCTCGGGCCGCTGCGAATGCGGGGGTTGATCCCACGTCCAGGCAGACGCACCACCGTAACTCACCGGTATTGGGGTGGTCATTGTCGGTTGTTCTCTGTGTGACCGCGCTCATGCTCCTGGGTTCGTGCAGTCTGCTGGCGCATTCGCCTCGCATCGCCCGCGAATCGAGCATTCCTGTGATGCGTCCGAGTCAGGGGTTCAAGGTCACCTCCGATGGGAAGATCCCGTATCAGCGTCTACGGATTCAGCCGTGGTCAGAAGGCTCCCGGTACCTCTGGGTGGTGAGTAACCACGATCTGCGCAGAGCACACGACGCAGAGATGATACTCTATTTTCACGGGATGCACTCCAAAGACTACTACGCGGATTTCGCCAAGGATTTGGAGGCACTTGCGGCCAAGAGGGCCACCAAACCTTTCGTGTTCGTGGGATTTGTGGACACTCCATACTCGTCGTCCGCGGTCAGAGGAAAGAATCGCTGGAAATCACTGGTTCCGGAAGAAGGACAGCGCCCGGACACGCTCGTCATGGTGCTCAATCGTTTGCACAGCTCGCTCGGTGCAAGCTTTCCCCAACTGAAGACCGGCAAGACCAGAATCGTACTCACCGGCTTTTCCGGAGGTGGGCGGGTGCTCACTTCGGTGGGGAAGTGGCTCGCCGCGTCCCCCAAGGAAGATCCGTACGCCCGATCCTTTCGATCCCGCCTCAGCAAGATCGTGTATTTCGACTGCTGGTTCGACTTCGAGGACCTTACCACTGTCCCCGCACTCCTGCAGCGCAACCCTTCCATGAAGATCGTAGGGACCGTGCACATGGAGAAACCCAAGAAGGTCGCTAACACGCTCGCCGGGAAGTTCAAGATGCGGCACGCCAAAGCGAACAACTCCATGGTCGGACTCGGGGGCAGGCTTGTCATCTTCAATGAAAAGAAATCCCACTGGGAAGCCATCAAGTCCAAACTGAGCGTCGCGCTGGGGGGCTGATACCGAAGTGGTTCTAGGGAATTAGGATCTCCGGGGGAGGGGACTTTTTGAAAAAAGTCCCTTCCCCGGGACCCCCATAGGCGCTAACTTCAGAGCACGCGTTGCTTCAGCATCCTCTCCCTCACCCTTCCCTCTCCCTCCAGGGGAGCGGGTTTCCGGATTCACCTCCCCTCGTGGGAGCTGAGCCTGCCCCACATTTTTTTGCTGGACACCGTCAGTGTCCAGTGATAAGAGGGGGGCATGCTCGTATGCGGACAAGAATTCAACGACCAAATCATCGCGCGGATTGACGCTACCATCGAATC
>JBFMAA010000166.1:0-3311 GCA_040755955.1 Thermodesulfobacteriota bacterium
AAGGTGATGACTCCCATGCGTCGAAAGAAAACCGGAATAAGGACCCCCCGAGGCTTCGCCACGGGGAGGTCTCAAGAGCTTTGCCCCCGGGCGTGGTGCCTGGGAACGGGAAATTCACATAGGAACGGTTTCCATGGGCCTTTCAGCGGTCTTTCTTGAATCTGATTGCACCAGGCCACCCAACACAGTGGTGACAGTATACGGATTTCCTGCAATTTCAGCAAACGATAACCTCTCCTCGGTTGCAGCGTCTTTCATCCATTGGTATAATCGGGTGACTTCTCGAACTACAGGTGCGGAGAGAGTCACACTGCCCCCGCGGGCAGCGAGAGGAAGAGATGATGAGCGCGCGGGCAATAGGATTCTGGATGTTCGTGCTGCTGATCGGCACCGGTTCCGCCTTCGGTGCGGGTCCGGAGCTCTCTGACGGGCAGACGCTCTACGTGCCGGTCTATTCTCATATCTACGGCGGGCCCAGCAGTCGCACGCTGAACCTCGCGGCCACACTCAGCGTACGCAACACGGACCCCGCGGAGACCATCACCGTCACAGGCGCGGATTATTACGACACTGCCGGCAGACTCGTGAAGAAGGTCCTCAACGTTCCCGCGGTGCTGGGACCAATGTCCACGTGGGAGTTCATCGTACCCGAACAGGACGAAGAGGGTGGGTCCGGGGCAAACTTCATCGTGCGGTGGACCGCCAAGAAGGAAGTCAACACCCCCCTGGTGGAGGCGGTGATGATCAGCACCCGATCCGGCCTTGGCATCTCATTCACGTCCCGAGGCAAACCGATCAGGGAGTAGTCTCCGAGGCGCGGGAAAAAAGCCGCTCGATACCGTACCGCAAGTATTCCTGATACCTGAACATCAAAAAGCCCACCACCAAAGGCAACAAGCAGCACAAGAAGAACAGAGACGCCACGGTTGCCAGATCCGTGTGGAAGTAGTCGTCCGCGAGGCGACTGAAATCCATCCAGTGGCCCCCGCCTTTCGCCTCGCCGTAGAGATCCCGTGCTTCAGGGCTCTTCCACAGCCGGTACGCAAATGCCAGGTCCGAAAACACGATGAAGCACGCAATGAGGCAGTACAGGGGCCTTTCTGCCGCGTGGATGATCGCGGCTCCACTGAGCGCCCTGTAGAAGAATACCGCGGCGATCACCAGTTCCGTGCCGTGTCCCATGAACACAATCAAGGCCATATGCGCGGAGGTCAACGCGAACACAAGGTGGATTACCACTATCACGGACAAGACGAGCACGGTCAGCGGCTTTGTCCGATACGTGAAGATCAGCGCGCCCGCGAGCAGATAGAACGCCAGAGCGAGAAGCGTGGAGCGCTCCAGGTGAAGCGTCACGCCCCCCCCGTACATGGGATCAAAAGCCGGAAGCGACGGATACCCGAATACCCATCCGACGATAGCATGGCCCATCTCGTGAACCAGGATGGTGAAGGTGTGAAATATGTGGTTGAGCAAGGGAAAGCTCATGATCACCAGAGCCGCCACTGCCCCGGATGCCAGCACAAGCCAATCGTTCTGCTCCATATGGCGAGGCTCGGGGACAAACTCCTCGGCGTGGTCCGCGTGCGGCTCCACAACCGACGCGTCTTCGATGGTAACGCCGTGGTCTTCGATCATTCCTGCCGATTCCCGGCCTCGGGGTGGAGGTCCTGGTATCACGACTCCTCGACCGGGAGGCTCCGCCCTTGGTGGCCGTGAATGGGAGCGCGGCGGTCCGGGACGCACAGGCTCACGAAGGGAAAGACCGTCAGGGGAGTTGAGGTCCGCGGTCCGGACTCCCTTGCCGAGTTCGGGAGAGCGTGAGACCGCCGGCGCCAGACCGAGCTTCGCGAAGATGACGCCGCATCGCTCGCACTCGATGTGGGAATCGGGCTGATTGAAACCGCACTTGGGGCATTGCATGGGGTACGGCACCTTCCGAATCGAGGGGCTTTCTGCCATTGTAACGAGTGCCACCACGTTCTGCAACCGTCCCCGCGGTTCTCAGCAGAGACCGGTTGCCATGATTTCCAAACCATTTTCTTGGGAATGTTGTTTCCGGGGGAAGGGACTTCTTGAACGAGGTCCCTTCCCCCGGACCCCCATCCCCAAGTACTTTTGCAGCATGCGGATCCCGCTGGTCGCCGGAGCCTGACATGCTATGGAACGCGACGTTATTTCCAAGCTTCTCATGTGAATTCGGATTTCAGGAGGAACGACCTTCTCCTGAAGGCCACGAAGCACGACAATATGGGCAACTGCACAAGCGGCCCGGCAATGGCGTTCGCGAGCGCGGCATCCGGCCCGAAGGTGGTGTACGCAAGTGCCAATGCAATGGCGTTGTTCTTTGCCGCAGTGCTGAGGATCAGGGCAGTCGAGTCCTCGTGACCGCAGCGGAAAGCTTTTCCGAACAGCCAGGAGATGATCATAAGGAGTATCAGAAACGTGGAGACCGTGCCCGCGATTCTCGGCACCACGAGGGGTTCATTGAACACTCTGTTTCCGTAGAGCGCGGACATGGCAGCTACAGCCACACACAGCCCTACCCCGGAAAGCGACTTTATTCTCTCCTTCACAAGGCAAAAGCGCGATTCTCCCATCCTTCCCACCACGATGCGCCGGGTCAGCACCGCAACCATCAAGGGAATCGCCAGAATCACGCAGAGGTGCTTGCACATGAGCGCGGTCGGAACGTCCATCGTGGTCCCGAGAAGCCACTTTGCCCATAACGGGACCATTCCGAGGCTCAGAATACTCCCTATGGCGGAAATCGTCACCGACAGGCTGACATTGCCCCTCAGCATGCCGGTGAACGCGGGCGCCATCCCACCCCCGGGCACCGCTCCGTAGAGCAGAATGCCGGGCATGAGATGCAACCCGCTGTTTCCCATGAATAGCTGCAGCAACACAAAGATAAGGAGTGGCGACACGAGAAAATTCAGCACCAGCGCGATCACCACAAGCCACGGCGCCCGGAACACCCTTTGCAGACCTGCAAAGTCCACTTCGAGCATCTGGGGGAACAGCATCAGGAACAGGGCGACGCCCATGATCGCATCAATGGATTGCGGCCTGAAGACCCATCCCAGTGACAAACCCAACAGCATCGCCCCCAGGACGTTTCGGCAAAGCGACATCTTGACGTGCCTCCGCCACGTTGGCAGGATCCTTGTATCCCGAGGATCGTCTTACGCCAATTCGCGTTCACACAGGTGACTCTCAGGCGAGCTGCAAACCGGTTTTTTCAGAAAATGCGATTTCGGGGGGGGGGGGCAGGTGTGATGAAAATAATAAAACCCCCCCCCCCCCCC
>JBFMAA010000166.1:3321-13089 GCA_040755955.1 Thermodesulfobacteriota bacterium
AACTTCTTGCAAGAAGTTCCTTCCCCCGGACCCCCATCCTCAAGAACTCTTGGACCATGGCGCCTCCCGCTGGTCGCCGCAGAGAAAGCCGGCTCCTCGAGACGGCGGTGGGGTAGCATTTTCATCCTTGGTTGTGGCCCCCTGGGGCCATGGTGGTTTTTCAAAACCACCATGACATAGAGCGATCACAACCAAGCATGAAAGTCAGCTCCCGACATCCCGAGAACCCGCGGCATGGTCAGAACCACCCGATGTTTCAAAAGTTTTCGGAAGGGGTCCGGGGGACAACCCTTTTTCAAAAGGGTTTCCCCCGGAAAGCTTCCCTTTCGGAAAGCGATTTGGTGTTACCGGATCAGTGCGCGAGCAGCTCTTCCAGAATACCCGCGGCATCCTTCACAAACAAGGGACACACCTTGCTGACACGCTTCGCTTCCTGGGCCTTTTTCAGCCCCTCTTCCGTGCTCAGATCCACTCCCAGCAGGCTTCTGCATTCTGTGGACCCGTGAAGAGCCTCAAAACGCGTCAGGAGATCTCGCACCGACGCATACGAGACGTTCCTTGCCTGTCCTTCGTCGTCATTGTCCTTGGCCAGTCCCAGGACGAGCACCGCGGCAGTCACTGCGCCGCAGGTCCGCGCCATCCGGCCCATGCCGCCCCCGAGCGGTCGAGCCAGTCTCTTGGCCACCTCCGCGTCCAACCCGTACGTTTCTCCGAACACGGTAAGCATCGCCTGAGAGCAGTTCAATCCCGATGCAAACAGGTCCACGGTTTTCTCTATACGGTTCATAAGCAACCTCCTCGTCTTGACACACGATAATTATCTGCGATATAGATTATTACGCGTCAATTATCGTTTCAAACGATTCGTTTCGATGCAATGGATCGAAAAGCCTGATCAGTGAGGGCAACATGGAAATCCGACATCTCAGGACCTTTCTCACCGTGGCGAAGCTCCTGAGCTTCAACAGGGCCGCGGATCGCCTCAATTATGCGCAATCGAGCATATCCGCGCAGATTCAGGCTCTTGAGGAAGAGCTCGGGGTGCGGCTGTTCGATCGACTGGGAAGGCGCATCCAGCTCACGGAAGCGGGGGAGCGTCTCGCCCCGTATGCCGCAAGGATCGTCGACTTCGCGGACGAGACCCAGGCTGAAATCGGCGCGGGCAGCGTCCTTCACGGTTCTCTGACCATCAGGGTTCCTGAATCTCTGGGGGTTCACCGCTTGCCGCGGGTTATCACCGACTTCAAGAACCGTTTCCCCGCGGTGCGGCTCAATCTCACGAACTGTGCCCACGAAGGGCTCCAGAAAGACCTTAGGAAAGGCGTCATCGACCTCGCGTTTCTTCTTACGGATGCGTTTCAGGCAGCCGACCTGAGGACCGAGGTGCTGGGTTTTGAGTCAATCGTGCTGGTTGCCGGTCCGAGGCATCGTCTTGCGAAGGCGGCGCTGGTCAGGACGCGTGATCTCAAGGGAGAACTCTTGCTCCTTTCCAAGGTCGATTGCAGTTACCGGCGTCTCTTTGAGAGAATGCTCGATGAGGAAGGCGTGTCCCTTGACACCGGCCTGATCTTTCACAGCGTGGAGGCCCTCAAGCGACACGTGATGGCCGGCACGGGGATCACGATCCTGCCAAAGGTCTCGGTTGCCGACGAGATGGGGCAGGGCAAGCTCACGTGCCTGCCGTGGGAAGAAGGTGAGATCGAGGTCGCGGTCCTCATGATCTGGTCCGGGGAGCGGTGGCTGTCCCCGACGTTGACCGCGTTCATGGATACTGCGAGGACCCTGCTGAAGGAGACGTGGAACAAATCTTGCGCGGGAGACGACCCTGTGCTCTAATGGCCGGGCATCGGCCGGGCTCATGACGAAGAGTCGGCATTCCGCTTCGGAGGCGCACGGTGTCCCTCAAGTCACTGCGGGTCAAGAACTTCACCGCTTTCTCGGACCTGGAGGTTGAGTTCTCTCCCGGACTGAACGTGATCATCGGAGAAAACGCCGCGGGCAAGAGCCACCTTCTGAAGCTGGCATATGTGACGGCATATGTCGTGTACGAGTCGAGCAGGCGTGAAAAGAAGCTGCTCGGGGAGATACCTGCCGGGACGGACAAGAGTTCGCTTCAGCGCCGCATCGCGGAAAAGCTGGTCGGGGTGTTCAAACCTGACACGCTGGGTCGTCTGTCCCGAAGAGGGCGAGGCCGAGCGAGAAGCCAGGTCCGTACTGATTTTGGAACCGATGGAGCATTGGAGTTTTCTTTTGCTTCCAACAGCTCGAAAGACGTTGCCCTGCTGTCACGCCCTCCTGAAGCCCGGCATGACGCACCCATTTTTTTTCCGACGAAGGAAGTGCTGTCTCTTTATCCGGGCCTCACGAGCCTGTATGAGACGCGAGAATTAGCCATAGATGAAACCTATTACGACCTCTGCAAGTTCTTGAGCGCTCCGTTGCTCCGAGGAAAATACTCTACCGGCGTCGCGGCAATCGTCCAACCGTTGGCGAAGATCATGGGCGGGAACGTGAGGATGTCCTCCGGCCGGTTCTATTTGCGACTCCCCGGTCAAGGATTCATGGAGATACCGCTGGTTGCGGAGGGGTTCCGAAAGCTGGCCATGTTGGCGTATCTTGCAGCCAACGGGTCTCTTACCGACAAAGGCATGCTGTTCTGGGACGAGCCTGAAGCGAACCTGAACCCGAAGATCATCACACTAGTCGCAGAGAGTCTGGCTACTCTTGTACGCGGGGGGGTTCAGGTGATCGCGGCAACCCACAGTCTGTTTTTCATGAAGGAGCTGTCGTATCTGGTCGAGAGGTCCAAGAAGGGGGTCCCGGCTCGGTTCTTCGGCCTCCGTATTGATCGATCCGAGGTGAAACTGGAACACGGTGAGCTTCTGGAAGACCTTCAGACCATCACCGCGCTGGACGAAGTTCTCAGCCAGGATGACCGGGAACAGGCCCTCTTCCAAAAGGGAATGCAATGACCACCCTGCCGGTCGACACACTGACGTTTGAGTTTCCCGACGATTGGCCGGTGATCAAATATGATGACTGTCACTTCTATCGAAACGGACAGCGCAAACCGGAGGGGACCAAGGCGGTGGACGTGCTCGCGATAGCTCCCCATGGACTATTCATTATCGAAGCAAAGGATTTCAGGGGAACCGGAATTGAGAACAAGCAGGAGTTGGTGCAGGCGCTCTCACGGAAGATAAGAGATACCTTGGCGATGCTGTATGGCGCCCACACCCACGGGGATCGGGCACTTGAGCGGTTCTGCAACTACCTCTTTTCCGGGGCATCAGGCGAGATCAAGGTCATTTTCGTCCTGGAAGAAGACCGCCCCTCATCCAAGAAACAAAGTGCGTTCCGAGCCGTCAGATCCTCATTGCGCTCCGCCATCAAGAAGCCCCTACGATTTATCAAGGCTGATTGCAACCTCCACACATGCGACGATGTTCCGCGCATTTATGGCTGGACTGTGCGATGATGCGTGCTCTGGGAAGGCCCTCACAGCCTTCCCCCCATGGAGTGCGCGTATCCGGTGAGTTCTACGTACCCTCTTCCCTGGACCGGGCGACCGCGGCTTTGGCCGGAGACGTGCACAGCTCCTTCCCAGTAGGTCACCTGGGTGGACTTTGCCGTGTTAAGCTCCTGATCTGCCGGCGCGGGAGTGACGTCGATCTTGAGCGCGCGTGCAGGCACGTCGATCGTCCAGCCGGCGGGATAGACCGCTCCGGATCTGTGGCTTTTCCAGGTGGGGCCGGTGCGGGTGATTGAGATGGCAGTCCCTGATAACGGTGAAGCGGTGCCGTCTCCGTCCACGAACGTGCAGAACGGTTGTTCGAACGTTCCGTCGCTCTTTCTGAGTTGGAAGGCCATGAGCTCACTGCCGTCGTCGAGCTGAAGGCCGAACCAGTCCCATCCTGCTTGCTCTGCAGTGAGAATGCTCGACGCGAACTCGTGGTCCATCCAGACCAAGCCGTTGACCTGTGTAGGCGTTCCGTTGACGGTGAGCGTCCCCGCGGCTTCCAGTCTGGTGAGCGAGTAATAGTACGATGCCTGGGTTGCCGAGTCGCCTTTGCGGCTGAAGCCCTGATCTCCGTGAAGTACCGGCTGCTTGACCGGCTTGAGGGTCAGGTCAACGGCAACGGCCTTGTCCGCAGCTCGGATTCTGAACGTTTGCCCGGTCCTTTCAGCAGACCAGTTCCGTATCCGGACGTTCAAGTCATCTTCCGAAGCGGCCGCAAGGCCCGGACCCTCCCGTGAGATCACTTCGGTGTGGAAGAACCTCTTGCCCGTCAGGTCCGCGACAGCAAAGTGCCCCATGTACAGGTCCTTCACCGCCCATGCCGATTTGTTCCGGAAGGCTAGGATTTCCGGGGGAAACCCTTTTGAAAAAGGGTTGTCCCCCGGACCCCCTTCCGAAAACTTTTGGAACATTGGGTGGTTCTGACCTTGTGCCGGTTTCGGGAAGTCCGGGGGGTGCAGCGCGTTTTCGTTTCGGATAACCGATTGGAATGATTCCGTGCGAATGGCTGCTGTGCTCGGTTTCGTTGTCTCGGGCGCCCGGCGCTCACGCACCGGGCTACTGTCTGTCGCCCCGCTGGGGTTTCGCCGCCGTAGGTTGAGTCCCGAAGGGACGAAAGAGAGTAGCCCGGGACGTAAGTCCCGGGGTCGCAGGAATTCCGGGGACGTCATTGACCGACCAGAGTGCGCGGCGCCCAAATCCGGGGCGCTGACGTTCATGCTTGGTTGAAACCTACGGCTGTTCACAGTTTGCGCTATCGGGGTAGGAAGGCTACGCGCCCTTGGGGCGCGCTGTGAATAGCCATGGGTTTTAACCCATGGAAAGGGATCACGAAGGACTCGAGAATTATTTCCAGGCACGCCCTTCGCCGAATCCCGCACCACGCCCCTTCGAAAGAACGTGAGCTGGACCCCGAACCGCTTCCCATCCGCCGCCTCCAGATTGCCCGTGAAGTACCACCATTCGGTCTGGAACTCGGGATGCTTCCCATGGTCCCGGGGAAACACAAGCTTACGGCCCGGTGTTGCGTGCTCGAAGGGGGCATCGGAGGCGGAACTTAGGACGGGCCACAGGATGGAGGCAGCGGCCACGACGGTGAGCAGGAATACGCCATAGGGGAAGAGCACCTCCCCTGAAATGCTTTTCACAGCGGAACCCCTGTTTATTGGAGAATCAAGCCAACGGGTGGCCATCAAACCTGCTCTTCAGCTCCTTGTTCCGGAATTTCCTTCTTCAAGTAATCCAGCGCCTTCCAACGGTCCAGAACGTACTCTTTGAACCCGTCAACGGGGCGACTCCCGCAAATTGGGGCAAGTTCCCGTCCCATTTTCGTCAGCAACACCTGGCCTACGTGCATAACGTTGTCATTGTCTTCCGACATTTCGAGTTCAACAGGTTGCCCGTGGTATAGCACCGTGACCCTCTTGGGAAGGTCAAGCAGTTGGAACTTTCCAATGCTACTGAATTGAATTAGGCCTATGCTCTCCAGCTCGCTTATTAATCCGAAATCGATGCCGTTCTTGGCGTAAATCGCATCATGAAAGTCAAGAACGATTGGGACAACCTCCCCAGGAAACGCCCAAGCATAACCACAAAGTTGGGTAAACAACAGTGCCTCGCTCTTGTCCAGTTCCGAAACCAAGTTTACGGTTCTTCTTGAATACGAACCGGGAGCGTTTGCTTCCCCGGCCAATATTCTGGACCACAGGGACTGCATTTCTGTGTCTGAGACAATTCGACATTTGTCGAAGAAGTAGGTAATCCAATCATCTTCTATTGCTTCCGGGTTTGCATTATCGGTGACAAGCGGCAAGGCGTCGCGAGTGATCTGCTCCATATTGACTTGCTTCTTGGATTCTTCTTCGAACCAGCGGTGAGCAGCGCGGCGCTGGAGGTCTGTTACTTCGATCTCTCCTTGAGCGCGAATTAGGGCAGCAGCAGTCTCAGCCTTTGCCATTCTCTTCACGTGATACGGCTTGTACAGAAGACCAACCACCGCAAACAGTTTTCTTATCAAAGTGTCGGCAGGCTTCGAGAGATCTCCTAAGTTGACAAGAGAGTTCGGTGTTTCTTCGTTCATTTTCTCCCCCTTTCAACGAACGTTCGAGCAACCAGGGGCAGCAGAATACCGTCGCCTGCACCCCATGTATTGGCTCCCAATCTCGCAAGTTCGAACGGGTTTCCGAGGCAGGGAGGAGCTGCTCTTGCCCCAGATCCCGCAAAAGCGTATTTTCCCCTACACCACCTGCACGGCCATCAACTTCAGGTACCGGGTCTCAGGCATCGCGAGCAGCGCGGGATGATCCGGACCTTGGCCTCCCTTCTCGAGGATTCGGAGCTCACGGCCGCTCTGACGAGATGCAGAGGCGATAAGCTCCTCGAAGGAGCCCTCGTCCAGGTGGTGCGAGCAGGAACAAGTCACGAGTATCCCACCGGAGCCAAGCCTCAACAAAGCGCGGCGGTTGATGTCGATGTACCCCTTGATCCCTTCCTTCACCAGGGCCCGGCTCTTGATGAACGCGGGCGGGTCAAGCACGATCAGGTCCCAGGTATCCTGGCTCTTCTTGAGGAACTCGAGCACCGGTTCGCGGACCGTGCTGAAGACTCCGGCTACCCCGTTCAGCTCGGCATTGGCCTCCGCGAGGTTCAGTGCACCCCGGGACGAGTCGACCGCGACCACTTCCCCAGCTCCTGCCTTGGCTGCACGTATTCCCCAAGCTCCGGTGTAGGAAAAGAGGTCCAGGACTTTCGCTCCCTCGCGCACATGCCGATCCATCAGCGCGCGGTTGAACTCCTGGTCCAGGTAGAAGCCCGTCTTCTGGCCGTTCACGATGTCCACGAGGAACTCCATCCCCCGGAGTCGCACCTGCACCGTTTCCGGGACCGATCCGTGGGCGAGGCGCTTCTCCTTGGGAAGGCCCTCCAGCTCCCGCGCAGACACGTCGTTGCGCAAGAACACCCCCGCGGGTTGCAGCAGCGACACGAGCTCCGATACGATAAGCTCGATCTTGGCGTCAATCCCCGCGGTGAGCGCCTGAATGACGAGCACGTCCCGATACTTGTCCACCACCAGGCCGGGGACAAGGTCACCTTCCCCGAAGATCAGGCGATACGAGTCGGAATCGAGGCTCGCGGCCAGTCTTGTTTTGCGTTCCAGGGCCGCCTCGAAGCGCGACCGAAAGAACTCCTCATCAATGTCCCTGCGCTTGCGGGATAGGACCCGCGCGGCGATCAGGCTCCGGGGATTGGCATAGGCCATCCCGACGAATTCCCCTGCGCCGTCCGTCACCTCATGGATCGAGCCGGGTTGCAGGTCTCCGACCGGCGGGTCCTCGATCTCATTGGAGAATATCCACAAATGCCCTGCGCGTACCCGTCGGTCTGCGCCTTTGCGTATTCGGATCATTTCTTGGACCGACTTTCTTTGGGTTCGATGCGTTCGATTCCGTTCATGTACGACCGCAACACTTCCGGGATGGTGACGCTGCCGTCCGCTTCCTGGAAATTCTCGAGTATGGGTATCAGAATCCTGGGAGACGCGGCCGCAGTGTTGTTGAGCGTATGGCAGTACTGCGTCTTCTTGTCCTTGCCCCGCCAACGAATACGGCAACGGCGAGCCTGAAACTCGTGCAACGACGAACACGAATGGGTTTCCGAGTACTTCCCACGGCTCGGCATCCAGGTTTCGATCTCGTGCTTGAGCACCTGCCCCTGGCCGATCTCCGCTCCGCAGGCAAGGGCCACGCGGTGAGGCAGTCCAAGGGCCTGCATGATCTCTTCCGAGTTGCCGAGGATAAGGTCGTGCTCTTTACGGGACACCTCGGGATCATTGACGCATATGACCACCTGTTCCACTTTGTTGAACTGGTGCAATCGGTAGAACCCTCTGGTGTCACGACCGTACGAGCCGGCTTCGCGCCTAAAGCACGAAGAATAGCCGCAGTAGTGCTTGGGAAGCTCCTTCTCGCTCAGGATCTCGTCCATGTGGTACGAGACGAGCGGGACCTCTGAGGTGCCGATCAGGAAAAGCTGGTCCTTCTCGATGGCGAACGTGTCTTCCTCGCCGAGGGGGAAGAACCCCGTGCCGATCATGGCTTCCCGCCTCACGAGTTGCGGCACCACGAACGGGATGAATCCCTTGGACACAAGGTGGTCCAGCACGAACCTGAACAGCGCAAACTCCAGCATTGCCCCTTCGCTCTTGAGGCAGTACATCCGCGCTCCCGAGATTTTGACCGCGCGTTGCATGTCGAGGATGTCGAGGGATTCCGCGAGCTCCAGGTGGTCTTTGACGGGAAAGTCGAAATTGCGTGGTGCGCCGAAGGAACGCACCTCCACGTTATCGTCGTCCGACTCCCCATCCGGAACCTCGGGCAGGGGAGGGTTAGGCACGAGCAGCATCAGGTCTTCGAATTTCCGTTCCGCTTCTTTGAGTTGCGGATCGAGTTCCGTGAGGCGTATCTTGATCTTCTTCACTTGCTCGACTCTATTCTCGTCGTCGTCGAAGAGCAGCTCTTTTATCTTCTTGGTCGTCGCCTCGGACCTGGACCCGGACACGGACCCGGACTTGGGTCCCGACCTGGACACGGACACGGACCGGGAAAGCCGGTTGCGGTCCGCGCGGAGGCGTTCGGCTTCCGCCCTCAGTTCCCGGCACTTGTCGTCGACTTCGAGCAATTCGTCGATGTCGGCTTTCATGCGTTTCTTGCGGATACCTTCCTTGATCACGTCGGGGTTGTTCCGGATAAATGCGATGTCCAGCATAGATTACTCCTTTGGCGGCGGGCTGACCCGCTGTGCTCTTACCAGAGCTTCCTTGAGTCGTGGGGACGATTCTTTAGTCGGCATAAGCTCACGGGCACGTATCGGGTCGGTCTTTCCGAAGTGGTCCTGGATATAGTTTGCCAGCTCTTCCTGTTCAGCGGGCGTCATTTCGGCATAGAGTCCTTCCAGCATCTTCCTTTCGCTGGGGGTCATGGGGCCTTTGCCTATCTTGTCTGAGGCCTCGATCCATTTCCGTTGCCTCGGGGTGAGGTATGTGTCCTCCACGGTGGTTCTCCTATTCGTGTCATCCGAGCCGAAAGCGGGGCGGTTCATACAGCGGGACTATAGTGTCCCGAGTTGACATTTGCGGCAAGTATCACCCTCCCCTTGCCCCTCCCATCAAGGGAGGGGAATAGCAAACCCTCTCTCCTGACGGGAGCGGGAAGAGTGAGGGGGCTCCGTGTCTACTTTCACAGTCCCGGTAATTTCAAGGCGCATGACCACATTCCGAAGTCGGTAACGTGGGACCGGTTCCATTGAGCTCCACTCGCGGGACCCACGTTAGCAAGTCATCCGAATCCGCGCAAGGCGTTTTGGGACGGCGGGTATCTTAGGGGCATCCAGTTCCCCTGATTGAAATCATGTGATTTCTCTGCCGCGTGTGCACCTGTGGGGTGAACTTCCATGCCCGGGCAGCGGGCACCACAAAGCATGGAAATGCAATCCCGTTGACTCGAGCAATACCATGCGGCGACCAGCGGGAGCCGCCATGCTCCAAGAGTTCTTGAGGATAGGGATCCGGGGGAAGGAACTTCTTGCAAGAAGTTCCTTCCCCCGGAAATCCCATTGCAAATAGGATATGGGGGTATCCACTTCGGTCAGGTGACCACAACATCTAGTGGTTTGTCTGGGGCTGATCGGCCTACCAGCTTCCAATACGGTTGCGGTGGGGCTTCACAAACTCCCTGGACCAGTCTATAGAATAT
>JBFMAA010000167.1:0-12823 GCA_040755955.1 Thermodesulfobacteriota bacterium
CACCCTCCCCTAACCCCTCCCATCAAGGGAGGGGAATAGCAAGCCCTCTCGCCTGGTGGTTGAGGGACGGCAGAGTGGGTTTGTGTCTACTTTCACGGTCCCGCGAATTTCAAGGCGCGTGACTATAGCGTGCACAATGCCCTATGCCTGCAGCCGAGTCATTGGACGATCCCGTGTCGACAACCCCTATGAGCCGGAACCCTTCAGAGAATACCCTTCTTGGCCTTGAGAACAAACCACAAAGGCACCAAGACACAAAAAAATCAAACAACAACGTTAGGAGGACGTTCTTCTGAACAGGCTTTTTTGGTGTCTTTGTGTCTTCGTCGTGAATTACTCTCTTCCCCCCGGCAGAGCGCTTCGCTTGCGGGCAATATGCGACAGGAGTTGCTCGACCACCTGCTCCGGGTCGAGACCGGTGGTGTCCACGGAAATCGCGTCGGGAGCCTGCACCATAGGAGCCTCCTTCCTCGATTCGTCGCGCTCATCACGCTGCCTCATGTCTTCAAGGACTTCCTCCAGGGTCGTCTGTTCACCCCTTTGCACGAGTTCGCGGTACCGGCGGCCCGCACGCTCCCGCAGGTCCGCACAGACGAAGAACTTCACCGCCGCGTCGGGAAAGACTACCGTTCCCATATCCCGGCCTTCCGCAATCACGTTTCCCATGGCGCCTATCTGCCTTTGAAGCTCCAGCAGCGCGCGGCGGACTTCCGGTCGGGCGGAGAATCTGGACGCGATCGAGCCTATCTGGTCCCCCCGGATGACCTCCGACACGTCCTCGCCGGCAAGGAAGAGCCTCATCGAACCCACTTCGGGCTCTACCCGCAGGTCCATGGAGCTCAGCACCGCCTCGGAGATCGGTCCCCCTTCCGCGCTGACCCCATTGCGGAGAAGATGCAGGGCCATCACTCTATACAGCGCGCCGGTGTCGAGCAAGAGAAACCCCAACCGTTGGGCCAACAACCTGGAAACCGTAGATTTCCCCGACGCGGCCGGGCCATCGATGGCAACGACGAACGGATAGGGGTTCGAGTGGTCTTCACGGAAATGCTCTGGGGTAAGGGGCGTTTTACTAATAAGGTTCGATTCCTTCTCTTTTCGAGAAGAAATCTTCAGTTCAGCAGCTCTGGGAGACGGCAACGTGCCTCTCTTCGCGTGCGCAGAACCAACTCGCCCCGCCTCGGGTCTCCATGCGGGCCGAGGAAGGTCGACGCGAATTTGGTTGCGGCTCCCAGCCGTCGTTTTGAAAAACGCCCCTTCCCCCAGACCCCCATCGCCTAAAACTTCTGGGACTGGGCGGCTCCCGCTGGTCGCCGCCGGGACGGTCAGACCCCTACCCGAAAGGCCAGGCGGGATTGACTTCCCCTGGGTCCTTGTGACCCGGGCCGGATCGGACATGGTGGTCGGTGTGTTCATTGTTGGAGTCCCTCCGTCCTGAGCACTTCCTTCAATGCCGAAATGAAGCGCCGATTCTCCGCGTCCGTTCCCACAGACACCCGTATGCATTTCGGCATGCCGAAAGAGGCCAGATGCCGCACAATCACTCCCTTCAGAAGCAGCGCGTCGAACACCCACCGCGCGTCGGAGTCCAGGCAGAAGGTCAGGAAGTTTGCCTGCGACGGGACCACCTGCACGCCTATCGCCCTGAGCTGAGCCTCCAGAAAGACCATTCCCTCAGCGTTGTGCCGGAACGACCTCTGCACGTGATCCGTGTCATCCAGCGCTCCCAAAGCAGCGGCCTGAGCCATTGAATTGACGTTAAACGGCGGGCGGACCCTGTTGAGCATCTCCACAAACCATGGAGCCCCGAAGCCATAGCCGATGCGGAGTCCGGCAAGCCCGTAGATCTTGGAGAAGGTCTTCAGGACCAGTATGGGCACCGGGCCGTGCAGGTAGTCGAGTCCCCTGGGGCAGTCCGCGTCCCGGACGAACTCCCCGTACGCCTCGTCAAACACCAAGACTACCTTCCTGCCGGCCAGATCTCCGAGAAATGCCTCGAGTTCTCCCCTGGTAACGACAGTCCCGGTCGGGTTGTTCGGGACCGTCAGGAATACCAATCGCGTCCTGGAAGTCACCGCTTTGGCCATGGCTTTCAGGTCGAATCGGTAATTCACCAGCTCAACCGGGACGACCTCGCCAGCAAAGCCCTCCACACAGATCCGGTACATCGAAAACGTGTTGGCGGGTATCACTGCCTGCGCGCCGGGTTCGATGCACAGATGGGCAACCATGGCCATGAGCTCGTCTGAGCCGTTTCCCAGAATGACCGATTCTGCGGTGAGACCGAGTCGCGCTGCCAGAGCCTGTCTGAGCATCGGCCCGGAATCCTCCGGATAGATGTGAGCGCTGTCGAGATGGGACCGAATGGCTTCCAGGGCCCTCGGACACGGGCCCAGCGGATTCTCGTTCGATGCCAGCTTGATCGCATGCTGAACCCCGAGCTCACGTTCGAGCTCAGCCACCGGTTTGCCCGCCACGTACGGCGGGATCGACATAATGTGAGAGGGAACCAGTTCGTCGAACCAGTCCGGCTTCGTTGACGCCATTGCGAAATCCCTTCCTATGGAAATGAGGGTCCTGGGGTACGGGGCGTTTGACTAAGCGTTCCGTTTCCTAAATACGGTCACGTATGTTGCAGATCTTCCGTCGTAGCGGCCGGCCTCCGTGCCGGCCGGCAGGGACGCCGGCCGCTACAAGTTCCTCTCAACAACGTTGGGGCCTGATGTCGTGATCGGATTTATGCCACCGATCACTAAGCGTTCCGTCTCTTCCTTTTCGAGAAGGAATCGTCAGCTCAGCACTTCTGGGGAGAAAGGAACGTGCCCTTCTTCGCTCGCGTAGAACCAACTCGCCCCGCCATCAGTCTTCATGCGGACCGAGAAAGGTGGACGCGAATGTTGGTTGCGGCTCCCGCTGGTCGCCGCAGGGCGTTCCACGGTGGCGCGGGTTGCATTTCCACTCTTCGTTATGCCGGCCTCGCGGTCCTGGCGATTCCTGTGCGAATGCTCCTGACTCCCATCCGCAAGAACAGTCATGCCATTTCGCCACAACGAGGCATGAAAGAGCTTCCCCTGACTTCTCAGGAACCACGGGACCGGTCAGAACCACCCGATGTTTCAAAAGTTTTCGGAAAGGGGTCCGGGGGACAACCCTTTTTCGGAAGGGTTTCCCCCGGAAGACTTTCATGAGCGCACGTTTATACCGCTTATCCCGGCTGATAGTCAATGGTGCGACGATTAGGCTTGACAGGCGACGCCGCGCGTTGTAGGCTTCAAGTCAGGTGTAATGTCAATAGGATATACCAAATACTTAATGTAAAAGATGAATGAATAGAAGGCTGCTCCTCACATTCTGCCTCCTCATGCTCCTCGCTCCTTCGCACTCCTTGAAGGCCGCGGATCGCTCCGCAGTCGGGGCCGAGGCGCGCAGTCCATATGCCCGTTATCTTAAGATGTTCCGCACTGATCTGAGCAAACCCCAATTCAAGGAGATCAGCTTCCCCGAGAGTTACATAGACCCTACGGTCAACTACGGCCTGAAAATGGTGCTTCCGGAGCGTGTGCAGAAGGGCCTCCTGCTCAAGACGGGGTACGACAGGTTCAAGGGCCTGCCCACACTCACCGCGGAGTATTTCGTTCCCGTGAAAGAGACGAAGACCAGGAGCCTGTTTGTCTCGCAGCGGATCAGTCTGACCTCCGACAAGGAGACGCTGTCTCTCGGGACCGGATTCCGCAGAATGTTCGGCGCGAGCGCGGTAGTGGGGGTGCACGCGTTTCACGATTGGGTTCGCGGGCGTCGTCACGACGAACCCTTTCTCAGGGACACGAGCGTGGGGATCGAGGTTTCAGCGCTCCCCGGTGCATATTCTGACCTGAGTTTCAGAGCCAACGCCTACTTCCCGTTGAACGATCGGGTCACCTATTCGCCAGCGCGTCCCGCGATCACACGGGAGCTCATGCCGGTTGGATTCGACGCAGTGGTGGGATTTCAATTGCCGGCACTCACGACCTATGTAGATTCGCGGGTGGACTTTCAGGTCAACAGCCTGCGGGGGGATCAGCTCAACATGTTCGGGTACAAAGTCGGGCTCGCGGTGACCTCAAGGGATGGCCTTCTGGCCCTGGGGATCGAGCATTCCAAGGACAATCGCCTGGGCGAGTCTTACGGTGTTGAAGCGCGAGTGAACCTTGCATTCGACTGGTCCGCGCTGCTGAAAGGGAAGTCGCCGTTTTCCGCACCGTACCATGCATCGGATACACGCCTGATCCGGGACCTCAAGCCCGAGCTCAAGAGCAGAGTGGCAAGAAACCACGACCTTCCCGTGGACCGAACGACGAGAGAGCTTCCCGCTGTCGTTGAACCCGACGTCCTCACCGCAAAGACGCACGGCTCGCGATAGCGATCCGGCCTTTTTCGCAATTTGCCGTCGTTGCCGGGTGGTCCCGCGACGCGCTCTCCGCATGAGACTCCGCAATCAAGGATCTATCTCACGCCTGTTCATCCGTATTACTGCTGTGCTAATCTGAACGCAATCTCCGAAGGGGGCAGAGCACGCGTTGCGTATCACCGCGCTGAAGAGGCGTCTTTCACAAGTGTTCCGGATCGGCTTGGCCGGCTTGATGGGTGCGAGTTGGTGCATGGCCGGCCCACCTGCGTACGCCGACTCGCCAGGCGACCGGGAACCGCTTCCCGCGGTTGCATCGGACGCACCCGGCAGGGTGTCGCGTGAGGCGATCTCACTGATCCGTGAAATTCGTGACCTTGAAGCGTATGCGTGGGTGGCGTCGAGTCTTTCCCGGCGTTTGTTCCCTCTGGACCCTGAAGCCGGCATTCGAGGCATGGAATCGGCATGGGATGCGACGCTCTCCGTGGTCGAGAAGACCGAGGAAGTGAAGGCCTTGGCCCGGAAACTCCGTCTGTCCCGTGCGGAACGGACTCAGCAGGCCGGCGCCTCTGCGACCCAACACAGAAAACAAGCTGCCGAAGCGGTGTTGAAGGTAATCGGGGATATCGACTCCGGTTACGCCCTGGCGCGAAAGGTGGCACTGGACTTCGCATCGATCGACCCCGAGGCCGGCAGACGGCACTTCCTGTTGGTGAGCTCCCTGTGGGATGTCCGGCCCGACCGGGGGGCAGCCCGGCAGGTTGCGGGATCAGCGACGGATCAGCCTGCCGCGTCGGCCGACCCGGAGGAGCGCTGCGCCGCGGTGGGCAGAGTGCCGGAGGACTCGCGGCGCAAATGGATGGAACTCGGAGCCCTGTCTGCCGACTGGTTCCGGGTTGACGCGCAGGCAGCCATCCGGGTGGTGGAATCAATTCCGGACCCGGTTGCCCGCTCATTGGCGCTGAGCACCCTCGCGAACATCGCAGCGCGCCCCGGGGTCACAAGCAAGGATGCGAATTCTGCCGGCGGGAGTTGTGGGCGGCAGGCCTTCTCCGCGGCGACCAGCGGGAGCCGCACTATCCCAAGAGTTCTTGAGGATGGGGGTCCGGGGGAAGGAACCTCTTGCAAGAAGTTCCTTCCCCCGGAAATCACATTTTCAATTGAACTGGTTCACAGCGCGCTGGAAGCCGCGGCGCTCATCGACGCACCCGAGTCCAGGATACGATGCACCGTGCTCGCTGCCAAGGCCATGGCCGCGACAGATCGCGCTGCGGCCAATGACCTCTTTCTTCGCGCGGTCCGCCTCGTGCAGGAGTTGAGTGACCCATGGGAGAAAGCTCGTCTTACCGCGCAGCTTGTCCTGGAATGGAGCGGGCTTGATCGGCAGGCAGCACGGAAACTCATCTCCTCGATCCCGGACCGCTTCCCGGACGCGAAGGCTGAGGCTCACCTGCACATGGCAGCCGCGTCTGACTGCCGGGGCAGGAAAGACGTGGAAACCGCCTATCGGCTTGCGACGAGCGGATGGGCGCCCCAACTGGTGACCGTTTCGGAGACGACAGGTACGCGTTCGGGGGAAGGGGCGGGCGACTCGGTTGAGCGCGCACCGGAACCGCCCAAGACCGCCGGTGCTAGACCGACCTTCGGCCTGTCAGCGGCGCAGGTGTTCGCAACGGACGGACGGGGCGGAGCATACAGCTCGGGAGGAGCACGAGAACGCCTCGACTCTTACGCAAGAGACGCCCTCGTAGCCCGCTGCGCGAAACTCATGGCGCGTTGCGACGCGGATCGGGCAGAGCTTTTCGCTTCAGGAATCGAAAGCCAGGGAGTGCGGGCCAGAGTCATGGCTCACGTGATGGTGGCTCGTGGGTGCAGCGGTGGAGCCTTCAGAGTGTTCGACGCGATGCGGGTGCATGACCCGTTTCGTTCGCCCGGGGTGAGCGCGTGGGCCTATGCCGGGATCGCCGAATGCGTGCGAGAAAGCAACCCTTCTCTTGCCGTGAAGTGCTGCCGGCTGGGGTTGAAAGCGGCGGAGAAGAGCCGGGACAAGTCGTCGCGTGTCGATCTGGTCGGGACGTTGTCTCTTCTCGATCCTGCAGCGGCCGAGGAAGTGGTTCGTAACCTGCCGGAGGACCGGCAGAAAGTCTTCATATTGGTCGAGATGGCTCAGCGAAGGGCCCCATTCGACGGGGAAATGGCAAGAGCGCTCTTCCTCAGGAGCCTCTCGACTCTCGAGACCATCACAGCCGGGCCTCGGTTGCCGAGACATCAGGCTTTTGCTAAAATTACTCTCTTACGGGCTGATTCCGACCCTGACCACGCGGCCGACATCTGCAGGAGAGGGCTCGCCGAAGCCACGGAAAGAAGCTCCCACGGGGTGACGGGACGTTCTTGCGTGCTCGCCCCCAAGTAAGACCCACCGAAGAGAAGAGGTATCTCCGTATGTACTTGCCCAAGATCGATGATGATAAGTGCGCGCAATGTGGCGAATGCATTGATGTGTGTCCCGCCGACGTGATAGAGGCGAACGGCGACAAGACCCGGATAGTGAAGCCCGAAGACTGCCTGGGATGCGAATCGTGCGTCTCCGTCTGCCCCAATGAAGCAATCTCCGTGAACGAGGTGTGATCGGCCGCGTACCCGGAGGGAGCGTTGTGCAGTCACACGCCTTGAAATTCGCGGGACCGTGAAAGTAGACACAAACCCACTCTCCCTTCCCTCGACCACCAGACGAGAGGGCTTGCTATGCCCCTCCCTTGATGGGAGGGGTGAGGGGGAATGCGGGTGACTTAAGGACTGACTTCTTGGGCGTGCCCCGGTCTCTGGATCCGATGCCGTTGGATAAGGGAGCACCAGACGTTCGGTCCCTGTTTCAAAATCCCCCGTGCCTCCCTTTAGAAAAGGGGGGTGAAGAGAGGACACCGCTGTTCCCCCCTTTTGCAAAGCGGGGTTAGGGGGGATTTCAAGCAGCGACTGTCACGTGACCGCTTAAGTCGCAAGCATTGGGGGTGAGGGGAGGGTGAAGGCTCCCGCAATTCTCAACGCGTGGCACTATGATGAGGCGGGGTTTGCCCCCGCCCGGTTTGCCGTCCATGGTACACGCGAGGGGGCAAACGCCATAGGCTCCCACTTCGACCGTGCACATGCCGGGGGTATCCGTCTTTTGGCTCGGCGCTGAAGCGCCCTGCTGTTTTCAGTCGCCCCCAAGGGGCTTGAAAAGGCTGACGTCTCGGAGGGACGTTTGATAATGGCTGTCCTTTTCAAGGCCGGGGAATGAGGGACGGTTGCCCTTGTTTTGACGCCTGTGGGGCACGCCCCTCCCTCACATCCCCGTTCGGCGGCTTCCCGCCACATAGCCAATTCTGCGGGATTCTGCGGGGGCAATGCAGCAACCAACCGTTGAGCCGTCGCGGGCTGACCGGTTACTTTTTTCGCACTCGGTCTTGACGCGGCCCTTTCTCATCTGGCATAATGCACGCTTGGCTTTGTGTCCCAGACACTGGCGGTCGGTTTCCGGTATGTTCCGGGGAAGATCCGGCCGGTTTCCGTGGTATGGATTTTCACGCACACAGAGGCTGCCAATGACGAGTCTCAACAATTCCGAAGCGTGGCCCAAGGAACCCTTCACTGGGTCGGCCGAGGGGGAGTGAGCGAGATGCTGATCGGGCAGGATTTGCAGGTCGAAACTTCCGAAAAGAGGGACGGGGTTGAGTTCCCGCCGTCTCAGTCGGCGACTTCTTTGGAACAGATGGCGCCTACATCACACAAACACACAGGAAATGCGCGGCAAATGGCCGATGTCTTCAGTAAATGCCATTCCTTCACCAGGGACAGGGAAGCCCTTGCGGCGGGGATATATCCGTATTTCAAACCCATCGCCGCGCTCAACGGCCCAAGAGTGGTCGTCGACGGCCGAGAGATGATTATGGTCGGTTCCAACAACTATCTGGGACTGACGACCCATCCCAAGGTCAGGCAAGCGGCCATGGACGCGCTGGACGCGCTGGGCACGAGCTGTTCGGGTTCACGGTTCCTGAACGGAACCCTGGAACTCCATGAGCAGCTCGAGGCTCACCTGGCACGTTTCTGCGGCAAAGAGGCGGCTCAGGTCTTTTCCACGGGCTTCCAGACCATGCAGGGGGTGATTGCCCCCCTCGTGTCGAGGAATGACAACGTCATCATGGACAGGCTTGTCCATGCAAGTATTGTGGACGGGGTACGACTCTCTTTCGGCAAACCCCGCCGCTTCATGCACAACGACATGGAATCGCTCCGGAGAAACCTCGAGAGGTGTCCCACTGACCAGGGGATCATCATCGTGGTCGACGGAGTGTACAGCATGGACGGTGATCTCGCCCCTCTGCCCGAAATCACGAACCTTGCCAAGGAGTTCGGAGCTAGGATGATGGTCGACGACGCTCACGGGTTGGGCGTCCTGGGCGCCAACGGTCGAGGGGTCCTCGAGCATTTCGGGCTCATCGACGAGGTCGATCTGGTTATGGGAACCTTCAGCAAATCCTTGGCCTCCTTGGGAGGATTTGTTGCCGGCGATGAGAGAGTGATCTCATATATCAGGCATCACTCACGCGCGCTGATATTTTCCGCGGCCATGCCTCCCTCCGCGATCGCTGCGGTGGACGCAGCCCTTCACGTCATCGAGACCGAGCCCGAAATCAGAGCCAACCTGTGGAGAAACACCGAATTCTTCCTTGATGGGGTGAGGAGCCTAGGATTCCAGACGGGAGACACCAGCACGCCGGTGGTACCACTGGTAATTGGTGACGACTTTCTCACCCTGTACTTCTGGAAACGGCTCTTCGAAGAGGGGCTTTTCACGAACTGCGTGTTATCCCCCGCGGTTCCTGACGGGAGCCAGAGAATACGCACTTCTCTCATGGCCACCCATACCATCGAGGACCTCGAAATAGCCCTCGAAACACTTCAGCGGGTCGGGAGGGAACTTGGAATCCTGCAGTAGGAGCCTCTCAATGAGTGAGAAGAGTCCGAGCAAGAAGAAGAGCGCTGCGTGGTTTACGATCGCCGTCGGTTTGGCCGCAGGGCTGTTGGCTGCAGTATGTTGGGGGATCGGAGCAACCGAAGGAGAAGCCTGGGCGGACAGACCGTCGCCGGTAGTCTCCGGGGAGCCTTCGTTGAAGACTTCGAGCGACTCGGAGAGGCCTGAACAGGCTGACACTCAATCTTCAGTCCTGAACCGGAGACTCGACTCGTGGGAGAAGCTGCTGCTCAAGATGTCTGTTCTGTTGGAAAAGGCCGAGGACCGCTCGTACGATACGAAGCTGATGGCTCGTCAGCTCATACGGACACTCAGGGTAGTGGTCATACTGCTTTTTGTGATCGCGTTTGCCGTGCCGATCTCCATCTGGTTCCTGGGGAGAGGAGCGCTTCTGGGTATGCCGTCCGATATGGCCGCCGCGCTGGTCGCCATCGAGGAGAGGCAAGCCAAGCTCGTGAACATCTTCAAGGAGATTCAGGACGAGATGGAAGTGCTTCAATCCGTGTCCGGGCCGGATCTCAAGAATCTCCTGAGTCAGGCCGCGGAGTACATGAAGCAGAATGAGCAGGATCTGCGGACCGCCGGGGAATCGACACGTCCCAAAGGCCGGTAACCTGCCGTTGTTGCGGGCTCGGACAGGCGAGGTAACGGTTCAGCCGGCCGGCAAGAGAAAGAACCATCAAGACACATAGCCACCAAGAAGGTCTGTTCCCAAGACCGGCAGCCTGAGAATTCTTCTTTGATTTCTTCGTGTTTGGGGCACGCGGCAAAACAAGCCTTGCAACCACGGTGAATTAGAGAATAGTATTCACTCGCTTCATTACCGTAGGTTGAAACCTACGGCTATTCACGGGCTGCCCTTTCAGGGCAGAAGAGGCTCGCGCCCTGCTGGGCGCACTGTGAATAGCCATGGGTCTTAACCCATGGAAGAGGAGCACGCGAGATGGCAGGGTTATTTCGCGGCACGCCCTTGGTGTCCTTGTGGTTTGTCTTCCGGGTCGAAGGTGCGATCCCGATGAACCGTCACTACGGTTCCTTCATGCGCTCCCGCCACGCCTCTCTGATTTTTCGGACAAGTTCGTCCAATTCACAGGGCTTGATGAGATAGTCGAACGCGCCGTACTTGATGCCGTCCCGAGCCGCCTGCTCGGAACCGTGCCCGGTGAGCATGATCACCGCCATCTGGGGCACCATCTTCTTGAAGACCTTAAGTACCTCGATTCCGTCCATATCCTCCATCTTCAGGTCCAGAACCGCGACGTCGAACTCCTGCTTGCGCACGGCCTGAATACCCTGAATGCCGCTGAACGCGGCGGTCACGTCGAAATTCCTTTTCCTGAGCCTCTTGGAGAGGATATTCACGTACGGTTCCTCATCGTCCACAAGGAGGATCTTGACGCAGGGCTTCTGTTCGGATTCGGGGGAGCTCATCGTGTACCTCCGGGGCGTTCCTCCTCGTGTGTCCGCTCCGACTTGGGAATCGGGATCTGAATATGGAATGTGGTTCCCCGCCCGACCGCGCTGTTGACGCTGATCTTGCCGTCCATCTTGGTGATAATGCCGTAACAGATCGACAGGCCCAACCCGGTGCCTTTTCCCACTGGTTTCGTCGTAAAAAACGGGTCGAAGATTCTCGCCAGATTGGCTTCAGGTATGCCGGGCCCGTTGTCGGCAACGTCGATGACCACGTACCTGTCGATGGAACTCGATGTGATCTGGATGGTGCCTCCTGCGGAGTCGATAGCATCGAGGCTGTTATTGACGAGATTCATGAGCACTTGCTGAATCTCCGATGGAGAGGCCATGACCGTAGGCAGGTCCGGGTCGAGGTTGCCGGTGATCTTCACGGTCGCGTACCGGGCGCGCTGCTGGCAGAGCTCCATGACTTCGGTGATCAGCTCATTGATCTGCACCGGCTTGGGCCGCGGATCAGTCTTGCGTGCGAAGCTCAGAAGCTTGTGAGTAATCGCCTTGCACCGACTCCCCTGTGATCTGATCTGGTCGAGGGAGCGCTTGAACTCATCGACGTTTTCCGACTGCTTGAGCTCCTCCTCCGCGAGCAGGTCTTGCATCCAGCCGGCCTCTTCCACCATGACCGCGACCGGGTTGTTGATCTCATGGGCGATTCCTGCAGCCAGCTCCCCCAGTGAAGCGAGCTTGCCGGCTTCTATGACCCTTTCGTTCATCATTTCCTTCTGGGAGTCAGCCTCTTGGATCCGTCTTACCATGCGCCTGGAAAGGACTATGGCCACCCCCACGATTGCCCCCACTCCGATCAGGAACACCCATGCCGTGAACTTACGGGCTTCGTACAGTGCCGCGTAGGCCTCATCCGCGTTCTGCTGGTAGGCGAGGAGCCACTCTCCTTTCTTGAGTCTGCACATGACATCAACCAGTTCGGTACCTACCCGGTCCTGAGTCTGGACCAGAGTGACCTCATGGGAGGTTTCGGTCTTCAGAAAACGGAGGAACGGTTCCATGAACGGGACCGCTCCCTGGGGCGGTTTCGTCTGGAACTCGCCGCTCTTGTTAAGAATGAAGGCAAACCCCGTGGCGCCTATCCTTACCCCCTGGACCAGGGAGTTGAACGACTCGAAATCAACGGTCGCCCTGAGAAGCCACTTGCGCCCCTGGTGTTCCTGCCGGATAGCCACGATGAAGTGCGGAATTCCTCGAAGTCCGGGAAACACGTCACTGATGTAGTCGTCACCCTTGTGCGCGTCTGCGAACCACTGGGCGTTCGAGTAGTCTGCCTCCTTGAGTTTAAACGGCCCCGCGTAGGCGATCTGAATCCCGCGGTCGTCGATGAGACCCAAGTCGACAAATGCCCGGCCATACTCTTCTTGGAGCAGCTTCAAGCATTTCTCGAGAAACGCCTCCTCGCGAAATCGGTCAAAGGTGAATGATTTTGCAAGGGTGCGGATATCGGCGAGTTTCTCCCCGAGAAACGTATCGATGTTTTGAGTGTGTTTCTTGACCAATACCTTGAGGTGGTCGCGGACTTTCTCCTGGTACGATGCCTGGAAGTAGTACCTTATGGTCCCTGAAATCAGGAGCAGCGGCGCCACCGATACCAAGATGATGATCAGGACCATGTTCATGGTCAACGATTTGTAGTAGCTGCCGTCCTGTGTGTGGGTGTCTTCCATGGCCTTTCCTACGGAAATGCGAGCACTGGGGAAGGGGGCGTTCTGCATAACCACCATGACCACCGGCGGTCACAACCAATCATGAAAATGCTGCCCCACCGGCGTCTCGATGAGCCGGCTTTCTCCGCGGCGACCAGCGGGAACCCCCATCCTCAAGAACAGTCATGGCATGACGCCACAACGAAATATGAAAGTCACCTCCCGACATCCCGAGAACTCGTTGGATGGCCAGAACCACCGATGTTTCAAAAGTTTTCGGAAAGGGGTCCGGGGGAC
>JBFMAA010000168.1:0-12761 GCA_040755955.1 Thermodesulfobacteriota bacterium
TAGAACATATTTCTCTCCGTTTGTCGCGCGTTTTCTGCACTCAGCCGAAAAAAATTATCAGTCAAAATTTGCCTGAACTTCCTCCAGGGCATCATCACGCTCTGCCCGGTCTTTTTGAGAAGTTACAAGTCTGGACGGGTCCAAAAGAGGCAAACGCGCCGTACGAATTCAAGATGGGGTGGGTTTTCCGTCCTAAGTACCACCATTGCCCTCCAGGCACCGATTGTGCCACAAAGCCTGTTCTGCCGCCATGGTGGACGAATTGGTGGAAGGTGGGCGATGCCAGTCAGAGCTATTTCGACGCTCCAGAAATAGCTGGCCCCACGGTCGTTGTCGCCATGACACGCACCGATCCCCTGGTCCTGGACTTGGACGGCAACGGCATCCAAACCACTGTGGAAGGCCGCTCCTGGGCTGAAGGCCGAGCCTTCTTCGATCTGAACTCGGACGGCTTTGCCGAGCGCACTGGCTGGGTCAGTTCCCAAGACGGCCTCTTGGTGATGGACCGCAACGGCAATGGCTTCATTGATGACGGAAAGGAGCTCTTCGGGAGCGGAACCGCGCTCACCGCGGGCGGGGCAGCAAGCACCGGCTTCCAGGCGCTTGCGGACCTGGACAGCAACCACGACGGGATTATCTCCTCAACCGATGCAGCCTTCTCGCTGCTCCGGGTTTGGAAGGACCAAGACGAGGACGGCTTCTCGTTTCCCACTGACCTTTACACTCTCCCCGAGCTGGGCATCGCGTCGATCAACCTCACATCCACCGGCCCCGGTTCCGGCACCGACGCGCAGGGCAACACCCAGGAGAGGGTCGGCACCTTCACCTGGGCCGACGGGACCACGGGCCAGATCGCGGAATACACGTTTGATAGGAATACCGCCTACACCATAGCGACCGAGTGGGTGGATGTTCCCGACGACGTGGCCGCTCTGCCCGACCTGCCGGGTTACGGCACGGTTCCGAGGCTTCAGCAGGCCATGGCCAGGGACACGAGCGGCACGATCAAGGGCCATGTGAACGCGTTTGCGACAGCGACCACTCGGGCAGCGCGGCAGACCTCCATCCAGAACATCCTGTATACATGGACCGGCAGCTCGCACATCGACGCGGTCAAATACGCCCGTGAAGGCCTATCCGGTCCGAGGGTTGGCGTGCTCTCCGCGTTCTTCGGCCAGTCGTTCTTCACCTCCGCGGGTGCGGTGCGTGCGGCGTGGGCTCCGCGTGCAGCAGGAACTGTGCCTCTGCCATACAGGACCGCGAGTTTGTTTAGTGTTGACGCTGCCGGGACCGCGGTGTACGTGCCGGTGTCGGGTACCGGCATCCGCGCTACGAGTACGCAGCCGTGGGCGACAAACTTCAAAGGCAACCTGGTTGCCCCGAACGAGTCCTATCGCCAGATCTCCGAACTGTTCTACTCCCAGCTCATGGCGCAAACGCACCTGCGCGGCCTGTGGGGGCTCGTAGCGTACACCTGGGACGACAACAAGCAGCAATACCAGTCGGATATGACGCCGGTGATCAACACCATGATAAACTGGTTCGCTGTCTCGAGGACGCAGACCCAAGCGACCGCCAGCACCACCTTGGCGGACCAGGGCCTGACCCTTTCCGAGAGCACCACCCCGGACCAGGGCGTCCAGTACTACACCGCGGAGGGCCTCGAAGATGGCACCGAACCTCCTCCGGTCCCTGTTCCCGCCACTCGGGAGGAGGCCGAGGAGCTGCTCGGTGAGTTCGCCCGGAGCATTCGAGCCTTTTCCGGTCAGGATCGGGTGCACTGCCTCCCCTGCCGGGAGATGTTCTTCCAGCTCGACCCTGATCTCGCCTGGGTGATCGATACCGGCGGCATGGACGTGATCGACGGGCCGCATCAGGGGTTGTTTCCGGTGTCGGACCACGTGTTCGGGACGGACAACTCCGAGGCCATCCGGGACACTTTGAATCAGGGGAACGGGTGGATCAACGGCGAGAATGGAAACGACGTCATCTATGGCACCGATCAGGCCGAGAACATCGTGAACATGGACGGCGATTCCCTGATCGTTGCAGGCGGCGGGGATGACCATGTGTGGGCCGGGGAAGGGGCGGATATTGTCGACGGCGAAGCGGGAAATGACTTCCTGAGAGGGGAAGGCGGCAACGACGCATACATCTTCCGCAGAGGCTCAGGACAAGACCTGATCATCGACGCGGACCCGACCCAGGACAACGTGGACACGATCTGGCTGGGGAGCAGCCTCACTCCCGCGGACATCACGCTGAAAGCCGCTGGGGATCACCTGTTCCTGACGATCAACGGCACATCCGACAGCCTGCAGGTGTACAACTACTTCTGGAACGACAGCCCGCTGTATCGAGTGGAACAGATTCAGTTCATGGACGGCACCACCTGGGACGAAGCCGAGATCATCTCACGGGCATTCGGGCCCACCGAAGGTGACGACGTGATCTACGGGAGGCCCGTGGAGGACGTTCTGAGCGGCGGTGGCGGTAGTGACCGCTTGTACGGCCGGGCCGGCAACGACATCCTGCATGGTGATGCTGACGAAGACCAGCTATACGGGGAAGCCGGAGATGATTTGCTGGAAGGCGGCCCCGCGGGCGACGGGCTGGACGGAGGAACCGGAAACGACAGGTATTTCTTCAGCCGCGGCTTCGGCCAAGACACTCTCTGGGATCAGGATGCCACTCCCGGCAACACGGACACCATCGAATTCGGCGAAGGCATTCTCCCCGGAGATGTCCGGCTGGAGCGCCTCGGAAACGACCTGAAGATCACACTTTCAGGCACTGACGATGCAGTCAGCGTCAAGGACTGGCTGTTCCAGGACTCCCCTCGGTACGGCATCGAGGCGATCTCCTTCGCAGACGGCACCCAGTGGGACCTGAACGCAATACAAGACCTGCTCGTGATCGGCTCCGACGCGGCGGAAGAGATCATCGGCTTCAACCGGGACGACACCATCACAGGCCTCGCAGGTGACGACACAATCCATGCCCGGGGCGGGGATGACGTGGTGGACGCGGGCAGCGGCTCTGACACGGTGTACGGCGAAGCGGGCGCGGATACCCTTCTTGGGGGCGAAGACGATGACCGGCTGGTAGGGGGTACGGACAATGACCGACTGGCAGGAGGAGCGGGAAACGACACTCTTTTCGGGGGCACCGACACTCCGCACTGGGCCTGGGACACCGCGAACGGGAACGACACCTTTCTCTTCGGTCCGGACTCGGGCCAGGACTTGGTGGTGGACCACGACAGGACAGCCGGCAACATCGACACGATTCGCCTCGCCGATGAGCTCGCGCCGGCAGAAGTGACCCTGCACCGCATCGGCGACGATCTGCAGCTCTCCCTGCCCGGCGGCTCGGACACCCTCACGGTCTACAACTGGTTCTGGAACGACTCGCCCGAATACCGGGTGGAGCGCATCGAGTTCGCAGACGGCTCCGCATGGGACGCGGGCACGATTCAGCAGCTCGTCTTGCAGGGCACCTCCTCGGATGACGTGCTCCTGGGTTATGCCACGGACGACACCCTGACAGGGTTCGCGGGCCGAGACCAGCTCTATGGCCGTGACGGCTCGGACACCCTGGACGGCGGCCCCGATGATGACGTGCTGCAAGGAGGCCTCGCCGGCGACACCTACCTGCTCCGCTTCGGGTCCGGAATGGACCGCATATGGGACTTTGACCCCACACCCGGCAACACCGACGTGGTGCAGTTCACGGACGTGCGCCAAAGCGACGTCTCGTCCGCAGTGCGCTGGGGGAACGACCTGGTGCTCACGTACGGCTCGGATCAGGTCACCATCGCCAACTACTTCCAGACCGGCGCCGCGTCCAGGATCGAGCAGATCCGCTTCGCGGACGGCACCCTGTTCAATGACTCGGCAGTCACGCTTCCCGGCAACGTAAAGGTCATCACAGGCACGGCCGGAGCGGACAACATCGTGCCCAGTCAGAATTACCCGTACGAAATCTACGGACTCGACGGGAACGACACCATTTTCGGATACGGGGCGGACCAACCGGACTTCATCTACGGCGGGCCCGGTGCCGACACGATTCACGGCAACCTGGGAGACGACACCATCGTGGGAGGCACGGGTAGTGACCTGCTGGAAGGTGAGGGCGGCGACGACACCTACCACATTGCCAAAGGCGACGGCGTGGACGTGATCTACGAGAACGCCTCCGAAGCCGGGGCAGTCGATGTGGTGAAGTTCATTGACGTGGCCTCCACCGAACTGACCGCCATCGAGCGGCAGGGTGTGGACCTGGTGCTCAGATACGGCACCTCCGACCAACTGACCGTGTCCCAGCAGTTCAATACCGGCTACCAGGTCTATTTCGGCGCGGACCTCATCGAATTCGCGGACGGCGCGGTCTGGGACAAGGCTACGATCAGGGACAAGATCATCACCGTGGGAACCTCGGGGAACAACTCGATCTCGGGCGACTCGGACGTGTCAAACCGCATCTACGGGCTCGAAGGGCAAGATACCCTTTATGGCGGGCCTCTGCCGGATGTGCTCAACGGCGGGCCCGGTAGCGACACCTTGCGCGGGAGCGGCGGCGCGGATACCCTCCTCGGGGGCACAGGTTCGGACACCCTCTGGGGCGATGCGGGTGGCGACACCTACCTGGTCGGTGTGGGAGCCGGTCAGGATCTGATCGTCGAATACGACCCGACTCCGGGGGCGCAGGATGTCGTCCGATTCACGGATGTGCGATCCGACGAGCTCACCTCCATCGGCAAATCGGGGTACGACCTGGTGATGACATACGGCACCGGCGATACCCTTACGGTCCAGTGGCAGCTCAATCCCAACAGTGACTTGTATCGGGTGGAGGCCTTCGAGTTCGCGGACGGGGTGGTTTGGGATTATGCGGCAGTCGCGGCGCGAGCGAACACCCCCGGCTGGAACGGCGACACGCTGACAGGCACCGAAGACCCGGACGTGCTCACCGGCAGCGCGGCTAACGAGACGCTCTTCGGCTACGGCTTGGACGACGAGCTGGACGGGGACGGCGGCAGCGACACTTTGCTCGGTGGAGACGGCTCTGACGTGCTCCGAGGGGGCTCGGGCGCCGACAGGCTGCGAGGCGAAGAGGGCTCGGACACTTTGATTGGCGGCCTGGACGCGGACCGTCTCGAAGGCGGCTCAGGAGGAGACACGTACGTGGTCGGCCTGGGAGCAGGCGCTGACCGGATCGTGGAAGCGGATACCACTCCAGGCGTGATTGACACGGTGCAGTTCACGGACGTGCAGTCAACGGGCGTGACCGCGGCGGAGCGCTCAGGGAATGACCTGGTGCTCAAGTACGGGACGACCGACCAGCTCACTGTGGTCGACTACTTCAGCGTGGGTGCAGGTGCGGTGGTCGAGCAGTTCTCGTTCGCGGACGGTATCACCTGGGACGAGGCCGCGGTCAAGGGACTGGTGATCACGCAAGGTACCGCGGGCTTTGATGAAATCCGAGGGTACGACGACGGCCCGAACCGTATGTACGGCTATGACGGAGGCGACTGGCTGACCGGCGGGTCCCAGGCGGACGAGATTGACGGCGGCGCGGGTAACGATTCGATCCTCGCGGGCAGCGGAGACGACACGGTTCTCGGAGGTGCGGGTGTCGACCGGCTCCGGGGTCAGGACGGCTCGGACACGCTCGTCGGGGGTACTGAAGATGACGATCTTGCCGGAGGGAGCGGCTTTGACACGTATCGCCTTGACCTGGGCGACGGGGTGGACACGATCACCGACACCTGGGCTCCTGGTGAGGGTAATGTGATCGTCTTCGGTGCGGGCATCGACCAGGCAAGCATCAGCACCCACCTTTCCGGAACTACCCTCACGATTGCGTACGGCAGCCTCGGTGATGCGGTGGTCCTGCAGGGGTTCGACCCGACCGGCGAGGCGGGTTCCGTGGTGGTGGAGCGGCTTGAGTTCGCAGACGGGTCCTGGGTCGGGCTGGGGAGCCTTGCCGCGCCAAGCGGCGAAGGCTCAAACGTGCTCACCGGGACCTCGTTCTCGGACGTGATTTCCGGCCTCGGCGGAGACGACACCATCACCGCGGGGCGTGGAGACGATGTCGTGAACGGTGGGAGCGGCTTTGACACGTATCGGTTCGATCCGGGCGACGGGGTGGACACGATCATTGACGCTCCGGCCGCGGGTGCGGGGAATGCCATCGAGTTCGGCCCGGGGATTTCCGCAGGGGATCTGAGCCTCACCGTGGATGAGAGCACGCTCGTGATCAATGTGGGCTCGACGGGAGATGCGATTCGCCTGGAGGGGTTTGACTCGAACAACCCGTACCACGCGGTTCCAGTCGAGGCATTCCGCTTTGCCGACGGGACCGAGCTGACCGCATCGGAGCTGGTGGATTTGGGCTTCACCTTCGAGGGGACTCCTGGAGCAGATTCTCTCACCGGCACCGCGGCCCGAGATACGCTGATCGGACATGAAAGCGATGACCTGCTTTCCGGCGGCGCAGGGGATGATACTTACCGGTACAACCTTGGCGACGGCTTCGACACGATCATTGACACCTCGACCCCTATGGAACCGAACATGCTGATCTTCGGCCCTGGGATCACGCCCGAGGGGATTACCCTGAGCCATGATCCGGCCGAGGGAACGCTCATCTTCAACATCGGAAGCGGAGTGAGGTTCACGGGCTTCGATGCGGCGGACCCGTATGGGCCGCATGCAGTCGAATATTTCCAGTTCGCGGACGGGCGGATTTTCACGTACGGCCAGATGATCGACAAGGGGTTTGACCTGACAGGCACCGCGGGTGACGACACCCTGACCGGTACCGGAGCTGCGGATCGCATTACGGGCGGGGACGGCTCAGACAGTCTTTCCGGAGGCGGGGGAAATGACCGGCTCGCGGGTGGTGCGGGTGATGACACATATTACTTCAATCCAGGCGACGGCATCGACTTCATCGACGACGTGGCGACCGCATCGGAAGGGAACACGCTGGTGTTCGGCGGCGATATTGTGCTCGCGGACATGGAGAGGCGCCTCACCTTTCAGGGGAACACCCTGATCATCAAGGTGGGCGAAAACGGCGACGAAGTGCACCTCACCGGCTTCGATCCCCAGGCCGCGGACTTCGGCCCCCGTGCGGTGCAGAACTTCCAGTTCTCCGACGGCACCATCGTCAACTACGAGGAGCTGGTCAGCCACACGTTCATCGTGCAGGGCGGGTATGCGGACGACGACCTGACCGGCACGAACGTGACCGAGCGGCTGTATGGGTACGAGGGCTCGGACCGCCTCTCCGGCGGGCTCGGCAACGACACTTTGACGGGCGGCACCCAAGACGATGAGTTGATCGGCGGGCCCGGTTCAGACCTGTATGTGTTCCATCTTCTCGACGGCGTGGATACGATCATAGACACATCCACTGCGGCTGAAGGAAACATGATACTCTTCGGCGAGGGGATCACGCCGGACGACATCACGACTCGCCGGGAAGGGACCACTCTGGTCCTGGCGTACGGCAACCTCGGCGATGAGATCCGCCTCCCCGGTTTTGACTACAACGGGGTGAACGGCTCACACGTGGTGGAGACGCTGGAATTCGCGGACGGCACGCAAGTGGGGCTCGTGAACTTCGTGGACCCCGCGACCGAAGACGACGACGTGATTCTGGGCAGCTACTTTGCCGAGGCGATCAACGCCAGGGGCGGCAATGATACGGTCTTTGCGTATGAAGGGAGCGACAGTGTGTATGGCGGCACGGGGAGCGACTCCATCGACGCGGGAGCCGGAGACGACCTGATTATAGGCGGCCCGGACGACGATACCCTGATCGGGGGCGAAGGACAGGACTCGTACGTCTTCATCCCAGGCGACGGGATTGACACGATCATTGACACCGCGACGCTCGGCGAAGGGAACGTGATCATCTTCGGTGAAGGGATCACGCAAAACAACCTCTCGACGCACATGGAGGGGACCACGCTGGTCCTCGAATACGGACCGGGCGATGCGATCCGTCTCCTGGACTTCGACTACAATGCGCAAAACGGCTCGCACGTGGTGGAGACCATCACGTTTGCGGACGGCTCGTCCATCCGGCTCCCGACCCTTGTGGACCCCGGAACCGAAGGGGATGACGTGATTCTGGGGAGTTACTTCGTCGACGTGATCAACGCGAAGGGCGGGAACGACACGGTCACCACGTTCGAGAGCAACGATATTGTGCTGGGGGGGTTCGGCAACGACGTGATCGACGCGGGCGCGGGCGCGGACTCGATGTCAGGCGGGCTGGGGGACGACGCTTACGTGGTGGATGATGTGAATGACGTGGTGATCGAGCAGGTTGATGAAGGTGTGGACACCGTGCAAAGCTCCGTGAACTATGCCCTGGGAGCCAATGTGGAGCACCTGACTCTGACCGGGGATCAAGCTCTGCACGGTACCGGAAATGAGCTCGACAACACGATCTTCGGCAATGCCGCGGACAACGTCCTCGACGGAGGGGCAGGTGCGGACCGGCTCGTAGGCGGCCTTGGAGCCGATGCCTACGTGGTGGACGACCCGGGCGACATCGTGGCCGAGAATGTGGACGAAGGTATCGACCGCGTGCAGAGCTCGGTGAGCTACACGCTGACCGACCACGTGGAAAACCTGACCCTGACGGGCGATGCGGCGATCAACGGCACGGGAAATGCGCTGGACAACGTCCTGACCGGCAACTCGTCGGACAATGTGCTCGACGGCGGTCCTGGGTCGGATACCATGGCCGGGAGCCTCGGAAATGACGCATACGTGGTGGACGGTCCGGACGACACGGTCATCGAGCTCGCGAACGAGGGTATCGACACGGTCCAGGCGTCCTTTGACTATACGCTGGGAGCGGATGTGGAGAATCTGGTGCTCTTCGGCACCGCGACTGTCGGTGTCGGCAACGAGCTCGACAACACGCTGACCGGAAATGACGAGGCAAACACGCTGCTGGGCGGGGCCGGGAGCGACGTGCTCTCGGGCGGCCTCGGTCCGGACTCTTTGCTGGGCGGCTCAGGGAGCGACTCGTATGCATTGAACCCTGGTGACGGCGTGGACACGATCACGGACACCGCGCTCCCGGGCGAAGGGAATGTGCTCGTATTTGGCGCGGGGATCACGCGGGACGATCTGAAGCTGCATCAGGACGGCACCACGCTCTTCATCGAGGTGGGAAGCAGCGGCGATGCGGTGAACCTGCTCAACTTCGACAAGGAGAACGTCACGGGTACCCACGTGGTGGAAACGGTCCGGTTCGCGGACGGCTCGGAGGTGAATCTCGTAGAGCTGCTCGATCCGGGGACCGAAGGGGATGACGTGATCATCACCGGAGCCTCCGATGATGTCATTCGAGCCAAGGGCGGCAACGACTTTGTGAGCACGAACGGCGGCCGGGATTCCATCGATGCCGGGCCTGGGGATGATGTGGTCCTTGCCGGAGCGGATGACGACGTCCTGATTGGAGGCGCGGGGAAAGACCGTTTGGACGGGGGAACCGGCGGGGACGCCATGGCAGGCGGACCGGACGATGATACGTACGTGGTGGACAACGCCGGCGACATCGTGACGGAGAGCCCTGACGAAGGCATTGACACGGTGGAGAGCTCGATCAGCTACGCATTGACCGACCACGCGGAGAACCTCACCCTGACCGGCGATGCCGCGATCAACGGCACGGGCAACGGCCTTGACAACGTGCTGACGGGCAATTCCGCAGCCAACGTGCTCGACGGTGGAACCGGCTCTGATACGATGAGAGGTGGCCTCGGCGATGACACCTATGTGGTGGACGATGCAGCCGATCTGGTTTCCGAGAACGCCGGCGAAGGCATCGACACGGTGGAGAGCTCAATCAGCTACGCGTTGGGCGACAATGTGGAAAACCTCACCCTGACCGGGGATGCCGCGATCAACGGCAACGGCAACGGCCTTGACAATGTGCTGATCGGCAACGCGGCAGCGAACGTGCTTGACGGCGGGAGCGGCTCGGATACGATGACCGGCGGGCTCTCCGATGACACCTATTTTGTGGACAACGCAGGTGATCTGGTGTCGGAGAACGTTGACGAAGGCATCGACACTGTGGAGACCTCGATCAGCTACACATTGACCGACCACGTCGAAAACCTGATACTGACCGGCGATGCCGCGATCAACGGCACAGGGAATGCACTTGACAACGTGATCGTGGGCAACAGTGCGGACAACCTCCTTGACGGCCGCGGAGGCGCAGACAGACTCGCAGCGGGAGCGGGAAACGACGTGTATGTCGTGGACAACCCCGGAGACGTGTTGACCGAGAACCCCGACGAAGGAGTCGATACGGTCCTGAGCTCGGTGAGCCACGCCTTGAGCGCAAACGTCGAACACCTCACCCTTACCGGAGATGCCGCGATCAACGGGACCGGCAATGAGTCGGACAACATCCTGACAGGCAACACGGCAGACAACGTCCTCGCAGGCGGCCTGGGGAGCGACCTCCTCCGAGGCGGCTCCGGAAGCGATACCTTTGTCTTCAACCCCGGGGACGGCGTGGACACGATCCAGGATGCCGCGCTTCCGAACGAGGGGAACCGGGTGGAGTTCGGGCAGGGGATCTCTCTCGACGATGTGCGGCTCACCTACGAAGGGGACACGCTGATGCTGCGGGTGGGCACCAGCGGGGACGAAATCAGGATGAACGGGTTCAACCGGGAAGATGCGCTCGGGCCACACGCGGTGGAAAGCTTCGGGTTCTCGAACAGCATCGCAGCCACGTACGAGGAACTGCTGTCCCGAGGCATTGAGCTGATGGGCACGCCGGACGACGACCTGATCCTCGGAACCAACGTGGATGACCGGGTCCAGGGACTCGCAGGAAACGATACCATCGAGACCGGAGACGGGAACGACCGCTTAGACGGCGGAGCCGACGCGGACAGGCTTCTCGGAGGAACGGGGGATGATGCCTACGTCGTGGACGATCCCGGCGACACGGTGACGGAAAACCCGGACGAAGGGACGGACACGGTCGAAAGCTCCATCGACTACACCCTCGGGTCCAACCTGGAGAACCTGGTCCTGATCGGTCTGGCAGCAATCAATGCCACCGGCAACGGCCTCGACAACAGACTCACGGGAAACGCTTCGGCGAACGTGCTCGACGGCCGTGCCGGCAGCGACCTTCTCACCGGAGGGGCGGGAGACGACCGTTACATATACCACGCGGGAGACGGGCTGGACCGGCTCGTCGACACCTCGGGCCTCGACACCATCGAACTGGGACCTGGTATCGACTTCGACCATACGATCATTCGCACTGACGGGACCCTGGCACGCCTGCGTCTGCTCGATGCGGAAGGGAACGAGACCTTCCAAGGCATTGACATCACACTAAATCCGGACGGCAGCATCCCTGTCGAGACCATCGCGTTTGCAAACGGAACGAGCGTCGCACCCGCAAGCCTTCTCGTCCAATCCCAGGTTACGTACGGCACGGACAAGCACGACACGATCCGCACAGGCCGCAACGACGACACGATCTACGCGAAGAAGGGGAACGACACCATCTTCGCCGGCCTCAGCAACGACACCGTGTACGGAAGCGCCGGGAATGACACTATTTTCGGAGAGGACGGCCAGGACACTCTTTTTGGGGAAGCCGGTCAGGACACCTTGGACGGCGGAAACGGCCCGGACCGCCTGTTTGGAGGCCCCGGGGCCGACCTGTTGCTCGGCCGAGCCGGATCAGATCTCCTTGACGGTGGAGACGATAGCGACACCCTTCTTGGTGACGGAGGGGCAGATATGCTTCTCGGCGGCTCTGGGAACGACCTTCTGAGCGGTGGAAGCGAAGACGACCTCCTCTACGGCAATGAGGACAACGACCTTCTCCTGGGCGGGAGCGGCCGAGACCGCTTGGACGGAGGCGACGGAAACGACCTGCTCCTTTCCGACGGCGATGACGACACACTTATCGGAGGCGCGGGGAATGACGTGCTCGAAGCCGGTTCCGGAGATGATACTCTGCTCGGGGGTGACGGAAACGACCTTCTGGCCGGGAACGACGGAGCCGACCTCTTGGACGGCGGAGACGGCAACGACCTTCTTGTCGGGGGGCAGGGTGATGACACCTACGTCCTGAACCTGGGATCAGGCCACGACACCATCATAGACCTCGATTCGACCCCTGGCAACACGGACACATTGCAATTCGGTCCAGGGGTCTCCGCAGAGCAGGTCTGGCTGCGCCGCGCGGGTAACAGCCTCGAAGCCTCAATCATCGGGACTCAGGACAAGGCCACCATCACCAACTACTACGGCGGGACCGCCAATAAAATCGAGAAGTTCAAGACCGATGACGGCAAGGCCCTGCTCAACAACCAGGTGGACAACGTAGTATCCGCAATGGCAGCCTTTTCTCCCCCTCCCGCAGGCCAGACCACCCTCACCGACGACCGCAAGACCACCCTCACACCGGTCATCGCAGCCAACTGGAAATAGAAAAGAGGGAGAGAGTGGGCAGGCAGGATACCGGGGGAAGAGGCGTTTTGAAAAACGCCCCTTCCCCCGGACCCCCATCCCCTAAAACTTTTAGAGCATGGCGGCTCCCGCTGGTCGCCGCAAAGGGGTTCTGCCGCGGAAACCGTTGCATCATCGGGCCTTTTGAAGTACAACGGAGAGGGTAAACGCCACTGGGACGCGCGTAGAACCAGCCTGCCCCGCCATCGGTCTTCCTGCGAGCCGAGGAAG
>JBFMAA010000169.1:0-2581 GCA_040755955.1 Thermodesulfobacteriota bacterium
AATGTTTTTTCTAACCGAAATTATGGCGGGGGTGGTAATTTTTGAAAAACGCCCCTCCCCGGACCCCTCTTCAAAAACTCTTAGAACATGAATCCGTTACGGATGGGGCTTATTCACCCCGAACTCGGTCCCTGAAGGGAAACACTTGCGGGGGAAGGAAGTCAAGCAAGTATCGAGAGGCACGTCATGCCAACGAAGCGAATGCATCTCCTCAGAGCAATCACGGGGTTGTTGGCCATGGGTCTGTTCCTTGTGGCGGGTTCTCCGACCCACGTGGCAATTGCCTCTGAACAGGACGAAGAGCCGCTGTCAGCAGTCGAGCAAGCTCACGCGGCGGCTGAGCCGTTGCTTTCAGCGGTCGAGAAAGGTCACCTGGACGAGGTGAAGCGCCTTCTCGAAGCCGGCGCTGATCCCAACGCTGTGGGTAGCGGCGGTTGGACGCCCATGGCGAGGGCAGCCGAGGCAGGTCGACTCGACATAATCAAAGTGCTTCTCCAAAAAGGCGCTCACGGCGAGATGGGGCAGGACTACTATGCAGGATCTCTGATGCACGCGGCCGCCGAGGGTCATCTGGAGGTCATGCGATTTCTCTTGGACCAACGGTTTGATGTCGATTTCGAGAACAAATTCGGGGAGACGGCCCTGACCTGGGGGATAGGCCATCCGGAAGTGGTAAGACTCCTCTTGGACAGAGGCGCTGACGTCAATCACAAGGACGCGTACGGCTGGACGCCTCTCATGATGGCCGCCAAGATAGGCCCGAATGATCAAGTGGTCAAACTCCTCCTGGAGCGTGGCGCGCAAGTGACGCTCGTGGCCGCGGCGCTGCTCGGAGACGAAGAAGAAGTTCAGCGGCTTCTCGAAACAGAGCCGGATGTGAACGGACCTATCTTGGATGCGAAGACCACCCTTTTCTGGGCAGCCAGTAAGGGTCGCGAAGACTTGGTGAGACGACTCCTGGAAAAAGGAGCAAGCGTCAACGTAGGCCCCCAACCATACGGTGGCCCGGCTTCCGTGCTAAGAGCGGCCGCTGAATTTGGGCACCTGAATGTGGTGAAAGCCCTTCTGGAAAAGGGCCTGGACGTGAACGCGCAGGAGAGCGACGGGGAGACTCCGCTGATGTGGTCGGCGATAACCGGTCAGTCGGAACTAGTGCGACTGCTGCTGAAACACGGATCGGACCTCAACGTGAGAGATCGCTATGATCGGTCTGCGCTGGTTGAGGCGGTAGAGAGAGGACATACTGACCTGGTGAGACAGCTCCTGGACAACGGGGCGGACCCGAACTCAAGAGGCAAGACCGGGGGGACACCTCTGACTGCTGCAGCGAGACGCGGACGTTTGGATCTCATGAAACTGCTCATCGAAAAGGGAGCGAATGCAACGGAAGAGGCTCTGGGAGCCGGAGCCGCTGGATCTCACTTAGAGGTGATGCAACTGCTCCTGGACCAAGGCGTCGATGTGAACGCCAGAGGCCCCTTCGGCCACACCGCACTCATGGCGGCTGCCGGGGCAGGGCGCTCGGATTCCATAAGAATGCTGTTGGACAAAGGAGCGGATGTGAATGCTGCAGGGAAGGGAGGCGCCACCGCCCTGGTTTGCGCCGTAGGCACTGGGGCTTTGGAGGCGGTGAGACTGCTCCTGGACAACGGAGCAGACATACACGCGGGAGGCAAGCACAGCAAGTCTAGCACACCACTGACCTTTGCGGTTCATCGAGGGCGGGTCGAGGTAGTGAGGCTGCTCCTCGACAAGGGCGCGGACGTCAACGAAAGGGGACGCTATAATCAAACGCCCCTGATGCTCGCTGCCAGGGAAGGCAGATTGGAGCAGGTGAAACTGCTCCTGGACAAGGGAGCGGACATACATGCAACGGGCTCGAATGGCGAGACGGCGCTTGATGAGGCCGCCGTTTCGGTGCAATTCGGCAAGCAGGCAACCTCGGTTGATGAGGAGGACGTTTCAAGGTACCGGGAGGTGGTGAAGCTACTCCGAGAGCGCGGTGCCAAGATGTCTTTGCAGATAGCCGCCATTCTTGGAGATGCGGACGCGACACGACGCCTCATCAAGGAAGGGAAGGACGTGAACGCCAAGGGGCCGGACGGTGCAACTCCCCTGATGGAAGCAGCTCGAGCCGGTCATGTGGAAGTGGTGAAGCTGTTTCTCGACCACGGCGCGGATGTGAATGCCCAGGACATGTGTTGCTGGACGGCTCTGAGACACGCACAGGTCCATGAACACCTCGAAATCGAGGAACTCCTCCGAGCACGCGGTGCAAAGGATCTGCCCGGTCAATGAGGTCGTCGTTGAAGAAGGGTGTTTAACCCGCACCCCTCAAGAGAGACCGTCGGCATACGATTCGTCCGGCTAGTTCGAACTAAGCGCCTATGCGGCTCCGTGGAAGGGGGCGTCTTTCAACAAGTTTCCGCCCTTCGAAAAACCGTTTCCACAGGAACAACCATGCCCGGACGGCGGGCACAACGAAGCACGAAAATGCGTTCCCACCCTATATTCAGGGACACACCCAGACCCTCCGGCGGCGACCAGCGGGAGCCGCCCAGTACCAAAAGTTTTAGGGGAT
>JBFMAA010000169.1:2591-12723 GCA_040755955.1 Thermodesulfobacteriota bacterium
CACCCCCCCCACCCCCCCCCCCCCGCGCATTTCCAGGAGAAATGGTCTCGCATGTTCAACAAGATTCTGGTCGCAAACAGAGGTGAGATCGCGGTTCGGGTCATGCGCACGGCCCGGGAGATGGGAATTCGAACCGTGGCGGTCTACTCGGACGTGGACCGGGACGCGTTGCATGTCCTGACCGCGGATGAATCCGTGCCGTTGGGTGCTTCGGACCCGGCTTCGAGCTACCTAAACGTGGACAAGATCATCAAGGCCGCAAAGCAGACCGGAGCTGAGGCCATACATCCGGGGTACGGTTTTCTGGCGGAGAACGCGGCCTTTGCGGACCGAGTCGCTGCAGAAGGGCTTGTGTTCATCGGACCCCCCGGCAAGGTGATGGCCGAGCTCGGGGACAAGACCAAAGCCCGAAAAACCATGGCCGACCGCAATGTACCCGTCATACCCGGCATGACCGTTGCCGAATCCGATCCGGATAAGTTGGCCGCAACAGCCGAGCAGTTGGGCTATCCGGTGCTGGTCAAGGCCGCGGCAGGCGGCGGCGGTAAGGGGATGCGAATCGTCCAATCCCCCTGCCAACTCCGGGAAGCCGTGGAACTCGCCACAAGCGAAGCGCTCAGCGCGTTCGGGGACGGCTCGATATACCTGGAGAAATACCTGGATCGGCCTCGCCACGTGGAATTCCAAATCCTCGCGGACGGCTTCGGCAACGTGGTGCACCTGTTCGAGCGCGAGTGTTCAGTCCAACGTCGGCATCAGAAGATCATCGAGGAAACCCCGTCCCCTGCGTTGGATTCAGACCTGCGGGCCCGCATGGGCGACGCGGCGATCGCTGTGGCACGGGCCTCGGGGTACGTAAACGCGGGAACCGTGGAGTTTCTTCTCGACCAATCGGGGCGGTTCTACTTCCTCGAGGTGAACACCAGGCTCCAGGTCGAGCACCCCATCACCGAAATGACCACCGGCCTTGATCTGGTGCGGCATCAGATTGAGATCGCGGCGGGTAAGCCCCTGCCGTTTCGCCGGGACGACCTGCGGCCTCGGGGCCACGCGATCGAGTGCCGAATCTACGCGGAAGACCCCGAAGCCGACTTCATGCCCGCTCCCGGCAAGGTGCTTCTGTTTCAGCCGGCAGAGGGCCCGGGAATTCGTTTCGACCACGGGATGTATTCGGGGTGTCAGGTGCCGATTCATTACGACCCCATACTGGGGAAGCTCGTGGTCTGGGCTGAGGACCGGGAAGCCGCGTGCCGTCGCATGATCCGAGCCCTTCAGGAGACCGTGATACTCGGCGTGAAGACCCCCGTCGAGTTCCTCCTGGATGTGATCGGGTCGGAGGTGTTCCAGGCAGGAGATACGCACACCAGGCTCATAGAAGAGCACTTCGCAGAGTGGCGACCGAACCGTGAACAGGACCACCTGGCTGCTCTGGGATTCGTGTTCGGGGAAATGCTTGGAGGCCGCCCGACATCAGCGGAAGCTTCAGCGCCCGGGCCGGAACGGCAGTCCCCCTGGTTGACGCTCGGGTCCTGGGACCTCGCTCGGTAGAGGAGCGCGTTTGACATGAGGAGTTGCTTTCACATTGGCGGGATCGTTGAAATGGCCCTGGTCCGTCCGCGCCTTCAATGATTGTGACGTAAGCGGCCTCGTGACGGCTGGTGCTCCCGAATTCAACGGGGCCGGGTTTCCAAGCCAGGTCAAGCCGAGGAAGTCAGTCCATAAGTCACCAGTATCTCTCCTCACCTTTCGCTCTCCAGCCAGGAGAAAGGGTTTGCGGTCCTCCTCCGTTGATGGGAGAGGTAAGGGAAGGCGAGACTTCCCGCAGTCTTCAAAGCGAAGCACTCTGGGACCCTCACGGGAATGGGACCCTCATTTCGTTGTGTTTTCGCTTCGTGGTTCGTTCCGGCACCGGAGGTATGCCATGCATCGCAGCATAAATGTGGATGGAGAAACTCTCGCACTCTCTGTCGATTCACAGAGTGGAGATTACGCGTTCTCGGTGGATCTGGGAGAGGGAGTCCGGACCATCGCAGCCAAGTCCGTGACGAGCAACCTGACGTGTCTCACCATCGAGGGCCGTTCCGTCAATGTCTTCACCGCTGCCGGAAAAGACGGGACCTGGGTCTGGGTCAACGGTCGGGCACGATTCGTCCAGGACGCGGACAGGGTGCCCAGGAGAAGGTCCGCGGGCCCAGGCGAAACGAGCCGAGAGGTTACGCCTCCGACGCCTGCGGGAGTGGTTCGAGTGCTCGTGGATGTGGGGCAGCGGGTGGAAAAGAAGCAGCCGCTGGTGGTGGTCAGCGCCATGAAGATGGAGATGACGCTCAGCGCGCCGTACGCGGGGGTAGTGCGAGCGGTTAACACGAGCGTGGGAGCCCAGGTCAGCCCCGGCGACATACTCGTGGAGATAGAGCCGGACACGGGCGAATCCGACGCTCCGGCTAAGATGGAAAACGCCGACCTGTAGTACGGATTAGGGAGAGCAACCATGAGGGAGTTGCGAAGTCGACAGCCACCTTGCACGAATATGCGGAATGGTCGGAATGGCCCAATGTGCCGACTCCCATGGAGCGAGGCTCTACAACGAGGCATGAAACCCCGCACAATATGTCACGGCAACATCGTGGATGGTCAGATCCAACCAATGCTCCAGGGTTTCTTGAAAGGGGCCCGGGGGCACAGGCGCTAACTTGGCGACGGCCGAATTCGACATTTCAGGCGGTTATCCCCCTCCCCCTACCCCCTCCCACGAGGGGAGGGGAATCCGGATACCCTCTCCCCTGGCGGGAGTGGGAAGGGCGAGGGGGGGGGATGCTAAGGCTGTGCGTGCTCTGAATTTAGCGCCGATGGGGCCCGGGGGAAACTTCTTTGCACAAAGGAGTTTCCCCCGGAGATCTCTTCCTTCCGAAAAGGAGAATTCCGATGAATGATCCTGAGCTGTTGTACGAGGTCAGGGGTTCTGCAGCGTGGATGACGATCAACCGGGAGGACCGTCGAAACGCCCTGAGCCTGGAAATCATCGACCTGTTCGGGACCTGCCTGTCACGAGCTGAGTCCGATGAGTTGGTGCGAGTAGTATGCATCACCGCGGCAGGGGAAAAGGCGTTCTGCGCGGGAGCGGACCTGGCATCGAGCTTTTCCGCCGCTGACCATGTGGCCGGGGCCCGAAAATACGAACAGCTTCTCTTGAGGATGGCGAGCTTTTCCAAACCCTTGGTGGCTCGAGTGAGCGGCCACTGCCTGGCAGGAGGGCTCGGGCTGATGCTCTCGTGCGACATGGTGTACGCGAGGGACGGCGCTCTGTTCGGGACGCCGGAAGTCAACGTGGGCCTGTTTCCCATGATGATCGGCGCTCTGCTGATGCGAAACGTCGGCAGAAAGAAGGCCGCGGAGATGATCTACACCGCGAAGATGTATTCCGCCGGCGAGGCCGAGCAGATGGGGCTCGTCACCAGAGCAGTTCCCGCCGCAGAGCTTGACCCTTTGGTGGAAAAGACCCTGGCCACCATCGGCGAAAAAGCGCCGGCAGCGATCCGCATTGGTCGCAAGGCATTGGCGGATGCCGCGGACCTCTCCCTATCGGACGCGCTGGACCTGCTCTGCGACCGACTCGGTGCGGTGGTGGAAACCGAGGATGCCAAGGAAGGGCTCTCCGCGTTCATCGAGAAGCGGCCGCCTCAATGGAAAGGAAGGTAGTCGATGTCCTCTTTTTGGCTTAAAGAGAACCAGAACTACGAGCGGTCATGCATGATCACGTGCGCGCTCTCCGGAGTCGTGGCGAATCGTGAACAGTGTCCGGCGATTCCTTACACCCCCGAGGAGTACGCGGCCGAGGCGAAACGAGCCTACGACGCGGGAGCGGCGGTAGTCCACATCCACGCGAGGACTCCCGAGGGACTCCCCAGCTACGAAATCGGCGATTATCGCAACATCTACCTCGCGGTTACAGCCGCGTGTCCGATAATCGTGAATTTCTCCACAGGCGCAATCAACGTCACCACCGAGCAGAAGTTGGCTCCGGTTGAGGCGATCAAGCCCGCAATCGGGGCCCTGAACATGGGGTCCATGAATTACGCCAAATATAACCCCAAACGCAGGGATTTCGTCTTCGAGTTCGTGTTCCCGAACCCGTTTTCCGAGATTGTCTCCATCGTCAAAGGGATGAAGTCGGTCGGCACCAAGCCGGAAATGGAATGCTTCGACCTTGGCCACGTGGGGAACTCGTTTCCGTTGATCGACATGGGGCTTCTGGAACCGCCGTACCAGTACAGCCTCATCCTCGGGGTACTGGGCGGCATTCCGCCTACGATTCCGAACCTCGTGCGCATGGTGGAGCTGCTCCCGCCGCAGAGTGACTGGGAAGTGATCGGTATAAGTCAGGATCAGTGGCGTCTGGTGGCCGGCGCTATCGCGCTCGGCGGCAACATCAGAGTGGGACTCGAGGACAACTTCTATCTCAGCCCGACCACTATGGCACGATCCAACGGTGAACTCGTCGAAAAGGCCGCACGAATGGTGCGAGACCAGGGCAGAGAGCCCGCCACGGTCCCGGAATGCCGCGATCGGCTCAAGTTGGCAAATAGGTGAGCTTTCCGGGGGAAGGAACTTCTGGCAAGAAGTTCCTTCCCCCGGACCCCCATCCTCAAGAACTCTTGGAGCATGGCGGCTCCCGTTGGTCGCCGCGGGGCTCGACACGTTCGCGAATCGTGCGGCAAATCGCACCTTCATTGTTCGTTGTGACGCGTCTCGGCGCTCACGGTGGTTCACACGAGACCGGTATCCCCGTATTTTGGCTTCCGGCACACACTGCACTGAGCAGGAGACACACATGCAACTCGGCTTGGATTACGACAGGATAGAAGTGGGAATGAAGGCTTCCTTTGCCAAGACCATCACAGAAACGGATGTGTACCTCTTTGCGGGGATCAGCGGCGACTTCAACCCCATCCACGTGAACGAGGAATTCGCCAAGACTACCCCGTTCGGGACGAGGATCGCCCACGGAGCTCTTCCACAGAGTCTCATTGCGCCTGTGCTCGGCATGAAACTTCCGGGCCTGGGAACGATCGCGGTCGAGATCACCACTCGGTTCAAGGCTCCGACATTCTTCGGCGACACCATTACCGCGACGGCAGAGGTCTCGGAAAAGATCGAGCCCAAGAGGTGGGTTCGGCTTAAGCTGCTCTGGACCAACCAGCACGGCGCGGTCGTCGCATCCGGAGAGGCCGTAGTTATTCCCCCGGGACCTCGGCAGACCTCGGAATAACCACTGATATGGCTGTTCCCATGGAAATGCGAATTCTGGAGGAAGAGGCGTCTTACCAATAACCTTCGATTTCTTCTCTCTTCGAGAAGAATTGTTCAGATCAGCAGCTCCAGGACGGCGCAAGGTGCCTTTCTTCCGTTGCGTAGAACCAACCCACCCCGCCATCGGTCTCCATCCGGACCGAGAAAAGCGGACGCGATTATTGGCTACGGCTCCCAGCCGTTTGGTTACGGCTCCCGGCTGCGTCTTGAGAACCGCCATGACAATTGGCGTTTCAACAGGTGGCCTCAGGGCCGGTTGCAAACCCGTTGCCGCAGGGTCAGACTTGTGTGCTTGCCTGGACTATTCGAGATAGTCTACGCGGGCGAGGGTAAGTCCCCGTGCAGGAGCAGTGGGGCCTGACCGGTTCCGATCCCCGGACCGCAGTATGTCTCGGATATCTTCGGGGGAGATTTTGCCTCGACCCACCATCACCAGGGTCCCCACCAGGGATCGCACCATGTACCGGAGAAAGCCGGTGCCTCGCACGGTGAAGGTGAGCACCCCGCTTGCCGGGTCTGAAACCCATGACGCCTCAAGGATTTCCCGGACCGTAGAGGGGGTCCCGTCTGTGGCGAGCCCGAACGCGGCAAAATCATGCGCTCCCACTACCTCGGAGGCGGCATCGCGCATGGCTCCTACGTCCAACCGGTACGGCACGTGCCAGACATACAGTCGTTCCAGGGAAGACCTGATCTCCCGGCTCAGTATCCTGTACACATAGGTCTTGGAGACCGCAGAATGACGGGCATGGAACTCCGGCGACGCGTCCTCCACCGATCGCACCGTCACCTCTCCGGGCAATAACGAATTGCACGCCTTCTGCAGCCGCTCCGGACCGTGGGACCACTCCGCGATAAAGTGAATCACCTGCCCGCTCGCGTGAACTCCCGCGTCGGTGCGCCCCGCAGCATGGACCCGGGTCGGCCGACACAGAATGCGCTCCAACACGCGCTCCACTTCCCCTTGTACCGTGGGAATTCCCGGCTGAAGCTGCCATCCGTGATACCCTGTCCCGTCGTACTCGAGCACCGCCCTGAACTTGGGCATCTTCACCTTCGCCAGAACATGGGATTTCCGGGGGAAGGAACTTCTGATCAACAGAGGAGGCCCTTGCAAAAGTCCCTTTTGAGAGGGTGCAGCGCGTTTTGGTGTCGGATAACCCATCGGAATAATTAAGCCCTCGGAGGGCTTGTTCGCGCCTCACTGCGTCGGGCTCCCGGCGCTTACGCACCGGGCTACTATCTGCCGCCCCTATGGGGCTCCGGAGGCGCACGTTTAGTCCCGCAGGGACGTGAGAAAGTAGCCCGGGACATGAGTCCCGGGTCGCAGAAATGCACCCTGACATCATTTAAGTACCAATGTGCGCGGCACCCGTTGGGCGCGAGGCGATAGCGCGTTCGTTTGTGGCCACGGCAGTGAATATGTATCCCACTACTCGGGCCCTGATCTAGGCTCTTAAGACCACTCCGACCCTGAGGCGTATCTGCGGATTTGGGAGCGTGACCAGCATTCCCGGTGAGTCCACTCTCTCACGGGCATTCGCAGAATTTTCGCACTCCTGAAGCTGGTGAGCCGGAGAATTCTTCGCAAGAAGGGAAGAATTCCAACCTTGTCAATAAGCAGGGGTCTTACGAAATCTTACTTGACCGTACGCAGACAGATGTTAGTTCCCTGAACCCGCAGCCGGCTAGTCCGCAACTCGAATCCTCGGGTCTGCAAGCGAGTATGACAGGTCTGCCAGCAGATTCCCCACGAGCGTCAACACCGCACCGATCACCAATATCCCCATGATCGTCGGATAATCGCGCATCAGCACACTCTGGTAGAAAAGCTGTCCCATGCCCGGGATCGCGAAGACGGTCTCGAAGATCACGCTTCCGCCGATAAGACCGGGTACCGAAAGGCCGAGTATCGTGATCACCGGTAAGAGGGCATTGCGCAACGCGTGCTTGAATATAACCGTCCGCTCGTCAAGCCCCTTGGCCCGGGCCGTAGTGATGTAGTCCTGCCGGATCACCTCGAGCATGTTCGAGCGCATGTACCGGCTCATGCCTGCAAGCCCTCCGAAGCACGACACGAACACCGGCAACACCAGATGCTTCGCCACGTCGACGATCTGCCCGAACCAGGAGAGTTCCTTGGCATTGAAAGACCGCAGGCCTGAAATCGGCAGCCATTCGAGTTGCACCCCAAAGAGGATCATCAGGAGCAGTGCCAGCCAGAACGTGGGAATCGCAAATCCGAGGAACACAAGAAGCGTGGTCCCCCTGTCGAACAACGAATCCTGGTGGACCGCTGACATGATTCCAATGGGTATGGCCACGGTCAACACGACGAACAAGGAGATCACGTTGATCATGATCGTTACGGGCAGACGTTCCAGGATCTTGTCCAGCACCGGGCGATTGTCCGACGCGAAGGACCTGCCGAAATCCAGCTTGAGCATGTTCGACAGCCACCTCCAATACTGCACATGGACCGGATCATCGAGGCCGTAATGGGCTCTGATCCTCTTAATCGCCTCTTCGTTGATGTTCGGATTCATGTCCGTTACGAGGCTCACGGGGTCTCCGGGGGCAATCTTCATGACGGTGAAGGAAACCACCGTGATCCCAAACAGCACCGGAATCATGAGCACCAGTCGCTTTAACAGGTATTTTCCCATTGGACCTCACTGTAGTCCCCGCATGGAAGATCGCGGCACATTTCACTCTCCCCGTGCCCGCCTATCAATTACGGGGAATCGCAAACCCTCACCCCCGCTGGAAGAGGGCAGTGTGAGGGGGCTTCGGGCATCGGCACTCACTTAGGCCTTGTACATGCGATGGGGGCTCCATCTTCTTGCCCGCCGCTGAAGCGCCCGCTATGTTCAGTCGCCCTGCGGGGCTTGGGAACCCCGCCGTCCGGGAGGGACGCTCGACAATAGCCGGGCCTTTCAAGGCCGGGGAGCTTTGACCCCGATCGTTTCAGGGCTCGATCTGGTATTTTTGCATGGGCTTGGGCACATACCACTTCGGAAAATCATAGCTGATTCCGAGAGGCGCGGGCACTATTCCTTTTATCCGGGAGCTGACAATGGGAAGGCTTTCCGGGACATACAGAAACGTGTACGGCTGATCCTCCGCGATGATCTCCTGGAACTTGTCATAGTACTTCTTCCGTTCAGCCCTGTCGTAGGTAGCCGCGCCTTTGTCCAAGAGTTCGTCCACTTCCGGGTTCTGATAGTGCACGAAGTTGAGCTGCGTCGGGCCGGTCTTCTTCGAATTCCAGATATCCACCTGATGGGGGTCCTGGCCGATGCTCCACCCCAGAAGGCACACCTCGAAGTTCCTCTTGTTGATGAAATTCTTCAGAAACGCGGCCCATTCTATGACCCGGATCTTCACTTTTATGCCGATCTTCCCAAGGTACCACTGGATGATTGTGGCTGTGTTCTTGCGAGTCTCATTCCCGTGGTTGGTGATGATTTCGATTTCGAATGGCGTGCCGTCCTTGTCGAGTATACCGTCGTTATCAGTGTCTTTCCAGCCCGCCTCTGCAAGGAGTTGCTTGGCCTTTTCCGGGTCATAGGGGAACTTCCTCACATTGGGGTTGTACCAGTAGGTGTCGGGTTTGTACGGGGAGTGAGCAACCACTCCCAATCCGAGGAGCACCCCCTTGACGATCCCCTCTCTGTCGATCGCCATAGTGATGGCTTGGCGGACCCGCTTATCCTTGAATTTCTCTTTCTGGAGGTTGTACCCGAGGTACGTGTACCCCGTGGCCAGGTATTTGTACTTCTTGTATTGTTCCTTGAACCACGAGGTGTTCGTCTGGCGCATGTACTGGAGCGGCCCCAGGCCCATCATGTCGATGCGGCCGGCCTTGAGCTCGAGAAACATGGTCGCGGGATCGGGAATGATCCTGGTCATGGTCCGGCTGATGTAGGGTCTCCCCATGAAGCAGTCCGGGTTGGCATCGAGGAGGATCTTCTCTCCTGTGACCCATTCCTTGAACTTGTACGGGCCTGTGCCGACGGGGTGTCTCTTGAGCGGGCTGTCCACCACGTTCGTACCTGCCAGCAGATGACGGGGATGGATCGCAACGGCCCAGGAGCCCAACGCAGGAGCGTACGGTTTGTCGTAGGTAACCTCCACGGTATAGTCGTCCAGCACCCGGAATTCCTTGACCTTGAGGAAATCCGTGGCGTACGCGGTCGGTGTCTTCTCGTCCGTGTAAAGCAGGTACGTATATTCAACATCACGGGCAGTGAAGGGCTGGCCATCTTGCCAGCGAACGCCTTTATTCAGGTAGAATCGTATCTTGAGATTGTCCGGAGAGATCTCCCATTTCTCGGCAAGGTCCCCGACGAGATTTATGTCCTCATCGTATTTCACCAGCCCGTTGTACACGTTGCCGGTGACCGCGAAGCTCGCGGAATCCGCGGCCAACACGGGAAGCAGCACTGACGCGTCACCGATGCTGCCGTCCACGAACATGTCGCCGTACGCAGGCACTGCGTATTCCGGAGGCTCCGGCGCAGCCGTGTTCGTCCCGGGACCGTTCGATTGCCCCGAACAACCCGCCACGGCAAGCGCCCACATTATGAAGAATCCCACAGAGAAATACCTGTTGCGCATAGTCGCCTTCCCATTTGCACGTGCGCGGACTATAGACAAACTTGGACCTCCCCGCAAGCAAAAGGGTGAATATCCTATTGGGGGTATCCACTTGACTCCGGTGACCACAAGATGTAGTATCCGGTCCATGGTCATAGAGTACTACCCAAAAGATGCGACGGGGTTCGGCAAGTTGTCTTCCGATGAAAATGCTTGCCTGCGGTAC
>JBFMAA010000170.1:0-12609 GCA_040755955.1 Thermodesulfobacteriota bacterium
GGGGGGGGGGGGGTTTTTATTTTTTTTTTTATATTCACCCCCCCCCCCCCAACAATTACCTTTCGGAAAGCGACTCGGCCTGAGCCACCTCGAGCAGAACCCTCTCGACGATTGCCGCCACTTCGTCGATCTGGTCGAGGGTTATCGCGGCTACAGGAACCAGAAACCGAACCCTGGTCACTTCCGACCCGCAGAAGAACGCAATCACGCCCGCAGCGAAAAGCGCCTGCACAAAGGCCTTCACCTTCTGCGCGTCGCCCTTGAACGCAGTGAACGCGATCATCGCGCCAAGTCCGTAAGGGCCTTCAACAAGGTCCAGGTGACGGGCTTCCGTTTCCTGCAATCTTTGCACGAACCTTTTGTGCACCAGAGAATTCTTTCCGTCGGCCCCGAAAAAGTCTCCGGCAAGCAGACGGCTGAGTATGGTCCGCGCCGCGAAGATCGCGGAGGTGCTCGCGGAAAATGTCTGGCTGAGCAGGCCGGGACCGGGTCTGTACTTCTCCGAGAAAAGGGATGCGCACACCTGCAGAAGCTTTCCCACGGTCACCACGTCCACGAACTCATCGAGTCCGAAGTGTTGATACGCGAAAAGGCCTTCCGTGCGACCGAACGTCTGGATTTCATCGACCATGATGGCCAGGTCGTGTTCCCTGAGCACCTCCATGATGGCCCTGAAGAAGGCCGCCTCTCCGGGGTAGAATCCCCCTTCTCCCTGAATAAGCTCGAAGATCATCCCCGCGTGTCGGCCCGGATACCGTGCCAGGTGGCGTCTGACTTGGTCCACCGCGTGCTGCGTGGACTCGTGGGGGTGTTTCGGGTCGAAGAACGAGACGTAATCAACCGCCATGATCCCCGGCAGGCCTTCTCTGTATGCGGGCTTGTCCGTGATCTGGCAAAGCGCCAGACTTCGCCCCATAAAGCATCGGTCGAACGCAAGGAGGCGGTCCGCGGGGTGTTTCTTCTGAAAAATCAGCTTGAGCGCGTTTTCGTTGGCCATGGCCCCGCTGGTGGAGAAGAAGCAGTGCGTCAGTGACGCTCCGCGGGAATTGGCCGCGGCAGTCAGAGTCCTGGCAAGGTCTACGCACGCGGCGTCCTGCTGGAGGTTCCCCTGCATGACGGTGTCCCTCAGCGCGGCCTCCAGTGCGGACCCCACGATCTCCGGGTGGGAGTGGCCCCAATGATGGACTCCGATGCCGGAGATGAAGTCGTATTTGACGCTGCCGTCCGCGAGTTCCACGAGGGGCCCGTTCCCTATGCCGCTTCCGAGGTACGGATAGTAGAGAGCCCCCGCCCGCAGCATGCCGAACTCCTCCAGGAGCTCGGCGTACGTGACTGCTCGGCCGGGATCTGGGGGGCGTATGCCGGTAATACCCTGTTGGTGCTCCCTGAGGGCTTCCAGGAGGAGCTGTTTGGCTTGGGCTACTCGGGGGTCGCGGGCAAAGCGCTCGGCTACGAGTTGGTTCATGCTGAATCTCCGAAGGGGCTCCGTGCCGACGTGGGGAAACGTTCTCTCGCTGGGGAGAGGGTCCGTTGTCAGAGCCCTTTCACGGCAAGTATCTACATCATGTGAGACCTTGTGACAAGCACCTCCATAGACAGGCATTTTGCGCACTCCTGAAGCTGCTGAGCGGAACACTTCTTATCGAAAAGGGAAGGAGTGGAAGGTAATTAGCAAAACCTCTCGTTCCCCGGAATCCCCATTTCCACGAGACCGGTTCGCGCTTCGAACGCCGACATCTTCGTATCCGGGGCCGCAAAATCCTACGGAAATGTAGCGACAGACTGCCTCGGCATTTGCAGCATGTTGATATTCTATTGTTATTCCGACACATCCCGGACATGAGATCGATGGCATCATCTTCGCATGGACCAGCATCAGCGGACGCTCAAGACGCGGGGGTCCTTGGCTTGGCGAAGCTTCCGCATGACAAGGAGTTGCGATCAGAGGACTACCACCCCGGGAGTCCCATCATTGCAGGAAGCGGCTGGGAGTTGCCGCCAAAATTCGCGTCCGCCTTGGTCGGTCCGCATGGAGACCGATGGCGGGGTGAGTTGGTTGTCCCGAGCGCAAGCAAGACGCTTTGCGCCCTCCCGAGGCTGCTGAGTTGGAGAAATTTTCTCGAAAAGAGAAGAAATCGACCCTTATTAGTAATGCGGATGCCCCCTGAACGGTTGCGCCATGCCCTCCGGCATATGTTGATGCGGTCAGACCGACGCCTATGCGATTTCCGGCTATCGCGCGCACAGCTTTCCGAGGCCTCCGAAACAATATGGTGAATGACGTGGATGCGAGAGTAAGTCAACTCGAACTCAAGGTTCTTTACGATATAAGCCATATCATCGGCCAGGCACTCAACCTGGACCAGACCCTTGAGCTTATTCTGGAGATTCTGTCGGAATATCTGTCGATGAAAAGGGCCACCATCACCCTGCGTAACGGGGACAAGGAGATCCTGGCCATCAGGGCGTCCCACGGATTGACCCCGGATGAGAGGAGAAGAGGGGTCTACCGCCTGGACGAAGGGATCACGGGGTTGATATTCCGCACGGCCGAGCCCTTCGTGGTCCCGGATGTGAGCACCGAGCCACTATTTCTGAACAAGACCCGGGCCAGAGACATAGAAAAGGGCCGAATTGCCTTTATCGGAGTGCCTATCGCGCTCCATGGGACTCCTCTGGGAGTGCTCAGCGTCGACCGGCTGTTCGACGAGGACGTCTCGTTCGAGGAAGACATCAGGTTCCTCAGCATTATTGCGGTACTTGTGGCTCAGCTTGTCAGCCTCAACCATCAGGTGAAGGCCAGAGAAGAGAACCTCATCAAGGCTAATGTATCGCTCAAAGCCGAGCTTTCCCAGAAGAGCAGGAGTTTCTTCTCCATCGGCGCGAGCAGAGCCATGTCAGAGCTGCACGAACTGATCGGAAAGGTTGCCCCGACCAAAGCTACGGTTCTGTTGCTCGGTGAGTCGGGAACCGGAAAGACGCTCGTGGCCAGGATCATTCATGAGCTTGGGAGCAGAGCGCGGTTCTCATTCATCAAGGTGAATTGTGCGGCCCTCCCTGACAACCTCCTGGAATCGGAGCTTTTCGGGTACGAAAGGGGTGCGTTCACCGGTGCTGCGGAATCCAAGGCAGGGCGGGTTGAAGAAGCGGACGGCGGCACACTCTTCCTCGATGAAATCGGCGAGCTTCCCATGCCTCTCCAGGCCAAGCTCCTGAGATTCCTGCAAGATCGTGAATTCGAGCGTCTGGGGAGCTCCAAGACAAGGAAGGTCGATGTCAGGATCATCTCCGCCACCAATCGGGAGCTCAGCGCCGCTGTGGCTGAAGGATCGTTCCGGGAAGATCTTTTCTACCGTCTGAACGTCTTTCCCCTCAGAGTGCCGCCGCTCCGAGAGAGGCCGGAAGACGTGATCCCGCTGGTTCGCTTCTTCTGCAGCAGGATCTCTCTCGAGTACGGGTATGCTCCCAGATTCAGCAACGCGGCTCTCGATGCGCTCGTGCGATATACGTGGCCCGGTAACGTGCGTGAAATGGAAAACCTTATCGAACGGCTTGCCATCATATTCGTCGGAGGCACCATCGACGTCGGGGACTTGGCCCCATATCTCACCCACGAAGCGAACCCGGAGAACGTCTCCGGTCAAGACCGGCCGGCGTACGGTTCTCTCCGGGAGCGAGAAAGACAAGACGTGATCTCGGCTTTGGAGCGCAACCGATGGATCCAATCCCGTGCAGCAAAAGAGCTCGGTATCACGTTGCGGCAGATGGGGTACCGGGTAAAGGCTTTCGGCCTCGACGCGTTCGTCAAAAGACAGAGGGTGCTCGCGCAGCACTCGGATCAAGCCCGCGAGTGATTCTTATGTGAACTGGCATTTCCGGGGGAAGGGATTTCTTGAAAAAAGTCCCTTCCCCTGGACCCCCATAGACATAAGTTCAGAGCACGCGTTGCCTTAGCGTCCTCCCCCTCACTCTGCCCTCGCCCTCCAGGGGAATGGATCTCCGAATCCCCCTCCCCTCGTCTCGCTATTACCCGTTCCTGACACCGTGGCTATGGTCCGTCGCTCTGTTTGGAACGGGCCTCAGCCATGGCCCAGCCAATTGCCATGGATTCCAGCTTGACCAGACCGCACCATATCGTGGTTACACCCGGCACTCAGGCAGTACAACACGACCGAGGCGATCCAGTTCCCGGAAGGCTTTCCGGCAGTCCGCGTCCTTGAGCTTCCCATTGGATGATCGCCATTCCACTATCTCACACACCCGCCGGGACGGTTGCCGCCGGGAAATGCTCGGTTCTTCACCCAGTATTGCATGGATGTGTCCGATTGTGCCAGAATCGAAGTGCTGACCATAAAGCTCCATGCCCCCCTTCTAGCTCACTATGGCCACGGTGTTAAGCGTGTACAATAGTGAGCATCAAGGGAAGGGGATTCGGAAACCCTCTCCCCTGGAGGGGAGGATGCTAAGGCAACGCGTACTCTGAAGTTGGCGCCTACGGGGGCAAGGGGGGATGAAACTTGCCGAATTTGTCAACGCTGGGCTCTGCACTGCCAATCACGGAGCCTTCAAGATCTTGTTCGCCCGAATGCATCGGGTGCAGACCTTGGCCCTGCGGACTCTGCCCGAGGGTTCCAGTATCCTGATCTTCTGCAGGTTGGGATATGATATCTTCTTGGTGCGATTGTGCGCGTGACTCACGTTGAATCCCCTCAGGGGACCTTTGTGACATATCTCACAGACTCGTGACATCAACTAACTCCTTTTCTCTATCTCAGGCACTTGCGATTTCTTGGGACCGGACGGTACCCGCCGGCTGCCACAACCCGTATGCAATCCCGCACCGGGTTGTTCTCATCTTTCGGTGCGACCGCGTTGCGGGCCCGGGGTGTCTCCTCTGCATGGTTCCCATACGTGGTGGTGGTATCCGATCTACTTGGTCATTTCCACGTAGGTCATTCTCAACTGGTACAGGGTCTCGGTAATGAGCCTTTTCTCGTCATCGGTGAGATTGCCTCGGGTCTTTTCTTCGAGTAATCCCAGCAAATCGATGGTTCTCCTGGCACCGACGAGGTCTTTCTCTGGTTCCGTGTCCTCGCTCAGTCTCAGGAGCCCTAGCTGGAAAAGCACGGTATTGGCCAGATCCAATATGAGCGCAGAAAAGGTTACCGGAGGAAGTGTTTCGGCTTTGCGTCCTCGTGGCGCTTCGGGTTCAGCCTTCCCCGCTGCCGGGCCAGTCGTTTCCCGGGTGGTGTCCACTGTCGACGGCGCTTCCGTAGGTTCCCCTTCCGCAGAAAATCTGCGCTTATCCACTACCTTGAACCCTTCTGTAGGTTCCTTTTCCTCCATGAAGATCCTCCTTCCTGCAACCGCCGGTTCACAAGCCTCTCCTGGCCGTGAAGGGGTTTCGTTTCTCGAATTCGACCAGAAGTTCTCGTGAAGCCGAGTCTATCGCATCTGGGATCACCACGTGGGTACTGACATAAAAGGCACCGCGCGTCTGGGTTCCAAGGGAGGGAAAACCTTTCCCTTTGTAGCGGAACTTCGTTCCTGACTGCGTTCCTGGCGGCATCTTGAGTTTCAGACGACCTTCCGGACCTGGGACCTCGATCTCCGACCCGAGCGCTGCTTCAGCGACGGACACGGGAATATCCACATGAATGTCGTCGCCTTCCCGCCGGAACAGCGGATGGTCTCTCACCGTAATATTCAGGAACAGGTCGCCGTTTGGGCCTCCACGCAGACCAGGTGCGCCCTGCCCCGGGATTCTCATCCTGGCTCCGGTATCGATCCCCGCGGGTATGTTGATCTCCGCGGTTCTCTCAAGTACGCGCACTTCCAAGGTCACGCCCTGGAGTGCCTGGAGGAAGTCGATCTCGAGCTCATGGCTGAGGTCACTCCCCTTTGACCAGCCCCTTGCGGCACGATGTTCCGGATGGACGGTCTCCTCGCGAGAAGCCCGTGAGCTTCCCGGCGTTTCTCGCCCCCTGGAAAACGACGCGGTCCTCTGAACATGGGCCTTGCGGTGAAGAGAAGCCCTCGGAAAGGGTCTTGCCCGGCCGGAACCTCTGTGACGATCTTCCGGCGCGGGCGGAGGGTTTCGCATATCGTAGAGGGATCGCCGTTCCGTGTCCCGCAGGATGTCGTACGCCTCGACAATCTCCCTGAATCTTCGCTGTGCGACCTCGCTGTTCCCGTTCATGTCAGGGTGGTACAGGCGCGCCAAAGCCCTGTAGGACGTCTTTATCTCGTCCTTAGAAGCCGATCTGCTCACACCCAATATGCCGTACGGATCAATTTCAGCCATCTACGCCAAGCCGCCGGAAGACCGCACACACCACATCAGCCGATGGCAACTACCGAGACCTTCTTTTCGGCTTGGGCCTTGGTCTTGGCAAACCGGAGGTGCAGGACTCCGTCGTGATAATGGGCTTTCACCTCATCCACATCGGCGTCCGCGGGGAGTTTGAACTGCCGTTCAAAGGTTCCGTGTCTGCTCTCGATGATGTGGTATGCGGCATCCTCCACGCTGGGTGCGAACCGACGCTCACCGAACACGATCAGTCTGTCCCCATGGAGTTCCACATTGATGTTGTCCCGGCCGACACCCGGTAATTCCACAACGAAGACATATGCATCGGGGGTCTCGAGGATATCCACCGCGGGATTCCAGCATGGTGGTCTCTGCACGGCCTTCTCTTCGTTCATGGCTTCCAAGAGTCCTGAGACTCTCTCGTGAAAACTGAGCATGTGGCGCAATGGATCCCATCGGTTGAGGGTCATGGTGTCAGCTCCTGGCGGCAAAAGCCGTAATAGCTTATGATTATTCCCCAAAAATGCTCTACCAAAGAGTACGCTTTTTTTTTTTCCGAGTCAAGCGCAAACCAATACTGTCGGGCGGTCGCGGTACCACTGCCCGGTTGTGTTTCCCAACTCATTCCATGTATCATGAAATGATGAGAGGAGTCCATGCTGACTATTCGTAAATTGATTCTGGAAATTCTCAGGGAACAGGACGTCACGGCTCGACAACTTGCAGAGCGGCTCGGTCTCAAGGAGAAGGAGGTGCTGGAACATCTTCCCCATGTGCAGAGATCTCTGGGGAAGAAGTGCTCGCTGATCGTGGACCCGGCGCGCTGTCTCCACTGCGACTACGTGTTTAAGAAAAGGGAAAGGCTCAACAGGCCGGGAAGATGTCCCGTGTGCAGATCGGAGAACGTGGTGCCGCCTATCCTTGGGGTCAGAGAAAACCAGAAGCCTACAGACACCGAACTCGAGGCATTCGATGATCAGGCGGATTGAACACTGTAGCGATACGCCATTCCCGAAGCTGAGAATCGTTTGGGCGCAAGGGTTTGGCCCAGAGAATCAATAAAGAACCGCGCGCGATCTGTTGACCTTTTTCCCGAGCTGTGCCACAACCGTCAACAATCATTACCGTATTGTCAACCCCGGGAGCCGCAACCATGACCGATCATCGAAAACCACAGGCAGACAGAGTCAACATATGCGAATTCGAGGAAGATGACCTCATTCCGCTCCAGGAAGAGCGGCTCCGCGAAGCGGTCGGCGCGGTAGTAAGGACCTGCACGGAACAAGATACGATTCATCACGTGGGTGTCGCGCTGATTCCGTCCCGAAGCGAAGTGGTCCGGATTATCAAGACTCTCCAGGACGTCATATACCCGGGATACTTCGGCAAACAGGAGCTGGCCTATTCCACGCTCGAATATCACCTCGGCAACGAAATCACCACCGTGTACGAGCTTCTCGCGACTCAGATATCGAAGAGCATTCGCCATGAGTGCCGCCGTATGGACAGCCTGTGCAAGCACTGCGTCCACACAGGCAGAGAAGAGGCTCTGGTCTTTGTGGAAAGACTCCCCCACCTCCGGCATATGCTTGCCCTCGATGTCCAGGCCCACTACGACGGTGATCCGGCTGCACGGGGGTTTGACGAGATCGTCTTCTCGTATCCGGGGTTGTTCGCGATCACGGTGTACCGCGTCGCGCACGAGCTTTTCCTCAGGGACATCCCGTTGATCCCGCGTATTATGACCGAATACGCGCACGCGGCGACCGGAATCGACATACATCCCGGAGCCTCGATCGGATCAAGCTTCTTCATCGATCACGGGACCGGCGTGGTCATAGGCGAAACTACCGAAATCGGAGATCGAGTCCGCCTCTACCAAGGCGTGACCCTCGGCGCACTCACCGTGCCACGCGAATCAGAAGGCGGAGTCTCCCTGAGAGGCAAGAAAAGACACCCCACCATAGGCGATGATGTGACCATCTACGCCCATGCCACCATCCTCGGAGGAAGCACGGTGATCGGCCCCGGCTGCGTGATCGGAGGCAACGTGTGGCTCACTTCCTCGGTCCCCGCGGGGACCACCGTGCTCTTGGACAAGCCTAGCTACACGATTCGGGGATCAGGAAACCAAGGGGGATAACCGTCCCGAAGGCATCCGTCTTCCATTGTGAACCACAACCACAAAGCACGAAAACACAAAGAAATCACCGGACCATCCGCCTCATCCGGGTAATACGCACGTGTCTTCTCCGTGTCTGTCTGTCTTGGTGGTGCATTCCCTTGTGGTCCTGGCTGAACGATTCTCGCCAGGGGAACAGGTAGGAGTGGAGCCCTCTCTCGCAAGGTAAGGTTAAAAAAAGCGAGACAACCGCGTGTAGTACTTGATGCTTGAGTTGGTTTTTGTTAGAATTCAGTGCCAATGGCAAGGAATTGACCCAACCCTTTCTCGGAGATTTAACTTGGTGCAGATTTACTATGATCGGGACGCGGACCCCGCGGCCTTGGAGGGCAGGACTGTCGCCATTATCGGCTACGGCAGTCAAGGACACGCTCACGCATTAAACCTCAAGGACTCAGGCGTAAAGGTGATTGTCGGCCTTCAACGGCAGAGCCGGCGGTGGGACAAAGCCGGTCAGGACGGGCTCGATGTCGTTGAACCGGACAAGGCGGCTCAAGCCGGTGACGTGGTCATGATACTCGTCCCGGACGAATCTCAGGCCGCGCTCTACCGTGAGCAGCTCGCACCGGCAATGACCAAAGGTAAGGCTCTCGCCTTCGCGCACGGCTTCAACATCCATTTCGGGCAGATCTCGCCCCCCGAAGGAGTGGATGTGTTCATGGTCGCGCCCAAGGGGCCGGGGCATCTTGTCCGCCGCATGTACAAGGAAGGCATCGGAGTGCCCGCCCTGCTGGCGGTCTACCAGGACGCGTCGGGCAATTGCCGGAACATCGGTATGGCCTACGCTCGAGCACTCGGCTCGACAAAGGCCGGCCTGATTGACACCACCTTCGCGGAAGAAACGGAAACGGATCTGTTCGGCGAGCAAGCGGTGCTGTGCGGAGGAGTCGCGGAACTCATTCGTGCAGGCTTCGACACCCTGGTGGACGCGGGCTACCAACCGGAAATCGCCTACTTCGAGTGCCTCCATGAACTCAAGCTCATCGTTGACCTCATCTATGAAGGCGGAATCGACCGCATGCGATATTCCGTGAGCAACACGGCCCAATACGGCGACATGACCCGCGGGCCACGAATAATTGACGAGCGCGTCAGGGCCGAGATGAAGAAGATACTGGCCGAGATCCGGACCGGGGAATTCGCGAAGGAGTGGATTCTCGAGAACGCCGCAGGAAGGCCGGTTTTCAAGGCCCTGGAAAGGATGGGAGGCGAACATCCCATCGAGAAAGTCGGCAAAGAGCTCAGACAGATGATGAGCTGGATATCGACCTCACTGGACGAGAAGTAGGTCCTCTACCGAACTTGCACTGGATTCGCGAGGACTGGCCCCGGTAATTTGTCCGGGGCCTCTCCGAAATTCAACGGGAGGAACACCCGCACGACGGGTTCGCCGTGATTTGGCTCTACGTGCCTGCCGGATGGTCCGGGTGAGCGCGTCATCCGGAATTGCTCCGATTGAGAAAGGACTTAGCTGCAAATGATCAAGTACATTCGAATTAGGAACTTCAAGAACTTTCGTGACGCAGAGTTCGACGTGAAGCCGCTCAACATCTTCATCGGACCGAATGGCACCGGGAAGTCCAATCTGGGCAATTTTCTGCTGATGATGAGCTTCCTCGCTTCCGGACCTTTCAGCAGCGCGTTCGGTCCCGGGCCTTTCACGTTCAGGCAGACCTTGAGCCGTCGAGAGAAGAACGACTCCAACCCGCAAGACCTGGACCTGCACTTCGAGATCACCGTCGAAGTCGATGGGGTGAACTACACGTACACACTCATTTTCACCGAGCTTCGCCGTAACGAATACCTTATAAAAGAAGAAACTCTCCAGGAAGTGCAAGGCGAGATACTGTTCACCATATCCGACGTGAAAGCCAGAGAATCGAAGATGGCCCAGATGAGACGGGGTCACGCATGGAACGATGCGGAAAAAAGGATTCGAGCCGTTGCCCAGTATGTATCAAAAATTAAGAGATATCGTTTCATTCCAGACCTGATTAAGAAGCCCGCGCCTGTTCAGGATTCGTACCTTCTCGACCATACCGGGGAAAATCTGGCCGGCGTCTTGCACCACCTAGAGAAGAACCATCCGGAACATTTCCATAATATAGTGCATGAGATCAGACGCAGTGTCCCCGGGGTCAAGAAGATCTTCACCCCCCACCTGGGCGACCCGTATCAGGTCGGGATCGGCCTCGAGGAAGAGAATAAGTCGGGCTATTTTGTGGGGCCGCAGCTCTCTGACGGATTCTTGGTATTCCTTGCCCTTTGCACGCTCTTCAACCTCCCGGACCAGCCGAGAATATTCTTCATCGAAGAGCCGGAGACCTATCTCAATCCTAACCGGCTTCGCGTGTTGTACGGACTCATGCACCGTTTTGCCGTGAGCAACTCCTCGAAGCAAGTGCTGATGAGTTCCCATTCGCCTTACTTCATAGACTGGTCCGACTCCAGACCCGACGAACTCACCCTCATGGACGACAGGGATGGGTGGGTGGAGTTCCACAACCTCAGGGGAATCAAAGAACTACACGAATTTCTCGAGTACGATCCTTGGGGCCGTGAGTGGGTCACGAAGTTCTTCAGAGCCGACTATGCGGATGAGCCCCTCCCCAAATTCAACAAGGACGAACCCCAAGAACCTGCCGATGAATACTACTTCTCAGAATGGGATCGGGAAAGAGACCGCCGTCGGGTGGGAGAGCTCTGAGCAACCCCATTCCCCCGCATTGGTTCGACGAAATTCCCGTGCTGAGTCGCCGGGGACAGGCATGACGCCTGTCGTCTCCGGGGCTTCGGAAAGGACTCTGGGGGCCTCCTGTCGAGGAATACTGCCGATGCTACTTCAAACAGGTGAAGTATCCCACAAACTGACAGGCAAGATGACTGTCCCGCACGGAGACTGAAGTCACTCCTCGGAACGCGCACTGGTATAGCAGCCGCGCTGCGCACTCTTATGGCCCACATCTATGATCATAAGCAGCATACTCCCCACCTTTACCATGATCGCGCTCGGGAGCCTGTTGAAACGTCTTGGGCTGATAGACCACGCCTTTCTCAAGACCTCCGATAAGATAGTGTACTTCATATTTTTTCCCGCGCTCCTGTTCTGGAAGATCGGAACCCCTTCAGGCGACGGCGGAACAGAGCACTGGTCCATGATCGGAGCTGTGCTGTGTGCGGTGTCGTGCGTGGCTGTGCTCAGTGTGGTGTACGCGTATGCGGCGAGGGTTCCTCGTTTCTACGTAGGATCTTTCTCCCAAGCGAGCTTCAGGTTCAGCACGTACGTCGGCATTGCGGTGGTCTTGGGGGCGTATGGCGAAGAAGGGGTGCGGCAGTTCGGAGTCGTGATCGGGTTCGTGATCCCTATCATCAACGTGATGTGCGTCACCATCTTGATCTGGTTCTCGGAGCGCAACTACTCCTCCCGCGACAGGTACAGGCTCGTGGTGCAGGCCATGTGGTCAAACCCGCTGATTTGGGCCTGTGTGGCCGGCGTGGTCTATTCGCGTCTCAACGTGGGTTTTCCCGCTTTTCTCGACAGGACCTTGGCGCTGATGTCCTCTATTGCGGTGCCTTTGGCCTTACTGTCGATCGGCGCGTCGCTGACGTTCGGTCAATTGCGAGGAAATCTTCGGCAGGCAGCGGTCTCCCAGGCGCTGAAGCTGGTGCTGATGCCGCTAATCGGCTACTGTCTGCTGCGGGTGTGGGGGATCACCGGACTGGAGTTCCAGGTAGCCATGGTCTATTTTGCGCTTCCCACCTCACCGGCAACGTACATTCTCTCTTCGCAACTCGACAGCGACCTGGACCTGGCTTCTGCGTCGATAGTGCTCTCCACGCTCCTGTCAACCGTGTCGCTGGCCATCACCTTGGCGCTCGTGTAAGCCAACTCGCTTGCCGGGAGCGCAGAGCGGCTGGGAGCCGCAGCCAATAATCGTGTCTACCTTTCTCGGCCCGCACGAAGATCGATGGCGAGGATGGTTGGTTCTATGCAACGGAAGTTCCACATTTGCCCGAGCGTCGCGGGTTGGCAACTAGCTGACATACCAGGACTATATCCGTTTTACGGTCTTTTTGTTACTGGGCACAATCAGGGAAGCCGGTTGTTGGATACGAA
>JBFMAA010000171.1:0-12560 GCA_040755955.1 Thermodesulfobacteriota bacterium
CGGACCCCCATCCTCAAGAACTCTTGGAGCATGGCGGCTCCCGCTGGTCGCCGCAGAGAAAGCCGGCTCGTCGAGACGCCGGTGGGGGAGCATTTTCATGCTTGGTTGTGGCCGCGTGCGGTCATGGTGGTTTTGAAAAAGGGTTGTCCCCGGGACCCCCTTCCGAAAACTTTTGAAACATCGGGTGCTTCTCACCCTGCGGCGAGTTCTCGGGATGTCGGGCGGTGACTTTCACGAGAACTTTCTGGAGCATGCGGCTCCCGCTGGTCGCCGAAGCTTGACATAGCATGGCACGCGACCGCATTTTCATGGTTCGTCGCGTCCCCCACGCGGGCATGGTGGTTCTCATGGAACGCGACTTCCGGCATGGGAGCCGGCATCACTCGCCGGTTTCGGCCGGCGGGGGCGCTCCTTCTTGCGTCTTGGTCTCGGGTTTCGGTTGGTCTTTGGCCCCGCCTGTTTCCGGTTTCCCCGGTGCCTTTTCGCCCCCTGCGGCGCCGGGTTCTTTCTTGCCGGATGCGGCCTCTTGTTTCTTCTTGGCCTCGATCATTGCTTCCTTTCTGTCCGTCAAGCTGATGTCGGTTGAGAAGAGCTCCAGTGTCTTCTCTCCTTTGACCGTGTCCGTGATCTCGAACACCACATACTTTCCGTCTTCGTCAGGAGCGTACACCAGGACATCCATGTTTTGGCGGGAAAACCTGTTGGGTTCGTCCCAGGACACTTTGTACTTGTCGAAGAGTTTCTGCTTGATTGTCTTCACATCGAGCCGTACCTCGTCTTTTACCACAAACCTGGCGAGGTAAAGCCGATCCTTCTCCGTGAATTCGAAGCCGATTCTCTTGAAGTAGGGGCTCACCGGAACCGTCCACGTGATCGCCTGGCGGCCCGGCATGGGAAGCGCGGTCTTGGCGACCTTTCCGACGCTGCCGATTTTGTTCAGGATCTCTGACGAGGAAACCCCCAGGTCCAAGTCGTTGATCGGGCCCGGAAGGAGTCCCGCGGAGTTGCCACCGCAATTTGCCAGAGCCAGCACACACAACAGGGCCGGCAAGACCACAACCCGTGACCACAGTGCTTTCCGTCGAGGAAGGCACGATACGTGGGAAGTGCACATGTTCTTTTGTACTCCAGATGTTTGTGCGGCGGCCAAGCGTCGAAAGGTTGGGAGCCGGCGGTTTACGGGGTTTCCGGGGAGACCGGTCTCTTGAACGAGACAGTCCCTTTCTCGGGGTGGTTGACTCTGACCAGGCGTTCCAGAACACTTATGAGGAACTCTCCCTTCAGATTGATAGGTATCTTCTTGCCCTCGAAGAAGAGCTGCGGCGTGGACGCGATAGAAAGACTCACACCCAACTCTACGTCTTCGTTGACCTTCTTATCGGCATCGGATCCCGGTTCCATGAGTTTCCCGAACTTTCCCACGTCCATTTTGAGCTCTTCGGCAAACTTTGTCCAAGACTTGTTGTCAAGTTTCCGGCGATTCTTGAACAAGAGATCCCCATACTTCGTGAACAGACCTGGGCCTCCCATGATGAACGCGGCATGTGCTGCGCGGGCGGCTTCGCAGCTATACGGATGGAATTGGCCCGCGTCGAGAATTGCCTTATTACACTCATTGGACAGCGGGTAGTTCTTGAATACGAGGTGTAAGAGGTCCTTGTTGGCGGCCACGAGCTTCTTGAGGAACAGGTCGGTTTCGTCGCAGATCGGGCACTCGAAATCGGCAAACAGCACCAAACGGAAAGGCGCATCCGTCTTGCCGTACACCGGATCTGCGGAACCGGTCGGAACCTCGTAGGTCTCGGATGCCTGAAGCACGGCAAGTATGACTACCGGGTCGTTCGCCAGTTCCTCGAACCTTCTCTTGGCATCGTTGAAGCTCAGCGATCTCTCCGCGAGACTTGTCGCGCAGAAGACAAACAGGCTCAGGGCCAGTCCTCCCACTACGAAGTAGGACCTTTCGCCGAACGTGGATATCTCGGGGACCAGCAGGTGCCGCCGTTTCTTCACCGCGATCCAGAATACCGTGATCAGCGCAATCAGATTCACCGCGTGGACCACCATGCACCATGTGCATAGGTAGCTCACGTCGAATATCATGACAATCACATAATACGTGCTGAACCCGATCGCGGAAAACAGGTAGATTGCAAGGCAAATCCATGCGAGTTTCCTCACTCGCTCGTTCACCAGGCCGTTCACCACGCACCAGAGAAGGAACGTCATTCCCATTAGGCCTAGAGCCGCAGACGAAACGTACCCTTGAAGAAACGTCGCATACTCGGTCAACAGTATGGCATCGCAGTTGATCTTGCCGCTGGGCCGGCAGAGCATCGAGTTGCCCACGGAGTCGGACTGAGACACGAGAAGCACATGCCGGTAACTCAAATAGCCCGCCGCAAAGGTGCCGATGACCGCAAGGCAGAGAAGTGCAATGAACGGACCTCTTCCTACGAAGTACGGGCCCTCGGGAAGCTGTTCACCCGGTGCGAGTCTCCTCGATTGAGCCCATCTGTCAAACAATCTTCGTGCCAGAGACTTCTTCGGTTCTTGTGCAACGTTCATACGGTCGGTGTGCCTCTCCCCATACGTGCGAATCCTTGATCCACAGACAATGACATGATGTTAGCCACGCGGGCTCCCTCGGTCAAGACCCGGCTCAACGCTTACTTCTCACCCGCATGGTTCTTGTCGCGATGGTATTCCAGGAGCGTTCGTTTGGTATCGTAAAGCTTGTCCGACAGGGACACCTTGTAGATATGCGGATTGGTAAGCCTTCTGTATTCGGGTTCCAGACGTTCGATCTGTTCCGCTGCCCTTGACCTCATGTCGGAGAGCCGGGGCGGTTCGTACACCTGCCTGCCGTTCACGAAGACGGGGATCAGAACCTCCTCCGCATGGTACGGTGGTTTGATGGTCCGTTTCATGTATTCGTACATGGGGTGATGAGCCCTCACTTTTTCGTCCTGTGGCAAGGGTTCGTCCACGCCGGTCAGGACATCGCCTATCATTCGGCCTTTGCCGTTGCTGAAGCGCACGATCTTCTTGACGCCGGGATTGGTCACCTTTTGGGGGTTTTCCGATATCTTGATCTTGGGTGCGAGCTTGCCGTCGCCATGATCCGCGGCCATGAGCTTATACACGACTCCCAGCGCGGGCGTGTGGTACGAGGTGATCAGCTTGGTCCCCACGCACCAGATGTCGATTCTCGCGCCCTGATCCCGAAGGCTCTCGATGAGGAATTCGTCGAGATCACCGCTCGCGAGGATCTTCACGTCCGGAAAATTCGCTTCATCAAGCATGTACCGGGCAGCCTTCGAGTAGTAAGCCAGGTCTCCGCTGTCGATCCGTATGCCCATGAGACGGCCCCCGCGGCGCTTCAGCTCGTGCGCCTGGTCGATGGCAAGGCGGATGCCGTTGATGGTGTCGTACGTGTCGACGAGCAGAATCGTGTTGTCCGGGAAAGACTCCACAAAGCCTCGGAAAGAGTCGGTTTCCTCGTCGAAGCTTTCCACCCAGCTATGTGCGTGGGTGCCTCGGATCGGGATGCCGAACATCTTCCCTGCCCGCACATTGGAAGTCCCCGCGCACCCGCCGATGTACGCGGACCGGGCACCCCAGAGCGCTGCTTCAGGGCCGTGCGCGCGACGCGTGCCGAAATCGACCACCGGCGCGCCCTTGGTGGCCAGGGACAATCTCGCGGCCTTGGTTGCGATAAGCGTCTGATGGCCCACGATCGCCAGCAGAGTCGTTTCCAGGACCTGCGCTTCGGCGATCGGGCCGATAACTCGCAATAGAGGTTCGTTCGGGAACACCAAGGTCCCTTCGGGGACGGCCCAGATGTCGCCGGTGAACTTGATTCCCTGGGCAACGTGCTGAAGGGCCTCTTCGGAGAAGATCCCGAGGGTGCGCAGATACTCGATGTCGTCGGGGTATATCCTCAGGTTGTTCACATAGTCTACGACCCGTTCCAGACCCGCGAATATGCAGAAGGCCCCGTCATCGGGGTTCTTCCGGTAATACAGGTCGAAGCAGGCTTTCTGGTTGCTCTTCCCCACGAGACCGTACCCCGCACACATGGTGAGCTCGTACAGATCCGTGTCCATCGTCAGGTTGGGCTGCCTCAGGCCACGAAAAGCCTGCTGCGCGTCGATCTCCCCCAGCGTCTCGCCCCCTTCCGCGTCGATGATCTCAAGCCTGTCCAGTATTCGTCCCGTGTCGGGATCTCGGAGGAGCGGTTTCATAGGGCGGCCGCTCCGTCACGTCGGGCAAAGAGAGCCTTCAGGGACTCGGTGTAGGGCGGAGTTGCGATCCCCCATTCGGTGACTATTCCCGTGATGAGCTCATGGGGGGTCACATCGAACGCGATGTTCCGCACCGGAACACCTTCGGGTGCGGTCTGGACGCCGGAAATGTGCGTGACTTCTTCGGCTGCCCGTTCTTCGATGGGGATATCCTTACCCGACGTGAGTGACATGTCCACGGTGGAAAGAGGTGCGGCCACATAGAACGGAATGCCATGATGTTTGGCGAGCACCGCTACGGTGAAGGTGCCGATCTTGTTGGCGGTATCGCCGTTGGATGCGATGCGATCCGCTCCCACCACTGCCTTCTGTATGGCCGAGCGCTGCATGAGTGCTCCCGCGGTGTTGTCCGGAATCAGGGTGACCGGGATACGGAGCTTCATCAGCTCCCAGCACGTGATCCGGGCCCCTTGGTTGAGGGGTCGTGTCTCGTCTGCGATCACTTTGATCACCTTGCCGGCTTCGTGAGCTGCGCGAATGACTCCGAGCGCGGTGCCGTACCCTGCGGTGGCGAGCCCCCCTGCGTTGCAGTGCGTGAGCACCGTATCGCCGTCTGCAAACAGGTCTTTCCCCCACTCACCGATGCGCATGCACAGTTCCCGGTCTTCGCGTTCCATGAGCACGGCTTCTTCTTCGAGGCGCTTCTTCAGGGACGGAATGTCCAGGTCCGCGGCCGCGTCACGAACTCGCCGCATCCTGCCGAGTGCCCAGAACAGGTTCACCGCGGTGGGCCTTGTCGCGGCAATCTGCGTGCTGATCCGGTCAAAAAGCTCGTCGAACCGCTCCCGGTTCGAGTCTTCCGCATCACGCACGCCAAGGGCTACCCCCATGGCTGCGGCCACGCCGATCGCGGGAGCGCCGCGCACCGCGAGACGTCGTATCGCGTCGCAGAGCGCATCCACCGTGCGGATCTCCACGTATCGTTCTTCCTTGGGCAGAAGGGTCTGGTCCAGAAGCTTTATATGGTCGTGTTTCCATTCTATGGTTCTGAAGGGGTCCGGCATCGAGTCTCCTTGCGAAAGAGTTCACCACAGAGACGCAGAGGACGCGGAGAAATCCAAGAGAATAGCTGTTGGTCTCTGTACTACAATCATTCAAACTCTTCGCGGGCACCGAAGAGTTGTTGTCGGAATGCGCTTCCGCAACGGGGTATGTGGCTGTGCTTCTTCCGTGGCGGTGCGCGGTCAATCTTCTCTCCCGTGAAGGCTCACCCGAGGGCAGTTACGAGGGCCCAGTCTATCTGAACCCTACTGAAGTGTCAATCCACGCGGTTTCCGAGGGGAGGCAATGTCGCTGACTTATACGGCCGCGCCTTGGGATTGGTCCTGTCACTTTCCTCTTTCCATCGAGGGCGGGGGTTCGCATTCCCCACCCGTGGTGGGAGAGGGTTCACATCAATGCAGTTGACTTAACCTCTCCGTGACTGCAGCGAGCGCTCTTTCGGTCATTCCGGCGAAAGCAGGAATCCAGGTTTTCTGCGGGTTTCCTGGACCCCGGCTTTCGCCGGGGTGACGATCAGCGGCGACGCGCTCGTCCTTAAGTCAACAAGATTGAGGGTTCGCATTCCCTACCCCTGGTGGGAGAGGGCTGTGTTTGCTTCAGCTATACGGCAAATTTCAAGGAGCGAGACTATCGCTTGTGTGTCACCGGTCGACATGGTAAAATGCTACTAGGGGTGGAAAAGCCGATTGAGCTTCCTCAGATTAGGTACATTCGGGGTGGAGGAGGGGTATCCATGCTGGAGAAATGGTTCGCAAAATGCATACTCGTGCGACTCCCTCTCATGCTGGAACAGCTTGAAGAGAGAGTCGTGTACGACGCGGCTGTTGCCGCGACATCCGATGTCCACCAGGACAATTCCCAGGCGTCTACCGATACGGGGCAAACACCACACAGCGGGACCCAGCCCACCGACACGGCCACCACGAAGACCGGTGATACGACCGCACCGGACAAGGCCGACACCTCTGCCGCCACAGCGACTCAGACCGACCAGGCATCTACCACATCCGGCAATGCGTCCACGACTTCCGGCGCAGGCTCCACCACCACGGACCTGAAGGTGGTGGTCGTGGCCAACTCGCTCGAAAACATCCAGGCTCTTACCGGAGCCGCGGACCAGGACGCGAAGGTCATCCTGTACGACGCGGCGAACGGCGACCTCAAATCCCTCACCCAGGCGCTGGACGAACTCGTGCAATCCGAAGGGGCCAAGATCGACCAGCTTGCCGTACTCTCCCATGGTAATGCGGGAGTGTTCTCCTTGGGAGGATCCGAACTCTGGACAAGCACCACGATCCAGGAGAGCTCGGCTCAGTGGCTCGTGCTGGCAACCCTCCTCGACGCCGACTCACGGATCGACCTGTATGGCTGCTCGATCGGTGCGGGGGAAGAAGGGAAGCTCCTGGTCGACACCCTGGCCGAGGTGACCGGAGCCGTCGTCTGGGCGAGCGACGATCCCACCGGCAACGTTGAGGGCGCGGACTGGGTCTTCGAGGTGAAGAGCGCGGATGATGCCCGAGCGTGCCTCATCGACGCATCGAGCCTTGCCTCCACTCCCGTCGTCCTTGCCGATCTCGGGGGGACTGAAGGCCCGGACACCCTGACCGTCAATGCCGGCGAGTCCTACGAGTGCGTCAACGCACTCGGGGGGGATGATACGATTACCAATTACGGCACGGTCACCAACTTGATCGTGGGAGGCGAAGGCGTCGACACGATCTACAACTACGGCATTGCCGGCGACATACGGACCGGCACCGGCTTCTCAGCTAACTACGGCGGACGAACCGAGAACTGGGGGACCGCGGTTTCCCTCATCGGCGATGACGGCAGCGACACCATCATTGTGCATCAGGGCACCGTCGAGAGCATATCGGGCGATCAGTCAGGCGTGGGCTGTGGATCGGCCGACACCATCATCGTTGAGGCCGGCGCCACGGTCACCCGCGATTTATGGGGCGACGGCGGCAACGACACGGTGGACGTGAGCGGCACGGTGGGAGAGTTGATTTGGACCAACGACGGGGACGACACCTTTATCCTGCGCGCGGGACAATGCTACCAAGTATTTCTCGGCGAGGGCGACGACAAAGCGTATGTGCTCGGCGGCAGTGTCTCCGATTCAATAGAGGGTGACGCGGGAACGGACACCATATATCTCTCGTACAACTGCGCCGCGATTTCTCGGCGGCCCGGTGAGGACATAGGCAACTGCCGACTGGACGGAAAACCGATCGTATGGCACAACATTGAGACTGTGGCGGTGGTAGGTACCTCCGGAGACGACGCGTTCACGGCTCGCGGCACAGATCACTCGGCCTATATCGATCTTGTGTACGGTTTAGGTGATGGGGACTGGATAACCATTGACGACGCATCCAAATGGGGCACGTTCGGGTCCGTATGGGGTGACGACGGTGATTCCTCCACCGCGGACGGCAACGAGATCATCACGGTGAAGTCCGGCGCACTCATAACCACTGCGTACGGCCAAGACGGGAGCGTACACGGCGAAGGCGGGAACGACCTGATCAAGCTCTCGGGCACGGTTGAGGGGAACGTTCTCGGCGAGGACGGTGACGATACCGTCTATCTCATGGCAGGGACCGTTGAGGGGAGCATACTGGGGGGAGACGGAAACGACACTCTGGCCTTGTCATATCAGTGTACGAACGTCACCGGCGATGCTTCCTCAGGGTCGTGTACGTTGAGCGGGAAAACCATCTCATGGAGCGGCTTCGAGCACCTGGGCATTATTCTTACCGAAAGCGGAGACACCACGACGGTGAACCTGGCCGCATACGGCTCACATATCGAATTCCTTTACGGAATGGGGGGATCGGAAAACCTGACCTTGACCGGAGATGGATCCGGGGTCTCCGTGTACGGGGATGACAACAACCCAGCGACCGAAGACGTTCAGGACTGGATTACCGTTCGGTCCGGTGCGCAGGTGTTGAACGTGTACGGTGAGGGCAGCTGGGACACCATCACCAATAACGGCACCGTGCACGCCAACATCGAAGGCGGTGAGGGAAATGATCGGATCACCAATAACAGCGTGGTCCTCGGCAGCATCTCCGGCGGAGACGGAGACGATACCCTCTCCAATACGGACTCCGTCAACGGTGACATTGACGGCGGAGCAGGGAACGACCAAATAACAAACGAAGGTACCGTCACGGGCAATATCCTCGGCGGAGCCGGAAACGATACCATCACCAACAAGGGCACCGTCAACGGCGACATGGACGGCGGAGCAGGGAACGACCAAATAACAAACGAAGGTACCGTCACGGGCAATATCCTCGGCGGAGCCGGAAACGATACCATCACCAACAAGGGCACCGTCAACAGCGACATAGACGGCGGCGCGGGCAATGATCAAATCACCAACGAAGGTACCGTCACGGGCGATATCCTCTGTGGAGACGGAGACGATACCGTCTCCTTCAAGGACGGCGCGGTCGGAGGGACGATCATCGGCGGCAGCGGATCCGATACCCTTCGCTTGACCTACGAGTGCACCAACATCACAGGCGACGCGAGCTCAGGGTCCTGCACATATGAGGGGAACAGCATCTCCTGGAGCGGCTTCGAGCATCTCAATCTGGTGTTCACCGAAGGAAACGACACGGCCGTGGTGGACCTCGGGACCGGGGCGAGTGGGGTGTACGGAATAGAAGCCCTCGGCGGGAACGACAACGTGACTCTGCAAGGGATTGGCCCGTCGGCCGATGTGTACGGGGACAACGGGTCGTCCGCGGACGGCGCGGACACCATCAGCGTCGAGGCGGGCGCGCAGTATGCGCACGTGTACGGACAAGGAGCAAACGACAGCATCTCCAATGCCGGTACCGTGACGGAACTGAATGGAGGCGCCGGGAACGACACGATCTCGAACACCGGCTCCGTGACGGAAAGAATATACGGTGGCGCGGGAGATGATCAGATCACCGTGAACGGCACCGTCGGCACTGGGATCGATGCCGGCAGCGGTGCGGACTCCGTCTATCTCCTGGGCGGAGCGGTCTCCGGGACGGTCTCCGGCGGTGCGGACAGCGATACACTCTACCTGACCTACCGGTGCACCGACATCACGGGGAACGCGGCCTCAGGATCATGCACGCTCGACGGCCATACCGTGTCCTGGACATCTTTTGAAAAGCTTGCAATCAACGGCACTGACGGGGACGACGACATCGCCCTCAACCTCACCGGCGCGACCATAGACTATGTGTACGGCGAAGACGGGAACGACCGCATCACAATTTCCGGCAACGGTACCGTGGGAACCGTGTACGGCGACGACAACTCCGGCGGCACCCCTGACGGAAACGATACCGTGACGATCGGGGCGGGAGTCAACGTGAGCACGGTGAAGGGCGAAGGCGGCTCGGACACCCTCGAACTGAACCACGAAACCTCGCAGATCCAAGGCACCGGGGCCTCCGGAACTGGGAGGGTCGGGGCCGACACGGTCACCTGGGACGGCTTTGAGAAGTTGGGAGTGATCGGCACTGACGGTGACGACACATTTTCCGTGAAGCTGATGACTGCCGGCACCAGCCTCGACTACGTGTATGGCATGGGAGGCAACGACACCATCACCATGAGCGGAAACGGCATCTTCGGCTCCGTACTCGGTGACGATAACGACGCGGGCACGCCTGACGGGAACGATACGATCACCATCCAAGCCGGAGCCCGTGTGAACGACTTGGCCGGCGGCGACGGAGACGATACGCTCAACCTGCCTTTCCAGAGCTCGGAAATCGCAGGCAACTCGTCAACAGGGCAGTGCACCGTCTCCGGGAACACCACGAAGTGGGAGAGATTCGAGACGCTTGCCGTTTTCGGCACCGATGGGAACGATGTGTTCACAGTACAGGTGAGTGCGGCCGGCGCGGACATCGATGCGGTCTACGGCTTCGGGGGCAACGACGACATTACCATTCCCGGAGCAGGGACCTTCGGCAACGTGTTCGGTGACGACAACGACGCGTCCACGCCCGACGGCAACGACACCATCACCGTTCTTGCCGGCGGACAGGTGAACAACGTGTACGGAACAGGAGGAATGGACACCATCGTCAACAGGGGCTCGGTCGCGCAGGACATGCTCGGCGGTCTGGGGGATGACGACCTTACGAACGAGGGTACCGTCTCGGGGAATATTGACGCAGGCGCCGGCAACGACGCCATCCGCAACGAAGGGACCGTCGCGGGCAGCATTGACGGTGGCGACGGAGATGACACGATCGACGTTGTTGCAGGTGCCCAGGCCGGAAGTTTGCTGGGCGCAGCCGGCCTCGACACGATCACCAACGGGGGTTCGGTGCAACACGACATCCTTGGGGGGTCCGGCAACGACACCATCAGTAACGAAGGGACCGTCGGGGGCAATGTCGAGGGCGGCGACGGCGATGATCGGGTATATTTGCTCGGAGGCTCCGTGGATGGGCGCGTTCTTGGCGGTGACGAAACCGACACCCTCTTTCTCGCTTGCCTGAGCGCGAACATTTGGGGGGATTCGGCAGACGGCGGATCCGACGAGGTGCACGGCGGCTGGGGCGAGTTCGAAACCCTCGGCGTGCAGGGCACCGACGGCGACGATTGCTTCACCGTCGGGGTGGATGAGACCAAGGAGGCAACAATAGACCTGGTGTTCGGGCTCGGTGGGAACGACTCGATTACTATTCCCGTGACAGGGACCTTCGGCAACGTGTACGGCGACGACAACGACGGTGCCACACCCGACGGGGATGACACCATTCACATTTCAGCACATGCACATGTCAACAATGTCCTTGGAGAAGGAGGCAACGATACGATCTCCAATGAAGGGATCGTAGCCGGGGACGTTCAGGCGGGTGACGGCGAAGACTCGGTTACGATTGAGTACGGAGGAAAGGTGGGAGGGACGATCTACGGCGGCGCTCCCGACACTGACCCCGGCGACACCCTGACGATCCACGTGAGCGCCAGTTCCAATCGAACGGGAGACGCAAGCAACGGCAGCCTCCAGGATCAGGACGGTGATACGCTCCGATGGGACGGGTTCGAACACATGTCTGTGGTGTATCCCCCGGGAGAGAACGGCGGGAACGGGAGCAGCCCTTCGGCTCAGCCTGAAAACCTGGGAGAAGCAGTCGCACTCCCCCTGTTCAGGGCTTTCGACTATGAACCTCTGACGCTGACGTCCGAGCCGACTGATCCTTTTTCCTCTCGCTGGTGGACCACTTTTCCGCCCGCATGGCTAGGGCCCTTTGCGTGGGAGGCCACGGGAATGCCCTTCCTGGGGCATGCTGTAACCGGCCTCCATGGGGGTCAAGGACTGTCCGGGGGCGGCTCGCTCTCATTTTCCGGTGGTGTCGCTCTGGAGTCTTCCGATACGGGATTGACCGGGAATACCTTTGATCTCACCACTGAGATGTGGGAGAAGTCATCCCGGCGGCACATGTGGCAGCTTCTCTTTGGCCTCGATGATTTCTTCGATGCAGTGAACCGCGGCCTCGATGGGGCTTGCCTGGCGTTCAATGCGGACGACATAGGCATCGCGGAGCTTCTCCGCTTGATGACCGCCACTGACGATTCTTGGTTCAGGGGGGACGTACCAACGGGCCTTGCCGTGGATTTCGCCGAGGGCAAGTCAAGGTCGTTCGATCTGGGGAGACTACGCGTTGCCGATATGTTCAAGAGTTGAGACGTCCTCTACTCGCACGCGCCTCGAAGTGCCCCTCGACCGGTGCAGGAGTTCCCGTGAAGACTTTCGGAGGAGACTCCTTTTGCTAATGAGGTTCGATTCCTTCTCTTTTCGAGAAGAAATCTTCAGTTCAGCGGCTCTGGGAGTAAGCAACGTAGCTTCTTTCGCTTGCGTAGAACCAACTCGCCCCGCCCTGGGTCTCCATGCGGGCGGAGGAAGGTCGACGCGAATTTGGTTGCGGCTCCCAGCCGCCTTTTTGAAACGGGGTTCCCCCGGACCCTATACGCGCTCACTTAAGAGAACGCCTTGCCTTCGCTCCCTCTCCCGCTGGGGGCATAGGGTTTCCGAATCGCCCTCCCCCCGTGGTCAGAACCAGCCGATGTTTCAAAAGTTTTCGGAAAGGGTTCCGGGGGAAACCCTTTTTCAACGGAAGTTCCAGAGTCGGGTGGGGCCTGAGATGATTAACCTATTGATAGGGTTTAGAGAATTGGTTTTTTCGCAAATTTGCTGTATACATGTAATTGGGTCATATTCTGCTTGACATAATG
>JBFMAA010000172.1:0-12429 GCA_040755955.1 Thermodesulfobacteriota bacterium
GCCTGAAATGTCGAATTCGGCTGTCGCCAAGTTAGCGCCTATGGGGGTCCGGGGGACAACCCTTTTTCAAAAGGGTTTCCCCCGGGAGACTTTCAGATAAGGGGCTCACCGCCTCACCACGAGCACGTTTGTAGGAGACGCGTCGACTATTTTTCGCGTCAAACCTGCGGGTCCCATGATTCGCCTTACGCCAGAGCTTGGCCTCGGAGCGATGACTATCAGGTCTACCTTTCTGGATGCCGCGTATTCGAGGATGTCCGACTCGGGGTCTCCCTGCTTCACTCTGAATCTGCACGGTATCCCGTCGCCCGCGAGGATGTGCAAGCCGTGATCTATCTTTCGGATCAGCGCCTGTTCCGCATGGGCTCGATCCACATCCGGGAGGTTGAACGGCACGACCGCGACAAGCGTGACGGTGCCTTCCTGCCTGATGGCCTCTTTGCGGACCGCCTCGATGAGCCTCTCGAAAGTCGTTTCGTCGTTCACCACGGCCAGAATGTTGACCCCGCGGACCAGAGACGGCGCGACGGTCATGAACTCCCTGTATCTGGGGGCGTTCCAGACTCGAAAATGGTCCATCCAGCGATCAAATGCCGAGCGTTCCGGAGTCACACACGCGATCGAGGCCCAATCCATGGAGGAGCGCAGCGCCTGTGACAGCTTCGCAGCCGTGGGTCGGGAGAAAGGGTCCCTGTCGAGCAGCAGGTACAGCAGCTCTTGGATGCCGCACGGAAGATCCGGACGATGGATGCGAGGTGGGATGGGTTCCATGTAGAGCCTTTTTCTCGCTCCGCGCCTGGTGGTCGATTTGGTGAAAGGGAGTTCGCCCGTGAGCATTTCGTACAAGACCACTCCCAGGGAGTAGATGTCGCTGGTGGGATGGCCGCGAATACCTTCCAGTTGCTCCGGTGCGATATAGTACGGCGTTCCGAGAGGCTCGTCCAGCGCTCCCAGCGGGTCGTCCATGTCCCCGTGAAAAGCCAGCCCGAAGTCGATCAATTTCGCCCCTGCCTCCGGATCGAGCACAATGTTCTCGGGTTTCAGGTCCTGGTGCACGATCCCCCTCTGATGGAGGTACGCGAGCGCGTCACAGATGTCGAGCACGAGCTTTTCGATCTCCGGCCACTGGAGCCTCTGTTCCCTCCGCATTCGGGCATTGAGGTCCGGACCGTCGAGCAGCTCCATCACGATGAAACGGTCCGGGCCTCTGTCGAAGCGCACCACGTGGCGATGGTGCAGAGTGCCGGCGAGCTCCCACTCGGTGCGAAAAGTGGCGTATCGTCTGAGATTACCTAGTCCGCGGCCGACCGGTATCTTGATCGCGCAGCGTCCACCCCGAGCGTCCTGCGCCGAGTAGATTTCTCCGTCTGCTCCTTTGTGGATGCTCCCGGTAATCCGGTACCCGTGGAAGCCGGCGCCCGGTTCCAGATTCAGGAAGTCGGAGGTCTCGGTTACCGCTGCGAGTTGATCGAAGTCCATGGCAGCCCCCTCCTTGACGGGGCGAACGCGTAACTGAAATCTTCCGATTACCATATGCACATCGGAACAAGACGAGAGTCATGGGATTGTGCCGGTGACGGGCGGCATTTCTGACCATTCCCTTGACAGCGAAAAGCACGGGGCCGTATAGTACAAATAGGGGAATAGACCACCAGAGTCAAGGAGGTGATCGCGGGAGTCGCCGCCCTGTAGCCGGACGCTCATTCTTTCAGCCTCACACCGGACAAGCCGGTGTACCATCGTTGGAACCCTTGCACGAGAAAGGAGTACCGAAATGGAATACCGACACGTAAACGGTCCCGTGTATTGCCGATTCGCGAGCACCCCCCCGATCGTCAACTCCCCGCTTGCCGAACAGTACGGCATTGAAGCCCCCACCGACGTAGACGTGGACGTGGTCGGCTGCGACACCCTGAAAACGGGAACCGACGTGAAGCTCAGGCTGCTCCTGGACGGCAGAACCAAACAGATGACCTGCCATGCCAAGATCGACTACGTCATGAGAGATGTGGCTGGAGGGAAAACCAGGATAGGATTCGGTCAGCTCTCTTTCTCGGACAAGGAGTTTCAAAAACTGATAGAGAGCTTCACCGAACAGGCCTTCGAACCCGTGGAAATCACCGACAGAGTGGAAGACAAAGGCCTCGGAGCAAGACCCGTCAGTCAGGAGCTCGATCTCTCCGAAGCCACGAGAATCAAAGCGGTCACGTTTCCAGTGGCCCTTATCGACGAGATCGACTCCAAGAGGGGAGACACACCGTTCTCAGAGTTCGTCGCAGACGCAGTCAGACGCTACATGCAACCACGCTGACCCGACGTGCCAATCTGCAATCGCAAGAGGTCACCACAAGAACACAGAGCGGCCGGCAGCCGCAGCCCATTGTCGCTCGACCTTTCTGGGTCCGCATGAGGGCCAATGGGGGGCATAGGCGTCAAAATAAGGGTCGCCGTCCCTCATTCCCCGGCCTTATGAGGGCCGGCTATTTTCAGTCGTCCCTCCGGGGCTCCGCGGTAATCCGATTGATGAGATGCTTCGATTGTTCGGCAAGCTCTTTGATCTTTGCCACGGTTTCCAATTCGTTCCGGAGCTTGCCGGCCAGCCCGGACAGGCAGATTTCGATCGACAGTATACGGGCGTTGAGAGAATCCAGGATTTCCTTTTCGATGAGTATTCTGGTGTTTGACCCCATTGACTGCTCCGGCTTAACCGTATTGCACGTATTTCGCAAGGCTTCACGCATCGCACGTAAAGGGCTTGATGACTTGATCCATGGACCTCTCTGCTCCCACGACGATCAGATCCTCCGTGGCCATCTTGTGGCCCACTCTGCATGTGCTCGGCCAACCCGCGCTCGAAGAGACCCGAATCTTTCTTGCTTCGCTGCGACACTACGAGGAGGAGAGCTTCTCGCCAGCCAGACTCAAGGATGCCCGGTCCGTGGAGGTCGTGGTTCGGGAGATTCACCAGTTGTGGAGAGAACTCAGCAGATTGGCCCCGCCGGAGCTTCAGAAACGTCGTCAGGTGCTCGCTCACACGATTGCCACGTCCGCGCTCTCTGATGCCGAGCAGTCCAGGATGATGACCGCGCTCGATTATCTGTGCCGTCTGTCCATGGTCAGGAGGGTGTCTGCCCGGGCATGGGGATATCCGACCGCCGAGATCCCCACCACCCGAAACGAGAAGATGCAATTTGCATACCAACGACTAGCGGAACTCTCCTCAGCGGACCTTCCCATGTGGTTGTCGGGAGAAACAGGGACCGAGCTCGACTTCCTGGCTCGTCTCGGTCACCGGCTCAGGGGACTGGAAGGCAGTCGATTCGCAAAGTGGCAGCCGGAGTGCCGGCTCGACGCACCCAACGCCCGCGCAGTCGATGACCTGGAAACCGCTGCTGCTCAGTGTGCTCCAGGAACGCTCATGATCAGTGACCTGGAGCAAGCTGCGCCTCCTGTGCACCGGTGGGTGTACGATCGCCTCCTCAAGGACATGGGAGGGGACCCGACCGTTCGGATCGTGGTGACTTCCCAACCGCGGGACAGTTCGGAAGGAGGCGTGTACGCGGAACTGATCGCCTATCTCGGGCCCTTCAGGGTGGACATTCCTCCCCTGCGGATGAGAACCGAAGACCTTGTGGCTCTCTTCGATTTTCTTGCGGTATCGCGGGGAGCGAACAGTCCTGCTGGCCGACTTCACCCGGAAGCGTTGGAGCTCTTGCTCCAGTACCACTGGCCGGGAAATGTCGCGGAACTCGACAGAACCCTGGTCTATCTCCTCAAGAAGAGACCGGCAGGCACCATTCGTCCCGACGACCTCAAGGGATTGCTTCCGGTGCGCGCGACGCTTCCCGATGGACTGATGGAGGTATTGGCGGATACGGGCAAGATCAAGGGGTTCCGTCTGCTCAAGACTGGCGAAGGCTGCCGAAAGGTCGCGCTTTTCCTGATCCGTTACGAGGGCTCAAGCTTCGACCTCGCGCAGTTCGGCCGCACGTTCAGCCTGGCTGACAGCACGTCTCGGCGGCTTCTGGAGCAGTTGAGCCTGGCCGGTTTGGTGACGGGCATCAAAGGAGCACAGGAGAAGCGCATCACCAGATACTGTCCGACCACTCGCGCGACTCCGGGAGACACCAGCCCGACCGCTGATCCGGCACAGAAATAGACTCTGTTTCTTCGAGCGGAGCAACCGGATAGCGCCTATCAGGAAAATCTCGTGGAAATGCAGGAGAAAACGGGGGACAGCAGATTCCGCAACGGGAGATTCAACGGGTCCCGCGGGGTCAACTCCGTGCTTGACTTCGGTGGTCTTCGTGTGCTTAACTCTACAATTTACCGGTACACACCCGGAGCATCGGCAGCGCGTCGGTGCGCCGTTTCAAGAGGGGCCCCTATGAAACAGTTCAAAACGGAAGATGTGCGAAACGTGGCGGTCGTGTCTCACTCCGGCTCGGGGAAGACAACCTTGTGTGAGGCAATGCTCTTCGATTCCGGCGCGGTCGACCGGCTCGGGAAGGTCACTGACGGAACCTCGAACTTCGACTTCGAGGCGGAAGAGACCAAACGCCAAATTACCATTTGCACTTCGCTTTTCAGTATCGAGTGGAAAAAGAAAAAGATCAATGTCCTGGACACCCCGGGTGATCCGAATTTTTCTGCAGAAGTGACGGCCGCGCTCACCGCAGCGGATTTCGCGATACTGGTCGTGGATGCCGTCGATTCTCTGAAGCCGCTCACGCAGAAGATCTGGAACTACATCGAGTCTGCAGGTCGGCCCCGCCTTCTCGCCGTGACGAAGATGGACCGCGAGAGAGCCAACTTTGAGAAGGTAGTCGCGGATTTCAAGGACGCGCTCGGAGTCAAGCCGGTGCTGTTGCAGCTCCCTGTGGGCAAGGAATCCTCTTTCAAAGGGGTGGTCGATCTTCTCTCCATGAAGGCCGTGCTCTTCGATGGAGACGGGAGAAAGCTCTCGAAAACGGACATTCCCGATGACCTCAAGGATGAAGCGCAGTCTCGACGGGAAGTGCTGATCGAGGACCTGGCCGAGGTCGACGACCAGCTCATGGAACGCTACCTCGAAGGAGGAGAGCTGGGGCCGGAAGAGCTAGCGGAAGCCCTGAAACAGGGGATTCGTGGCAAGGTGTTTGTGCCGGTGGTGTGCTGTGCCCCAGGACCGAACATCGGCATACAGCCGCTGCTCGACCTCATTACCGATGCCTGCCCCTCTCCGGCTGATCTGCCTCCGGTGACCGCGTCTGCGCCCGACGGTTCGCCGATCACCATCGAAGCTGCCCCGGACGGCCGGCTCGCAGCCTGTGTGTTCAAGACTCTCGCAGACCCGTTCGCGGGGAGGCTCACCCTGTTCCGGATCTTCTCCGGGAGCCTCGCACCGGACTCCACCATTTACAACGCGACTCGGGGGGTCAAAGAGCGCTTCGGTCAGCTTCTGGCCATACAGGGCAAGCAGCAGAAACAGTTGGAATCAGCGCAAGCCGGCGACATCGTCGCGGTGGCCAAGCTCAAGGAAACGCTCACCGGGGACACCCTGTGTTCGGAGAAGAACCCGGTGGTGATTGCTCCGCCCGCTCTTCCGCAGGCCGTCATCTCTTTTGCCATAGAGCCCAAGGCCAAGGGCGACGAGGACAAGATCACCCAAAGCCTTGCCCGCCTCGCCGAAGAAGACCCCACCATTACCGTCTCGCGAGACGCACAGACGAACGAGTTCCTCATTTCCGGCATGGGGCAGGTGCACATCGAGGTCACCGTCGAGAAACTCAAGCGAAAGTTCGGCGTGGACGTAAATCTCAAGACCCCGAAAGTCCCGTACAAAGAGACGATCAAAGGGAAGTCCAAGATCGAAGGGAAGCTCAAGAAACAGACCGGCGGTCGAGGACAGTTCGCGGTGGCGTGGCTGGAGATCGAGCCGCTCCCGCGAGGTACCGGCTTCGAGTTCCAGGACAAGATCGTGGGCGGAGTCATCCCGAGGCAGTATATCCCTGCCGTGGAAAAAGGGGTGGTCGAAGCCATGGCGAACGGCGCAGTGGCGGGATTCCCCGTGGTGGACGTGCGAGTCACCGTATTCGACGGCAAGTACCACGATGTGGACTCTTCGGAACAGGCCTTCAAGATCGCGGCCTCGAAGGGATTCAAGAAGGGCGTGCTCCAGGCCAATCCCATCCTCCTCGAGCCGATCATGAACATGGAGGTCACCGTCCCCGAGGAGTGCATGGGAGATGTGATGGGTGACCTGAATTCCCGTCGCGGCCGTATCAGCGGCATGGAGGCCAAAGGGGCGACGCAGGTGATAAAGGCTCAGGTTCCCATGGCGGAGGTGCTCAAGTACGCGTCTGACCTGACCTCCATGACCTCCGGGCGAGGGCTGTTCACCATGGAATTCTCCCACTACGAGGAAGTTCCGTCGAGCATCGCGGACAAAATCCTCGAAGCCTCGGGCAAACCCCAGGAAGAAGAAGACTGACAGCACGGCCCGCGTGGGATCGGCCGCAGCCGCCCAGTCTCAAGAGTTCTCATGTGAATACGGATTCTGGGGGAAGGGGCGTCTTTCAAGACGTCGCTTCCCGTGCAAGTCCCATCTCCATGAGCAGCCCGGACCTGAGACGAAAACGCCTGTCCGCGATCCGGAGCGCTTCCTCGCTGTGCGTTGCCATGATAAGCGTAGTGTTGTGGGTTCGGCAGACGTCGTCGATGAGCTCGAGTATCGAGTTGCTTGTGTCTTGATCGAGGTTGCCAGTGGGTTCGTCCGCGAGCACGAGGCGGGGTTGCTTCACGAGCGCCCGGGCAATGGCCACCCGCTGCTGTTCTCCGCCGGAGAGCTGTTCGGGGAATCTCTCCCATTTCCCGTCAAGTCCCACGGCTTGGAGCAGATCGCGGGCCCTCTGCTCGTCGGAGATGCCGAGCAGATCCAAGGGGAGCATGAGGTTCTCCCCCACGGTGAGAGTGGGAAACAGATTGAACGACTGAAACACGAACCCCACGGACCTGCGTCTGAAATGTGCCAACTCCGTAGGGTTCAGAGCGGCGAGATCATGGCCGTCGAATATGATGGTCCCGCCGGTCGGCGTATCGACTCCTCCGACCAGGTTGAGTAGCGTGCTCTTACCTGACCCGCTCTTGCCGAGGAGCACTATTCGCTCCCCCGTATACACCTCCAGGTCGACCCCACGCAATGGGACGACCCGGCAGGAACCCCCCGTGTCGTAACATTTGACCACATTGTGGAGCGCGAGTAGTGGAGTCAACTTGTCGGTAATACCTCACCTCGATACCTGCTTCGTGGCCGCTCCTTGTCCGTAAATCCGCTTCAGACGTTGCTGAAAATACTCGCTGCGCTTCCCCCTGAAAACCAAATAATCCGCCTCCTTGGGAAGCCTGTTGTCGTTGATCGCAAGCCACAGCCTGGTGACCGTCACTTGTTCCAACACCCACCCCAGCCCCATACAGATGCGCTCACCCTTTGACAACTCTCCCATCTCCGAATCCAGGCCTCTTGCCGTCGCGGAAATGCAGCGATAGACCTCGTCACGAAACTTGGGGTTAGGCATGAGATCGAGAGCGGGTTTTCCGTATTTCTGCCCGACCTTGCGTGCAGCGATCACCACCCTGTAGAAGTCGCGCTTCATCAGGGGTATCCCATACGACACGATCTCGTCCGCGGTCTTCCGCAGGCCGAGAATTTTTTTCTTTTCCTCAGCGGAGAACGCGACCGAATAAAGAAGACTGTCAATGTTCTTCTGCACGTCCTGGAGCTTGTGCACCTGTTGCTCCAAGAAGAGGAGGCTTTCCAGGGGCCCTCGTTCCGCCTGCTTCATGAAGAATTCCAGTGACGGCCGGCTCTTCAGAAGGGGCTTTGCCGCGCACTCGTTCACTTCGCGAAGCTCGTATTTCAGGAAGGCTTCAAGCAGGCGCTTGTTGTCAGGATTGACGATCGCTTTGGCAATCTCCTTGTCGGAGATGCCTGCGGCCTCGTTCGCGTGAGCCGGACCGACGGCACACAGCCCAAGAGCGACCGTGAGCACCACACTCCAGACGACGGAAGCTTTATGGCCGCGCACATGCACCCGCGCTTCGCCCACCCTCTCGGTACCGTAGGGGAACATTTCCTGCAGTCGTTCAGCGGGATGGTTTCTTCGACCCGGAAAACGTAACTGTCCTGGGGGCATCCGCGTTCTTCCCTGTAGACAAACCACAAGGTCACCAAGACACGAAGGAATCCCAGGATGACTCGGCTCACTGTTCCAGGCAGACTGCTCCCTTGGCGTCTTGGTGTCGTGGTGCTTCATTTCCTTGCCCTCCAGGTGGACGCGTACGCACTCGGATCGGATCAGTGCTTGCCATTTATCATTTTGTCAAGCCATTTCACGAATAGTTCCACCCCTTCGCCGGTTTTCGCGGACACGGGGAATATCTCCATCTTCGGATTCATTGCCAGGACCGTCTTTCGGAGCAGTTCCACGTCGAAGTCCGTGTACGGCAGCAGATCCGTCTTGTTGAGTATCAGCGCGTCCGACTCGGTGAACATGAGCGGGTACTTCAGGGGCTTGTCATGGCCTTCCGGGATCGACAGGATCATCACTTTGACGTCTTCACCCACCTTGAACTCTGCCGGACAGACCAGGTTCCCCACGTTTTCTATGATGATGAGCTTTTTCCCCTCCAGCCCGAGCTTGTCCGCGGCGGAACGGATCATATTGGCGTCCAGGTGACACGCGCCGCTGGTGTTGATCTGGACCACATCCACACCGGTCTTCGCAATGGCCTGAGCGTCGACGTCCGATGCCAGATCGCCTTCAATGACCCCGATCTTGTGCGTGCCGGCCAGAGCCCGGATAGTTAGTAGCACCATCGATGTCTTCCCGGCTCCCGGTGAGGACATCAGGTTTACCACGAATACCCCGGCCTCGGTGAACCTGGTCCGAAGGTTCTCCGCTATCACATCGTTTGCGCCCAGAATGTCTTCGTTGACGTTGACCGTCTTGACTGCCATTATCTCCTCCTGCCGCATTGTCGCTGTTTTCTTTTCGAGTTCGCGGCCCTGCGCACCGCGGTCAGGGCGTCCCGGAATCCGACGTGTTCCACATACGCACACCCCTCGGGGAGCCAGCCGAGGCTTCGGACCAACTCCTCGGTCAAACTGATGCAATCGGGTTCCACTTCGTGACGCCTATCGTAGACCTTGCACAGATTGGTTTCCGTGTCCAGATGGACGCAGGGTTCGTCGGTGTACACGATCTCTCCACCGCCGAGGTCCACCTTTTCATAACAGCATCTGCCGCACTTTGTGCAAATTGATTCCCACTCGTCCCGGTCCATTACCGCCTCCGGAGGCGTGGAACCGCATCCTCGTCGCCCGCGCGCCTCCTCTCCGGATTGAATGACAAGACAAATTAGCACAAAACCGGCGGGACCGTAAGGGTTCAACACATCAATGCGCAACCGGGAAGACGATCGCGCACACGTCGGGCTTGAGGGTCCCTGCCACGATTCGTCCTATTCTCGCGGTTCCCAACGCGGAGAGGTTTCGGGCGATCTCTCGGACAGGAGCCGTATCCGGCAGGAGGTCGAACTTGTTCAGGAAAGGCACCACGGTCGAGGCCCGCGGTATCCCCTTGAGCGCGCCCGCGGCACTGTGAAGAAGGCCGGCAACCACGCGAGGAGTGATCGGATCACCCCTCCGGGAACCGGTCACTTCAAGGAATCTCTCCACCCGAAAGACGGTGACTTCCGACACGGGCATGCCAAGGCAGTCCAGACCCACCACCGGCACCACCAGCCGAGCCGACCGAGGAATGACGGGTTCCCAGTCTTCGGGGGCCTTTATCGGCTTGCCCGCCGCGCCGTCCGCCTCGACGATCACCCACTGGGCGAGGGTGGCGCACAGCTCAACCGTCTCGTTCGTGATCCCCCCGAGCTTGCCCGCGGAGAGCGCGGGCCCGGTTACGGTCACATGCCCGTGAAAGGCCAGCAGATGTGGCAGTTCGTTGAGTTCGGAGTCTCGGGACACGATCAGCAGGCACGGCGATTCGCCGGGCTGAGGCGGGAAGATCTTGGTAGTGGTGGTCGTTACCACCGTGAGCGACCGAGCGCGGAGCTCTCCGGCCAGGGCCCACATGAGCGAGGTTTTGCCCCCCCCGCCGACTAAGGCTACCACGCCCCCCGCGGACCGGTCGATCCCCAGGGCTTCGAGCAAGACCGCGCGGTTCGGTGTCAACGCGCTCGCCTGCACGCCCTGGATTCGATTCTTAGATCCACGGCGGACTGATGCTGTACCTGATGCGGAACGACGCCGCATTCCCCGCGACGATCATCGGGCCGGTGCAATGCTCGTACTTGTAGAGCTGGAGCGTGTAGGTCCCCTTGTTGCCGATATTGTACCGCTTGGTCTTGTTCCCCCAGGTGATCCAGACGCCGAACCTGTCGATCAGCTCGTACGGCTCGTTGCATCTGATGTCGTAGACCTGGATGTACACAGGACCAATGTAAGATTGCGGCCAGTTGATGAAGTACTTCGTCCCCCGCGCCGAGCCGAGCGAGGGGACGAGAAGGACTCCAAGGGCCAACGCAGCAATGAGAAAGACCCGTCTTGTCATGTGTGATCATCTCCTAGAGCTCACCGAACAGTCTCCTCGCGGAATATATACCATACTATTCAGCATATTGGAACTATTTTCGTATCAATAACACTCTTTTTTCTCATCTAGTAGATTCAGTTATAAACCCAATAACGCAGCGCATCACGCAGTTTTTATCACATACTTGGCCTGCAACCCACCCGCAACGAGCGACCTTGCCCACGTGCGATGCTTGTAGTACACTCCCCGTCGTTCTCCCGTGAAGACCCCGGCGATCAGCCCGGCTGCCGGAAATCCATTACGGATAAGGTGAACCATGGCTCTGAGCGAGCAGCTCCTGCAAATACTCGTCTGCCCCAAGTGTAAGGGCGATCTGGTCCTCACCGAGACCCAGGATGGCCTGATCTGTCACGCATGCAGACTCAAATACGAGATCAAGGACGATATCCCGATCATGCTCATTGATGAAGCAATCCCTCTCGACCCGGCACCTCACACGCCATGACGAGAAGGGAGCGTCGATGCCGAGAGTCGTCGGTCGACCCTGGAGACACGCGTGACACGTGAAGCTCCCGACAGATTGCGCAGTCCGTCCCGTATTGTCGTAAGGGGCACTAACTGGGTAGGCGACACGATTATCAGCCTCCCCGCGGCGAAGAGACTACGGGCTGTCTTCCCCGACTCGTCCATCACGTTCTGGGTCAAGGAGAGCCTTGCTCCACTCGCGAGAACCGCGGGCGTTGCTGACGAAGTACTGAGCTTCAGTGACAAGTCGGGAGGTGCGGTGTCGAGATGTCTCACGATGAGTCACGCACTGCGGGCAGGACGATTCGATATGGCGGTCCTATTCCAGAATGCGTTTGAAAGCGCGTTCACGGCCTGGCTCGCCAGGATTCCGCTCCGGATCGGGTATCCCACGGACGTGCGCGGCCCGTTGCTGAGTCTGCGGGTTCCCCTGCGCAAGGAGCTCACACTCAGGCACCAGGTCTGGTACTACCTGGCGATCACCGACTTTCTGAGAGAACGGTTCGCAGGCCGTGGGCCCGACGTGCAAGCCGTGCCCGATTGTACGATGGCGCTCGACAGGGCTCACGTGACGGATGCCCGGGATCTGTCGGCCGGTCTTGGGATTGACCTCTCCCGGCCGTTGTTCTGTCTGTGCCCGGGGTCTGCGAACTCAGAGGCAAAACGATGGTCCCCGGACTACTTCGCGCGCTTGGCGGACCTATTGATCGAACGCATGGGTGTTGGGGTGGCCTTTGTGGGTTCCCCCGGAGAACGCGCGCTGATCGAGCGGATTCAGAGTCACATGCGCACCCAAGGATCGGTGAGTCTCGCGGGAAGAACCGACATGGTCACTGCGATGGCAATTATGGGCTTGTCCTGCATGGTGATTTCCAACGATACGGGGAGCGCGCACCTGGCGGTCGCCGCCTCGGTGCCTGTGCTGACGATCTTCGGACCTACCGTGGCAGGAGCTACCGCGCCCTTTGGTCCCACGGCTCACATCGTGCAAGGGGAAGCGCCGTGTGCCCCGTGCAGGCACTTCCGTTGCCCGAGGACCGACCACTTGTGCATGAGAAGTCTGGAACCGAGTCGGGTGTTCGGCAAGGTGGAAGAGATCCTGTCGGGGCAAGTGGTCGCCAAGAGTCTTCCGGGGGAAACCCTTTATCAGAAAGTTCTCCGGGGGAAACCCTTTTGAAAAAGGGTTGTCCCCCGGGACCCCCTTGTATGATGTTCCAAGAACCAAGGGCTGACTTTGAGGCGGGGGGGCCGGAAAGTAGTTGCCCTGAACGATGGTTCCTGGTACTGAGCGGCTGTCTTGAGCGCCTGACTGACTCAATGT
>JBFMAA010000173.1:0-12342 GCA_040755955.1 Thermodesulfobacteriota bacterium
GCATTCCCGAACCCCCTTGGGTGGTTGTTGGACAGGGCTATGTACCATGGCCCCCCCTCCCGTGGGGGTTTGCTCGTCTGCAGGGACACGAGGAGCGGCGCTTGCGAGCCTAATTCAGTGGTATTGCCTCTACACCACTCTGGGACTGGTTTTGAGCCAACCTCGCGAAAAATCGAAAGCGAGGGGGTGGGGTCCGCAGAAAGGGGGGTGATCCGGGAGCTCATCTCGTTGTACTTGAAGGAACGCCGCCAGCAGGGATGGTCGCGGTCGACTCTCCGCAGCGATCGCGGCATCCTGCACCACTTCGCGAGCTTCCTCGAGAAGCAGCACGTCCGCGAACCTCGAGCTCTCAGCCGCCGCCATCTCGAGACGTGGCACGACCATCTCAGAGAGGTCTATCGGATCCCGTCCGGTCGTCGGAAAGGCCAGGCGCTCCGATCGACCACCGTCTACGACTGGCTGGCCAAGTCGCGCGCGTTCGTGGGATTTCTGGTGAAGACCGACCGGCTGCTGGTGGATCCGCGAGGGGGGTTCTCGCTCCCGCGGTACAACCGGAGCCGACGGCGGTTCATCCCGACGATCGACGAGGTCCAGAGGTTTCTCGACTGTATCCCGCCGCGTGGCCGGCTGGGGTTGCGGGACCGGGCGCTCTTTGAGCTCTTGTACTCGACAGGTCTGCGCGCTGGCGAGGCCAGCCACCTGGACGTCTACGACCTGGACCTGTCGGCCGGGACGATCCGTGTCCGGGAAGGCAAGGGCGGCAGAGATCGTGTCGTACCGGTGGGATCGGTTGCGGCGCGGTTCCTGAGGCGATACCTGGCCTGGTCGCGACCGTGTCTGTGGACCGAAGCGGCAGGCGATGCGCTGTTCGTGACGAAGAAGGGGCGCCGGATGATGGGGTACTCGATAGACATGCAGTGCTCCTACTGGCGATCCCGTGCCTGCCTCCCCCAGATGACCCCGCACTCGTTTCGGCACGCGGTCGCCACGCACATGCTCGCCGGTGGGGCGGACGTGCGGCAGGTCCAGGAGCTCCTGGGACATCGCTGGATCACGACGACGAACCTGTACACGCACCTGGTGATCAGCGATGTGATCGAGGCGCACCGGCGGAGCCATCCACGGGGGTGACGACCGATGATGGACGACCTGGTCGAGAACTACAGGCTTCACCTGAAGAGGAAGGGGTTCTCGCCCAAGAGCATCGAGACGTACATCCACGCGCTCACTCATTTTCTCGGGTTCCTGGACGATGTGGGCGTGGTGCGCCCGGACGGCCTCACGCGTGAGACGATCGTGGCGTACCAGGAAGCCCTGTATACCGGCCGATCGGCGTTGGGTCGTCCTCTGGCTCTACGGACGCAGGCACTCTGGCTGATGGCCGTGATGGGCTTCTTGAAGTACCTGGTCCGTGAAGGCGTGCTTCTGCTCAACCCGGGCGAGGACATCGAGTTACCGCGGTTCGGTCCGCGCAACCCTCCACGGAGCATCCCGACGGAAGCCGAGGTGGAGGCGCTCCTCGCAGCCCCCGACAAGGAGACACCGCTGGGTCTTCGCGACTCGGCGATGCTGGAGGTCCTGTACTCGACGGGGATGCGAGTCGGAGAGCTGGTGCGGTTGAAAGTCTACGACGTGGAGCTCACGCGAGGGTTGGTACGGATCATCGGAGGGAAGGGCGGGAAGGACCGCACAGTACCCCTAGGCCGTGTGGCGGTCCGAGCGGTCAAGGCGTACCTGGAGAAGGTCCGGCCGCGGTACGTGCGGAGCGGGAAGACCAACACGCTGTTCGTGAGCTTCACAGGCCGGCGGCTGTGGCCGACGGCGGTCCAGAGGCAGGTGAGGATCTACACGAAGAGAGCAGGGATCGAAAAGCGCGTGACGGCGCACTCCCTGCGGCATGCGTGCGCGAGTCACATGCTCCGTGGGAAGGCGTCGATTCGACACATCCAGGAACAGCTCGGACACCGGCAGCTCTCGACGACCCAGCTGTACACGCATGTCGAGATCGAGGACCTCAAGGCGGTCCACTCCCGCACCCACCCTCGAGAGCGGCCTCCGAAGACCCGCAAGTAGTCGACAGGTTCCCCGGGGTCACGCTATCCTGAAGGCATGCTTGTCTTCGCATCGCTTCCTCATCTGACTCGATCCGCATCCACAGGTCCGCCGTCTTCTCTGGGCACCGACGGAGAGCCTCTGACCAGAGATGGTCCCCAGGCGAAAACCGCGTTTCGTAGCGCCTATGATCACCTCGGCTCTACGAGCTTGATTGCGAATGCGCACGGGCGGAGGCTGGATCGGCTCCAGTACGGACCCTGGGGTGAGAAACTGGGTGGGGGACACACGCGGACCCGGTTCGGGTACACTGGGCACCAGAATGAGGCGAGGAGCGGGTACTGGTACTCGGTGTGGCGGTATCTTGATCCAAGGGCGGGAAGGTGGACGCAGAGGGATCCGAGACATTCCAGTATTCCTCAAGCAGTCTATGTGTATGCTGCCAATTCTCCTGTAGTGAACGTTGATCGACTCGGTCTGATAGATATCCCGACTTCAGGTTATGGCATCTTGTGGGCGGAACTGACGTGGATGAAGAGGGAGCCTCATCCCTTTGCAATGAGGGGATGTGTGCAAATGGGTTTCAGGGGATATAGACCCACCCAGGCTGATTTGGCGGTCGGCTTCCTTCAGGTCGCCGCAGCCTTTGCAGATGGCAAACCGGTACCCGTGGGCGTGGCTCGCAATTACTGGGATCCGATAACTGGCATCACACTTGACGTATCCAAGCGCAACGAGGGCTACTCTCCATATTACCAACCACTTGAAACTGTTGCGGCTACTCCTGACCCAATATCGATGACGGACTTCCCAGGTACCGAGTGGGGCTTCCTGAACTCCACCCCAGACTCAGCCTCGGTTGAAGGTCACACACTCGCCATTGCCGTCTGCCGTGGAGGGGCTTATGTAGTGGGAGGAATAAGGTGGCGTTTCGCGTACGAGTCTAAGAGCTTCCCAGCCCCGGAATACTCTCTGGATGCCAGTTTTGACAAGGAGATGAAAGACGCGATTGACCGGTATTTCACCTTCTATCCTAAGCTACGGGAGATTTGGACTGGTCGCATTCCCAAGTAGGCACTCTTGCATGACCTGGTGGTACCCTTGCATGACCTGGTTCGAGTGGGTGGTCTTGACTGCGCTTGCATTTGGGGTTGCCACAGCCATTGGCCTTCTTCTATTCTCTCGTGCATCCTCCGGAATGATGCTCCTCTTGCTCGTTGCTAGCGTCGGCGCGAGCACGGCTCTCCTCCTTCTTTATGGCGTTCGTTGGAACAGGGGTGGGGAGTTGCCCTATTGGCCCACCTACATCCGGATGTGGGGGATGACTCCACCATGGCCGGATGCCATGGCCCCAGTGGTCCTTGGATCGCTCGTAGGAACAGTGCTTCACAGTCAGAGGACTCGCGCCTCCACCCGCAATTCGGCTCAGCGGCACGGTCGGTGAAAAGTTGGCAACGCCTTCCGCTTCTTGATTTGGACCGGGAAGTTCTGCCGGTCTCTAGATCGAGATCCTCTCGACCTCATCCAAGCTCACCTCGTCCGACCGCCGGTCGTAGAGTTTCGTCGTCCGGGCCGACTCGTGAGCTGCCATCTGCTGGGCTTTCTCCAGAGTCCCCCCGTTCTCGAGGTAGTTCGTGATCCCGGTCGCACGGAACGTGTGACACCCGATCCGAGTCTGAATCCCGGCATCCTTCGCCCGCCTCCGGACCATCTCGTACACGTCTTTCCTCGACATCCGTCGATCCGACAGCTCTCTCGTCTTCCCGATCGCCGTCCGAAAGAGCGGCACTTTCTTCTGCCCCTCCAACCCCGCCGCCTTGATGTACGAGTCGACGTACTCCTCGGCCTTGTGATGGACCGGCATCTCGTGACGCTTCCCACCCTTCTCGTGAAGCCGAACCCACCACCTCTTCCCCTGCGGGAAGTAATCCTCGACGTTCAGCGACACAGTCGCTTCCACACGAGCGAACGCATACAGCAGGACTGAGATGATCGCCCGATCCCGTAACCCCACCACGTGACTCGTATCGATCCGATCGATCAGCGCTCGGGCCTCTTCTGCTACCAGCACCGGTGTCTTCCCTTTTTTGAGGCTGTACCGGGGCCCGCGGACACACGAGGCGGGATTCACCTCCAGCACCCGACCCAGCACCAGCCAGTCCATCAGCATCCGGATCGCCGCCAGGTGTTGCTTCACCGTGGGGATCGAATGAGACTCTCGCAAACCCTCGAGGTACGCGGCCACATGGGTGGGCTCGACCCCTTCGAGCTCGACCCCTCGCCCCTCGCACCAGGAGAAGAATCTCGTCAGAGCGGTGTGATACGCCACCCTCGTGTTCTTGTTCCTCACCTGGACCGTGAAGAACTCGAGGAACCTGTGGGCTACCTTGGCCCCTGCTTTACCGACGGTGAGCGGAACGAGGTTTCTACCTGCTGGTACCTTGAGAGCCCTTGGAGAGGATGTGGGGAGTGAGTTCATGGTGTTCGTCAGGGTACCACATAAACCCTTTTATGTCCGGTTAGTTACCCAAGGCACAACCCTCTGATCAGGCGCGCTGAGAGATAGGTCAGCGACCGATGTCTGTTTTTGTTCTGTGCTACGATGGAAAGTGACTAGCTGCCAGATAGCTACGTTATAGCTACCACCTTTGTGTTACACTACCGATTGACCCGAGGAATGACCCAACATGGCACTCGTGGCCTTCATCAGCCAAAAGGGTGGCGTCGGTAAGAGCTCGCTGAGCCAGGCCCTCACCACCGAAGCCGTCCGCTCAGGGCTTCGTGCGAAGCTCGCCGATCTAGACAACCTGCAGGGGAGCTCGATCGACTGGTCTCGGATCCGGATCGCCCAGGGCGTCGACCCAGAAGTCCCAGTACAACAGTACGGCACCCTCGCCGCAGCTCTACGGGAGGCGACTGATCACGACTACTTCGTCATCGATGGCGCCGCTCGATCTACTCAGAACACGATGGCGCTCGCACAGGAAGCTGACCTCCTCATTCAGCCAACCGGGCCCTCCTTGAGTGATCTACGCGTCGGGATTCGTGTCTTCAACGAACTCAAGGGGGCCGGAATTCTCGTGGATCGCCTCGTGTTCGTCTTGTACAAGGTCGGCTCGATCGCCGAGGAGGCTGACGCGAGGAACTTCATCGTGTCCGCGGGATATCGGGTACTCAAGGGATCCGTCCCGGAAAAAGTCGCGTTCCGCACCTGCCTGAACAACGGGAAAGCCATTACCGAGGTCTCGATCCGATCGTTGCGCGTGAAGGCGGAGGAGCTCGTCGACAGCATCACCAAGGAGCTGAAATGAAAATCTCGAAACCTGGAAAGCACAAGACTCGCTATCCGGTGTCAGCGCCAACTGATTCGACGGAAACGTTGGCGACTCCGGATCCAGCATTGCCCATCCGAGAGAAACCTCAACAGCCACCCGCATCAGTCCTCGATGGGCGATCTCTCCAAGCCACAGGTCGAACCGCCCAACTCAACTTCCGAGTACGTCACGACACCAAGGAGAAGCTTTACTCCATCGCAAAACGTACCGGGCGAATGTTCGTCGAGGTCCTCGAGGAAGCACTCGACCTCTACGAAAAGAAGCTCGATGGTAGGTGAGAATCTCGTTCTTTCGAGATGAGCAGAGAGATTCGCCAAGAGGCTAGATATACACTGCGTAGCGACTAGCTAGCTGCTAGTGTAGCTAGCCGGTTGCTAGCAGCTATCAAGAATCGAAACCTCGGAAGCTGCACTCCAGAACTCCCCAGAATCGGAGCGGCCTCCTTATATGCTAGATATGCACTTGGTAGCAGCTAGCTAGTGTATATCGTATCCATCCAGTGCTCTGAACAGCTAACATGCCCCCTGCTCTTCAGCGCTTCTGAATCCGCCCAACTACCTCGACCTTAACAGGCACTCCGTTCACGTCCTCAGGTAGTTCGGTATCTGGGGCCAGCTCCTCACGGAAGTTCACCTTGATTCCATAACCGCCGTCGATCCGAGTGATCCCCACCCCAACCACAGTCCCGATCCGCCCGAAGACCTCGAGGGCTCTCGCCTTCTCGGCGCGCGCTTCTTCCTTCGATACACACCTCATACCTTCAGTATACCAACTCGATCTTGAGCTTCTCCAGGACCGTCCCGATCGGGTTCGCATAGGTGTAGAACGGTTCGCCAGCTTCTACATCAGTCCCGGCAAACAGCAGCCCAACCGCCCGGCAATCTCCATTCACGATCAGTGCGCCGCTGTCACCCCCGTCGCTGAACGGGATCGGACCATCCCCCTCAATCTCGATCTGGTTGTCGAACCGGATATCGCCAGCGTCGAACTCGATCATCAGGTTGTCCAACTCAAAGGCCGTCACTCGACCTCGCGTGACACCTGTTGTTCGTCCCACCTTCGCCACTCGCTCACCCTCGTCCACATCAACATCGCTCACGCCAACCAGTTTTCCAAGACCAGCCAGCTTCGTCGCATCGACCTTCAGCTTCTCGTGTACACACGCAACAGCGCAGTCGACCAGGTTGATCCCTCTCGTCTTCACCTTTACAAAGTCCTCCAGCTTCCCGATCACATCCGCCGGCCTTCGCCCACCATCGTAGGCCCCGGGCTGTATGATCGAGTCCCCGAGCTTCGCCCTATTCTCGTCGGCCAGTACATGGTTGTTCGAAAGGATGTGGGGGGCTCCGTTGCCACCGCGTTTCACAAAACAGCCCAACGTTCCTCCCGTCACCCGGTAGTGGCTGATCGATCCTCCTATCTTGAGAGGACGGTTCCGCCTCTGATGCCACGGCACTGACCGCTTCACTACTCGACCCACGTATCGGATATCCACCTCGTTCCGAGCCTTCTCCTGGATAATGTCGAGTGCCCGGCTCTTCGTTAGAGACCGCTGCTGCACGCGCACCGCCAGGCGGTACTCCTTCTCGCTCATCTTCGTGATCCCCAACGCCAGCGTCCGGTGCAACCGGGAAGGGCTCTCGATCGATCGCGCGCCGATCGCGATGAGCCGACGCGTCACTAAGGTTGTCGACATAGGCTCCACGACGGATTGCTCCAGGTTAGCCTTGAGTTCTCGGACCGAATCGAGTTGCATGTTCAACTCCTTCGTTCAACAAGTGTGTGTGGAGTTCACCTTATGGATGTGACACGAGTGGTGGATGCGTGGATTCACTACGATCTTTATCCTCTACTGATCAGTATCTTAGATGAAACCACCAATGAAACCACCGCGAAACCACCGAAACCACCAACGAAACCACCGAAACCACCATGAAACCACCTGTGGTGGTTTCGCCTCTAATCCTTTCCTGGAGCCCATTTGAGGCCAGGTGAAACCACGCATCCACCAAAGTAGTGGTTTCGCAATAGGGTCGATCGCACACACACGTCTCATTCCGAGCCCTCAAACGTTTCAGCTTCTATGAGTGCTGATCGTCGGATTGCGATCATTCGAGGTTGCTTACCATCTCCCATGCGGCACAGCCTTGTGTACCGACCCCTATCTCCTCCCGCATCCAGCCAACCCCGCTCCTTCCATCCTGATAGAATGGCTTCTGGCTGTTGATGTCCCATCTCCTTCAACACGCGCTTGAGCACATCTGGCGAGAACGCGATGAACTCCCAACTCTTACCCTCGTCCCACCGTCCAAACGCTTCTCCCTTCGGGTACAGAGGTTTCCCATCCTCCGCACTCCTGTGTCGTCCGTAAAAGGACGTCTCGTGCCGGCAGGCCCAGGCATAAATCTCCTGGAGGGTTCGCGCTTCACCAGCGGCATCCTGAGCCTCTCGGGCGATGTCCTTCCATAATTGGTCCAGGGGAGACTTGAAGCTCCAGGGCCGATCAAGTGCCTCATGCACGAGGGCGGCCGCCATGTCGATGGCCGCGGCATATTGGGCCAGGCGGCCCGCTTCATTGGATCCGCCTTTAGCGTATTCATCCGCCCTTCTGCGATACTCCTCGGCAAAGTGGGTCCATCGAGCTTTGTTCTTGATCAGCCAACGGACGAGGGCAGGACCCGCATGGCCGTAGTTGGCCTTGATGGCCAGAGAGAGCTGGTTGACCAAGGTCCCGGAGGCCTCGTCGCTGCGCCCGAAAGGAAGTCCACGTACTTCGATGCTTCGGGTACGAGTTCCCCCATCCTGAGTGAAGCTAGTCGCCGGAGCTTCCCCCGAGGACAGAAGGACGGTTCTCCAATGTCGTGTCAGGGCAGTGCTCTTCAGATTTCCTCGCCCTCGCCCCCTGCCGCTAGCGACAGCGTAGAGGAGCTCCGCGACCTGGTGTGGATGTCGGACTCTCTTGGTGTCATCAAGGATGAGAGGGAGACCGTTGAGAATAGAGCTCGCCCGTTCCATCCAGACTCTGGTGGCGTCCCAGGTAGAGATGGCACTTTCAGGATGATGTTCTTCCGGTCTTCCCCAGACACTGGCGGCAACTCTGAGTGTGGTGGTCTTTCCGGTGCTGGTACGGCCACACCAGTCGATGATGAAGTTGGGTGCGTCGAGGATGGGCAGGAGTGGTGGAACGAAGGCGGCATAGACGGCGAGCTGAGCCCTCGGGAATCCCTCGAGCAACCTGACGGCGTTGATCCAGTCGTCGAGAGTACCCTTGGAACGATAGGCGTCTGCGATCTGCTCGTCTCCAGGAGTCTGTCCCCGGAAGGCGATCCAACCCTTCTTCCACTCAGACGGCTGATGGTCCTCAAGGTCCTTGGCCCCCACGATCTCGCCGTCCGACCTGATGAGAGTTCGTCCCCATAGAAAGCCGCGAACTCCCTTCTTACCCTGCCATCCCAGGTGGCAAGAGACTCTGGCATGAGGCAAGGATGCATAATTCGCCGCCTCGAAGGCTGCGAGGTACCGAACAACAGCCCTTGAGTTCTCGCTGGAGATAGGGAAGTCGAGGGAGGCGAGGGAGACGGATCGTCTGGCATCCAGGGCGATGCCGCGTTCCACGAGGGCTTTTCTCCAGACTCCCGGTCTTTTCCATTCGAGGCGAAGAGACGAGGTGCCCTCCTCCTCGTCGTATAGGCGTCCCGTGATGAGGATGGGTGAGAAGGCGATGGTGTGGAGCTCAGGTTCACCATCAGAGTTTTCGATCTCGTGGATGGTCCGATCATCGGTTAGGAAGTACCCGTCTGGGATGGTTAGATCTGACACGGGCGCGTCAGGGAGCATGGCTCCAGCGATTCCACGGACCGGAGTCTCATCCGGCGACACGACCCTCAGGTGAGCTTTCTGGACAGCCCGGATAGCCTTCTCGAAGGCCTGTTGGGGGATGCGGTATTTCAACAAGGACCGCTTGATGTCCACCCACTCAGTCGGAGCGGCCCGTTTGAGGAGAGCCAATGCCTCATAGGCTTCCGGCTCGATAGAAGCCTCACGGTTATCCCTGAGTCGCTCGAGGAGGTTCTTCGAGATCTCCCGCGCCTTCTCAATGGCGTTGTTGTGATCGTCGTCTGTCGTCTTGGGAGTATTCTCCTCCTTACCTACGGGAGGGGATTTCAACACGAGGCTTTCAAGATCCTGACGAATGTTTCCCGCCGCCAACCAGTCTGAGACATCTCCTTTCGGAAGAAGGTCCGGTAGGTCTACCAAACGAACCTCTCTGGCGATTCCGGTGAGTGCAGAGGCAACCTGATGAGCGTGGTTCCGTCCCGGGCCGTCATTGTCAGGCAGGATGATGACGGAGGCACCGCGAAGTGACTCGTTGTACTCGGCCCGCCACTTTCCAGCTCCCATTGGGTTACAGGTGGCATCTAGGCCAATGGCCACCAGGTTCTCGACGTCCTTTTCTCCTTCGACGAGGAAGATCCGACGTCCGGCCTTCACAGCGTCGAGGAGTTCCGGGAGTCGATAGAGCACTCGCTTGGTGTCACCAAGTCCGGTCTTCCACTGATCTGGTCCGACGGATCGATACTGCCTGAAATCCTTATCCTGGGTCCTCACGACCAGAACGAGCGGTGATTGGTCTCGGTCGCGGTAGACGTAGAGCTTTTTGGTGCTCGGCCAGTTCCTGATCTCCTCCGATGAGTACACGCGATCCTTCTTGGGAAGGGAGGCGATTCGCTGTGGGAAGAGATCCTTCAGTGTGAGATCGATGGCTTTGAGCACATCTTCGACGGCGCATCCGGCGAAACACTTGATCAGGACCTTTCCGTCGACGTCTTCGCTGATCGATAGACTAGCTCTCTTATCGTCGTGACACGGGCACCTGGCACTGAACCCGTTGCCACATCGTCTCACGTGAGAGAGCTTCTCGAGAACGCGCTGCAGAACCGGGTTTGTGACCTCTGACGGACGCACGGAGACCTCCCCACAAGAAACAGCGTTGACCGAGAGGTCCGTCGTCGGGTAGACTGAGAACGCATCCAGCACTCTCGTCTAGCACGTTGCCAGCGGAACTAGACGAGGACCGACCTGCGCGCCCCGGGGACCTCTTCCTCGGGCGCTCTGGTTTTTTGAAGTTGTTGCGGAGCATTATACGGGGTCGTAGAGTGGTCATGCAATTCACATCTGACCCTCGGAACCACCCGTGACGAAGAAACGGAAACTCCGCCCCGATCGTACCCGGCCGAAAGCCAACCCATCATCCTCCGCATCAACCTCATCCCCTGGCCCGACTCCCGAAGTGATGACGATCGACCAGGTCGCCATGTACCTCTCGCTCGCCGTCCACACCCTGTACAAGAAGGTCCAATCCCACGAGATCCCGTTCACGAAGGTGGGTAACCTCTTACGTTTCACCAAGACATCCATCGACGAGTGGCTGGCGAGGAACACGAGAGCTCCCGACGAGGACCTCTACGATCGCTTCGCCCGGATGCAGAACCGGTACCACTTCCAGAAATGGCTCGAGGGACGAGGTGTGAACTGGCGCGACCTCACCGAAGCGCAGCTCGCGAAGCTCGTGGCCGAAGCACTCGAGGAGCTCAAATCGGCGCCGTCAGCCACCGGAGGTTGATCTTCCATGCCCGGCTGGCTCAGCTGGACTCGCCGCCTGCGCCCCAAGGCGATCGGCATGTCCCCGGAGGTCGAGAAGGCGCTACGTGGCCTGGGCGTGCGCCACTACGATGAAGACCTGCTCGTGCAGAATCACGAGTGGCTTCGCCAGCAGTTCCCGCGAGACTCCAAGCGGATCATGAAGGAGAGCTTCTTTCTCAACGTCGTCTGGCAGACCTACGAGAAAATCCAGGCTTCGACGACGCCGGAGGAGCGACCCGATTTCTACAACAAGAAGGGCGTCATCCGGAGCATGTGGTACTACCTGAAACCGCGGATCGACCACATGCCCGAGTTCATTGGCGACCAGGCCGATCGTGTGGGCGAAGCCTTGAAGAAGTTGGTCGAGGCGGGAGTCCTGAGCTACACCGACTTCAACCTCGTTGACAAGAACAAGGGGGACCGCTGTCTCGGGGTGGACAACCCCTACGTGATGCTCATCGCGGAGAAGGACGGGTTCCTCACGATGATGCTGGATTTTCAGGCGACGTACGGCTGCCACGTCTTCACTCTGGGGGGATCGCCGCCGTTCATCAGCACCAACTACTTCGTAGCCGAGCTGGTCGAGGCGAAGGTCGATATCACGCGAGAGTTCGTCTGCATCTCCATCGTGGATTTCGACCCGAAGGGTACGATCATCATGCGGAGCTTCGCCGATCAGCTGCGGAAGTCCGGCCTCAAGAAGCTCAAGACGTTCAAGCAGTACGCCGGCCGCCCGAAACCGGATCCATACCTGGACCTCATCCGACCCGAGAACCTCCCTCGCGACGTGAGGTATCGGGACGTCCAGTACAACCTGCCGAAAAGCGAGCAGAAGAGGTGGTGGGGTCGCGAGACCGGAGGTCCCAACGGCCGGGGTGACTACAAGCACGGCATCGAATCGGACGAGTTCCGGGAAGCCCGCATCCGCGAGATGATCGAAGAAGCGATCGCTCCGCACCTCACGACCGGCGCCGAGGTCGTGCAGAAACGCGTGAGCTTCAGAAACGTGGCCCAGGCGCTCGAGGGCTTCGCGGCCTGGAAGATGATCCACGGTGGCAGCGCTCAACCAGGGACGTCGTGAGCCGGATCGCCGAATTCGGCGAGAAGGTCCAAGGGGACGTCTGGGAGGTTACCGCCTGCAGGTGGTCCAGACAGCCATCCGCGGCCCATCAGGTACCAAATCCATCTAGCGGGCACCTCCGCTTGAACTGACACTATGCAGGATCTCAACCAGGTAGTGAAGATAATGCACAGATCCGGTTGCCTTTCCGATACCAAAACAAGCTACTCAGGCGTCAAATCGGCGAAATTC
>JBFMAA010000174.1:0-12029 GCA_040755955.1 Thermodesulfobacteriota bacterium
GCGGGAGCCGCCCAGTACCAAAAGTTTTAGGGGAAGGGGGTCTGGGGGAAGGGGCGTTTTTCAAAACGCCCCTTCCCCCAGCGGTCTTGCGCGAAACTACTTTCCGTTCCCCTTTTGTTGGAGCATCTTTTCGTGGAGCCGGCGGGCCTGGAGGCAGAATGCCTCGAGACGGGCTTCGATGATTTGCGGGAACGCGTTCCCGTCCGTCTCGATGGCGAGGAACGGCAGCTTCTGCTCGGGTCTTCCCAGGACTTCGCGGTGCCCGGCCGTGTGATGTCCGTTCGCGTGCTGCATCTGGGCGAGCTTGGCACCTGATGTGAAGTTCTCGGAAAGTATCGACTCGGCCACTCTGGTCGGCATGCACCCGAACGGCCCAATGCTGATGATCCCGCACGACGGATGGAGTATCTCGTGCAGCGCGGCTCCCACCGTCAGTATCGCCTCGCCCGTCAGCCTGGGCGAAATGAACGGCTCGCCGGCTTTCACCAGATCGGCCACGTTGAGCACGTCGTGGAAGTACAAGCCCGAGTTCGCAAAGATCCCCCGAATCTTGCGGTCAAAGTACTTCTTCACGTAGTAACGAATCCAGAAGGGGATGTCCGGCTTCTCGCCCTCGACCCGGCTTTTGATGAGCCAGTCCACGTATTTGATCCACTCGCTGGTCTGGGACGTCCGGACCACAAAGCCTCGCTCAGCCAGCTTCTCGACCAGCCGCTGCAGCGAAATGGGGTCGTTGCGCACGAAGATCTCCCCGATGAGTGAGATTTTCGGCATCTCCGCATACGGCATCTTCAGCGGGATCTTGGCGAGCACTTCAGTCGCGGCTTCCATGCGCTTCTTGATTTCGCCCCAGGACTTGTGGATCACGTCCACCAGGCCGTCCCATTCACGGAAGAAGATCTTCATCGCAGCATCACGATCCTGAGCGCCTGCCATGAGCGTGGACCATATCTCGTACATCACGTCGCCGGTGATGATCGCCCTCCACGCGGGGAGCGTGAACCTGTCACCCAGCCCCATGTACCCGTTGGCCGCGTTCAGAGTCAGCACCGCCGCGTCCGGGATCCGGTGGCGCTCGATAAGCCGCCGGGAATAGACGTTATACTGCCCGAACCGGCACGGACCGTTGGCACTCGGCATGAAATAGGCAGTGACCTCGCCCTCGGGCCTGTCGTCCCGGAGATACTTCAGCATGGAACCCACCGTCACTTGCAGCGGCAGACATTCCTTGCACGTGGAGTTGCCGCGGCCCAGCTTCAGGACCTCCTCGTCCGCGGGCGGCAGCCCATACGACCTGATCCCGACCTTGGCAAAGACCTTCACCAGCGCGTCGTGCGCGAACTTCCCCATCGCGGGCAGCACCACTCGCACGTTGGGGTCGTTGAGCGCGAGCCTCCTCCCGTCCGACGCGGCCACCAAAGGCTTGCCGTTCTCGACCACCACACGGGCCACCTGGAAGTCCTTGACCGGCTGCACGATCTTCTTCTTGCTCTCCAGCTCGCGGTAGTGGCGTACGATGTCGAGGAACGCCTCGATGCGGGTCTCGAGGCCCGCGTCTGCGGTGTGGCTGTCGAGCTCGAGAGTCAGGGAGGGCTTTCTCCCCATTTCATCCCTGAAGTACCCCACTACGAACGAGTCCGGCCCACAGGAGAAATTGCTGATGAACGTCCCGAACAGCCTCGGATGCTTCTTCACAAGCCGAGCGGTCTTGAGCAGCATCCTCCCCATGGACCAGTACATCGACTGCTCGTCGTCCATGCTTTCGTCCTCGTAGGGGAGCATGTCGAACGGGATTACCGCATAGCCTCTGGATGCGAACTTCGCGGGGATGCCCTTGTTCGCCTCTGGTGCGAATGCGTTGTACGGCCGGCCAAACAGCACCACGCCCGTGGAATCAGGGTCGTCCTCGATACGTTTGAGCATTTCCGCGCCCTTGGCTCGAATCCGGTCCTTGAACGCATCCTGCGCAGCGATACCGGAATTGAAGGCCGTGCGTGCATACGTGGGGGACGCGCCGAGTTCCTGACCGATCTTGACGAACTCGGCCTCTTTCGACCTCAACCCCTTGGCAAGATTGAGGAAAGGAGTGAGCGTCCTCTTGGACCGCACCCCCTCAAAGGTGCCTCTCAGGTAGAACGGCTCCCCTTGGACGAACACGCAGGTGCACGTGTCCTTCTCCGCATCCGTGGGAATGCCTCGGATGTGCGGCAGGAAGAGCACGTCCGGGTCCATCCGCAGGAGGTCTTCCATGAAGCCGTGGGAGATTTCCACCGGGAAGCAGAACGCCGCGCCCTGCTGGTCCACGCCCACTGGGTCCACGTGGTTGGGGAGCACGACCCGGTACCCGAGCTCCTTGAAAAAGGCATTGAAGAACGGGAAATAGGTGTTCACCAGGAATGACCGGTTCAGCCCAATGGTGGGCCTGCTGTCCGCCGGGTCCGCGGGCGCGAGATCCTCGAACACGGCCTGCTGCCTGAACGTGACCATGTCCAGCGCGCTCTTGTCGAAATCCACGTTCCGGATAAGGTTCACGTACCGGTTGCATGCCCCGCCGAAGGGGTAGGTCTTCCCCTCGATCATGATGCGGGCGATTTCGCAGCGCCGGTCGCACTTCTCTTTGCCGCCGCCGCAGGTGAAGGACTTGCCGTACGTGACTTCCCGGCCTGCAAGCTGTTCGAGGTTGAAAGCGGCCTCGTCCATGAGCCCGTGTTCGATGCGCCGCTCCACTTCGAGCGCGACCCCGAACGCGCCCATGAGCCCCGGTTCCGGCGGCACGACGATCTCTTTGCCGGTGAGCGCGGCCATGGCTGCGGGGATCGCCTCGTTGTAGCAGACTCCGCCCTGCATGAAGACCTTCCTTCCCACAGGACGGTTCCCCTTGACCCGGTTGCAGTAGTTCATGCAGATCGAGTACACGAGCCCCGCGACGATGTCATTCACCGGAATCCCTTCCTGGGCCGCGTTCTTGATGTCGGAGCCGATGAAGGCCGCGCACTGGTCGTTGAAATTCGGGGGTTTTGTGGCGGTGTAGGCCACTTTGCCGATCTCGGTCACGTCCAGGCCGAGGCTTTCCTTGGCCGACTCCTCGAGGAACGAACCGGTGCCCGCGCTGCACGCCTCGTTCATCGCGTAGTCGCTGGGGACCGCGTTGGTGATGTACGTATACTTGGCGTCCTGACCGCCGATCTCGAAGATCGTGTCCACTTCCTGGTCAAAATGGACCGCGGCTGCAGCGTGGGCGATGATCTCGTTGATGACGCCTTCGGTGAGGGCATGAAGTCCTGCGATCTGGCGCCCTGAACCGGTGACGCCCAGGCCCACGATTTGGATGGGGACGTCGATCTGGTCTGCGAGGCTTCGGTAGACCCTCTTGGATGCGCCCACCGGGTCGCCGTCGGTGCGGAGGTAGTCTGCGGCAAGGATCGCCTTGTCACGGCAGCGCATCACTACCCCTTTGGTGGTGGTGGAACCCACATCCAGCCCCAGTATGGTGACATCGCCGGCCTGAGGCTCGCCTCTGGGTCTCTCCTTGAATTGGACCATCTCCCGGAACTGAGAGAGGGGCTTCAGATACCCGAACGCGGAACCCTTGTCCTGGAAGACCTCTCGCCTGCCGCGATAGGGGATAGTCTCGTTATCGAGCGCCCACAAGGCCGCGCCCAGCGCCTCAAAATAGGGGGCCTGATCGGGTATGAAGAGGTCCTCTATCTCCTTCTTGAGGTAATGCATCATCGTGTGATTCTGCGACGATCCGCCCACGAGCATGATCGACTTCTTGGGGAGCTTCTTGAGCAGCTCCACCACCTTGCTCGACATCATCTGCGCGAGTCCCGCAACGACCTGCCCCTTGGGAATCCCTTTGTTGAGCGCGTGGGTGCAGTCGCTCTTGCAGAAGACGGAACATCGTCCCGACACCCTGTGCGGATGCTCGGAAATGGCCAGCTCGGAAACCTGCGGCAAGGTGAGGTTCATCCTCCGAATCTGCTGGAGGAAGAACTCGCCCGTTCCTGATGCGCACTTGTTGCCGGTCTGAATTCCCTGGATCTTGCCGTCATCGTCGAGGTGGTACACAAGAAAGGTCTCACCGCCGGCGCTCACGACGACGCGATACTTGAGATCGCCGTCCATGAGGTGAGCTACCGCGTGTTCCACGGCTTCCGGTTCGGAGACGGTGGTGAGGTTCAGAAAATTGATGAATTTTCGGCCGGTGACCGCAATCGGGATTCGGCGAATATCGGGAATCTGTTCCAGAGCCTCGACCATGGTCTTGCGAGGATTTCCTTCATGCGTAATTGTTCTGGTTTCCGATATTTCGACGTGGTCGCCTTCCCTGCGGAGTCGGACTATGCTGACCGTAGACGCCCCCAAACACATACCCAGGGATTCCATATCTTTCGCAGCTCCTTGAAATATGGCCTATTCTGTAAGATCAGTCACACAATGCGCCGAGTTTAGATCAGGTCCGACTTTACCACAAGTCTGCAATGAATTACAGTGTCCCCCCACGGCAACAGTGGACTGCAATCTCTGCCGAAACACCGGAGTGAGGGCTATGAGCCGTTTCGTCAAGACAGTTCGCATCTTGAGAGATGGATCTGTTATCCTTTTTGTCACGCTGATCTTGCTTGAGCTCTCCCTGCGAGTCTTCCACCACGTCAACCCGACCGTCTTCTTTCCCCAGGATTCGTACAATCGATGGCGAGGCAAACCCCACTCGATACATTGCGGATTTCCCTTGAATTCCAAGGGGTTCAACGGAAGGGAATTCGAGACAAAGAAGGCCGCGGGAACCTACAGAATAGTTGTGATAGGAGATTCGTTCGTATTCGGGGTGGTATCGCAGAAGGACGTCTTCACCTACCTGATCGAGGAGCGGCTTCGTCAATCAGGGAACGTGGAAGTGATCAACATGGGGATTTGCAGCACAGGTCCCGAGCACTACCGTGACCTGCTCCTCAGGGAAGGTCTGGAACTCGATCCGGATATGGTCATAGTGGGCTTCTTTGTAGGCAACGATTTCGCGTTTGGGGGTGCGGAGCATCGGTCCTTGGGTCTCAGAGTTGCTGATCATACGTTTGTCGGTTCGCTTGCCGTTGCTCTGGCGCACATCGGCCCCAGGTTTGACGGCCAGATCGTCCAGGACGAGGAGCGGTGTAAGGACTATCTTCCGAGCTTTGACCTCGACACCTATCTGAAGATCGTCTCGGAACGAAGTCTTATTTTCAGCAGGTCGCATTCGGTCTTCAACGCCTGTCTGAGACGCGCGACCGCGTGCATGGTCGAAACGAAGAGAATCTGCACGTGGAGAGACGCTCGAATGCTGGTTGTTCTGATGCCTGACGAAGTCCAGATCGACGCAGGACTGCAGAGCGCGGTATCAGAACGGCTCCAGCGGAAGGACCTGGATTTTGGGCTGCCGAACCGCGAATTCGGCAAGAGGCTTACAAGCGAGAAGGTCGAGTACCTGGATCTCTTGGAGGCTTTTCGCGTTGCCTCCGCAGGCAAGCGGCTCTACAAGCCCAACGACTCGCATTGGAATCGAGCCGGAAACGCAGTCGCTGCAGACGCGCTGTACGACTATCTCAGGAAGTCCCCGGCTACCGCTGAAAGCAAGAAGTAGTCCTCCGAAGCGATAAACCGGGCCATTCCGCGCACCCGCGGCAGACGGCGAGGTGCTCAACCCGGCCGACAGAGAGGAAAACGATCACCGACCGTGCTCAGCCCCAAGTTTTCTCTTGATTCCTGAAAAATACATGCTAAGACGAGAACCGAGCGGTTGATGCAACCGATCCCGGATAAGAGAGGCAACCGTCACTGTGGAGAGGTCGCCACGGTGATACTCCCTGTGTAGTAATCCCCGGCTTGTTATTCAGCAGCCATGATTCCATAAGGGGCTCTTGAAATGCATTACGGTCGCGGGGTCTTTTTCGTCCCCCGGCCGGCTATGTGAGCGTATCGTATGGAGAGCCTGCTCCGTGAGCCCCGGTTCGACGGGTGACACGGGACGTGGTGGAGTTCCGCTGTCTTGCATGCAAAGACGACCGGGCGGTACTATATTGTCCGCAAAGTCCTCAGAAAATGCCGCTTCCATATCAAGGAGGATACAATGACCAAGAAAACGCCCAGGCGAGATCCGATCATCGTGTACAAACGAGAAGAAAAAGGGCTCAAACCGTTTCTCCCCAAGGAGAGAGGCTTCAGAGGAGGACGACCGGCCAAACCGCAGCCTCCGAGGAAACCCAAGAAGCCCAAAGAGAATAAACCGGTCATACCGGAAAAGGTCCGTTTCCACTTAGACTGTATCGGTGAGATCGACGCGATGGAATCGCCGGAACGGGAAATCGTGAAAGCCTGTTACTACCTGTGCTTCCTTGTCCACGAGACCAAGACGAACACCGACCTTTTTCCTCTCAAACATAATGTGTTAGAGAGAGTGTTCAGGAGTGCGCATCCTTCTCTTGTGGTGAGTTACGTCCGCCGGGGAGACAGAGAGGTCTACACCCTCTCCGCGGAAGCCAAGAAGAAATGGGAAGCCGAAACCGGGGGAAACAAGCATCACGTGCGCATGTACCTGACCCCTAAGTGTAAGGTTGATTTCGAGGAAGGGTATTTTGACCTGTACCATTTCCACATCGTGGCCGAGCCTTTCCGTTTTTCGTTCTATTTGCCGGTCCACCAGGCTCCGTGGATAGACAAGCGTCGCATCTCCAAACGACGATTCCACTATCCCCAGACCGTGGAGTACGGTCTCATTCGAGGCACGATGATCACCACTTCGAGGAAGGCATCGCTGGTGAGCTTGGAGCAGATCCAGGACGAACTCAACAAACTGATCGAAATAGTAGACATAGAAGCCAAACCGAAGAAGAAATAGCCGGACTCGCTGCATTGGATCTCGTAGGGCCGAGATTTTCCCGCCCGTCAGGCGGATGGCTGTTGCGGCAACTGGTATGAAAGCCCGCTGAAGTCCGACCATTCCGCAAGACCCGGGACGTTTGGGGTCCGAAAGAGATCGGACATCGCGGATTCCCCCCCCGCCTCACTCTTGAAAACGACCTGAGGCCGATCCGTGCCGGGTGCAACGCAGCAATCATCTCGGGACCGCCCCTTTCGGGCAGCGGCGAGACGATCGAAGGATGGTCGCGGTTTCCATGTCAAAGGTTTCCAATCCTTACGACCTTCTCTTCAAAGCGGTGTTCGGCCAACCGGATGAGGCTGAAGATTTTGCACGGCATTATTTGCCTCCGTCAATCTGGAATACGTTCGCTCCCGGGACCTTCAGGCTGCGGAAAGACTCGTTTGTGGACGAAGCACTCCGGGAGAACTTCTCCGATTTGCTCTACCAAGTTGATTTCAAGGCAGGACACAACGGATTTGTCTGTATCTTGTTCGAGCACAAGAGCTATCCCCAGAAGGACGTTGCGTTTCAGCTTTTCCGATACCTGACGAGGGTCTTGATCGAGTCGCGCGAGGAAGCAACAGGCCTGCTCTCTCCGGTACTTCCCGTGGTGGTGTACCACGGCGCGGAGAAGTGGAACGTCCCCCTGAACTTCGCGGCCTTGTACGCAGGTCCTGAATTCCTGCGGAAGGATCTCCTTGATTTCTCGTACCACTTGTGCGACCTGTCGTCCTACCACGACACGGAGATCAGAGGGGGAGCTATTGTGGCGGCGACGCTCCTGCTTCTCAAACACAGCCGGAGTGCGGATTTGCCGGATCGGTTGCCGGGCTTCTTCAAATTGCTGCGCGCCGCGAACGAACAGAGCACCCTGGCATTCCTGAGAACCGCTCTGCAATACATTGGCATGGTAACGAACAAGGTAACGAAAGATCATTTCCGGGCAGCGGTCAAGGCGGCTCTACCCCACACAGGAGCAATCCCGATGAACAAATTGATAGAGGACTTCGTGGACGAATTCATGGCAGCACGTGAACCGGAGCTCATCCGGCGGGGCAGAGAACAGGGGATTCTGCAAGGGATCGAACAGGGAATGATGGAGGGCCGGCGTCGGGAGGCATCGTCGCTGACGATTCGTCTGCTCACGCGCAAGCTTGGCGGCCTTGATGACCCCACCCGGGACCGGGTCGGGCAACTGTCGCTCGAAGAACTGGAGGCGCTGGGCGAGGCACTACTTGATTTCACGGGATCTGCCGACATGGAACAGTGGTTGGATGCGCTTCCGAAACGGAGCGCCCCTCCCCAACCAGGTGCCGACACCGAAGCGTCTCTCGAGTAATCCGGAAATATCGAGCGATTGATACCAGCGCTACTTCACGCACGTGAGAGCAACCACAGGATGGAAGGAAGGATGCCCGTCCCGTCCGGAGATTGAAGTCACTCCCTGCAACGCGCATCGATATGACGGGCCGGCAACTCTGCCCGGCTCACGGGATGCGACGTGACCCTGCCTCCCCTACCTGAAGTGGTCCCACCCACGAGGAGTGAGGGGTGTGACGCGGCCGGCGGCTGTCTGCAGAACAATCTCCGATCCTGTGACGAATTCCCCTATCGCGGTGAGCTCACATCCCGCGTCCCGTGAAGCGTCGAGCAGGGAGTCCCATTGCCGAGGGTCTACCGCGGCGATGAGCACGTAATCCTCACCGCCGTTGAATGCCCAGTGGAGCGCGTCCTTCCCGAGCAGTCCGCTTGCTTCTGAAACCGATCGTGTGACAGGAATGCGTTCCCGGTAGAGTTGCGCGCCAAGTCCGGAATCCTGACAGATATGACCGAGATCCGACAGCAGCCCGTCGGACACGTCGATGGCCGCACGGCACGCGCCGGAAGTGGCAAGAAGACGCCCCTCTTTCACATGGGGTCTGGGCCGCAGGTGAGTGTGGATCAGTTCCTGAGCCAATTCAGTGGTGACGGGGACTCCTCGCAGGAGAATCTCCAGACCGGCCGCGGATTCTCCCGTAGGACCGGTGAGCACCACGAGGTCCCCTGCCCGAGCGGTGTGACGAAAGAGCACCTGATCCCGCGGCACCGTGCCCGTCACGGTAACGCTGATCATCAGGTCGGTCTTTGACCGAGTGGTATCACCCCCAAGCAGGTTCACCCCGTATTCAGCGGCCAGATCGGTCATCCCCTTGTAGAAGCCGTCGAGCCATTCCACATCTACTCCGGGCGGTATGGCTAGACCGACGAACGCGTCCAAAGGGACTCCGCCACATGCCGCGATGTCCGAAAGGTTGACCGCAAGGGCCTTGGCCCCCAAGTTCTCGGCCGAGCCCCATTCTAGCCGAAAGTGGACTCTTTCCACCAAGAGGTCCTTGGTCACCAGCAAGTGATCGGGCCCTTCCATGGAGACCACCGCGCAGTCGTCTCCGATCCCTTTGACCACGCCTCGATCCCTGATTCGGCACGCGGGGGCCACGCGGGCGATGAACCCGAACTCACCCAGTTCTTCCAGTTGCATGGGCTGGTACCAAGTCGCTTTCCGAAAATTCAAGATTTCCGGGGGAAACCCTTTATCAGAAAATGCGATTCCGGGGGAAGGAACTTCTTGCAAGAAGTTCCTTACCCCGGTCCCCCATCTTAAAGAACTCGTGGGATAGTGCGGCTCCCGCTGGTCGCCGCAGAAAAGGCCGGCTCGTCGAGACGCCGGTGGGGGAGCATTTTCATGCTTGATTGTGGCCGCGTGCGGTCATGGGGGTTTTGAAAAAGGGTTGTCCCCCGGACCCCCTTCCGAAACCGTTTGAAATATTGGGGGCTCCTGACCATCCACCGAGTTCCTATGATGTGGGGCACTGACTTTCATGCTTGGTTGTGACCCCTCGGTGTCAAGGTGGTTCTGCAAAAGGCGGCTGGGAGCCGCAACTATCATTCGCGTCGACCTTGGCCGTTCCGCATGGAGACCGATGGCGGGGTGAGTTGGATCTGCGCACACGAAGAGAGGCATTCTGCCACTCGGGAAGCTGCTGAGCCGATTGTTTCTTCTCGGCTGGAGAAGAAATTGAGCGTCATGAATAAAATGGGGGCTCCCCGAAATCTCGCTCAAAGGTGCGGAGATTGGCATGCTCTCCTCAGTTTTCCTTCGCGAACTTCCTCGACCAGGGCTCGGCTTGCTTCCCGAGGATCTTCCGCGGCCATGATCTCGGAGACGACCGCGACGCAGTCGGCTCCCCACTCCGTAACCTGCCGGGAGTTGGCTCGCTTGATCCCGCCGATGGCCACGAGGGGCATGTCGGTGAGGGCCCTGGCCCTGCGCAGACCTTCCAGCTCCCAAGGGGTGGTGATGTCCTCCTTGGTGGGTGTGAAGAACACGGGGCTGACCGCCAGGTAGTCTGCACACCGTGCCGTTCCCTCGGTCAGATGTGCGGGTTCGTTCACGGACAGGCCTATGATCCGATCGGGTCCCATGAGTCTGCGTGCGATTTCCGGCGGCATGTCGTCTCGGCCGAGATGGACGCCGTCGGCATCCAGGGCGAGCGCGATGTCGATCCGGTCATTGATCAGCAGCGGTATTCCGCGGGATCGCAGGTAATCTCGGATCTCGATGCCTTGCTCGTAGAAGGCCCGGGTCGGCAGAATCTTCTCCCGGAGTTGCACCACCGAGACCCCTCCCTCCACGGCCGCGTGCACGACCGACAACAGGGATCGTCCCGATAGCAGGGATCTGTCGGTGACGAGATACACATCCCAGTCGCTCGGCTTGTTCACAAGTAATCGTTCACTGGGCATCAGTCTCGCTGCCTTGAAAGCAAACCACATTGGTACCGACACACAAAGAACACAACGAACCACCCTCATGCCGGTATTCTCGGGAACCGTCTTTCTTGGTGTCTTGGTGGCTTTGTGGTTCGGTCCCTTTTCCGCCAGGTTGAACGCTCACCTTCATAGGGGGGCTATCCTGGCCTGCGCCGCGAGCTCGTCGGGGGTGATATCGTAGAGTGCGTCCAGGACCTTCACCCAGAATGTCCCCGGAGCATTCGCCTGTTGGGCTGCCTTTTCGCCGGCCAGTCCGAAGAAGGCCAAGGCCGACGCAGTTGCGGCGATCGGATCATGTTCGACCGCGATGAAGGCTCCCACTATGGCGCTCGCCGCGCATCCGGTGCCGGTGACCATGGCCATGAGCGGGTGCCCGCCATCAATCACGAGGGTGGTCTTGCCGTCGGTGACGAGGTCGCGCACTCCTGTCACCGCGATGACCGTCCCCAACGACGCCGCGATCTCTTGCGCGGCCATGGCCGCATCATCCACTGAATGCACCGAATCTACCCCTCTGGTGTCTCCCGTGTCGGTGGAGAGCGCCAGGATTTCCGACGCGTTGCCCCTGATCACCGTGGGCAGCGCCTCCCGAATGATGCGTTTCGAGGTCTCCGTGCGCAGAGCGGTCGCTCCGGCTCCGACCGGGTCGAGCACACAGGGTTTTCCCTGTCCGGTGGCGGCCCATGCCGCCTTGATCATCGAGTCGATCCAAGGCTCCGACAGCGTCCCGATATTGATCACCACCGAGCTTGCGATGCGGACTACCTCCTCCACCTCTTCTGGAGCGTGCGCCATGATCGGCGACGCGCCCATGGATAACAGCACGTTCGCGGTGGAGTTCATGACCACATAGTTGGTGATGTTGTGCACCACAGGCTTGGCAGACCGAATCTTGCCAAGGATCTCTCCTGCCTTGTCACCGAGTTTTCCCATAGATGTTCCTTTCCGATTGGAGTGGTTGCCGGTATTGTAGTCATGCCTCTTGAAATTCGGGGGTTGCTTCAAGCAACCGTAATCGTTCACGCGGTACCTGTTCAGGGCTCGGAAAACAAACCACAGAGGCACTAAGGGGCTGTCCAACAATAACCGTATCAATGCAGGCGGCCCGTGGCCCTTGAAAATCCTCCCCCTGCCCCTCCTTTAGAAAAGGAAGGGAGTAGGAAGGCCCCTCTTTTCCCCATAGGCGTTAAGATATGTGAGATAAAGCGTGGTTTCAAGTTATTGCCCCAACAGCACCGACGTCACCCCGGCGGAAGCCGGGGTCCAGAACATCTTGAAAGGACTGGATTCCGGCTTTCGCCGGAATGACGGACTCTCGAAC
>JBFMAA010000175.1:0-11958 GCA_040755955.1 Thermodesulfobacteriota bacterium
AAGCCATAAATGCTATCCTACATGGCTACGCATAACGCAACCGCAGCACCATACCCCTACCATTTATTAACTGGAAGAATGCTGGATTACAATCTTCTATTCACTTTCTATATTAGGAAAACTTCAGTCTAGCCTCACGGCGTGGAAGGAACGACGCGTCCGCACGGCATCGGAACCGACCCAGATCGGAAATACCGGACACAACCAAGGCGAACGGACGATTCCGCACGATCCGCCGTGTAGAACGAAAAAACCCCCGAGCACGCATGCCGGTGCGGGCATCCAGCGTCGAGCGCCGTCGTCTCTGTCTGCGATGAACCGCAGCGGGCTATCGTCCGCCTCCGGGAAACAGCCCCCGATACCTGTCACGGAACTGGCCGGGAGTCGGCGGGACAGGAAGTCCGGGAACCAGGCGAGATCGGGGATGTCTCGGTCCCACGTACGGGTCCAGCTCTCGGTACACTTCGTCGGTGCTCTGATCTCGATACCGGCGGGGCCGACGCCGCTCGTCTCGGAAGAAATCGTCGGTGAACCACTGGTCGTCGTCACTTCCGCGTCGAGGACGCGTGGTCGCAGGCAAGGGCTTGGTCGATCTTCCTTCGATTCTCACCTGAGGCCCGAAGACCCATCCTTTGACGGGACGGTCGATCTGAATCCAGTCGTTCCGAGCGGTGTCGCTGACAGTCCGCAACCGGGTTCCGATCTCCGCGCACCCTATCTGGGCCGAGGAACTCGACGGACCCGATCTGATTCTGAGACATCCGTCGGGCTGATCCACCCGCGTGACTACCGCCTGGCCTCCCAGAACAAGGCCGGGCGCGGCCAACACGCACAGCATCGTCACCAAGGTCAGCCAACTGCCTATTCTGTTCATGATCATGCTCCCTTCATGGACAAATGCCGTTTCCGGTGGAAGGGGTTTATCCCCCGCGCTTGGCTTATGGGGGTTCCTCCCACGAGGGACGCGCCACACGACATCAGAGTGACGCGTCGTCTCTTCCCGCGCATTCGGGGTTGCGAAACGGTTTCCTAGCCCAGCGAATAACCAAGGAACAGAGGCTGGTTCCCGCGCTGGATCTTGAACCGAATTACCTTATCGTCCTTGGCCTTTGCCACTGCGGCCTTGAAATCAGGAATGCCCGATATCTCGTGTGCATCCACTTGCAGGATCACGTCTCCAGGGTGCAAGCCCATCTTTCCGCCGACTCCGTCCGGGTTCACTCGGGTCACGCGGACGCCATGTTTGTCCCGGATGTGGAGCTTCTGGGCCAGAGTCGCGGGGACTTCCTCGACGCCTATGCCGAGCTCGGCGGAGCTCTCTGAGTCGTTTGACGTGCTCGCTGACGCGACCTTCGGAGAGCCCTTCTCCTCGACGGTTACCATGAGCTTCTGGGTGTCTTTACCGCGCAACACGGTGAGAGAACACTTGGTGCCGGGCCGCACCGAGGCCACCATGTTCCTCAGATGGGACGCGTCCTGAACGGATTTCCCGTTGAATTCCAGGATCACGTCCCCCGATTTCACGCCGGCCTTTGCCGCGGGGCTCCCCTCGACAACCTGAGACACGAGCGCGCCGTTGGTGTTGCTTACGCCGAAGGACTTGGCAAGAGCCTCGTTGAGGGTCTGCACATTCACTCCCAGCAGCCCGCGATGCACCTTCCCTTGCTTGACTATTTGCTCTTCAACAAGTCTCGCTGAATTGGACGGGATCGCAAATCCTATGCCCTGATAGCCGCCGCTTTTCGAGGCAATCGCGGTGTTGATACCGACGACTTCCCCGTGCATGTTGACCAGAGGACCGCCGGAATTCCCCGGGTTGATCGCTGCGTCGGTTTGGATGAAGTCCTCATAGTCGAGGATTCCCACGTTGGACCTGCCTTTGGCGCTCACGATCCCGGAGGTCACGGTCCCGCTGAGCCCAAAGGGATTGCCGATCGCCAACACGATGTCCCCTACGCGCAGCTTGTCCGAATCACCGAACTGAGCGGTGGGGAGGTTGTCCGCCTTGATCTGCAACACCGCGATGTCGCTCTCTTTGTCCGAGCCGATGACCTTGGCCTTGAACGTTCTCTTGTCCGCGAGCGTGACGGTGACTTCATCCGCGTCCTTGACCACATGGTAGTTCGTCACCACTTTGCCGTCCTGCGATACTATGAACCCCGAACCCATGCCTTGCATCTTGTGGCCGGGTTCTTGAGGCCTCGGACCAAACCTCCTAAAGAAGTCTTCGCCGAAGAATTCCCGCAACGGGCTGTCCTCGAAGAGCTGTGGCAGCCCTTCACCTCCAGCGACTTTGACTGTGGAGCTTATATGCACAACCGCGGGTGTTACCTTTTGCGCTACTTCAGCGAACGAGTCGCCTAATTGTTGCAAGGCCCCGGAAGCAGCAAACGAAGCCGAACTCATAACGACACTCAGCATGAGCGCCGCTGCGAGAATCGATGTAACTATGGTAATTCGTTGGAACATTTCTGACTTCTCCTGAGAATATCGCGATTCTTCATTCTTTAGTGCTCTGACCAGGATCTGTGGGTTTTGTTCCCGAGGGTTTCGATTTCTTCAGAGCCAGTTGCAGGTTATCCTTTGCCTGAGCGTAATCCGGCCGGTAAGCGAGGGCCTCTCTAAACTGCGACACCGCTTCCTCGATGCGGCCCATCGCCTCCAGCGCGACACCCAGGTTGTTGTGGGCTTCTGCGAAGTCGGGTCTTATCTTGACCGCCTTGCCGTATGCAAGCTCTGCTTCCTGCAGCCGGCCGCTTTTCAGCAACACGTTCCCCAGATTGAGATGGGGATCGGCGAGATCCGGCCTGATTTCGGCCGCTACCCTGAAATGTCCGGCCGCCTCCGTGAACCGGCCTAGCTGTTCGAACGCGAGGCCGAGATTGTTGTGGGTTTCAGCCGCACGCGGTGCTATTTTGAGTGCTTCTTCGTAATGGGCGATTGCCTCGTGCAAGAGCCCCTGTTTCTTGAGCACCATCGCGAGGTCACCGCGGTGGCTGGCGGAACGCGGCTCCAGATCCACCGCTGCCTTCAATCTCTCCGCTGCGCCCGGGAGATCTCCTTTTTCGAGCATCAGAGCTGCCAGCCGAGCGTGAGCCGCTGCCAAGCTCCGATTCAGGTCCAAGGCCTGCTGAAACCACTTCATGGCGGAATCATGGTCCCCTGCTGTCTGTTGGGCCAGTCCCATGTGGTAGTACAGGACCGCGTCGGTCGGGTCGACCGTCAACGCGGCAGCCAAGTGTTCGATCGCTTCAGGGATCTTGCCGGCCTCGATGAGCGCCAGGCCGACGTTGCTGTGGGCTTCCACGTGCCGGGGATCGAGCGCAATGGCCTTCGTGTACGCGCGAATCGCTCCTTGCAGGTCGCCGGCCTTTTTCAACGCGAGGCCGAGCTCGAAATACGCGACGGAGAAGTTCGGCCTGAGCTGCACCGCTCTAGTGTACGCGTGCACTGCGTCCTGGGGTTTTCCGGCATCGGAGAAGGCTCCACCGAGGTAGGACATGGCTCTCCAGCTCGAGGGGTTCTTGTCCGTGACGTACGTCCACAAACTCACCGAATCGTGCCAGATCCGACTCTGGCGCTCCGCCTGGACTCCCAGGAATGCCACATATCCTCCCATCAACAGGACCAGGGCGAGGGCCCATGCGGGTCTTAGTTCACCACTTCTCAAATGCGGCGCGGTACTCCGTACTCTGGTCATGGTGACCGATTCGTAGGGGCCGGCGTCTCTGTCGGCCCACCAATCCCGTGCTCCGAGGCCGGTTATCACAAGTAAACAACTCCGGAATCCGCGACCGAGCCGGCGAAAAAGAGCACTCAGTCGACCATACCCGATGAGCGGCAAGAACCGCCCGTGCTCTGGGGCTTCCGCTGCAAGGGCCGGGGGTCGATCCGTCGCAGGGCCGCTCTCAGGCTGAGACGCCTCGATCGAGCGTTCCCCCACGTCCTGGAACTGAGGAGGAGTGGCGATTGCGCAGGCCTCCGGAATCTGGGCCCGATGAGACGCAACCTCCATGCACCGCCGGTAAAGTTCGTGCATAGCCAGACTCAGCGCATGGCAGGCTCCTACCATCGACAAATACACAAGATGGTTCGAGACGTACGAAAACATGAGAAAACCGAACTTCACCAGACCCAAGACAGGCAGCAACGGCACAAGGAAGTTTGCCAAAGCCCATACGCCGATGCCCGGCAGCCTCTCGTGCCGGTGCAGGACGAGGCCTGCAGCGCATATCAAGGCTACCAGCGGAAGCCACCACCAGATAGAAGCGAGATCCACCTGCCAGCGAGGATAGAGCGGAGTCAGATCCACCGGGAAGACGATCTTCCCCACATAGAACCAGATCGCCGCGGCAGCATTGAACGGCCGATGGAGGTACGGCAGACCGACGAGATCGAGGTTGACCGTCGCTGCCTCGCTGTCGAGTGCCATGAGGGAGAGACCCGCGGATATCACCACAAACGGGAGCGCGGAACAGATCACTCTCGCCGGGGACCAGGGGACCCAGTCGTCGGAGCGGCCATCCGGGCATGAGCGCCAAAATCCTGCCCTGCAGAGTGTCACCTCGGTCACGAGAATCATCAGCGGAAAGACCGAAACGGTCGGCTTCGAAAGCTGTCCCAAGCAGAAGACCGCGAGGGAAGCCGACATCCATCGCAACGACCCGTCCCGACGGTAATTCAGGTACGCGAGAAACGTGAGCAAATAGAACGCGCAGGCCAGGACGGTCTTGCGCCCGGCGAACCAGAGTATGGCTCCGGTCTGGATGGGGTGCACAAGAAATATGAGGGCTGCCAAAGAGGCCACTCCCGTTGTGCCGCCGACCTTCCTGATCAAGATGTACACCAAGACCCCGTTCAGGCAATGGATCAGCACGTTGATCAGATGGGTCCACCAAGGCTGGGGAACCCCGGACCCGATGAGAAACTTGTCGGCAAGAAGGCTTACGGAACAGAGGGGCGCATAGTAACCGGGCACGATTCTTCCCTGGAAGTCGGTGAGAAGTTCCCAGGCCATGCCCCAGAAGTTGTCGCTATGAAGCACCTTTTCGTACGAGCCGTAGTCCCAGTTCACAAAGTGGGAGCCGAGATTCGGCGCATAGATCGCCAGCGTGATCATCACAAGAGCACCGACAATCGCGCGTTCTCTGATCCGTGCACTCATTCGGATTGATCCCAAGCTACACCGGCTCCTTTCACCACGTACGCGCGCTCCAGTGTGCCATTGATGAAGGGCCTTGTCTACGGCGCACTTTCCGAAACGTGAATCGATCCGTCACAGGGCGGCGAAAGACAGGAGCGCCTCGTTTTCAGGCCGGAACTCTCCCGAGGGCCGGTAGTCTTGCCGTCCGAGGCCTCTTAGGGTAACATGGCTGTAAGTAAGGAGACAAAGGGCCATGGCCTGATGCGGGCAAGACGCCAGCCGTGTCATGCCGATTCGGCAATCAAGGATCAGCTTTCCGGTCTCACTCATGCCCGCACGCCCTGTAACCCGCTGAGGAGGAGCGCATGCCACACTACACCATCGTCCCCCTGGCAGTCGGTTGGAACGAAACCGATCAGGGGATCATGACCTATCTGCATTCCTACGGAAAACGGATACTCCTGCCGATCTACTCGTTCGCGATCATGGGCGGCGACGCGAAGATCGTGGTGGACACCGGTCTCGAGGATTTCGTGGTGCCACCGGATCTGGAGGAACGCCTCGGCTTTCCCGTCATGGCGTTCGAGGAAGCGCTCGCTACCATCGGCTGGACCCCCGACACAGTGGACATCGTCATTCACACGCACCTGCACAATGATCATTGCGAGAACGACTGTCTGTGCTCGAATGCCGAGGTCTACGTGCAAGAGGCAGAACTTGCGTTCCTCAAAGACCCCCACCCTGTGGACCACCGTTACTACCCGGACGTTCTCGACGATGTGCAGGTGAAGACGGTCAACGGGGATGTCACGATCGTCGACGGTATTGACGTGCTTTTCACTCCTGGCCACACACCGGGCGGCCAGTCGGTGGTGGTGAGCACGCAGGCAGGCAAGGCGGTGATCACAGGCCTGTGCTGCAACGCGGAGAACTTTCCTTCAGGCGGCGGAGTCATCCCTCCGGGCGTGCACCTCAACCTGATCCAGGCCTATGAAAGCATGAAACGCATTCGAGATGCCGCGGACATTCTGATCCCTGTTCACGACGTCGCTGTGGGGAAGAAGAGAAGAATCCCTATCGAGTAGGACGATGTTTCGCTGCGTCCCCTGCGTCTCCGCGGTGAACGTTTTCCCGGGCGATACGAAGTCAGAAAAGAGCTGAATATAGATGCAGTTGACGCTATAATAGTGCAGTCTCGCAAGACTGAGGGACAATGCAGTGAACAGACGAAGAATCCCCGCCAGAGTCATTATTGAAGACATACGCAACGGTATGACCGGTGCCGAGTTGATGGAAAAGTACGAGATCTCGCGGGAGGGACTTCAGCTACTGCTCCGCAAACTCGTTGAGGCACGGGCCTTGAGAAAGGCCGACCTGGTGCCGGGAACCGCTGAAAGCACCGTAACGACGGACGTCTCCAAGGCCAGATCGGCCCCCAGAAACTACATGTTTTTCACGATTCCCGTCTTCGATGTGGACGACCTCTACACTGAAGGAATCGTCAACGATATCACGGAACAGGGTCTCCAAGTCGAAGGAATCGTGGCCGAGGTAGGAGACGCCCGCACGTTTCTCATCCGGGCGGACGAATTCGCCGAAGTGTTCCCCTTCGCGTTCGAGGCCGTCTGCCGTTGGGTGAGGTACGATTCGGACTCGGATACCCCCTTGGCGGGATTTGAAATCGTCAACATCTCCGATGGGGGCCGCACCCAGATACGCAAGCTCGTGCAACTGCTCACGCTGGGCGAGTAGCGCGTGTGTGCCGCTCACATCGGTTGATGGTCATAGTGTCCCACTCAGAATAAGTATCGCACCCTATGAGCCTCGGACGCCGGAGGTTGCGTCCGTCATTCCGGCGGAAGCCGGAATCCAGTCTTTCCGGGGCGGGGCCCCCCCGGGTTTGGGGGGGGGCCCCGCGCCGGTCGGATTGGCACGGTTATTTCGGGACAGACCCATCTTACTTGCTTTTTTTATTGGCCTCGTGGTCCCGCAATTGGTCCTGTATCCGCAGAGATAGCACGGGCCCGGAGTTCAGCCCAAGTCCCGGGTGATCAGATGACGCTGTCTCGGGCGAGTCGTTCCAGTTCCTCCGCGGTGAGGCCCAGACTCCCCAGTACTTCCCTGGTATGCTCGCCGAGGCCCGGTGAAGGTCTTCCGTCGGAGTTCGGCGAGCCGGAGAGCTGCAGAGGTGACGTCAATTGGCGGCCGCCGTGGGGCATTGTATCGAGCATGCCCCGGAAACTCACCAGTTCGGAATCAGCGGCCTCAATCAATGTGAGCACCGGCTCGCAGCAGCAGTCCTGCTCCGCAAGGTGAGCCCCCCACTCCTGCATCGTCCGTCCGAGGAATATCTCTTCCACCGCGCGCACCACTTCCGGTCCGCCGAACTGGCCTTGGATCAGGTCATCTCTGCACACCGCATGGCAGAAGTTTTCCCAGAACTTGAACTCAAGCGCGCCCAACGACATGTAACGGCCGTCCTTCGTCCGGTAGAGGCCGTAGCACGGAAATCTGCCGTTGAGCAGCATTTTTCCCGGCAAAGGCTCTTCCAGGCCGCGTGCCACTCCGGACATCACCATAGTGGCTAGCGACAATACCCCGTGAAACATGGACACATCTACGAATTGGCCTTTTCCCGTGAGCTGTCGCTGTATGAGCGCGGCCAACAGGCCTGCCAGGGCAGGGAGGCTCCCTCCCGCGATATCCGCCACTTGCACGCCCGGGATCGCGGGGACTCCATCCTTGGAACCGGTCATGCCCAGAATGCCTGCAAGCGACAGGTAGTTCACGTCATGACCCGCGCGAAGGCGATTCGGACCGTCTTGCCCGTAACCGGATATGGCCACCTGAATGAGAGCGGGTTGTCGCGCGGTCAGCACCTCATAGCTCAGTCCTAGTCGGTCCATGGTCCCGGGCCGAAATCCCTCGACCAGCACATCGTAACGATCGAGCAATCTCAGGAACAAGTCCCGGCCTTGGGGATGCTTGAGATTCAGGGTGACGCTTCTCTTGTTGCGATTGACGGCCTCGAAGGGCGGGGAAAGCTCTCCCGAATAGCCGCCGCCCAAAGACCGGGAATTGTCGCCGCCGAGCGGATTCTCCACCTTGACCACATCGGCTCCCATGCTAGCCAAGAGCCATGTCATGTACGGACCCGGAAGGTTGGAGCTCAAATCGAGCACCTTCAGGAATGAAAGAGCTTGTTGCATCACGTATTCCTTCTCATGGAAATGAGAATACTGGGGGAAGGGGCGTTTAAACTTTTGAAATTGGGCGGCTCCCGCTGGTCGCCGCGAGGGTGTCCCAAGAGTAGGAGGAGTTGCCTTCCCATTGTTCGTTGTGCCCGTCTCGCGGGCATGGTCGTTCCTGCGGTCGTGTGAATTCCCGCGAAAAGGGAGTCTCGTAAACGATCCATCGCTGAAACGTCCCGGACGAGCAGCTCCTCGTCGCGTGGAGGGCGAGTCAGTGAATTGCTCGGCTTCTGAGCCGCTGACGCACCGTGGGGAAGGCCAACGCGGCCAACACGAGCATCGCGGTAATCAGGTTCAGGTCGCTCGCTGTCAGACTCAGCCCACCGACGCGGAAAGAAAGGGCTGCCGCGATGACCAGCCTGTAGATTACCGATCCCACGATTACCCCCAAAGTGGCCATGAACACCGAGCGATCGCCGATGAAGGTCTCGCCGATAATCACTGAAGCCAGACCCGCGATAATGGTTCCTACTCCCATTCCGACATCAGCACTCCCCTGCGACTGGGCAAGACACGCTCCCGCCACGGCCACCAAACCGTTAGAGAGCCCCACACCTATGATGATGGCATGGTGGGTGTTCATTCCCTGAGCGGTCACCATTCTGGGATTGTCTCCCGCAGCGCGCACAGCCAGCCCGAAACGCGTATGCAGAAAGAGATCCGCCATCACTTTCATCAGACCGACCAACATCACGGCCACCACCAACGGCACGACATGAGAAGGCATACTCAGGCCCTGGAGGCCGTCGAAGACCGTGGGACGATTCAGCAGGCTCAGATTCGGAGCGCCCATGATTCGTATGTTCACCGAATAGAGCGCGATCATGGTGAGTATCCCGGCCAGGAGGTTCATAATCCTGAGCTTGGTGCTGATCAAGCCGGTGAATGCTCCGGCGCCGACCCCGGCCACGAACGCCAGTCCCATTCCAGTGAAGGGGCTTCCCCCGGCAACTATGGTCGCGGCACAGACTGCGGCTCCCAGGGGCAGAGTCCCGTCCACACTCAGGTCCGGGAAGTCCAGCACCCTGAAAGTCAGATACACCCCCAGGGACATGAGCCCAAACACAAAACCTTGTTCTAAAGCTCCTACCAGGGTGTACCAGCTCAACGATATCCGTTTCCTTCTATTTGATGATCTTGGAGCCGCGCTTGAGCACGGCTTCGGAGAGAGTTACGCCCATCTTTGCCGCCTGACCCGGGTTGAGGTGAAGCTCCATCTCTTTCTGGAACTCCACGGAGAGCTCCGCGATCTTCACGCTGCCTCCCAGGACCTTGCGCGCCATGGCTCCAGTCTGGCGTCCCAACTTGTAGTAGTCCACCGCGAGCGCGGCAAGGGCTCCCCTGGCCACGGAATCCGTATCTGCCGCGAAAAGGGGTATCTTCTTGTCCTGGCAGACCTTCACTACGGACTCCAGTGCGGCCACCACCGTGTTGTCTGTGGAGATGTGTATCACATCGACCTTCCCCACGAGGCTTTCCGCCGCCATTTTCACTCCCGTGGTGGCGGTGACCGGCGCGTCCACGACGGTCAGTCCTCGCTTGGCGGCCTCTGCCTTAATCTCCGCGACCGAGGCAACCGAGTTCACCTCGCCCGAGTTGAACACGGTCCCGATGCGTTTGGCGCCAGGCACAATCTCCTGAAGGAGCTCCAACTGCCTGGATACCGGCGAGCGATCCATGGTGCCCGAAATATTCCCGCCCGGTGCATCGAGACTTTTCACGAGCCGCGCGGCCACAGGGTCGGTGACCGCCGCGAAGAGTATGGGGATTTCCTTGGTAACTGCCGCCATGTCCTGCGCGGATGGGGTAGAAATGGCCAGCACCAGGCTCACTTTGTCTCCGACCAACGTCCTGGCGATCTGTCCTGAAACGGCTCGGTTGTTCTGTGCATTCTTGTATTCGATGTGCACTCCGTCCGTCTTTCCGAACCCGTTCTCTTCCAGGTCGTCGATGAATCCTTTGCGTGTTGCGTCCAGCGCGGGGTGTTCCACGATCTGGGTGATTCCGATCTTGACGGGCTCTTTCGCCTGAGATGCGGTCAGACTCGCGAACCCGAAGACCACACACGCAAGCAACACATGGTATTTGATACGTCGGGTCAAGCTACCACCTCCTGGAAATGGGTCGCCCGGCCTGCCGGCCCGAGACGGCAGATTTTATCCCTGGCCCCGTCGTAGAATTTGATGGCCGTGATCTTCATCGCCCCCAAACAACCGTCGAAAATCGAATTTGGGATTCCTTCCTATGGACAAAGGGAATCTCTCTTTCAAGCGTGCCTGGATGTAGGCGCAGTCGTACAGTCCGATTCCGATCCAATTCCTGTGGCTTGGCTCAGCCGCCTGGAATGTCGAGCGTCCGCCGCCGAACGGGTAGAGGACCACGTCGCCGTAGTCCTTTCCCAAATTGAACGGTGGATCGGCAAAGACGCAGTCAACGACTTCCGACCTCATGGACGCCATGATTTCCAGATAATCGCCGTTGAAAAGCGCTCCGTGAGTGGTCGTCAGGTACGGTGTCACGCGCATGCCTCTAGCGATGCACCAAGGACCGGCCGGTGCGTCATTCCTTTTCCGATATTGGGGGGTCTTTTCGGCTCGATTGCAAACTAACCCCTTTTGTAGTACCAAAATGCCTCCAATGGCAACAACTTTCTCTGCGAAAGGCGACCGTCGGCCCTGATGACACAACAACCGCTGAAATCAAGGTATCCGGAAGGCAAACCCCTGGAGGACGACATCGGTTCATGGTGGGTAATGCACACCAAACCGAACTGCGAAGCCGGTCTGGCCAACTACCTCGAGAGGCGCGAGATTAGCTACTACCTCCCCTTGGTGCGAAAGAAGAAGATCTTCGGCGGGCTGAGAAGGACGAGAACCATTCTGGCTCCGCTATTCACCGGGTACCTGTGTTTCGCGTTGGAGCGCGATCAGCACAGTCTTCTCTATGATACCAAGAAATTCGTGCGCATCATCAAGGTCGACGATCAAGAACGCTTTGTGAAGGAGCTCTCGGCCATCGCCAAGGCCATCGAGACCCAGGGAGAGAACTTCAGCGTGCAGCAGGGGATTCCGGTGGGGAGACGCGTCGCCATACTCACCGGGCCGCTGGCAGGTCACGAGGGGCTCGTGGTGCGACGCAACAGACAAGAGAAACTGGCCCTCTCGGTGCACATGTTCAACCAGAGCGTGGTGGTTAACCTCGACCCTGCCACGGAATTGGAACCGATCTAGGCTCTGGGCCTCGCGAGCATGATGCAAACCATTTTATCAGAAATGCTTCCGGGGGAAGTAACTTGTTGCAATATGTTCCTTCCCCCGGACCCCCATCCTCAAGAACAGTCATGGCTTGCCGCCACAACGAGGTATGAAAGTGCCCCTAGCTTCATAAGAACTCGGTGGATGGTCAGAACCATCCAATATTCTAAGAGTTTTAGGAAAGGGGTCCGGGGGACAACCCTTTTGCAAAAGGGTTTCCCCCGGAGGACTTTCATGGGAACTCTTGGGATAGTGCGGCTCCCGCTGGTCGCCGCAGAGAAAGCCGGCTCGTCGAGACGCCGGTGGGGGA
>JBFMAA010000176.1:0-11942 GCA_040755955.1 Thermodesulfobacteriota bacterium
GGCGGGGGGTAGAAATGTAGCCAGTAACGTGGACCCTGAAGACTAAACCGAACCCAAAGTTTCCTCAATTGTGACGAGGAGATAGCCGCACGAGACTTGGTTCTCTGGAAAAAAACTTCAGACTAGGGCTGGCCTTCACCGTTGTCGGCGCGGCATTGTTGACGGGAATGATCAAGCCGTGAGCATGCGCGAATGATACCAGTGCGACTTCAAACAGGTGAGGCTACCGACAGAACGACAGGCAAGATGCCTGTTCCACCCTGAGGCTGAGGTCACACTTCTGAACGCGCATTGGGATGAGGCACTGAGGAGAAGAAAGGACGAAGATTGCAAGGATCGCCGGCCCACACAGGACAAATCGCCTCTAGCCCCGGGAAACCGCAACAGGACCCGGCTCAGTTGGTGGATCAGGCGCAGGCGCTTGCCCTGGCAGTGCAGTTCTCCAAGCGAGCCCAGGACGCGCAGACGCTCGACGACCTGTATCTGCTGTTGACCAATGATGTCCGCGTGTTGGTAGAATTCGATCGGGCTTTCCTGATGGTGCACCTGGGCCGCGATTCCAAGTGCGTTGCAGCGAGCGGACAGGCCACGCTCGAGACGAAATCCAAGTTCCATCACGAGCTTGCCAATCTCGCCCGAGGAGTGGCAGGGCTCGACCGCTTGCTGTTGGTAGCGCGCCAAGACATCAAGAAAATCGCCGACATCGGACTGGACGAGAAGCTCGTCTCATCGCTGGAATCGTACATCGAATTCTCAGAGTGCGAGCTCTTCCTATGCGTGCCCCTGGTGCATCGGCAGGCTCCTGTGGGTCACCTGGTCTTCGAGTTCCTCGGAGAAGGTAAGCCCGATTCAAACCACATGCTCGCGCTCAGGAATGTGGGATCGTTTCTCGCTGCGACGTTGGTGGAACGGTGGCTTCTGCACCGCAAACCCGGCCTTTCCGGCCTCACGACCCCCGGGTCCGGGCGCACGATTCGCAAGGCTCGACTGTTCGGGGTCTATCTGCCCCTCAGCGTGCTTGCCCTGGCTGCCCTCTGGTATCTCCTTTTCATGATACCGTTCACGTACCGCGTCGGGGGCGAGGCAACGATCTCCCCGGGCAAGCGACACGTGGCTTTCTGCAAGATGGAGGGCCTCATCGAGAAGGTCCTGGTCGCGGAAGGAACCGTCGTGAGCGCTGATCAGGTGCTGGCAACTCTGGACCGGCGAGATTTGCTGTTCCGCATTCACACCGCCCAGCGAGAATTGGAGATTCTCAGACAAGAGGCTTCCATACTGACCGACGGCGCGGGCGCGGACCCTTCGAAGCTCGCGCTGGTGGAACTCACTGAGATCAAGGTGCGAAACAAGCTCGAAGAGGTGCGATATCTCGAGTCACGACGGGAATTCCTCGATATCAGGGCGCCGCTCGCAGGAGTGATCGTCACGAAGGACGTCGAGACGCTCGCGGGGAAGAAGGTGGCCGCTGGTGAGGCCTTCTGCGAAATCGCGGTGCCTGAGGAGTTCCGCGTGGACACGTACGTGCCCGAAGACAGGATCACGTACGTCAAGCCCGGCCAGGAAGCGGAGATCTTCTTCAACAGCGACCCTGCACGGGGCTATTCCCTGAAGGTGAGCGCGATTGCGCCCAAGGCGGAGGCTCTTCCTCGCCACGGAAATGTGTTCCGAGTCGAAGCACCCTTCTCTGAAGCACCGTCAGGGACAATGGTCGGTATGAAGGGGATCGGGAAGATCCAGGTGCAAGACCTCCCCCTCTGGGAGATCCTGAGTCAGCGTCTCTTGACCCGATGGAACCAGTTGTCGCTGTATTTCTAGTCGTAGACCGAGAAAGAGGGCCCGGCGGACCCGATACGAATACTTGATTTCCTTGAGGAATTGAGGCTCGGCTGAATATTCCCCGAACAAGCCCTTGAGCAGCTCCCCGACCTTCAAACGGAAGAGCTCTTCAATGCTCGGCATCGGAATGGGATGCCCGAACGGCATCCAGCCACTTCTCCAAATCAGAATAGTCCGAAAAATCAAGGAGGTCTTCCCCCAGGGCTTCCAATTCTTCTAGGGGCAATTGCCTCACCCGGTCGAGAGAGGAGTCATCCAGCGTGCCAAGCTTGCGCGTGAGCAGACGAACCGCCAGAGACGACGCTTCCTGCCGCCGGCCTTCGACTATTCCCTTCTCTATTCCCTTCTCCATTCCGTGACGAATCCAATCGGGTCGGAATTCATCCACGAATTCCTCTATCAATCTGTTCACGTGGCTCGCTCCTTCCTCGGGTAAGGCCGCTTTGACGGCGCTCCTGAACTGGTCGTGGGTTACTCTCAGGGTTACCGTGCCAATGTAGTGGAGCACCGTCCTCAGGAAGGCCAGTGTGCTTTGCTCGGTTGCCGCGCGCAGCAGGATGAAGAAACCCGGCAGCCGATCTGGTAAGTCCTCACAAGAAACATGTTTGAGCAGGAGGAGTGTCACTGCGACAATCGCTCCTCCCTTGATTTCCGTGTCGCTGTAGGCCGACAGGTCGCACAGTTGGTAGGAGAAATCGAGAAGATGCTTCTTCAGGAATTCGGGGCCGCGATACAATGACGCGAAGTCCGGGGGCACGTTCCACTTCGCCGTGCCGTGGTACAAGACGACGGGAATCACTGGAGACAGGTGGCGGGTTCCGTCTTTGCGTGACTGTTCCCAAATTCTTGCCATGTACCGGAAGAGCTGAAAGGCAATGTCTCCTTGAGGATAGCTCTTGTGCTCGAACAGGAGGAAGACGAATCCGCTGTGTCCTTCTGTGAAATCGACCTCGTAGAGCAAATCAGAGAAGTGTTCCCGCAGAGTGTCATCCACGAACGAATCTTTCCGCAGCCTGAAGGTCCCGGAAGCAAACGCCTCGGATATTGACGGAGGAAGGTAATTCATCACAAAATCCTCCGCCACCTCGGGATGGCTGAACACCTCCTTGAAAAAGCGGTCGTGGGGATTGGTGACCTCTGACACGGCGTCTGCAACCATCCTCCCAATCGTCTCACCATTGTGGGCTCAGGATATCACGCGACAAAGCGGGATGCAATCCGAGCTCAGTGATCGACCGCGCGTGAATCGACTGATAGCCGGCTTGGTGGGCATAGTCCTGCGCGCGGAAACCCGCGGGAGCGTGAAGCCCCCGCCATGTCTGACGGCCGTAAACGGACGTGCCACAAATAGGAAGCCCGTAACGGGGCTGAAGGACGAATCAAGGCGTGCGTGTCCTGCTGTTCGGGTCAGCGTGGTCGGGCGGAAAAAACATACCGACGGCAAATACCGACGAGCTCCACTGCCGACCTCGCATAGGCGAGGGCGTCTATCTTGGAACCAGCCTTGCCATGCCATTGGGCGAGCGGAATCTCGTAGATGATCTCCGACACCGGGGCGAGGTCGCCGTTCGCACGGGCCCTGATCCATCTCGCAATGATTTCCACGTCAAAGATCCAGGTGCTCTGGAAGGGCTCGTCAAAGAGCTCGCGCACTTCCTCGGAAGCCCTAAACAGCTTGGCTCCGCACTGAGTGTCATAGACCTGAAGCCCAAGCACGAACGAAACGGTCGTCGCGAAAAGCCTCCCCAAGTAGTGCCGCAAGGAGCTGCGTCTGATCGATCTCCCGAGCAGCATCACCCTCGAGCCGAACACGGCCTGCACGTGCCCCATGGTTTCGAGGACTCGACAAAGGTTTGGGATTTCCTCGAGGGGAGTGGCAAGATCCGCATCCCAGTAGCCCACATGTGCGGGGCTCAACTCCATCGCCTTGAGGATTCCCTGCCGAACTGCCTCGGCTTTCCCCGCGTTTGCGGGCAGATGATGCGCCAGGAAAGAACAAGGGTCGGAGTAGTGCAGATCTTCAAGGACGCTTGCAGTGTTGTCGGTGCTGCCATCATTGACGAACAGGAAGCCCACGTTGTCATGCAAACCCGCGAAGGTCTTGAACGTGCCGGTATCCAGTCGTTTCTCTTCGTTGTAGCACGGGACTACGATCATCACTTCTCGTGCCATGTGTGACATTTTCCTTCAGGTATCTCTCTTGCTGTGTAAACTGCCCCGGCAGGCCCAAAGACACGTCGCGGCCAGCCGCGACGACGAGGTATGAACGTCACGTCCCGACAGGTCAGGAACTCCCTCGACGGTCAGAACCACCCGATGTTTCAAAAGTTTTCGGAAAGGGGCCCGGGGGACAACCCTTTTTCAAAAGGGTTTCCTCCGGAAGACTTTCGTGTGAACCTTCTTGAGGCTTGGTCAGAAGCGCCATCAGGCTTACTCCGAACGTGAACCCCCTGGTCCGCTTCCCCTTGGCAAGGTTCGCCAGGACGCGGGCTTCTCCGGTGAAGATGCGGCGCAGCAACCAGTTCAGGGGCGAAATCGGGACGGAGAGGTCTGTGCCTGCTGCCCCCCACGAGCGACCCGTGAGCCGATTCAGAAGCCTCACCAGTCTGACCGCGGGATAGAGGAAGACATTGAAATAGGTGACAAACACCTCACGCACGTTGAGCCCCGACCACAATGCCCGGAACGTGGCCGGTTCGTACCGGCGGTAATGGCCGTAGTTTTCGTCATGAGGGCTCCACAGTGCGGTGCCCGCGGGAACGGTCAGAAGCACGTGAGCTCCCGGCTTGAGCGGCTCGATGAATCCGGCGAGGAACTCCCGGTCCTGTTCGACGTGCTCGAGCACATCCAGCATGAGCATCAGGTCCAGTCGTGACGCCCGCTCGCCCAGGTCATGAGGGGTCGATCCCAGGAGAAAAGGTATGTCCGGGAACCGTGCTCCCGCAAGTGCGATCCCGTCACTGGCGGCGTCCATCCCGACGCAGGAATAGTCCTTCGCAAGTGCTCCCACTATCCCTCCGGTGCCGCAGCCCACATCAACGACGAGGCTGTCCGCGGACGGGCACAGAACCGAAGATACCACGGTCTTCACGAGCTCGGTGCGGCCCACGAACCACCAATGGGTCTCTTCGATGTCCGCGTGGAGGGGAAACTGGTCTTGTCTCATGGATGCTCTCCCGGGTTTCGCAAGGGCTTCAGACCATGACCATAAGGGCTGACGGGGCACCGGGGGAAGAGTCCTTCTCCAGAACAGTCTTTCCCCGAGAGCGCCCACGCAAGGACCCTCATGTGAGCGGCCACATCACACGGTTGAGAAGTTGTGCAGTATCTGCAGGCCCCTGCTTTGGCTCTTTTCAGGGTGAAACTGGGTAGCAAAAACGTTCTCATGGGCTATTGCACACGCAAACGTGATCCCGTATTCCGTTTCCGCTGCGATATCCGCATTCGCGGATGGAACCACGTAGTACGAATGGACAAAGTAGAAATGGGAGCCATCCTCTATTCCCTTGAACACGGGAGTGCCCTTCTTGAAAGAGACCTGGTTCCATCCCATGTGGGGTATCTTCAGGCCCATGGATCGGTCGAACGCCACGACCCTTCCTGGGATGACGCCCAGTCCCTCGTGTCTTCCAAACTCTTCCGATTCCTCGAACAAAAGCTGCAGTCCCAGGCATATGCCCAGAAACGGCCGCCCTGATCGCACGAACTCCAGGATCGGTTCCGTCAGATCCAGGCCGGTGAGGTTGGCCATGCACTTGGGAAAAGCCCCCACTCCGGGGAGCACCAGTCTTTCGGCTTGTCGAATTTCATCGGGGTCCCGGGAAATCGCCGCAGCTTGCCCAACCTTCTCGAAGCCCTTCTGCACGCTCCTCAGGTTCCCCATGCCGTAATCGACGATAATGATCATCTATTCCTCGTGCGGATTTCCATATTAGTCCAGAACTCCCTTGGTTGACGGGACCCCTTGGACCCTGGGGTCCGGTTCCACTGCATCCCGCAGGGCTCTACCAACGGCCTTGAAGATCGCTTCGGCCGCGTGGTGAGGGTTTTCCGCCCTGTGGACCGTTGCGTGCAGCGTCACACCGGCTCTGTCCGCGAAGCCCTGCATGAAAACCGGCACCAAATCCAGCGCAAACTCCCCGGTCATGCGGTCATGCAGCGGATTGTGGTACACGAGATAGGGTCTCCCGGACAGATCGAGGGCCACAGATGCCAATGCTTCGTCCATCGGCACGGTCGCCTGACCGTAACGCCGTATGCCGGCCTTGTCGCTCAGAGCTTTGCCGAGCGCTTCACCCACGCAGATACCCACGTCCTCCACGGTGTGGTGGAAGTCCACGTGCAGGTCGCCCGTGGCTGAGATCTCCATGTCCAGAAGCCCGTGCCGCGTGAGGTGATGCAGCATGTGGTCGAAAAAACCTATGCCCGTACGAATGTCCGCCTTGCCCGTCCCGTCCAGGCACAGGCTGACGGAGATATCCGTTTCAGTGGTCTTGCGTGCAATCTGCGCAGTTCTCATCGTGTTGCCGGTATTTCCTCAGTCCTTCCTTGCTTGTGTCGGTGTATCTTCCGGGTCTTCGTTCCCAGTGACCGGCTTCGTCGAAGGTCTGTTTCCTTCAGACGAATGGGCGCCGGAAGGGGCCGAATTTCCGGCAGGAGGCATTGCAAGTGCGCCCGAATCAGATGATATCGTCTTTCTCCCGACGCAACTGCGCGCCGAGCGAGGCCAGTTTCTTCTCGAGCAGTTCGTATCCCCTGTCCAAGTGGTACACCCGGTGTATCTCAGATACCCCGTCGGCAGCCATGGCTGCAAGGACGAGACACGCGCTGGCTCTCAGGTCAGTGGCCTGCACATGGGCCCCGGATAGCTTCTCCACTCCCTGCACCTTCGCGTTGCGGCCTGAGACTCTGATCCTGGCGCCCATCCGAACCAGTTCCTGCACGTGCATGAAGCGGTTTTCGAACACGGTTTCGGTGATCGTGCATCCAGCATCGGCCAAGGACATCAGCGCCAGGTACTGCGCCTGCAAGTCCGTCGCAAACCCGGGGTAGGGACTGGTTTCCATGTCTACGCTTCTCGGATGGCCGTTGGAGATCACTCTCACCGAGTCTTCCGTGACCTCCAGCCCGAGTCCCACTTGCCTCAGCTTTTCCACGAGTGCGCCCACGTGCTCCGGTCTGCAGCCGGTGACCTCCACCGAACCCCTTGTGATGGCTCCGGCGATAAGCAGGGTCCCGGTCTCGATGCGGTCGGGCATGACCGAGTGCACGATCCCGGAAAGCCGATCTCTTCCCTCAATGACCAGAGTGTCGGTGCCTATGCCTTCGATCGAGCCGCCCATGCGGTTGATGACCTGGCAAAGCTCGACCACCTCCGGTTCCACCGCGCAATTCCTCAGCACCGTGGTGCCCCGTGCCAGGGCCGCGGCCATGATGAGGTTTTCTGTCCCGGTGACCGTCACGAGGTCGAAGGTGAAGTCGGTCCCCTTGAGCCTGTCCGCTCTTGCCTCCACGTAGCCCTTCTCGAGGTGAACGGACGCGCCCATGGCTTCGAGCCCCTTGAGGTGCTGGTCGATGGGTCGCGCGCCGATCGCGCAGCCACCCGGCAGACTCACATCGGCTCGGCCTTCCCGTGCCATCAAGGGTCCCAGCACCATCACCGACGCTCTCATGGTCTTGACGAGCTCGTACGGGGCCGTGTGTTCGGAGATGTGGCGGGCCTTGATCCTGAGAGTCCCGCTGGTAAAATCGTCGAGCTGAACCCCCAACTGGAGCAGAAGCTGTTTCTTAGTCCTGATGTCGTTGAGCGCGGGGACTCGATGGAAGATCATCTCGTCTTCAGTCAGAAGGGCAGCGCACATCAGGGGGAGCGCGGCGTTCTTCGAGCCGCTCACCTGAACGGACCCACGCAGGGGCACACCTCCTTCGATTACGATCTTGTCCATCGTTGTGTCTCCAGCCGCGATTTCGATGTGAGAGCCTATACCATCTTCTTTCTGCGGGGGCAATACCTTAGCACACACGCCTGCACGACGGAAGAGGCGGTGAGCGGACGGGATCGTCAGCGCGACCGTCTCACCACCAAGTGCGGGATTTCGCAGGACGGTCGCGTGCTCTTCCACGGTCCAAACCTGAATCCCCAAGGATCCGAAGAAATGCTCTCTCGCAAAGCACGCAGAGAACGCAAAGAAAGAGAGAATTCGTTTGCGCTCTAAGCGTGCTGTGCGAGAGTCAATCCTTTCGGGGCTCATTATGTGACCGTACTTCGGAGAGGTGAGACCAAGTGGTCCTTGGCATGACTACGGTCGCGTATTCCTGAACCGTCACCCCGACGAAAGTCGGGGCCCAGAAGACCTGGATTCCGATTTTCGTCGGAATGACGGCACCGATGACCGATACCTGCATCGAAGCAGTCAGGCCGAATACATTACCGAAATTGCGCCATGAAGGCCTAAGGCTCACAGCCGCTTGGCTTCGACTGCCGGCGCTCTTTTGCACAAAAACTGCACACAATTTCCGGGATTTTTCCTTATTCCCGTGATCACGCTTGCACGAAAGGGTGTCATGGTTGCCCCCGAGTTGGGATCTTGTGACTTCGGACGAGCGGGCCCAGCCCGGACAGGAGGCAATTATGGCAAAGCGGATTGCGGCGATCCTCTTCATCTACGTGTGTGCGGCCGTCACCTGGATCGGCCTCGGTGAAACGGTGAATCGTCGGACGGATGAATTCGATCAGAAGCTGCGTGGCGCGATCGGACAACTCTGGGGAACAAGGCTCCGGCAGGCGGCTCCCACGGTGTCCGGCGGTGCGACATGGGGCTCGGCTGATCTCATGCCGCTTCAGGCGACCGACCTCACTGTGGATCTGAACCTCGATCATCGACAGAAGGGGTTGCTCTGGTATTCCACGTACCAGGTGAAGTTCGGCGGACGGTATCAGATTTCAAACCCGACCGAAACCCACCAGGCTGCGACCTTCGAGTTCAAGCTCCCTTCGGAAAAGGCAATCTACGATGATCTGAGGTTGCTGGTGGGCGGGAAGGAGATTCCGGACGTCCCGATCAACAACGGGAAGTTGAGCACCTCCTTGTCGTTGGCTCCGGGACAGCAGGAGTATGTGGAAGTCCGGTATGCCACGAACGGCATGGACGAATGGTGGTACGATTTTGGGGCCGGCGTCAGACCCGTGAAGAACTTCTCCCTCGCGTTGAACACGGACTTTGAGCAGATCGACTTCCCGGACAACGGGATTTCTCCCACGAAGAAAGAGAGGACCCCCAAGGGGTGGAAACTCGAATGGAAGTACACGAATCTCTTGAGCAATGTGCGGGTCGGCATGGAGATGCCGCACAAGCTCAATCCCGGACCATGGGTCAGTCAGGTGAGTTTTGCCGCGCCGATTTCGCTCTTCCTCTTCTTCTTTCTCTTGTTCATGGTATCCACGCTGCGGGGGATCAGGATTCACCCGATGAACTACTTCTTCATCGCGGCGTCCTTCTTCAGCTTCCATCTTTTGCTCGCGTACATGGTGGATCATTTCTCGATCCATGTGTCTTTTGTGATCGCGGCGGTGGTTTCTATCGTGCTCGCCATATCTTACATGCGTCTGGTAGTGGGTCCTCGATTCGCGTTCCTTGAAGTGGGTATCTCTCAGTTCGTGTTTCTGGTGCTCTTTTCGTACAGCTTCTTCTTTAAGGGGTACACGGGACTCACGATCACGGTGCTGGGGATTGTGATGCTCTTCCTCATGATGCAGATCACGGGCCGTGTCGACTGGGAAGCGGTCTTCAGCAAAGAGGATTCGCCTCGGGAGGAACCGGTGTTGGCCCTGGAAGCGCTGCAAGCAGAGACATCTCCGCCCACGTGAGGAGACTGGGGCCGCGTCACAGGATGTGGTGAAGGATGTGAGGCATAATCTCTTGCAGAGACGCGGCATGTCGTGAAAGGAGGACCCGGTGCCCCGGGACCGTTCTCGCAAGTATTCTATAGTTCCGCTCCTTGGGGAGTGCGGGAACCCTCATTTCGACATCGCCTCACGGCCGTAAACGGCCGTGCCAATTATATAGAAGCCCCTAGCGGGGCTGCAAACGCGTGAGGTAGCCCCTTGGGCTTTTCTGCGCCTAGCACGGCGCTTTAGCGCCGAGTGCGACCCATGACTCACGCAGGCCTGGAAGGACAGGTTGACCTGTTGCGCTGTTCTCAACGAGCGGTCACTATCACATTTGAGAGTCTTCCTTCGGGGTTCGGGTTCAGCGTGAATCCGGCCCGTCATCTGCCGAGAAAGGATAGTTGCCATGCGTAGTGTCTGCGCAGTTCTCCGCCGGATCAGGCCAGGGACGCTGAGCCTTGTGTTTGGACTTGCCGTGAGCACGGCATTCGGGACGCTGGGGTTTGTGGGAGGCGAATGTTCCTTGTGGCGTTGTCTCTGGCACCTGTTCTACCTGCGGGGTGGATCGCTTGCGGAGTTGCTTTTCCATCAGATTTGGCCGTTTCACGGAGGCATGGAATACTGCCCGACGCTTGGGGCACGTCCGGTACAGATACTCTCGGGGTTTGTGACTTGGGGTCTGTTTGTTTCGGTCGTTATGTACCGGTGCCTCAGATCCAGGGGACCCGTCCGCCACGCGATGCGAACTGCCGGCTTGTGGAGCCGACGACTCATGCCTTCCGAACGGACACTCCGCGTAATAGCGACGCTGTTGTTATGCCTTGGCTGGCTTCTTGCCGCGATAGGAATCACGTCTAATACCTACAGGGCAGCAACGCGGTGCGAGGAGTATTCAATCCCGTTCCATCCGGTTGGAGTCACGCTCGACGCGGCACTACTCGGGGCTCCGATGATTGCGATGGCAGTGGTAATTTGGCTGTCCAGATCGGGCAAGCTCTCTACCACCGTCACGATAGCGGCTGCTTTCGTGTTCGTCTATGCAAGCGCAAGCTCTCTGCTCACCGACACGCTGGCAAGTTACTCTCCATGTGATCGCAAAGGGGACGTATCCGCAGAGAACCTGTTCTTCCTTGAGATCTTTGCCATTGTCCCACTCTGGGTGCCCGTCTTCGGGATCTGCGCGATCATCGATTCACTGTTCAGGCCGCCGGGCTCAGGTCCATGATGGGTAAGTCGAGCCGGGAGAATCCCAGACCGAGCAACGCCCCCTGGGCAGGGTGCTGGGTTCAGAACACCGTTATTGTACGATCGCACGGGACGCCCAGGACAATGACGAGGCTTTCCCCGCGGCGACCGGCGGGAGCCGCGCAATCCCAAGAGTTTTGGGGTCTGGGGGAAGGGGCGTTTTGCAAAACGCTCCTTCCCCCAGAATTCGCATGCCCAAAGGAAGAAACGCCATGTTGATTGCGCATCTTGTGCCCGGGCATTTCGCCGCTGCGTGGTCGCAGGGGTACTGGAACCCCCAATGGACTCATCGACAGAGACTCGGCCTCTGGATTGCCGCGTACGGGAGCACGGTCGCGCCTGACCTGGACGTGATCTACAACTGTGTGTTTCGAGGGTTCTTCGGCCACACGACTCTGTGGACTCACAGCCTGTTTCCGTACCTGGGGTTGGTGCTCGCCTGGTGGGTAACCGGGGGCTCGGACCGGTGGAGGTACGCCCACACCATGATAGGACTCGTGGCCGTCGGCGGGTTATCCCATCTCGCGTTGGATGTGGTCTCGCACAGTACGCCGCTGTTCTATCCACTATCCATGTACATGGTCGGGGCTCCCTCAACCCGAGTGCTCGAAGGCAAGCTGCTCGGGTATCTCACCGATCCGATTCTTCTGCTGGAGCCGGCTCTTATCACTCTGGCCGCGGCACATAGGATGCTTCACCAACGCGAAGCGAGTCGAGCTCTCAAGACGATGGGAGTGTTCAGTCTGGTGGGTGTGTTAGCGGCTATTTCGGCCGCGTATCTGTCGCTGCTCCCCACCTTGCGGGAGATGGCGGGAACAGAGGCCTTCTAATACTAAGTCGCTTTTGTCAGAAAATGCGATTCCGGGGGAAGGAACTTCTTGCAAGAAGTTCCTTCCCCCGGACCCCCATCTTCAAGAACTCTTGGGATAGTGCGGCTCCCGCTGGTCGCCGCAGAGAAAGCCGGCTCGTCGAG
>JBFMAA010000177.1:0-11849 GCA_040755955.1 Thermodesulfobacteriota bacterium
GTCAGTCAGGCGCTCAAGACAGCCGCTCAGTACCAGGAACCATCGTTCAGGGCAACTACTTTCCGGCCCCCCCGCCTCAAAGTCAGCCCTTGGTTCTTGGAACATCATACAAGGGGGTCCGGGGGAAACCCTTTTTCAAAAGGCGGCTGGGAGCCGCAACGAAAATTCGCGTCCTCCTTTCTCGGTCCGCATGAAGACCCAGGGCGGGGCCGGTTGGTTCTACGCACGCGAAGAGAAGGCACCTTGCTTGCTCCCAGAGCTGACGGCCCGAAGATTTCTTCTCGAAGAAAGGAGAAATCGAACCTTATTAGTAAAAGGGTGTCCCCCGGAAGACTTTCTGACAAACCTTACCTTTCGGAAAGCGACTTGGCATCACGGCTTGCGAGCCGCCTCAGTCGAAGGGAGTTGCTTACGACCGAGACCGAACTCAGGGCCATGGCCGCGGCCGCGTGCACCGGATTGAGCAGAATCCCGAAGAACGGATACAACACCCCCGCAGCGATGGGGATTCCCAGCGAATTGTAGAAGAATGCCCAGAACAGATTCTGCTTGATCACCTTGATGGTCTGCAGGGAGAGATCGATCGCCGCGGGCACCAGACGGAGATCGCTCTGCATGAGGGTGATGTCGCTGGATTCCATAGCCACGTCCGTGCCCGCCCCCAGCGCGATGCCGATGTCTGCCGCAGCCAGAGCGGGCGCGTCGTTGATCCCATCCCCAACCATCGCGACCACCTGACCGTCTGCCTTGAGTCGGTTGATCTCCGCAGCTTTGTCTCCGGGGAGCACCTCGGCCATCACCGAGTCGATCCCCAGCTCGTTCGCGATTGCCGCCGCGGGCGTGCGACCGTCGCCGGTGATCATGGCCACTCGCAGCCCCATGGCCTTGAGCGAGTCCACCGCTTCCCGCGCGAACGCCCTTGGCACGTCTCGAAGCCCGATCAGCCCGACCGCTGTGCCGTTCGCTCCCACAAAGACCGTGGTCCGCCCCTGCGCGGAGAGTGCCTGCGCCGCGTCATCGAGACCATCCAAGCTCACCCCTTGAGCCTTCATGAACCGGGCACTGCCCACCAATACGGAGCTGCCTTCGACGTTTCCTCGAGCCCCCATGCCGGACAACGCCTCGAAGGCCTCGACCGCGCTCACCTGCACCCCGTCCTTGCGCGCCCGCTCGACGATCGCCTGGGCCAGCGGATGCTCGGACACCGCCTCGATTGCGGCAGCGAGTTCCAGCACACGACTCTCCTGGAATCCATCGGACGGCACTATCTCGGTCACCTTGGGCTCGCCCGCGGTGAGGGTGCCGGTCTTATCGAACACGACGGTCCTCAACTGATAGGCTTTTTCGAGGCTTTCACCGCCCTTGATGAGTATTCCCTTTTCCGCGCCCGCGCCGGTTCCTACCATGACCGCGGTCGGTGTAGCCAGTCCCATCGCACAGGGGCACGCGATGATCAGCACCGATATGAAGTTCAGCAACGCCCGCGTGAACACAGGTTCAGGGACCAGGTAGTTCCAGACCACAAAGGTCCCGACCGCGATCACGATGACCACCGGCACGAATACCGAAGCCACCTTATCCGCCAGGCGCTGAATCGGGGCCTTGGAACCCTGCGCCTCTTCCACGAGCCGGATTATCTGTGCCAAAGCCGTTTCCGACCCGACCTTCTCCGCACGGAACGTGAAGCTGCCGCTCTTGTTGATCGTGGCTCCGAAGACCGGGTCTCCCGGTTCCTTCTCAACCGGGATGCTCTCGCCGGTGAGCATGGACTCGTCCACGGTGGAAGCCCCGGAGAGGACCGAGCCATCTGTGGGGATGCGCTCTCCTGGGCGTACCACTATGGTGTCACCCTGCACGAGAGCGTCCACGGGGACGTCGGATTCGACCCCGTTCCTCACGACCCGAGCGGTCTTCGGCCGAAGACCCATCAACCGCTTGATCGCCGCGGAGGTTTTCCCCTTGGCTCGGGCTTCCAGAAAGCGTCCGAGCAGGATCAGGGTGACGATCATCGCCGCGCCGTCGAAGTACACGTGGGCCTCGACGCCCGCGGATGCAAACAGGGCTGGGGCCAAAGTCACCAGCGCGGAGTACACATACGCGGACAGAGCTCCCACCGCAACCAGCGTATTCATGTCCGACGTGCCCTGCCGAGCGGCCTTGACCGCGCCGACAAAGAACCGGTCACCAACCCAGAACACCGCAGGAAAGGTCAGCACCAAGAGCGCGGGAAGGAGCCAATCCCTGGGGACTGCATGCACAAACGGGAAGAAGTGCGGCATGGACCCCACGAACGTGATCACACTCAGAATCGCTCCCACCACCAGCTTGCGCTTGAGATCGCGGAGCTCGGCTTCCTTGGCCGCCTCCAGAGGGTCGCCGGGAGACTCTCCGACGACTCCGAGAAACTGATATCCCGCCGCATTTATTGCATCCCGCAGTGCGGGGAGCACCACGGCAGCATCATCAGCCTTGACAAACGCCTTGGACGCGGCAAGATTCACGGACGCGTCGGTCACTCCGGGAACAGCCTTGATTGTCCGTTCGACCCTTCCGACGCAGGCCGCGCAGGTCATGCCTCCCACAGACACGGCAATTGTCCCGGACTGCCGATCCGGCCGCGTCGGCCACAGCGCCTCGTATCCGAGTTCCCGAATCCGGGCGGAAATCGCCTCAGGGCCGGTCGTGTCAGGGTTGAATTCAACGGTGGCCTTCTGTGTAGCGAGATTCACCGCAGCGTCGGTCACACCCGCCAGGGACAGAAGCCCCTTCTCGACTCTTCTCACACACGCCGCGCAGCTCATGCCATGAATCTGGACGATCTCCTTAGCCAATCTCGTAGCCTTCTTTCCGAATTGTCTCGTGGAGGAGACTCACCGGCGTGCCCGCGTCTCTCGTGAACGAAGCCTCTCCCTTGTCCAGGTCCACACTCACGTCGGTGACTCCGTTGAGCGCGCTCAGAGCCTTTTGTACTGCCATCACACAGTGTTTGCACGACATTCCTTGGATCTTGATTGTTTCCATGTCTGCCTCCTCTTGCAGAGCATAGTCCCGGCGAACCTCCAAGGCAAGACACGATGCCGGGAGGTAACAGTTCACCACGAGGACACCAAGACACAAAGAAATCACCGCTGTCCGGGGGTAACCCAATCAGGCAACAGTCTTCGTAACCGTTCGGGGGGCATCCTTCTTCCAGCCCGAAAACAAACCGCAAAGCACCAAGACACAGAGCGGCTGGGAGTCGCAGCCAATGATCGCGTCCACCTTCCTCGACCCGCATGCCGTCCGATGGCGGGGCGGGTTGGTTCTGCGCACATGAAAACCGCAGACATTCGCCGGGGAAGAACCGCCACAGACTCCGCTGCTGAAGCTGATTCCGAAAACAAGTCCTCGCGGCCGGCGAAGAGATAGACAGAGACATCAAGAAACATTCTTCCAGACGACATTCTCGACAGCAGGTCTCATTGGTGTCTCTGTGTCTTCATAGTCCGTTCTCTTGCCGGCCGGTTGAACGCTTACCGGGACACGAGCTTCTCTCCCCGCGTGATCACGTACCACAGAATCCACAAGGCAAACAGCACATACAGGGCAAAAATCACCCAATAGGCGGGATGGACCACAAATTGGAATCCCGGCACCCCCCTGGGGAAGGTCACCAGCCCCGCGCAGCACACCGGCCAATAGAGCGAGACGCCCGCGGCTACTGCGAGGGCGGTCAAGGCCCAGGGCCTCCTGCGCACCAGGCCTACCAGTGCGGCGACCAGCGCCGGCAGGTACACGAGCGTGTCGGACAGGCCAAACGCACGATTCACCTGCACGCCATATTCGCCGATCAAATCACGGCTCTCCTGCAGTCCGAGCCGGACAGTGAATTCGTAGTCGAACAAGGCGCATGTCTGGCCCACCAGCATGAACGCGATCGTGAACACCAGAAATGCCGCGATGACCCAAAAAGCCGCCGGTCGTGAGGAACTTTCCATGTTGGCTCCCTCCCTTGCATTCTGAGTGGTCCCACCGGTCACTGAGTGCTCCCCCTCGAAGATACGGTCGCACACTCTTGCAGTCCAAGCGTGGAACCCGGAAGATCGCAAGAAATGTTCTCTCGCAAAGCACGCAGAGGACGCAAAGAAAAAGAGAACTCCTTTGCGCTCTCAGGGCTTGCCGCGAAATAACGCTGTCATCTCTCGTACTCCGTCTCCATGGGTTGAAACCCATGGCTATTCAACGTGCGCCCAATGGGCGCGGGGGTTCCTGCCCTGAAAGGGCAGAGCGGCAAGACGCCCGTCTCGCCCGAAACCCTTCGCATTCACCGTTGAGGGACGCGACTCATGCCGATCAGGAACGCGTCACCGCGTGTACGCCATGGAGCACTCACTGCGCGGTGATACAGCCGTTTCGCACACGCTCTGCAAGTCTCGAAAGAATGCACGTCTCTCCGTGTACCTGATGGTGAGAAGACCGCACGAGGCGGCTCTCTCAACGTTGCCGGGGTTGTCGTCAATGAACAGAGTCCTTTCCGGAGGGACTCCCAGGTCCTTTGTCGTATCAAGAAACACCGACGGGTCGCGTTTCCCTTTTCCCAGATGGTACGAGTTGAAGACCCTGTCGAAATGACGAAAGAAATCGTGGGCCCGATCGAGTTCATCGAGCCAGTCAGTCTGGTCGCTGAGAATCGCGGTGATCACGCCTTTGGTCCTGAGAGCGGACGCGAGTTCCAGCATCCACGGTCGCAAGACGAAGCGATCGAGTATCTCCCGGCGAAACTCTCCATCGGTACCTGATATACCGGTTTCATCCCGTACCATCTGCCAAAATGTGCGCTCATCCGTCAGGCCGACCACGTATCCGCTCCGGTACGCGATCTCCGCGGATTGCGAGAAAAAGGCTTCCGGGGACAACCCCCGGGACTTCCCTATGGCCACCAGGCCCTCACGAAAGCCCTCTTCGGCCAGCACTCCGCCGAAATCGAACATCACAGCCAATACGTGGTTTCCGTCCACACTGTGGGCGTTGCATGGATTCTCCATAGTATGCGCTCTCCCGAGGTTCTTTGCCCAGAAAAACTATTGGGATTGATTTGCACAGGGTGTGCCTATATAATGAAGTCTTTGCGTCACTGGGTCAATGTTGCGTGCAAGGTCCCCGTGATTGTGGGGACGCGCCCCGGACCGACAAACCTGAATGTTCCGCGGCGGGCCGACGATGTGTGGGCCCCGCTACAACGCTAGAGTCTAGCAGAATATTCCATTGCGAGGTTACTTATGATGACAAGCGAAAAGGGCCAGGCGGTGTATTCGTTCTTGGGTTACGCGATTCTTGTGTTAGTGGTGGTGGGGGTGTTCTTTCTCTTCCCCTGGTCTGACACCATGGAGCACAAAAAAGACCCCGGATTGCAGGAAGCCTACAAAGCCATATCTCAGAAGCAGTGGAACAAGGCGCTGGGTCTGTTCAACAAGGCCATAGGGTCCAATCCCAAGAGCGCGGCAGCGTATCTGGGACGGGCCAGGGCGAACGCGGAACTCGGCCACCTGGACAAGGCTCTGGACGACGTAAATCAGGCTCTCAATTTCGATCCCAAGAACGCGGGGAGTCTGGCCCAGAGGGCGGTCATCTTCAAGATGCAAGGGAAACTCAACGAAGCGAACGACGATCTCACCACTGCCATTCGGCTTAACGGCAGAGATGCCTGGATCATTGCTCAGCGAGCGGACGTGCTGATAAAGAAGGGAAACGCCGAGGAAGCCCTCAAAGAAATCAACAAGGCACTGAAGCTCGACAAAAACTCCGTGGGCGCGTATCGACTCAGGGCATTGATCCTTACCAATCTAGGCAAATGCAAGGATGCATTCGAGGATTTCAAGAAAGTTGAAGTGTTGGGAGCCACCGACGCGGTATCTCTCCAGGACAAGGCGTGGTTTCTTCTCACCTGCCCGGACGAGACAATGAAAGACCCGGATAAGGCCATGGCACTGGCCCAGAAGGCGTTCGATCTGAGCGGCGGCAAAAGCGGGCTTGTGTTAGAAACCATGGCTGAGGCCAATTTCCGCAAAGGCGATGCCCTCAAGGCGGTCGAACTCCAGAAAAAGGCGATTGAGCTCGAAACAAAGAAATGCCCCGACGGCGCGTGCGTCGCAGAGATGAAGGAACGGCTGAAGAAGTACGAAATGGCCTCTCGACAAGAATTTCGCCCCAGACAGGAGATACTTCCCCTCGGTCCCGCTCAGTAGCGAGCTGCAACTCGGGCCGGGAAGTGTGAAACCTCCCGGCCATGCCTGCCGAACGGCTCGATGCATCCTCCCCTCCGGTATTGTGTGAGAGTGAAGCGCCTCAAGATCCGCGGAGCAGCACTCCTCAACGCCAACCCATGTTTCCTTACACGGCGCTAAAGCACTGTGCTATCCGCAGAGAAGCCCAAGGGGGTGCAGAGACCCGTCAGCCGCGACAGGGGGGCTTTCCCAATAGCACGGCCGTTTACCCCCGTGAAACGTAACGGACTCAAGTTTCACGTAGTTCTCGTTCAACGGGACTGTGTCACCGGCTCCCCACCGGTTTCTGTGGTCGCCCCACCGCGTCCGGTCCAAGGGGGCGGAACATGAGGAGCCTCTTGTGTCCTTCCTCAGATGCAAATTCGACGCTCACTGATTTCCCTACGAACGCGGCGGCCTTTTGCACATCCGGCCTGTCCACTTTGAGTACCAGTCTCGTCTGATTCGGGCCGAGGAGGGTTACCGTATGTCTGTCAATTCGTTCGAGCTTTCCCTCGAATTCCCCGGCGCTCACGGAGCTCACACTCACGCACAGCAACAGCGCGATCGGCCAAAGATACCTTTTCATTGGATCCTCCCAAGACACAACCTCTCATGACGCGAATGCCTCCGTCTGTCCGGGTGAGGGTTCCGGATTGGTTTCTGCCTTCTGGACCCCTTCTCTTTCTCACCGCCTGGCCCCCTCGCGGTGCCGGTCGGCGAGGTCTCGCGTCGGAAAGCACATGGGACGCGTGGCATCCCATCGCAGAGAATCGAGTCAACCGGAGCTGACCCGATGACAATCCCCCACCTAACTATGTATGATAGCCAATCGGCCGAAATGTTTCAACAGCGAGTGGGACTTCTTGCTCGACTCGTGAATGGTTAGCCATTTTCTAAGCCGCAGGGGGGTCTCGGGCGAGACCGGGCCCTGTGCGTATCAACACAAGGAGTGTATCACATGCCCGTGCCTCATGGTCGTCTCTATTCCCAGGATCACCTCTGGGTCCTCATGGTCGGAACCGAGGCGCAGATCGGTTTGACCGACCACGCGGTGAGGGAGCTTGGACAGGTCGACTACCTGGAGCTTCCTGCCCCCGGAGACGCGCTTGTCAAGGACGAGCCCTTCGGAACCGTCGAAACCAGTAAGGCAGTGACGGACCTCATCGCTCCGATTTCCGGGAAGGTGGTCACTATAAACGAGGCGCTCACGGACAGTCCGGGAGAGCTCGCTGAGGATCCCTACGGGAAAGGTTGGCTTCTGAAGCTGGAACCGTCCGATCCCGAGGAATTGGGTGTCCTGCTGAGCCCCGCTGACTACGACATGCTCATTGCGATCCCGAACGAGTAGTCCACCAAAGAGCGACAGAGGTAAGAGTTCACCGCGGAGATCGCAGAGGACGCAGAGAAGACAGAGAGAAGAATATGACGAAATTACGCTTTTCTGCCGAGGCCTGACCCGATGAGTTGGTCTTGAAGCACAAGGAATTCGCGGACGTCTCTTGCCGTTCTCTGTGCTCTCTGCGCACTCTGCGGTGAGTTTTCTTCTGCCCGGTGAACGCTTACGAGTCAATCTGCTTTGTGTCTTTGTGATGAACCTTTCTTTTCTTTCCTCGGTTTTCCAGGAATCTCGCGGTGAACTCGTACAAAAAAAGAAAGCCCGACCGCTGGGTCGAGCTGGGAGACGTCGTCACACGATCGGGCTTACTAAGAAAAACCTCCGGCTTGGGGTATGGGCGTATTTACCCGGTAAGGAGTCCGTCGCGAGTGCCGGCGGAGGCCCGTCAATTCCAGGGTAGATCTCGCCTTACGAATGCGTGGCCGGACAATGTTCAGACACGGGTGAAGTCATTCGCAGCGACCGTCAGTGGTGGCTTGCTTACATGAGCACGAACGGTTGTGTTACACTTGTCTGCGTTTGGCTAAGTTCCCGAGGTCCTCGATCGGACCTGGGGAATGAACGTCGTCTCCGAAAGTTTGTGAAAAATGAGAGTGGGGTTGATCCGAGGGTGCGTGTTCTCGGCCTGTGGTGTCCTGAATCTCACCCCACCGCCGCCGCCGGGGAGTCGCCGTGTGCGCCGGCTTTGTTGCCGGGCCCACGCACACGACGCATTCCCTGCTTGTCTGAAGAATTCAGAAGATGAACCCGAATTCCATAAAGCCGCCCTCGAAGGTGTGGTTGAAGACATACGTGGTGGTCCCCTTGTTGATGGTGACGTTTCTGTAGCCACCTTTGACGTAGCCCCAGCGGTTGCGGCCCATAGGTATCGAGTACTTGCAGCCTCCCTGCACATCCCAACCGGTGGAATCGTCGAGGAACAGGAAGCCGGCTTTTCCGTCGAAGGAGAAGGTCCCTCCGTTTGCCGCGGTAGCGCTGCATCTCTGGAACTCGAGGCCCACCATGGCGTTGTCTCCGGTGGTGCTGCGCTTGAAGCACTGATAGGTGCAGTAGGGGCTGGTCACGGAAAGGCTGTCGTCAGTATGGACCCAGTCCGCAAACACGCTCACCGTAGAAGAGCAGGTCTTGACGGGGTCGTACACCAACCCGAGGCGATTGTATCGGTGCTGCCATTTGGTGGTGAGATTCTCGACCGTATAGAAATATCTGTCTCCCAACCAGAAGTCCCTCTGCGGATAGCCACCGCCGTTGAGGTCGTCTCCGAGTATGGAGTAGCGAATGGCCCAGCTCGGTCTGAATTGATAGCGAGCGGTAAACTGCAGCAACACCTTGTGTGCGGGCAGATTCAACTGGTCGTTGAAGTCCACCGATTTCCAGGAGTCGTCCCACCAATAGTACCCGTACCACCACCAGGCATCCCGGGGATATTGAATGGAGCCTTTGGTGCGGGCAAAGAAGGTCTGGAGGCTCAGGTCCCACTGACCCGGAGCGGGTTTAGGCAGGAAACAGACGTCGCCTCCAAAGCCACAGGGAACATACTTGAGGGGTGGCCTGACCTTGATGATGGGGCCGCCGTGAGGTGCCTGAAAGAGAGGTCTTGTGGCGGGATATACTGCCTTCGTCCGAGCCCGATGTCGCGCCTTGACTCCGGCCCCGTCCTCGTTGGCGGCTCCGCCCGCGAGATTAGGCTTGAGCAGGATATCGACGGATTCTTCGGGCGTACGTGCCCCTGCGGGACTGATCGCGAAGACAGCTACAAGAATAGCTAAACATACCAGTAGCGTAGCAGGTATTCTTCTCAACATACCCTTCCTCCCAGCTCGAAATGTTGGATATTGCTTTAATATGAGCAGTCTCACAGTGTCAAGAAAAAAGTGCACTATCTTTCAACTATTTATTTAGATTTGCGAGATTCGTGGGTTGCTACAGTCATAAGTACTTTAGTTAGCAGCACTATTCCGATTGATAGCAAGCCCTCCAACCCACGCCTCGACCCTCCTGTCTTGACACTACCCCTCGAATCAGATATCTCTTATCATCTTGAAAAAGCACATGAAATGGCCAAGCCCACGGAATCGTCACCCTCTGAGATTCGGGTCTGAGACCAACCCTATGTGCAGTTTTGTCCTTATATATCAGTGGAGTAGTAGCTGATGCTAATCTCATGGATCAATATGTCGCGGCCTCGGCGTGCGACTCACGGCAGCGCTTCCCTGGTACCCCCCGTTGAAGCCTGCGGCAGGGCTCGCACCTGCCCTTTGCCCCGCGCACAAAGGAAGGGGGAGCGCAGACTCTCTCCCCAGGCGGGAAAGGGAAGGGTGAGGGGCAATGCTGTTGACTTAAGGATGGTAATCTCTTCCCCGCACCGGGGGTTAAAACCCCCGGCTATGCACGGGAAGCCCCTTCGGGGCTCACAGACTCCCGTCCCGAAGGGACGGACTGTGAATAGCCGTAGGTGTCAACCTACGGAAGGGAGCAGAATCGTGCTTAAGTCCACAGCATTGAGGGTGAGGGGGCCCCATGTCTCACCCACGTCTCCCGCAGGTTGCGAGGAGCCTGACTACGGAACCCCTGTCTCACATGGCTTCCCGGGAGCCTCATGGTCGACCGCGCTTTCCGCTGCACTAGGTTGCCTCATGCTGTGTCTTCTGTGGCCGGCCCACGTAGAGGCAGGCGCGCTGGACTCCAAGCTGGCGGCCATACTGCAGAAAGCGCTCCCCCCCGAGCATACCGTGTCGCTCCTCGTCGTGGACCTGGGAACCGGCAGAACGGTGATGGAGAAGAACCCCCACACGCCTCTTTCCCCCGCGTCCACCATGAAGATTGTGACGAGCTCCACCGCGCTCAAGGTGCTCAAACCGGACTACTGCTTTGTCACCGAGGTCCTCGCGGACGGCCTCAGAGGACCCGTCGCGTCGAACCTCTATCTGCGCGGGTCGGGAGATCCCCATCTCGTGAGCGAGCAGCTTTTCGCGTTGACTCGTGAGGTGCGCGCATTGGGGCTCGCGGAAGTCAGGGGAGACATCGTGGTGGACGCGTCCAGGTTCATCCCCGGTGAACCGATTGACGAGCAAGAGCAGCTCGGTTCCAGGGCGTATCATGCGCGCTACGGAGCGCTCTCGTTGAATTTCAACAGCGTGAGGCTTCTGGTTCAGCCGGGGCCGAGGGCAGGCGAGCCGGCCGCGGTCTCGATGGACCCCGTGTCGGACTACGCGTCGCTCAACGCGGATGTGAAGACCGTGAAAGGGAACCAACCGCTGCAAGTGAACGCGACCAGGGAACTCACCGCGTCAGGCAGAGACGCGATCTGCGTGAGCGGCACCATCGGAGAGCGCGGTGCGGCAAAAGGCCGGTACGTGAATGTGGGCAACCCCGCGATATACACGGGCGAGGTGTTCAAGGAGTTCCTCCTCAGAGAGGGGATACGCGTATCGGGAAGGGTCGTGGAAGGAGCGGTCTCTGCGGACGCGGTCCCGTATTACGAGTTCCGGTCCGAACCGCTCGGCCTCATGGTGTATTGGCTGAACAAATTCAGTAACAACTTCATGGCCGAACAGATCAACATGACCATGGGTGCACAGGTGTTCGGTCTGCCGGGGACTCGGGAAAAGGGGCTCGAGGTGATCAGGAAACACCTCCTCGACTGCGGGGTCAAGGAATCGGAATTCTTCCTTGCCGAGGCGAGCGGTCTCTCGAGGCACAATCGCTTGAGCGCGTCCGCGCTGGTGCGCGTGCTCTTGGCCGCAGCGCGGGATTTCACGTACGGTCAGGAGTTCATGGCTTCCTTCGGCGTGGCCGGGATAGACGGCACGCTCAAGGAGAAGTTCCTCGATCGCAAGCGCCGGCTCAGAGCAAAGACCGGCAACCTCCGGGGCGTCAACGCGCTCGCAGGCTTCGGCACCTCCCGCGACCACAGGGTCTTCGTCTTCGCGGTGATCGTCAACGCGGATAAGAAAGGCGCGGGCTTCATCGACTACGGCGAAAAGATCATCCGCCGCATTCTGGACGTCCCCTTGGGGTAAGAATGTACTTGGGAACATCCAAGCATGAAGGTCACGCCCGACATCCCGAGTAACCGTTGACCCGGAAGAAGAAGACTCACCGCAGAGGCGCAGAGAGCACAGAGAATAGGAGAAGAAATCCGCGAAACTCTCGTGAAACAATCTGCGCATCCGGAGAAAAGCATAATTCTTTCAAGTTCTTCTTTC
>JBFMAA010000178.1:0-11782 GCA_040755955.1 Thermodesulfobacteriota bacterium
GCAGATAGTAGCCCGGTGCGTAAGCCCCGGGAGCCCCAAGCAGTGAAACGGGTGCAAGCCCTCCCAGGGCCTCATTATTCCGCTGGGTTATCCGAAACCAAGACGCGCTGCACCCTGTCGGGGCGAGCGGGTTCTACGCAACTGAAGAAAGGCACGTTGCTTTCTCCCGGAACTGCTGAACTGAAGATTGCTTCTCGAAAAAAAGAAAGCGAAGGTTATTAGTAAAACGCCCCTTCCCCCGGATCTCTCATTTGCATAGAACGTGCGAGAGACGGGACTTCCGGGGCAGCACCCCAAAGGCGATGCAGACCATCACACAGGTCCACGCAAACAGATCCCCGTAGCGGCTGTAGAAGCTCCCGACCGGCCCTTCGGACGGGACGTCGGCAACGAAGGAACCCTCGGTATTCAACGGAATAGAGTGGGTAATACGTCCCCGAGGGTCGATGACCGCGCTGATCCCGGTGTTGGCGCAACGGATCAGCGAGACTCGATTCTCGACGGCTCGCACCCTGGCCATTCGCACGTGTTGGTAGGGCGCCGCGGAGTCTCCGAACCACCCGTCATTGGTGATGTTGATCAGCATCTGTGCGCCGTTGTGCAGAGCCTCTCGGGCCAGTCCGGGAAAGATGGCCTCATAACAGATCAGCACACTGAAACGAGGAAGTGTTCCCGACTGCATGACCGTCATATGGTCCCCGGAGGAGTAGTTTGCATGCCGAGTGACGACCAGACCTCGACGCCATCCGATCAGCCACGTCAAAGGAGTGTACTCCCCAAAAGGGACCAGGTGCATTTTGTGGTACTCGGCCTGCAACGAGAGCCCGTCAATAAGGAACGCACTGTTGTAATAGCGAGGCTGCTCGTCAGCGGGTACCACCGACGGCGCTCCGATGAGCATGGGCACGCCAAGTTTCAGAGAGAGCTCCCTGGGCCGCATCTGATCGGGGTCAGGACTCCCGAAGAGCACCGGCACACTCGTTTCCGGCCATACCAACAGTTCCGCTCCTTGCCCGACGGTCCTTTCGGCAAGCTGTTCGTATTTCCGGAAGGTAGCCTCTCTGGCCTCGAGTTTCCACTTGTCAATCTGGGGGATGTTTCCCTGGATAACCGCTATCTTCGGCATAGGTGAGGGCTGTTTGACCTCGGGAGGGGCGCTGAGTCTCATGTGACCGTACGACAGGACTGCCGCCAGCATTGCCAAGGCGAACAGCGGCGTGGTCAGCGAAGGTCGCGTCCTGCGCGCGAGGCTCTCTACCACCTCCCATACTGCCACGTTGGCCAGCACAACCAGCCACGATACGCCGTACACTCCAGTAATATCGACTACTTGCAGTAGAGAGAGATGCCCGGCTTGGGAGTATCCGACCAGGTCCCAGGGAAAACCGCTCAGCAGGTGGGTTCTCAGGAATTCGAGGGCCACCCAGAGAAAAGGCCCGGCCAGCGCGGGACTCCAGCCTCTGCTGGCGAACGCAGCGAAGCCGAATCCAAATCCCGCAAAATAGAGAGCCAAGAAGGATACGAGCACGAGGAAGATCACAAGCGCCACAAGCGCGGAGAAGTGCCCGTGCGTGACAAGGGTCAGATAGATCCAGCGCAGGTCCACTGAAAAAAACACCACGCCGGAGACCCAGGCCACGAGTGCTGCTCGCGGAGGGCCTGAACACCTCTCCAAGGCCCACAAGAGCGGGACCAGACACACCCATGCCAGTGCGTCCAGTCCGGAGCGAGGAAACGCGGAAGCGAGAAGGAGCCCACTCCCTGCCGCAGCGACCAGGGAACCGGCCTCGTGCCGTAACCTGGCTCGGCCGTCCCCGATCGGGCGCACATGCCCAACACCCGCGGGGTTATCGTCTCCTGATGATCCTGTTTGATCGGACCGCAAGCAGTGGGCATCCTGGAGCACATCGATCAACGACAGTACCAGATCCCCAGATAATAGAACGAGATACCGGAACAGCATCCGGAACCTATTCCGTTCTGAAATGGGGCCACCCCTCCGGATGGTGTGCAGGTAACGCCTGAGTTTCCGTCGCCTCCCCCTCCGCCGCTACACGAACACAGGCAGGTGGCAGCACACAATCCGATCAGCAGGCACACGACTATGCGTTTCATTACCATACCCATGATTCCACCCCTTGCCAAAACGTTAACCATGCTGCCATCGTTATCACACCTTTCACGCAAAAGTCAACCCGATCTTTTTACGAAAGAGTAATAACTGCCCCCATTTCACTCTTCTCCTTCCACTCCTGTCGGCCGCGTAAGAGATGGAGTACATCAAATTATCGGCCGCTTTTGCGGAAACCACGCCTGTTTTCCCGGCACTCCGGGACCAAGACCGCTTCCAGGCGGAGCCTAACCCGCCCGGCGGGGAAACCTTGCAACGGGTCGGCACGTCTGCTAAAATGCCTATGAACACAGTTACATTTCGGAGGCTTGGTGAAAACTCCCCGAAATTGCATCATACCCGTTGCAGGAGGGCTGCTCTTCTTGCTCCTTTGGGTTGGCTGCTGCCACACTGAGGAAGTCATCTACGCCCCGGAATACCTGTGGAAACGCGGCATAGACAAGAAGACGAACCCGATCGACATCGCAAACACGCATCTGGGCATCCCTTACCGAAACGACGGAGCCCTTGACGAACACGGCCAGTTTACCACGTTCGACAGGCCTGACAGACAGTTCGCGGCTCCCGGTCTGAACTGCTCCGGGCTGGTGCTTTCCGTGTGTCGCTTCCTTTTCAACAAGAACTGGACTCTTGCAGAAGCGACTCGGGATCGCATGGGTGACAGCGGTGACCGCTCCAAACTGGGGAAAGATTGGGACTTCGGCTGGGACTTGATACTCAATCTCACCGAGGGGACTCCCCGCCGCGTGATCATGCCCGACGGAAAAGACTACCCAATCGAAAAGGCCGATGGTGCGAGCCTTCGAGGGTTCGACCTCCACGACGAGGCAGCCTGGAAGCGGGTACTAAGCCAAGTCAAACCGGGACGGGTCTACCTTGCCACCGTGAGCAAGCCCGGCGCTCGCAACGGATACAAATGGCTTCATTACCACGTGGCGCTCATGCTCCCGGACCAAGAGGGCGGGGTCTGGCTGTACCACGCTACCAGACTCAGCAGGACCCACTCGATGAACCTCAGGACGAGGGAAGGACTGCACCGGTTCCTCTGGGAACTCAGGCGGACTCACCAGGAACCGAAGCACATCCTGATTGTGGAATCGCCTCTTCTTCCTGAAACCACCGTCGCTTCCGCGCACGGCAATCCCGGCCCGACGCCTGCGGCAGGTCCTTCCGCTGCCAAGGGGAACGGGGGCGATCCCCGCCGCGCGGAAATTGAGCTCCTGGACACTCTTGGAACAGGACAGAAACCTCCGAACACGTCCGATCAGCAGCAACCGACCCCATCACACACCCCCAAGCCCAAAGCCGACGAAGGTCCCGATCTGGTGATCAATCATCTTTCAGGCAAGGTGTTTGCCTCGTACCCCCTTCTCTCCACGCATATCCCCAAGTTCGTGGACGATCGCAAAGAGTCGGTGGCCTTCTGGTTCCGCAACGAGGGGGACGCGGCACGAGAGCTTGATGTGCTCCTCGAAGGACCCGCAGGCAAACAGCAGTTGAGAAGCCGCATCCAGCCTGGAGGCAAAGACCTGACCCTGAAATTCCCCGAGGATTTCAAAGGCCGAAACGGGCGCGCGCTTGCACAGGGACGATACAAACTGGAAGTGAAAGTCGACGGCAAGCGATGGTGCGCGAACATCTTCGAAGTGGCGCGGCCGAGAGAGGCGCTCCCCAAGCTCGTCGGCGTGAAGGTGCCTGATACGGTCAACAACGGCCAGACGTTCACCCTTCAGGTGGTCGCGGAAAACCAGGGCGCAGAATCGGATTACGGCGGCATCACCGTGTCCTGTCCGGACGCGTCGGCTCTTCGCATCGAGGCGGCGAAACCGGGGAAGGTCTTCGGGAAAGGGAGCACCGTGCTCTCCGTCACCACCGACAGAATCCGGACGTCAGTTCCCATGGCCGAACAATGGATCGAGCTGTGGGGCGAACAGAAGCGCTATGAAATGGCCGTCAGGATCAAGGCACTCCGTTCGGGCACGTTCCCCATATATGTGCGCTGTGCGATCAGAGGGGTGAACGTGAGGAGCAGCGTGGTGCTCATGGATCCTCCCGGAGGGGAGGTCGTTGACCAACAGGGATTTCCGGTATATGTTCACAAGATTACCGTACGTTAGCAACCGCAACGCAGACAGGGTGACCACTCAACGGAACGCGTAATTGTTTGCCGGGATGAACGGAAATCCCATAAGATGAACCAGAAAGGTAAGCGTTCACCAGGACGAAAAATAAAGATTCACCACAGAGACACAGAGAACACAGAGAAAAAAACAAGAAGAAAAGAGCTATTATCCTCAGATGACACAGCCGGTTGCAGATTAAGAAGAAGAGAACAATTGAAAATTCCTGGTTTTCTCTGTGACCTCCGTGTCTCTGTGGTGAATATTCTTTCTTCTCCGCGTCCTCTGCGATCTCCGCGGTGAACTCTTGGCTGGTAGGAGGGAACAGTGCACACGCAATTGACCATCGCGACCCTTTTTCTGGCGGTTGTGCTTCTGACCGGCCCGGCTTGCGCTCGTGAGGAGCCTTGGGCCGAGATCGAAGCGAGAACCAAGTTCCTGCGAACAAGACACTACATCGAACAGGTGCGCATCCATTCGGACGCGTTCAAGAGCGCCACCGCCAAAGGGAGGAAAGAAGTGCCGGGCCCCTTCCCCGTACACGTGATTCTCCCGGAAGACTACGAGAAGAACCTGCACCGTCGCTACGGAACGGTCTACCTGCTGGGTGGGAAGTCCGGCTGGGATAACGGTCCGGAACTTGGTGGAGCCACGTACTGGTCGGTATGGTGCAAGACGCCCCTGACCATGGATAACCTCAAGTCGGGAAAGCTTACGGAAGCGAGCTTTCAGGACAACATCAGTCCCGAAGAGCTTGACATGTTCAACCGATGGCTCCGGGAAGACCCGTACGAAGATATCATCGTGGTTTCTTTGTGGAACCCCGGGGGAGGCAACACGTCTCGCTACGAGCAGTACCTGCTCGATGAAGTGATCCCGTATATTGATGCGCATTACCGCTCCGTGCCTGATCGTCGATTCCGGGGGATCGACGGAGCGTGCGCGGGAGCTGCTCAGGCGATCATGATATCTGCGCGCAGGCCCGAGGTCTTTGCCTACGCGGGGGGACAGCAGACCGACCTTGGAAGCTATCCGATGGCGCCCGGGGTCTGGCAGCAGCAGGTGGCCAAGATACGGAAGGCCGGAGGAATCTCCTACAATATCAACACGAACGTCAAGGATGGGTGCAATTCCTACAGCAACCGCGGCAGACTCTATCAATTGGTCGAGGACATGAAAGCCGCCGGCTTTCCCGTGAATGTGAGCGTGTTCAGGAGTTGCGGTCACGGGTACTGTGCGTATCGGTATCCCAATGGTCATCAGTCCCTGTTGTGGTTTTCGAGGCAGTTCAAGCGCAACTTCAGGGCACTGGGGATCAAGTACGAAGGGTCTTCCAGAGTAGCGGTCGACACGGACGCGGAAACGAGGCCGGTTGCCGGCGAGACCACCAAGAGCACCGATCGGTCACTGGGACTGTGGTAGCGGCTTCTCAAGGAAAGGCGAAATCTGGAAGGTGAGACGTCAGCGTAGCGGTTTGCCGCGGCCGTTGGGCTCAGCCTGAGAAGCCTCCGGTTTAGTAGGGCTTTCCGAGTTTGCCGACGGTCCTTGTTCCTTTATGCGTTTGATTTGTGTGTTGAAGGCCTTCAGGGCAGCCGCAAATTCCCCTGCCATGTTCCGGACCATCCCAAATGCCTCTCGAGCCACGAGGTAAGACTCCAGGGCGGTGAGCTCGTCTTTCAGGTCGATCTTCCATCCTGTCTTGGGATCTTGCTTCACCAAACGGACGACTTGCATGACGCCCTTGATCGTGCGCACGTGAAGGACCGCGTATTCGTCCGCAGCCTTGAGCACAACCGGTTCGGCCACCGGGTCGAGCGCGCTTAGGAGGGCAAGAGCCTCTGGTTCGCTCTGTTCTTGCGAGAGCCTGTACTTCGCCTTCAGAGCCACCGCCAGATCGTGGGACTCCTTCGTGAGCAGAGTCCGGGCTTCGCTTACCTTCTCCTGCTTCATTCTGTCACGAAAGAGCACAAACACGGCTTCCGGTTTCTGGGGAACAAGGTCACATGCCCCCAGGATTGCCGCACACAGAGCCGACACCAGGCACACACACAGCAGCCTCCATGTCGAGCGTCTCGGGGCTTCGGTCAGGGCTCGCATGAGGTGCGCTCCGGTTGAAGCGGTGGTCGTGACGGGCAACCGCCGCGAAGATTTGTTGCCAGAATCCGCTTCAGCAAACGGGTAAATGGCTGTGCTTCCCCTGTGGCCGTGCCCGGTGTGAACGTGCGTGGAACCAACCATCCCCGCCATCGGACCGCGTGCGAGCCGAGGAAGGTCGACGCGATTGTTGGTTGCGGCTGCCAGCCGCTCTGTGCTGCTCACGGCTTGCTCTGGTGCCATCGCGGGTGCGGCGGTGAGTGCAGACGCGGATGCAGGGAGCAATGTCCGACTCCGGTGGCGCTCGATGTGCCGGGGCAGGCTTTCCGACCTGCCGTCCGCTCGAAGCCGGCCGCAGACGACATGCTCCGCATGCGTATCGCTTGTGGTGATGGTGCGCAACATGGTGGTTCTTACTGTGACGTTCAATACACTATCGCTGCGAGAAGAATTTGCCGGCTCAGACCGCTTTTGCCTTGTACCATCAATTAGCTGCAATGCCTCTGTAATGCTGAAGTGCGGATGCTTCTCGGGCCGTGAAAAATTCAGAAGACCTGACCGCAAATTACACTCATTGCCCTGATAAGACAAGGCGTTGTTGGTCGAAGTAATCGCCGTTCAAAGCATTCGGGGCTGTCCCACGATAACCGTATCAATGCGCGCGGGCGTTTCTTGAAACAGGCTTTCTCGCTGACTTGGCGTCTTGGTGGTTCATACTCCCAGCGTTCGACTGAACGCCGCCTCCCGGACCTGTCGAGCACCTGAGCTGTTCTTCCGGAAACCAGGCACGAGCTATGGTGCCGTTCGGGTGCGCGGGTTCGAGCTCCAATGAGCCTCCGTGAAGCTGGACAATCTCCTTGCATATTGCCAAACCCAGACCGGTACCGGTTTCCCCTTCGGTGCCTCGGTCTCGGCCTTTGCGGAAGTGTTGAAACAGCTTCTCCTTTTCCTCGTGCGTGATGCCGACGCCGGAGTCCTCGACGGCGAGCTCGACACCCCGCACTCCCTTCAGGGAGTACCGCGTGGTCCGGACGGTAATCGCACCCCCGCGGGGAGTGAACTTGATCGCATTGTTTACCAGATTCCCCGTCAACTGAGAGATCCGTCCCATGTCCGCTTCGATGCCCGGCAGATCCCGTTCCAGATCCCTGTGCAGGGTGATCTCCTTCTTGGACGCCAGAATGGCCAGGGTTTGCAGACACTGGTTTACCGGCAGGTTCAGATCAATCCGGGAGCGGCGAAACTCTGCCATACCCGACCCCAGTCTTAGCAGTTCCAGCAGCGAGTTGATGAATGCCAACTGGTCCTTCACACACTGGTGCAGAGTGTCCACCTTCGCGTGGGCCTTCGGAGGGATCTCTTCTCTGCGCAACAGCTCTATGGTGCCCAGCAGGGCCTGAAACGGAGCGCGCACGTCATGGGACAGCACCGACAGAAGCTCCGCTTGACGTTTGCTTGTCTCCTCCGCCTGCTGCCTGAGTCGATTGCGTTCCACGAGGCTGGTGATCGTCAGCACGATCTTCTTGGGGTCCAGGGCAAGAAGTTCCCGTTTTTCGAGATAGTCGTCCGCGCCTGCCTGGAAGGATCGGTTCCACGCATCCACGCTCTCGAGCGACGAGCTGATCACCACCGTCACGTGAGGGCGCGTCCCTTTGATCTCCCTGCACAGGTCGATGCCGTTCCCGTCGGGGAACATGATGTCCAAGAGCACCGCATCGAAGCACTCGGATCGGAACAGCTCCCGTGCCGACGCGGTCGTGGCCGCCTCTCGAATCACGAACCTGTCCCCAAGCATGAGGCAGATCCTTCTGCGGATGAGGTCTTCGTCATCCGCGACCAATAGGCGAATAGCGTCCGACATTCAGCCCTCCGTGATCATCGGGATCATGAGCGTGAAGCAGGCTCCCTCACCGGGTTTGCTCTTCACGTCGATTCTTCCCTTGTGAGCCACGGCGATCCTCCGGGCGAGGTACAGCCCTCTGCCTGAGCCGCCTGTGGTGAATCCCAGCTTGAATATCTTCCCCATGATCTCAGGCGGAATCCCAGGTCCTTGATCTTGTACGCGCACAAATCCGTAACTGCCTGAAGTGCCGACCGATACCTCGATCTGCGAGCCCTTTTCCGAGAACTTGACCGCGTTGCGAATGAGGTTGTCCACTGCGCGCACGAGGAAGCGTTCCTCGCCCGCAACGATAGCCGCGGACACTTGCAGGTGATCCGACTTCAAGCCCACCCCTTTGGCTGCTGAGGCTTCCCGGTAGTTTCCGGTGCACTTGTCCACCACAAGGTTGAGATTGACGTGCGATTGGCGGATATGGAACGCGTCGGAGTGGAGTCTGATGAAGTCGATGCGCTCCTCGAGCATGGAGAAGAGGTCCTTGCGTTTCACCTCTACCTGGTCCAGGAAGTCGATCGATTCTTCCTGCGCGCCCCTTGCGGCGAGCTCTCTGGCGGTGCTCAGGCCGGCTCCCATGACATCCAGAGCGGCTTTGAGCTCGTGCCGGTAGAGTTTTCCGATCTCCTGGTCGATCAGCGACTGATCAGTGGTGTCGCGCAGGACGATCACCTGGGGGCCGAGCCTCACCTCGAAGCGCTTCCCCCCGCATCCCATGATCACGCGGTCTCCGAACACCTCCACGCCTTCGCCGCCGTTGTGGACCTCCGCGGTGATCCTGGTGAGCACCGAGTGGGGCGAGTAGTGCCGCAGCGCGTCTTCCATGGAGCCGGACCCGAACAGACGCAGCTTGAGCTCGTGATTGTCGTTGAGCATTGATTCTGCTGCGGGGTTCATGAAGTAGATGAAGCCCGTGCGATCCACGCAGATGATGCCGTCGGGGACCATGCTCAGCGCATGGCGGTCGAGCTCGCTGTTACGCACCTTGCGTTCCCGTTCCTCGCGGGACCTGATCGCGAGGTTGCGGTTGATCGACTCTTTTGCCGGCGCGTAGGACTCGTACAGGAAACGTCTCACAATGGCCTGCTTTGCCGGGTCCGAAGAGAGCAGAGACCCGCCGTTGAAGGCTTCGACGACACGGGCCTGCCTGAGGCGTTGAAGGAAGAGCTGGTCCGTACGGCTCAGCAGGAGCGAATCCCACTCCTTGTCTTTGAGCGGGATGTGGAAAAGGGTGGTAAGATATATCGTTCGAGTGAGCGAGGAGAGCTCCTTGAGGTCGTGCACGGAGCGGACGAGCTGGTGGAAGTCGATGGTCCGCGTATCCGTGGGCCGCTGCGGTTTGGCGAGTGTGCAGGGGATGGTGGGACGCCACTGATGCAGAATCTCAACCTTGGGGTACCTGCTCTGCAACGCACGCACCAGGTCCGGGGTCCCGCCCGCATCCAGAAGCCGCAGAATGCAGAGTCTGGACGCGGAGCGAATCTCGTCCGGTGCTTCGCGTCTCGAGAGGAACCGCTCGATCAGAAATGGCACCGCCCGCGCAGGATCGGCCTCCTTCAGAAGCAGCACCTGCATGAGATGCATCTCCGGTGACGAGTAGTTCCGGAATAAGTCGTCCGCGCTCCCTCGGAGACACCGAAGCGCCCACATGCACAGGGGAGTCACGCATCCCCGGTTGGCGATCGCGTTCCTCAGGGAGACCCGCCGGCTCGCCGGGGACCACCTGACTCCTGCCTGCACCGCGGCGCTCTGGAACGAGAATTCTCCTGATTCTATGAACCTCAACAGAGATTTGAACGCGGCGTCGGAGAACGTGGGCTCGCCGGAGTCGTCCTGCACGAAGAGATGCGCGTGCTTATCCAACAGGGCCTGCAAGGGGGCGCGGCCCTCCATTTCTTTCAGAAATTCGTTCAACATATTCGCTTAAATAGTCGATCTTCGGTCGTATGTCAAGCAAGAACCAAGAGAAGTCAGGAATCGCTGAGGCAGGCCCCGGCCAACGAAGAGTCCTGATGTACGGGAAAGAGTCATAGGTCAGTGGCGGGTGAATTCACGATTCAACCAGTACTCCGGCTGCCTCCGAAGGTGCATTACTGCAATGATCACTATTTCTTCGGGATCAAGACGATACAGAACGGCGTACGGGAACCGGCGCATTATTCTCCGCCGCACTCCTTTCCTCAGAACGGGACCCAACAGTGGATTCTCAACGATATGATCGACGGCGCGCTGGAGTTCCCCGAGGAACTCGTCTCCCAGGCCGGGGGTTTGCCTGTCGTAGTGGTCCGCTGCTTCGAGCATTTCCTGTTCCGCAGGATCAAGAAATGAAACTCGCGTCATCGGCTGCGTTGCTTGGCGTCTTCAAAGACCTGGGACGCCGACTTGCTTCCTATCCGTCCTTCACGGTATTCCTGATACCTTCTTTCCGCTTCGTCCAGCCACAACTCTTCCGCATCCACATCTTCACCGGGGTCAAGTGTAAGTAGCAGACGCTTCACCAACAATGCACGTTCCTGTGCGGACAACTGATAGGCGTCATTCTCGATTTCGACGAACGTCCTTGTCACTTCCGTGCTCCTTTTCAATTCTTGGCAGTCTGCCCCGCCCGCACCTCCGACCATCGCTCAGGCCGACTGCCGTGTCAAGGCAGGAAGAGGCGCCTGCCCAATCCCCCTGACGGTCTGTGCACTACTGTCGGCATCAACGACAATGATCCGATGTGTGAGGGCTGCGTCTCTTCCCCGCAGTTGGGCTTCGCCAATCGGGTAGGGTCCTTGACCTGAGCGAAGCACGCCTGCGCCGGTTCGCTCACAGTGGTACCGCGTCTTTCATCACCCGTTCCCGGACTCGGGCGCGCAGAGCCCGTTCGCTGACCACCTGCACCTCCTTTCCGAGAAGTTTGGTGAGTTCCCTGACCAGCGCACTGTGGTCGAACAGGCTCGTCCCCGGATCGAAAGCGACCAACAGGTCCACGTCGCTCTCCGGGGTCGAGTCACCCCCCGCGACGGAACCGAATACGCGGACATTTCGTGCACCGTGCTTCGCTGCGATGCGGATGATTTCCTCACGCTTGTCTCTCAGCAGGTTGTTGATTTCCATGACTTCCTCCGAGCGGACCGGACCTGACGCTCAGACTCCTTACACCGACGGAGCGAGGTATTGCCGCGTGAGAAAAAGCACCCCTGACAGAACAAGTCGTCTGTCCAGTTTCTTCGGGATTTCTTTCGAGCACTCCACGTTAATGAGCATGTATTTGTAATCCCTTGACCCCGGGGCCCAACATACGACGTGACAGACCTGAACGCCATCCACAGTTACGACCCATACCTCTTGCCTCAACTCATCTTCCAGTTCAGGAACCCGCTTGAACAGCCCAACAGGCTGCCGGCCTTGATTGAGCAAGAGAAAATCCTTATCTAGTCGGAAGTTCTTCTCGAAACTGGTTGCGGCAACCTTTACAACCCACCATATTTCCGTGATTATACCAACACAAGACTGCCGAAAACGGGCTCAGGGGTAGCCATGTAATGTCAAGAAATGTGA
>JBFMAA010000179.1:0-11557 GCA_040755955.1 Thermodesulfobacteriota bacterium
TTCAAGAACTCTTGGGATAGTGCGGCTCCCGCTGGTCGCCGCAGAGAAAGCCGGCTCGTCGAGACGCCGGTGGGGGAGCATTTTCATGCTTGGTTGTGGCCGCGTGCGGTCATGGTGGTTTTGCAAAGCGATCTCCTACTCCCCTCCTTTTCTAAAGAAGGGGCAGGGGGAGGATTTTCCAAGGACGGCGAGCCGCTTGCATCAATACGGTTATTCTGGGAAAGTCCCTTACTGTCTCTGTGTCTCTGTGGTGAAGCCCCTACTGCTGAAGCTTCGGTTCAACGATCCGGGCAACGGAGTATGCCCCTTGCTTGATCGCAATGATGGAGACGGGCTTTCTCGGCGGGTGCTGGATGTCGGCGTACGATATCTCTCCCGTCACGGCTTTGAATCCCCTGGTGAGGGCGAGCGCCCCCCGCAGGACCTTTACATCGGTGGTGCGGGAGCGCTTGATCGCGTGGATCAAAAGGTTCATCGCGTCGAATCCGAGAGCGGCAAAGGCATTCTCAGGGGGATTGCCGTATTCTTTGGTGTATGCGTCGATGAACGAACGTATCTCCGGCCGGTCTGCAAGCCGGAACCGGTGCGTCGAAAAGTAGATGCCGTCGGCGAGATCCTTGGTTCGGAGAGATTGGAGCAGATCGCAATCAAAGCCGTCACCGCTGAGAATGGGGATGCTCAGGCCGGCTTTTCGCACCGCAGTCACTGACGCAACCGCGTCTCCGGGAACCGCGGAGATGTACAAAGCGTCCGGAAGCGGATTCGTGGCTTTCAATTTGGAGACCAACTCGGAGAAATCCTTCTGGTCTCCGGAAAAGGTCTCTTCCGCGACCACCTTTCCTCCCCGCGCGGTATACGCCTGCCTGAAGAACCCACTGAGCAGGCGGGTGAAATCGAAAGAAGTATCCGTCCAGATAGCGACTGAGCGGATTCCCAGGTTCGTTCCGGCAAAATCCGCCATAGCCGCGGCCTGTGCGTCGTCACCGTATGCGACCATGAACAGGTTGGGAGCGAATCGCTCAGGCAGATCCGGAGCAGTAGCCCCGGACGTGATGAAGGGTACCGCTCGCCGGTGAAACGCCGGTGCGGCCGCGAGCACGAACGTGGTGTCCCCGTACCCGATGCCGGCGACAACGTGCAACTTGGCAAGTCTTTCGGCTTCCTTCGCCGCGATCTTCTCGTCCGTGCGGGTATCGGCACTGACAATCTCAATCATCCGGCCGCGCAGCAGTCCTCCCTGTCGGTTGACCAGAGCTGCCGCCAGCTTCGCGCCGCGCAACGCGGGTGCATCAATGGATGCCATCTCGCCGGTAAGATTGTACAGGGCGGCCACCCGGATCGGCTCGGAGCCGGCGTCCGCGGAAACGGAACTGCCCATCAATAGCAAGAACGCGAGCACGCATACGACTCTTCCCATAAGCTCATTACTCCATGTGAGGCGTTTTGGCGATTAGTCTTTCCTCGGGGCCGCTTCGTCCCAGACCACCTCGGCCCCGGGTGCGTCCCTTTCCTGGCCGGACGGAGCGGAAACCGTGATGTCTTGCGCCAATTCCTTACGATTCACGGTAGAGAATGTCGATGAGCGCGCCAGACTCCGTCCCGAGGCATCAACGATTTCCAGAAAGCACTCCGTGCTCGACGGCACCCCCTCGATGAGGAACCCTCCGGACGCCTCGACCGTCGCAGATCGACTGAAATGCCCATCCTCGTCTGCGCACCGAACGGAAAGAGTCGATTCCGTTCCCGCAAGGGGGTAGTCCGAGATTCTCCCCTTCACCACGCATCCTTCCGGCACCATCCGGAGCGTGTAGCCCTCTATTCGTCCGCTCTCGATAGGGAGCATCGTCACTTCGTCGCCTTCAACTCGGAATCCTCGCTTATAGGCTCTCAGCGCGTACCGACCGCGTTCATGGGCTATAACCTTGAATTCGCCGGAGTCTTCTCTGGTCCTCGCAGACTGCCCCACACGTCGCCCTTCCTCATCCGTCAAGTAGACCAGCACGGACGGGAGACCGGTCCCTTGCGAATCCAGCACGGACCCGGTCACCACCAACTTTTCCTTTTCCCGTCTCTGGATCTCCTCCCGGGTTGGCAGGTCGACCGCGGAGGTGAACCGAAACGGCGTCGCTGAAGGAACCTGTGGTGGTGTCTCCACCGCTTTGGTCTCCAAGACGGGAGCCGGCGGACGGCGTGGTGGAGTCAGGACCGGCAGCGGATGGTTGATCCCATCAAGAGGGGTAGGCTGATCGGTCACGACAGGGTCCGGCGCAGGGGCCTCGTCCTGAATCCTGCGTATGCTCACTATCTCGCCCGCGGGTTCATCAAGGCCGGTCACCCTAAGGCTGCTCGAAGGCCCCCGAGCCGTTGGCGCAGCACCCTTGCCGCGGTGCGCAGAGCCCTTGCCGCGTCTCGCAGGAACGCCACGATCCAGACCCTTCCTTGCAAGCGCGGAAAACGACAAGGTTGTCCCGGAGAGCCACCCCTGGTGAAACAGGTTGAGCACTGCGAGGATTACCACGAGAAGCATCACCCCATAGGCAGCGATGGGAAGGTGAGTGATTCGGTAGAGAAAGCCGGCCTGACCTTCTCCGGGTGCATATGAGGCCGCGGCGCACAATGGGGCCCACACCGCACTGAGAACGGTCCCACAAAAGAGCGAGACCGCGCGGGACCGGATAGTCCACTTGTCGTGGCGTGCAGAGAAGATCCTCAACCACCGATATCGTGCAGTGCGGTAACAATGATGCGGCATCGGATGGGTGACTCCGTGTTCTACTGCCTTCGAATTCTTGTCCGGCCCAGAAGATTCCCCTCAGGAATCCGCCGTATCACCGTGCCTTGTTGAAGATCAGCGAAAATGATGGCGGACCCGTCGGACCTGCGTAGCACCAACTTACCCCGCCATCGGACTGCATGCGGTCCGGGGAAGGTCGAAGCGATTATTGTTAGCAGCTCCCAGCCGCTTCCCAAATCTCTTATCATCAAGCCCGAGAACTGTAAAGAAAACTGACTTCTACGATGCCACTTCCGCGATCAGTTCCAGCTCCACAGAAGCATTCAACGGCAGGACCGCCACTCCGACCGCACTGCGCGCATGCCTGCCACGATCGCCGAACACCTCGATCAGAAGCTCCGAAGCCCCGTTGATCACCTGGGGCTGTGCGGTGAAGTCGACGGCACTGGCGACAAAGCCGGTCACTTTGACCACCCGGGTCACCCTATCAAGGTTCCCCAGTTCGGCCTGCAGCGCGGCCAGCGCATTCAGACAACACACACGGGCTGCCCGGTACGCTTCTTCGACGGTCACATCCTTTCCGACGATGCCCTTCGACGCAAGCGCTCCGTCCGTCATCGGAAGCTGCCCCGACGTGAAGACCCACCTGCCCGAGCGAACCGCAGGAACGTACGCGCCCACCGGTTTCGCGGCAATGGGTAATCGGATCCCCAAAGATGTGAGACGGGCTTCGATGTTGCTTTCCTCAGCCACGTGAGTTCCGGTGGTATCGGGCGTTTCTTGCATGCTGTTGCCTCCTGCTTGGCTAAGAATCCATCAAGTATGTGGAACCTTTCTCCGGGAAAACAAAGGCACGGAGAACACGCGGGGGAACAACGAGTTGAATTCATTGCACCCGAGCTGAAGAGACCGTAGCCTGATTGAGTCATACACGGGACAACGATGATTTCTCCGTGTCTTTGTGTCCTCGTGGTGAGCTCTTGCCCTAAATCGCGTCACGCATCCTCGACAAAGACCGCGCGGACCACATCCGACAACGCTCTCGCCATATGCCTGTGGGCAGGACCATCGGGGATGAACAGACCGTCTCCGCTCTCAAAGACGAAAGTTTCTTGTGGGAACTCGATCTCAAGCCGACCATCGAGGATGTACCCGATATGCCCTTTTTCGCACCAATGGGGCTGCATGGCAGGGGTGTACTCCACGAGCCTCAGTCTCTTCCCCTTGGCGGAGAACACCTTGTGGCGCACCCCCTCCATCGGTGATTCCCAATCGAACAGCGAGTAGTCAATCCGATACCGGTTCATCTTAGCCGACAAGCCTCCTCCACGCCACTTTCCGCAGTCCTCACAGCCTGAACTTGAGCAGTTCCGACCGGATATGTGTATACAGTGCTCGGTCCATTCCGGAAATGCTCGGGCTCATCCCAACACGCTGTACTCGCCGGCTTCTGCGGGCGGCAATTTGCCGGCGACAAGCATATTATACAGGAGCAGGCTCGTGTGGTCCTTTTCGCGATCCTTCAACAACCCGTCGATGTAGTGGAGAGGCAAGATCGCATGGGATCGATCGGGCGTGACAATCCCGTAGAACTCTCCGCCTTCGGCAAAGTCTATCTGAGCCCATTGCCAACCAAGCCGATCGCACACGGTCTGCCCCCACAGACACCCGAGCAACAAGCCAAGCTCTTGTCTCTCGTGCTCGGGCAGGTCCGAAGACTCACGAACCGTGCCTATTTTCTGGAAGACGCACTCCTGAATGTCGTCAGGAGACGCCGCTGCCAGGTCTAAGCCGAGCATCTCCGAACCCGCCTTCACGCACGTTTCGAGCTCCTCCTTCACCTCAGGTTTCAAAGGAGTGTCGCTTCTTTCCACGGATCTCACCTCCCGGTTCATCGTTTGAAGGACGGGGGCCCCAGACGCCGTTTCAACTGCCAACCGGGGCCTCCGGCCAAGAGACGGTTCCTCGAGAACTTGCCTCTTGGTCGGCGAGCGCTCACCGCCTGAAGATCTCGGGCGCGCCGTAGCGAGCACCTTTGCCGAGCTCTTCCTCGATGCGGAGAAGCTGATTGTACTTCGCGATCCGGTCCGTTCGTGACGCAGATCCCGTCTTGATCTGTCCGGTTCCCAGACCTACGACCAAGTCCGCGATCGTGGTGTCTTCCGTCTCGCCGCTCCGGTGGGACACAACCGACGTATATCCCGCGGCGGAAGCCAGTCCAACCGCGGCTATGGTTTCGGACAGCGTGCCGATCTGATTGAGTTTGATCAGTATCGAATTCGCCACTCCCAGGTCTATCCCCTTCTGCAGGAGGCTGATGGTGGTCACGAAGATGTCGTCCCCGACGATCTGGATCTTGGACCCGAGCTTCTCGGTCATGATCTTCCAGCCATCCCAGTCGTTTTCGTCGAGGCCGTCCTCGATGGAAACGATCGGGTAGCGGTCGACGAAAGAGGTATAAAAGTCAACCATTTCGCTCGAGGTTTTCTTCGCTCCTTCGGCCGCGAGGTCATACTTGCCGTCCTTGTAGAACGAGCTCGCTGCAGCATCCAGGGCAATGAAGACGTCCTTGCCCGCGGAGTAACCCGCGCCTTCGATCGCCTTCATGATCACTTGCAGGGCCTCTTCGTTAGATTGCAGATTCGGCGCGAACCCGCCCTCGTCGCCCACCGCGGTGTTGAGCCCCTTGCCCTTGAGCACTTTCTTGAGCGAGTGGAAGATCTCCGCGCCCATTCGCAGGCCTTCTTTGAAGTTCGGCGCGCCCAGGGGCATGACCATGAACTCCTGGATGTCGACGTTGTTATCTGCATGCGCGCCGCCGTTGAGTATGTTCATCATGGGCACCGGAAGCCGTCTTGCTCCCAGGCCCCCGACATACCTGTAGAACGGAACTCCCACTTCCTCCGCGCAAGCCTTCGCGGCAGCAACGCTCACTCCGAGAATCGCGTTCGCGCCGAGCCGGCCTTTGTTCGGAGTGCCGTCCAACTCGATTAGGGTCCTGTCCAGCACTTCCTGGTCAAAGGCGTTCATGCCGATGATCTCAGGGGCTATGATGTCGATTACGTTGCGCACCGCGGTCTGCACTCCTTTTCCGAGGTACCGCGAGGCATCACCGTCTCGGAGTTCGACAGCTTCATGTTCCCCCGTGGACGCGCCGGAGGGGACCGCAGCTCGGCCCACCGCGTCGTCGAGCAGTGCGACCTCCACTTCGATGGTGGGATTCCCCCTGGAATCCAGTATTTCTCGAGCGTGCACGTCAGCGATCTCGAATCTCATCATGATGCTCCTCCTCATTTGAATTCCGATGAAAGCCGCTCAGGGTACTTTTCGAGGTAGTTGACCACATAGTCCCGGACAGATTCCTCCAAGGACATGAATTCCTCCGACCAGCCCGCTTGCCGGAGTTTGCCGAGCTCGGCTGCGGTGTAGTACTGATAGCGTTTTTCCAGACCGTCGGGCATATCGATGTATTCGATCCGAGCCTCGATCCCCAGGGCTGCGAATACGGCCCCGGCAAGGTCCTTGAATGTCCTGGGGGTTCCTGTCCCTGCATTGAAGATCCCGTTGATGTGGGGTCGGTCCAGGAACCCGAGAGTCAGTGCGACCGCATCTTTCACATAGATGAAATCCCTCTTCTGTTCGCCGTCAAGGTAATCGGGCCTGTAGGACTTGAAGAGCTTCACGCCTCCGGTCTGCTTGATCTGGCAATAGGCCCGTATGACGACGCTTCTCATGTCCCCCTTGTGGTATTCGTTGGGCCCGAAGACGTTGAAATATTTTAGCCCTACGGAATGGTTGATGAAACCGCTCCTCAGTGCCCACAAATCGAAGCACTGCTTGGAGTATCCGTACATGTTCAGGGGGCGAAGAGCAACCAGGCCTCCGTGATCATCCGAGTATCCTTGCGCGCCCGAGCCATAGGTCGCGGCACTCGACGCGTAGATGAACCGCATCCCTTTGTGTTGCCCCAGAAGCTCGGCAAGTCTTCTCGTATAGCGGTAGTTGTTCTCCATGAGGTAGTCCGCGTCGGCTTCGGTGGTGGAACTGCACGCGCCCATGTGGAGCACCGCGCGGACCTCTCGCGGCCAGGACCCTCTTTCCACGTGGTCGAGGAAGCGGTCCTTGTGCTCGTAGTCGAGGAATCTCAGGCCGAGAAGGTTCTTCCACTTCTCCGAGTTTCCGAGCCGGTCGACCACGAGAATCCTCTCTTCCCCACGGTCGTTGAGTGCTTTGACGATATTGCTCCCTATGAAGCCTGCCCCCCCGGTGACGACGATCACTCAGCACCTCGCTGTCAGGAAAGGTCTGCCGCTCGGCCCATTCGGCACGCGCACGGCAGCACTGCCAAAGGTCTACCACAGCGGCGGAAACAGAGGCAAGGAATTACAGGGAATCGCGACGACAGTCTCCCGGAACGACCTGTGGCTCTTGACTTTCCGGTCGGTTATCCTTCACACTATACTGAAACCATAACACGCTCGATGAGATATGCCGAGAGAGAGGATTCATGCTCAACGGAAGACGCATAATCGTGGTTCTGCCCGCGTACAACGCGGCCAAAACCCTGGAGAAGACGGTCGGGGAATTGGATCGCCATGTGGTTGACGAGATTCTGCTGGTGGACGACTACAGTATTGATAATACGGTGGAATTATCGCAAGAGCTCGGAATCCGCGCATTTCAACACGATCGGAACTACGGGTACGGTCGCAACCAGAAGACCTGCTATCGCGAGGCGTTAGCATCGGGCGCGGACGTGGTGGTGATGCTGCACCCCGATTACCAGTATTCGCCGAAGCTCGTTCCCGCGATGGCCGCAATGGTAGCCTCGGGCGAGTACGACGTGGTGCTCGGGTCGCGCATCCTCGGCGGCCGTGCCCGGCAAAGCGGCATGCCCGTGTACAAGTACCTCGCGAACCGGTGTCTGACGCTCGCCGAGAATCTCATGCTGGGGTCCAAGCTTTCGGAATTTCACACGGGTTTTCGTGCTTTTTCGCGGGAGGTCCTGGAGAGACTGCCCCTGCAGGCAAATTCCGACGATTTCGTCTTCGACAACGAGATGCTGGCCCAGTGCATCTACTTCGACTTCAGGGTCGGAGAGATATCCTGCCCCACGAGGTACTTCCCGGAAGCCTCGTCAATCAACTTCGGCCGATCTGTGGTGTACGGCTTCGGAGTCCTCTGGACTTCCTTGCGTTTCAGACTCCAACAGACGGGCCTGTGCGCGTTTCGGATCTTCGACCCCGCACTGCGGCCGGACCTCACAGAGAACTACTACGAACAAACGAAATAGAGCGGCCCTCGAAAGCAATTGCGATTCCGGACCAGCCTGTCTGCACTGCCCTCCTGCGTTTTCTTCGCCCGCTGCGCTGGCGCGCATATTACTGCTGTGATGACGGCCTGTTGCATAGATTTTATCAACTAATACATTGCGATGTGCGCATAATAATATGGGGTCCGGGGTCGGCATGGAAAATTGCGCGCTCGGGGGGGGATTGGTATTTTCCTGGTAAAACACCGACATAGCTGTGTTCTGAGCCGAGTGTCGCGGTGCTTGGGCGGAATGAGCCGCGACAAGAAGCTGATGTTTTGTCTTGCCTGACCTCAACTAATTTCTAGGTTTTTGCGATAACAACTCAATTCTTAGCCATTTTTCTCTTGACAAAAAAATCATTCTGACTAAGCTCAACAACCAGGACATATTACAACCCTGAGGGAGGGTGTTATGGTAGAAAAATGTACTACGCTCGCGATAGCGGTCGCCTTGCTCGCAGTCATCTGCGCAGGGCCACAATACGCCGTCGCGCAGGATTACGACCAACCCGCAATGGCCGCCGGGGACCCCAGAGGCGGATACGATCCGGTCGCGAAGGTCAAACCCGAACCGGACGCCGCTGCCGTGAAGGTCAAGCCCTATCCGGGGTTTGGCTCGTCCCTGAGGGGGCTGAGCCGCTTCAACCCATTGGAATGGGTGGGGCCGTGTCTGTTACCTACCCCAAATCCTAAACAGTTCGTGGCCGGGCCGCAGGTCTTCTTCGCAAACCTGCGAGGAGAGGCTCGAAGGACCATCGGCATGGTCGGAATAGGCGCCACAAAGGTGAACTTCGACGATCACTTGGGATTTCGAAAGAGCGGAAACACCCTGTGGGAGATCGACGCCCACTATCAGTTCCTCCCCAGGTGGGGACTCAGGTATTCGTTCCGGCCCATAAGCATGGATTCCTCGTATACGACTCCCGAGTCCTTCGCCTTCTCGGGGCAGACCTTCACGGCAGGAAGCCAGATTCGTTCCAAATTGGAGCATTTCACCCACAGGGCAGGTCTTGTCTTCGACGTGACTCGTCACCCGAGCAGCGCCACCAGCGTCTTTGCGGAGTGGACGTACGTGCAGCGGAGACTGACCATCGCCAATCAGCTCGGTATCGGGACCTCCGCGGTCTGGGACCAGAATTCGAGCCTCGCAACTCTCGGCGTGGAGTTCAACAAATGCGTCCGCAACTACAAGGGGAACACGCTCGCGCTGAATGTGAAGGGCTCGGTCACATTCCTTGACGATCACCTCGGCTATGACGCGGAAGCAGCCCTGAAATACATCATCCCGATACGACAAGGACGCTTCGGATTCATCAAGGGCGGTTACCGATACGCGCATCTCAAGAAAGAGCGCGATGCGGATCTGTTCGATGTCGCGATGGACGGCGCATTCTTGCAAGTAGGGTTTCTCTTCTGACCGGGCCTCGCCGGGAACAGGCGTCTCATTCCCCCGCTCACATAGTTGAAGGATGTGTTTGAGTCAGAGTCCGGCCTTCGGGTCGGGCTCTTTTTCTGTTTGAAAGCCCTGGGGGAAGAGGCGTTTTGCTAATAAGGTTCGATTTCTCCTTTTTTCGAGAAGAAATCTTCGAGCCGGCACCTCTGGGAGCAAGCAAGGTGCCTTCTCTTCGCTTGCGTGGAACCAACTCGCCCCGCCATCGGTTTTCATGCGGACCGAGAAAGGCGGACGCGAATTTGGTTGCGGCTCCCAGCCGTCGTTTTGAAAAACGCCCCTTCCCCCAGACCTCCATTCGCTTAAACTTCTGAGATTGGGCGGCTTCCGCTGGTCGCCGCCAGGACGTTTTGTCGGTACTGCGGGGCAACCGGTGGGGTCGCACATTCGCGGTTCGTGGCAGCCATTCGTGGTCAAGGTGTCGCTCAGGTGTGCGCTGCTGCCATTGCCAAGGCCAACGCTTACATATATGATGGTGAGGTCCGCGCCTGAAACCTGTTGCATCAGAAAGGTGTCCGGAGATGACCAACGAAGCCGAACACTTGCGAGCGCTTTGGGACGCGTCTCTTGCGATCAGCCAGTCGGTGGACATTACCGACGTGCTCCGATCCATCGTGGACGTGGTCCGCAGATTGCTTTCCGCGGAGCGAGGGACGCTGTACGTAGTGGATTGGGATGAGGGGACACTCTGGACCACGGTGCTCGACGAGCCGTCTTTGAGGGAAATCCGCATACCCATTGGAGTCGGCATCGCGGGGCATGTAGCCCGAGACGGAGAAACGGTGGTCATCAACGATCCGTACGGAGACAGCAGGTTCAACCCCGATGTGGACAAGAAGACCGGTTTCCGGACGCGAAACATGCTCTGCATCCCGCTCAAGACGCCCCGGTCGCAAGACGTGGTCGGAGTGCTTCAGATACTCAACAAAGCCCAGGGCGAGTTTGTGCAGGAAGACGTGCACAAGATAGAGCTCCTCGCGAATCACATGGCCACGACGCTGCAGAAGTCCCTGGAGATACACCGCCTGCACCGTCGCAAGGCAGAGCTGCAGAGCGAGGTCGAAAAGCAGGCACGCGCGCTCCTGGAAGCCCATGAGGAGATCACCCGGGCAAACCGGATCATGTCTGCGGAGCTGGAAACCGCGAGAATACTCCAAAACACCCTTCTGCCCCACGATCTTCCGAGAAATGGGGCGATACGTTTCGATGCGTTCTACCGGCCGTCGAGCCAGCTCTCAGGGGATTTGTACGACGTGGTGTCTCTTGGCGAGGATCTGCTCGGCGTGGTGATCGTGGATGTGATGGGACATGGAGTCCCTTCAGCGATGGTGGGCGCGATGTTCAAGATGGCCTTTCGCATTCATGTCAGGCAGGATAGTTCGCCCGCGTACCTTATGAGGACCATGAACAAGTGGCTCATGGACACCGCGCCGTCGGAAAACCGGATGATGACCGCCGCGTACTTGAGCCTCGACTGTCGAGGCCTGCGTATGAGATGCTCAGTGGCTGGTCACCCCCATCCGAGGCTCCTCCCCAAGGGCGAGGGATGCGCTCGCCTGATCTCCACGGGGGATATTCCGCTGGGGTTGGTCCCGGACTTCGATTTTCACGAGCAAGAGATCCAGCTATGCTCCGGAGATCGCCTGCTCCTGTTCACCGACGGGCTCCACGAGACGTACAACCCTCGCGGGGAACCGTTGGGCCTGGAGACCGTAGACCGGATACTCTGCCAGACCGCCGGACAGCCATCGGGAGAGCTCATCTATCTCCTGTGGAAAGCGTCGTGCGCGCACAGAGGTCATGCGAGCCCGGAGGACGACATCTCCATGCTCGTGCTCGACATGGGACAACCCGGGGAAGCCACGAGCGTACAGTAAGGGTTTGTACGGAAAAAAAGCGGTGCACCGAAAATCCCCCCTGTCCCCCCTTTAGAAAACTGAGCCTGCCCCACATTTTTTTGCTGGACACCGTCAGTGTCCAGTGATAAGAGGGGGGCATGCTCGTATGCGGACAAGAATTCAACGACCAAATCATCGCGCGGATTGACGCTACCATCGAAT
>JBFMAA010000180.1:0-11050 GCA_040755955.1 Thermodesulfobacteriota bacterium
GGCGGCCCGCCGCAGTCATATGGCCCACACAATTTCGCGCGAGCCGGGGAAACAAGCAAGTGACGCGAAAAACGTACCCGCACGCTCTCCGTGCGATGTCGAACATTCGAGAAAGGCAAAAGTATAGCATCTTATCATAGGGTTAGCAATTTGCTTGGAAAACTCCGGTATGATGCTTGATTGTGTCGGTCGTGATCAGATACTATGGGGAATCGGCTGCGTGGAGCGCATGTATGGACCAGCAGAGAATAGGCGTCTGGCTGATCGGAGCCCTCGGTTCCGTGTCGGCTGCGGTGATACTCGGAGCTTTGGCTCAAAGAGACGGTTTGACCGATTCAGTGGGGATGATCACGGGTACCGAAGCTTTTCGCGGGCTGGGGCTGGTCCCTTTGGATGCCGTTGAATTCGGGGGCTGCGACATCCGGCAGGGAAGCCTTCGGGACAATGTCCGGCGACTCGCACGGGATATCGGCAGTCTGAACCCTGATCTGCCGGCACACATCGACCACCATCTCGCACGCACGGAACAGCACATCGTCCGGGGTTCCACACGAGACTGCGGGGACGCGATTCTCGGACTCGCCACGGAACCCGACCCAGCCCACAAGACTCTGCGCGAAGAAATAGCCGACATCATGGGCCACCTCGCTCGCTTCAAGGCGTCCAATGAGCTCGACGAGGTGGTGGTGGTCAACCTCGCGTCCACGGAACCTCGGCTCAACGTGGGAGCTTGCCATCAATCGCTCGCCGACTTCGAGACATGCCTGGACCGGAGTGAGCTGGGGGTCGTTCGAGCGAGCACGATCTATGCCTATGCCGCGATTCGATCGCAGTGCCCGTATGTCAACTTCACCCCCTCCAACGGAGCTTTGTTTCCGGCCATGGTGGAGTTGGCCGAGCACATGCGCGTCCCTGTTATGGGCAATGACGGAAAGACCGGCGAAACCCTTGTGAAATCAGTGCTGGCTCCGCTGTTCGTGTGCCGGAACCTTCAAGTCTTGAGTTGGGAAGCGTTCAACATCCTGGGCAACATGGACGGCCGTGTGCTCGATCATCCGGAAAACAAGGCGTCAAAGGTCCGCAGCAAGGACGCGATCCTTCCCCACATTCTGGGGTACAAGCCCCATTCCTTGGTCAACATCAACTACGTCCCGTCCCTGAGCGACCAGAAGGTTGCCTGGGATTACATCCATTTCAGAGGTTTTCTGGGGCACCGCATGTCGCTGCAATTCATTTGGCAGGGACATGACTCGATCCTGGCCGCGCCACTTGTCTTGGACCTCGTCCGACTGACCGTCCTGGCCCGCAATCGCGGCGACGCCGGTCTCATGCCGCATCTTGCGTGTTTTTTCAAAGATCCTTTGGGCGTGAGCGAACATCGCCTCTCTCATCAGTTCGAGATGCTGTCCGCGTACGTTGCTGCGGCTTGCGAGAATCCCGGTTCCGCCGGCAAACGTGCATGAAACTGTCGTTCAGTACCAACGCGTTTGTCCACTATTCAGTGTGCGATGCAGTCAGGCGGATCGCCGGCATCGGATACGAGGGAGTGGAGCTGCTTGCGGACGCGCCTCACCTTTTTGCAGACTCGATCTCTTCGGCCGAGGTGGAAGACGTCCGTCAGGTCCTGCAGGAAACCGGCCTGGCTGTGGCCAACGTGAACGCGAACACCGCGATAGGGTACTACGGCAGACAGTTCTGGGAACCACTGTTCGAGCCGTCCCTTGCCAATCCGGACTCTGCCTCGCGAAGATGGCGGATCGAGTACTCGAAGAAGTGCGTAGACTTGGCCGCGGCACTCAACGCTCCATGTGTGAGCGTCACCTCAGGCAAATTGATTCCGGGCACGTCGCCGGAGCTCTCCATGGATCTGCTGCGGCAGTCTTTGCGGGAATTGCTCGAGTACGCGCAGCACAGGTCCGTCCGCATCGGCATTGAGTACGAGCCGGGGTTGCTCATTGAACGGTACCGCGAACTGACAGCGTTGATTGCACAGATGGATTCCCCCCTTCTGGGAGCGAACCTCGATCTGGGGCATAGCCACGTATTGGGCGAAGACCCCGAAACGGTGATCCGAGGCCTCTCATCGCGGATCTTTCATGTGCACATCGAGGACATCAAGGCCATGAAACATTACCACCTCATTCCGGGTACGGGTGACGTGGATTTCGGGAGGCTGTTCAGGATACTGGGCGACAACGGGTACGAGGGCTTTGGCACGGTCGAATTGTACACATACCCCCATCAGCCCGGAGCCGCTGCCCGGCAAGCCCTCGACTTCCTTCGCAGCATCGACCGGTCCCTTCGGCAGGCAAGCAGATGAGAGATAGGAACCGCCATGCCCGCCACTCGGGCACAACGACCATGAACATGCGATGCTTACCGGTTGCGGTTGGTTCTGACCAATTGGCAGGCCGGCAAACTGCCCCACAATACCAGGCTCTTTCCCAATAGGCCGGAGCTCGGACTGAGACGCCACCGCGGCAACCAGCGGGTGACGCAATACTCCAAAAGTTCTTGGGGATGGGGACCCGGGGGAAGGGACTTCTTTCAAGAAGTCCCTTCCCGCAGAAACCAGATTCCCGCAGAAAGGACGAGAATGAGATTCGCATTCAGCTCCAACGCGTTCCTGCGATTCGACCTCCTGGAGGCCATCAGAATCATTGCTGAGGCAGGGTATGACGGCATAGAAATCATGGCCGACGTGCCTCACGCGTATCCGCTCCATTTGACCGATGCGGATATCCTCAAGATCCGCAAGGCCCTCGTTGAGGCTAGAATAGCCGTGTCGAACATCAACGCGTTCATGCACCACGCGGATGGCGACACGTATCATCCTTCGTGGATCGAAAAAGACCCGGTGCTGCGGCTCAAGCGAGTCGACTATACCCTGCATTGCCTGGACCTGGCCGAGAAACTCGGAGCCCGCAACATCTCCACCGAGCCCGGCGGGCCTCTTGACGGAATGAGTAGGGAAGAAGGACTACACTTGTTCAGACAAGGCCTCGCCGCGGTCGAGGATCGAGCCCGAGAGAGAGGGGTTCGCATTCTCATTGAGCCTGAGCCCGGTCTGCTCATCGAGAACAGCCGTCAGTTCCTGGAGCTTTTTCGCGATCTGGACTCCGCGGTGTTCGGGATCAACTTCGATATCGGCCACTTCTACTGTGTGGCGGAGGACCCGTCGGAGCTCATCCCTGATATGAAGGAGATGATCCACCACTTCCACATCGAGGACATCGCTGCGAGTCGGGAACACCACCATCTCATGCTCGGTGATGGGGCAATCGATCTGCCGAGAGTCCTCCGCGCCATCGAGGGAATCGGGTACCGCGGGTACGTGACCGTTGAGCTGTACACCTACGAACATGTGGCCGTACAAGCGGTGCGGAATGCGTTCGACTATCTCGCCGCGTGGCGAGCGCACAGGTAGGGGGCTGTGACGCACGTGGAAATGACTTAACACTTCGTGCACCTGGTCGTCCATACTTTGAATAGGGATGACGATCCGGATTTCAGGGCTCAGAGTAATGAATATCAGACAGAAGCTTATGGCGGGATATGTCGCGGTCGTGCTCTGCGCGCTGCTCGCAGGACTTTTCGGCGTGTACGGCACAAAGGAGATGCTCACCTACCTCGAAGGAGGCCAGTCACGCCTCAGATTCATCGTGGAGACGGCAACGTACGTCAACATGCTCGCCAAGAACGCCTCGGAACACCTCGTCGCTTACCTGTTGTTCCACGCCCCGTCCGAACGCAAGGCCTTTTTTTCCGATTGTGCGTCCTTGGCCGGCGAGATCAGGAAGCTCGAAGAGCACGCGAGCCAGCCCCGCGCGAAGCAGATGGTTGCTCGAATGAGCGAAGGCTGTCGCCGGATGGAGTCAGAAGCAGCGGCTCTGATCAGGGTGCACGACGAGGAGATGCAGACCACGGGAAGGTTCCGTCCCGAGGACCACAGAGACGCGGTCACCGCAGTCTATAACCTCGGGTCTTCCGTTCGCGCGGAGTCCTTGGCACTGGCGCGATTCAAGACCGATTTCCTCGACAGACAGGAAGCGATCACCGCAGCCACCGAAGCGAGCAGCTATGCCAAAAGGGCCACGGGCCACCTGCTGATGTACCTTGCGCTGCACAACCACTCCGACAGGGCGAAGTTTTTCAAGAGATGTGAGTCTCTGAAGAAGCAGATAGCCGTTCTCCGCGAAAGAGGACCCTTGCCGGAGGGAGTAGCACTACTGGCCAAGATGGAAGCGGATACAACCGCCCTTGAACAGATGGGGAGCGCTCTTGTCGAGCTGCACGACCGAACGCCGGATGCCGACAGCCTGTTCTCGCCTCCGGACCACAAAGCGCTCTTGCGCAAGGCGCTTGCACTGGGACACGACTTGCAGGCCGGCGGCAGAAAACTGGCCCACCTGAACACCGCGTGGGAGGTGAACAAGAGAGAAAGAGCCCTCAATAGCGCGGCGGCAATTAGAAGCAACATCATTCTCGTCCTTGCCATGGCCGTCGTGGTAACCGTGGCCGTCGGATACCTGGTGCCGAGGATGATCAGCACACGGCTGCGCCGGCTTGCCGAAGTGGCAAAGGAGATAGGTTCGGGCAACCGTGATGTCAAGATCGACATCGAATCGACGGATGAAGTCGGGATGTTGGCCCGGTCCATCGCCCGGATGAACGAGGACCTCCGCAGCACCACCGTGAGCAGGGATTATCTTGACAGTGTGCTCACCAACGTGTCCGAAGCCCTTCTCGTCACCGATAGTGAAGGCGAAATCCGGTTCACCAATCAAGCTGCCACGGGCCTCCTTGGATATACGGCTCAGGAGCTCATGACCATGCCGATAGAAAGATGCTTCTCGCCGGAATCCCACATTGATTCGATCCGGGGGCGTCTCCGCGAGCGAGTCTCCGTCGTTGCCGAAGAGAAGGTCCTTGTGTCGAAGCGTGGGGAGCAAATACCGGTGCTGGTTTCCGCTTCCGTGATACCCGGGCCGGCCGAGGAATGCATCGGCTGGGTGTGGGTCGCGCTCGATATCAGGGATCGGAAGCAAGCCGAAATGCTCCGACTCCAGGCAGCTCACTTCAGAGCGATCGCGGATCTCTCCGGAGGTGTGCAGCACAACTTCAACAATCTTCTCCAAGTGATAAGCGGTGGGGCCGATCTTGCTCTGTGGAGCCTGCAGGAAGGACGAACGAAAGAGACCGAGCAATGGCTGGGTGAGATCCTCGATGCAGTGAAAAGAGGCGAAAAGACGGTCAACACGCTCGGGCGTTTCGCGGACGCGGGCCTGGAAAGCCGACCCCATCAGGTGGCAGTGCTTGACTTGGCCGAGGTGGTGAGAGCTGCAATAGTCGCGACGAAACGACTGTGGATCACCGATACCGGCGGTGACGCGGCCCGGATTTCCGTGCATACCACTCTGCGCGAGGGCTGCTGGGTTTCAGGCCGGAGAGCCGATTTGCTTGAAGCCCTGGTCAATCTCCTCAAGAACGCGGTGGAAGCCATGCCCGCGGGAGGTGACATCCACGTCCGCCTCATTCCGAACGCGAATTCGGTGACTCTCACGATCAGCGACACCGGGATCGGGATTCCAGAGGACAAGCTTGCGCGCATATTTACCCCTTTCTTCTCCAGTGACCCGACGTTTGGACGGGGATTGGGGCTTTCGATAACCAGGAGAATCATCGACAAACATAAAGGGAGCGTGGTCATTGAGAGTCGCCCAGAGCAAGGGACAACCTGCACGGTGGAGCTCCCGTCGGCCTGTCCGGAGCCCGCCCCTGTCGACACGCTCCGGGGACCGGCCGGTGAGATCCCGCTCTCGGTGCTGGCGATAGACGACGAAGAGCGTCTCCTGGCACTGCTGTGCAAAGGCCTCGAAAGGAGCGGTCACAAGGTGATGACAGCCTCCTCCGGTGAGCAGGGTCTCGAGCTTTTCAAAGAGAACCGGCCGGACGCCGTGATATGCGACCTTGCCATGCCCGGAATGAACGGGTGGGAGGTGGCCAAGCAGATCAGATCCTTGTCCAGCGAATTGGGTGGCAAAGAGGTGCCGTTCATTCTTCTGACCGGGTTCGATCTTTCTCTCACGGACGCGTTCATCAATACGGCCGAAGTGGATGCATTGATCCAGAAGCCGGTTCTGTTCCGGCAATTAGGTCAGCTCCTGGAAGGATTGTGTCGAGGTCGACCCAAGGGGCGGGCACATGAGGCATAGGGAAGCACTCAGTGACGCCCGCTCTTGATAAACGTGCCCTCGCGGTATTCTTCGAACGCCTGCCGCAGCTCTTCCCTCGTATTCATGACGATAGGGCCGTACCACGCGACGGGTTCTCCAATGGGTTTTCCGGACACAAGCAAGAATCGCACAGGGTCGACTTCGGTTGAAACCATGAGCTCGTCGCCGTCGTCGAACAGCACCAGGGTCTCGTTGGCTACGAAGGGGGCTTGCTCGATATCGAAGTAGTTGAGTCCTTCGATCTCGTAAGAGAACGGCTCCTTTTCTCGACAGAAGTAGCCCTTGCCGTCGATAACGTAGGCGAACACGGTGTGGCCGCGTTTGGTGGGGTGAGTGAATGTCGCCTCCGGGGGAACGGTCACATCAAGGTATTCCGGGTCGATGACGATGTCCTGCACGGGGCCTTGAGTGTCGGCCACTCTGCCGCAGATGATCCTGATGCGTGTTCCGCCGTCCAGGAGGATTTCCGGGATTAACCCGCTGTTCACGTCCCGATAGCGTGGCTCCATCATCTTCCGGGACGCGGGGAGGTTCGCCCAGAGCTGAAATCCGCTCATCACGCCCGACGCGTCTCCTTTCGGCATCTCCTGGTGGATCACCCCACTTCCTGCGGTCATCCATTGCACGTCGCCGGATGAGATGACCCCGTTATTTCCCATGCTGTCTCCGTGTTCCACGTCGCCGGTCAGCACGTACGTGATCGTCTCGATCCCTCGATGCGGGTGCCAGGGGAACCCTTTGAGATAGTGCCGGGGATCGCTCGAGCGAAAATCGTCGAGTAGCAAGAACGGGTCAAACTCCGGCACATGACTGAATCCGAATACGCGTTTGAGGTGGACTCCCGCCCCTTCGATGGTGGGTTTGCTCTTGAGGACCCTCCTGATGCGTCTGACTTCACCCATTGTCCTGCTCCTTTCGTGAGTGGCCCACTACGGCTCCAGCCGCTCTGCGCACGCCTTGACACCTTCGGGACTCCTTGATATGTGTATGTCGCGCTTAACTCCGGATATGGGCTGAGCCCGGCATTCCGGGCATCCGCGTCCCTCAGGACCAATGCGTCTTTGCGGGGAACGCTGAGTGAGCAACAGAGGATCATGCCGACTACGCAAAATATTACCATACTGGGAAACTTTGTTCACGCGGCCGCTGACGTGTTGGCTGTGGTACTCGAGATCTACATGCTGATAGTCATTGTCGCGGCTGTGCTCTCTTGGATAACTGTGGACCCGTACAATCCGGGGGTACGTTTTCTGCGCGGCGTGACAGACCCAGCGTTCCGGCTGGTGCGTCGTTTGCTGCCATTGCCGCAGACCGGCATTGACTTTTCACCTATCATCGTCATACTCGTCATCTATTTTCTGCAGAGATTTCTCGTTCCGACCATGCATCAGGTGGCTTCCCATCTACCGTAGCGGAAATGTACCTTGAAGTGCACAAAGAGGGTCTTGCGCTCAAAATAAGAGTGATCCCGCGGGCTTCTCGCAACGAGGTGGTCGGTCTGAGAGGGGACTGCCTCTGCGTGAAGATCTGCGCGGCCCCCACCGAGGGCCAGGCCAATGCGGAACTGCTGAGGTTCTTGGGCAAGACGATCGGACTCCCGCCATCGTCTCTTCAGATATTACGGGGGAAATCGTCCAAAGAGAAGGTGATCCTTATCCCGGGGGACGACCGTGAATGGCTGCAGAACAAGCTCCTGCCGGCAAAGCCTTGAATCCGGTCTCCAGGAAACGGTGACATGTGCCCCCACAATGCGAGATGTGAGCCTGACTGTCTGGTATCATTGCAAAAGGCGGCTGGGAGCCTCAACCAAACGGCTGGGAACCGCTGCCAATAATCGCGTCAGCCTTCCTCGGTCGCAGGTGTTCCGACGGCGGGGAGAGTTGGTGCTATACAACCCCAAGAAAGGCTCGTTGCCGTTTCCGGACTCGCCGAGCCCAAGATTTCCTCTCGGGAAAAGAAGACATTCAACGTCATGAGTAAAAGAGCGAACGGTATGGCGGGTACGGGCAGGGGGGTGGGGGACCCGTCCTGTCAGCAACGGCGTCCCCTCAGAAGACATATCTCTATATCCACACCTCTTCCTCAAAACAGAGAGTCCGACCCTAACCCCTTTACCCTCTGCCGGACTCGAGAAAATGCCGGGAAGAAATCCTCCCGGCTTAAATGTAACCAAGAAAACGCCACAAACATACACGTGTGATCAGAACTTGTCAAACTCGAATCTACTTGAGGTAAATAACATCAATAAAATCCAATTGAAGACAGCGCAACATCACCCTGATTGGAGGCCCGATTGAGGGGTTCGGACGCACGTTGTTGTGGGATACCGGCTCGCTTTGCGAAAGGTAAGATTGCCCTGATAGTGCGCGGGTAAGAACAGAACTCGCGGCGGAGATTGAAACAATGTGATCTTTCTGCGGTCCACGTCTTCCTATCTCCAGGGGGGGCCACCCTCGCAAAGGGGTGCAGCGCACTTCTGTGCCTTGACGATGTCACGGCGCACGACTGCAACCCGGGACTGAGTGTGGGCCTATGGAGCCCCGGAGGCGCGGCAGACAGTAGCCCGGTGCGTAAGCGCCGGGCCCCGGAAGCAGTGAAACTGATACAAGCCCTCTGAGGGCTTCATTATTCCGATGGGTTATCGAAAACCAAGACGCGCTGCACCCCTCGCAAAGCCCCCCAGCCAACCTCGCGGGACTTCACTCAACGCTCCCAAGGCTCCTCTATGTCGCCATCCGGGCCCACATACAGTATCGTTCTCCCGGACGCACACTTGATGATCTCCCTTGCCAGAGGGATACGCTCGGCATGCGACATGTCCCCGTGGAAGCAGTACTCGCTGAGGAAACGAAGTCTGTCGGTCGCGGTGAACGCTGACGGAGTCGACAGGAATAATTGCACGAGGTTCCTGGTCCTCCCTCTCAAAGAGACGGAACCGGAGAATTTCACGTCGTCGTAATCGAGGAGGAAAAAACGGACAGTCCCGTCCGCGTCGGCCTCAGAGACCACGATATTACAGGTCTTCAGATCCGCGTGGAATATCCCCTTGTCGTGAAGGCCGGAGATAAATCTCGCGAACTGCCTGATCAACTCACGCTTCTGCCGGTAGTCCATGCCCTCGCGAAGTCTTCTCACCAGATAACGATCCAGCTCGACCGCTGCCGGCACGGTTTCCATGACCACCCATTCCCTGCGAATGAGCCCCTGCCTTGTCCGGGTAACCAACGCCAAAGGAAGCGCGGCTCCCACCCCCATGTCCACCAAACGGCGACCGTTGAAGAACGTCCGAAGACCCTGAGTCGGTCTGGCCAGTGCCTTGCACGCATGCAGAGTCCCGCGCCATCTGAATTCCTTCACGCAGACCTGAGGCATGCCGGGGAGTTCCACGAGCGTCACCGCGGTTTCCGGCGCGTCCTTGAAGACCCGCTCACGTTGCGAGGCGAGAATCCGGTGGTGTTCATCCACCGCGCGGCGACAGAATTCCGCGGGACCAAGGGGAGCCGTCTCCAATATCTGCAACGCCCCGGGGGATATGAGCAGAGGGGGTCTCATGCCGATCACCTTCCTGGGACACGCGTCCGGAATGCACGGCCGATCTTCGCGAACCATGTCCGCAGGCCATATCTCAACAAATATCGCCAGCTCCGAAGGCGCAGAGGCGTCCTCTCCACCGACTTCCTGAACCACGCGAGCGCCTCGGCAGTGTTCCCGACTCCGAGACAGGCCCGGCCGAAAGAAATGTCGTGGTCCGACATGGTCCTGAGAAACACCGCTCGCGGAATCCTGGCCGGATCATAGTGCTCCGTCAGGATGCGGAACGTGTCGCCGCGGACTCCGATCCTGTTGTGGCTGGTGTTCGCCTCGTAGAAACGGATCAACGCGAGCACCCGGTCCACGTACGCGATAGGATAGGCCCCGGCAATCCGGAGCCACACGTCGAACTCGTCTGCAAATCGGTATCGGGTCGGGAAGCCGTCGATCGCCCGGAAGACATCCTTTCGTATCATCACCGTAGACGTGTGGATGAAGCTTTCGGAGTAGACTCGCACGAAAAGGTCCCCTTTGACCCAGCCAAGAACCTGGGGGTTCTTGTAGGATCTTCCAAGCCGCACATGTCTGCCGGCCACGAGCGCCGCGTCCGGCTCGGCTCGCACGAAATCCACCTGAATGCGCAGTTTCTCCGGAACCCAAAGGTCGTCGTGGTCGAGAAACGCCAGCCATTCTCCCCGTGCCAAAGCTGCCCCGTGATTCCTCGATGCGGCTATCCCTTGATTGGGCGTGTGGACCGCACGCAGGTCGGCCTGCCGGTCCAGCCATGATTCCGTGCCGTCCGCGGACCCGTCGTTGACCACAATGATCTCGAAATCCCGAAACGTCTGCTCCCGGACCGATTCCACCGTCTCCTTCAGCAGGTTCAGCCGATTGAAGGTGGGAATGATCACGCTCACGAACGGAATGTCAGCGGCTGCCATGGGAAGGGAAGATCCTCCGGTGATGCTCAGAGCCCGTCATACCGATGCTGCGTCAAACAGGTGAGGCGGCTCGTAGGATGACAGGCAGGATGCCTGTCCAACCAGGAGGCTGAAGTCAGCCCTGTGAACGCTCATTGGTATCACGGCAATCCTGTCGATGCGGCCCCGCGGTTTTACGGCATAGTACCTTGCCCCGTCCGCGCGGCCACAACCAAGCATGAAAGTCACCGCCCGACATCCCGAGAACCCGCGGCATGGTCAGAACCACCCGATGTTTAAAAAGTTTTCGGAAGCGACTGTGTTGTACGTCAAGCAAAATCTTTCCTGTACGGTGTCTTGGTT
>JBFMAA010000181.1:0-10954 GCA_040755955.1 Thermodesulfobacteriota bacterium
CCATGACCGCACGCGGCCACAACCAAGCATGAAAATGCTCCCCCACCGGCGTCTCGACGAGCCGGCTTTCTCTGCGGCGACCAGCGGGAGCCGCCATGCTCCAAGAGTTCTTGAGGATGGGGGTCCGGGGGAAGGAACTTCTTGCAAGAAGTTCCTTCCCCCGGAATCGCATTTTCTGATAAAGGGTTTCCCCCGGAAATCACATTTCCGCAGGCTCGCCGTTGCGGAGAAGGAACCAGTTGAGCCCTCTGCCGGTTGTGGGTTTGAGGTTGACAAGCACCATGTCGGGGAACCTGGAGGTCACAAACGAGACGACCTCATCCCTGGTGGCAAATTCGTAGGGGTATCCTCCCAGCCAGTCACGGGCATCGGTGTGCCAGTCCATGCCGCGGTCCGACTTGTAGCTCCTGACGTGACGAATGGGGTTTTGTCCCCGGGCTGCCGTCAGGAACAGATACGCAGCCATAGCGAGAGGCTCCATGCCCAGTCTTCCGAACCACGGATGGGCGTTGTAGATCCGCTTCACCGAGGTCCAGAACCCGTGAATCAAGGAAGTATCCCCTTGTCTGTCCAGGAGTCTGTTGTACAGCGCAATGTAGAACAGCCCCTGCGGTTTCACCAGAGTCGCGGCCTTTTCGATAGCATCCCACATTCGGCCCGTGTGGTGCAGCACGCCCCAGGAATAGACGAGGTCGAATCGACCCAACCCGAACACGAATGCCTCGTCGAGTATGGACCCTTCCCGGATCTCCCAGGTGTCGGGATTGCCCGCTCGGGCCCGAAGCCGCGTACAGCATTCCACGCAAGCACGGTCAACGTCGAAGCTTAACACCTGCGCGGCTCCCAACTCATGGGCCGCGTACGAGAATAGCCCGCTCCCGCATCCTATATCGACGAAGCTTTTCCCCTCGAGATCGTCCACACGCAGAAACTCGGTCAAAGAGTCCTTGGCGCGGCTGAGCCGTTCCTCGTCAAAGCTCTCCAGGAATCGTCTCCAGTTCGCGCCGAAGGGGAAGGCGGCAGGCTCAGACGCGGCTGCGCGAGTCTCGTTCCCGAGCACGTCGAGATCTGTCTTGATGTGTCGTGTCATATTCTTCCAGGATTCTAAGTGAATGTACACCATGGTCTTATCACCGGCACGCTTGACTTTGCAAGAGAACCGGCTAAGATTCGGAGCAGCGTTCGGTGCCGGGTTGTCCCACAAAGCGGCTTGGAGCCGCAACGATTGTGTTCAGCGCCGATAGTTGCGGGCACGTTCACCCTCTCCTTGCCCGTCCCATCGAGGGAGGGGAACGGTGAACGCTCTCCCCGGGTGGGAGAGCGAAGAGAAAGGGGGGCCGTATCTGCACTTTCGCAGTCCCGCGAATTTCGAGGCGCGACATCACAGGAATCGCGTCCTCCTGGTCGGTCCGCATGAAGATCGATGGCGGAGTGAAGTGATTGTGCGCAACCGAAGAACGCTCTCGGCCTTGTTAGGGAGCTGCTAAGCTCGACATTTCTTCTCGAAAGAGAAGAAGCTGACGTTCATTCATAAGAGAAGTCATCGAGGAGGTTACGGTATGGCAGTCTCGGGCGAGACAGGCGGAAAACTGGCAGAGATGATCAAGAAAGCCATCGACGATGGAAAACTGACCAACACCGAGTACGAACAGATCCTCGCACTGGCGAATGCCGACGGTGTGATAGATGCGCAGGAGAGGCGTCTGCTCGGTCAGCTACAGGATATGCTCGCGGACAAGAGTGTAAAGCGCGTGCCCGACTGAAACAACCTGCACACAGACGGGAAGCGTTCACGGCCGATATCGCAGGGCGGCGTGGAGCCGCAACCAATAATCGCGGCGACCTTCCTCGGCCCGTATTCAGTCTTAGGGCGAGGTCAGCCGGGGTTCTACGCACGTCCTCAACAACAGTCATCCTTTTTGCTGCATTCCAACTAGGCTCTGTGATGCAGCGGGTTCCCGCGACAAACCGTCGCGGGCCGACTGGCGTGCGACGGTCAGCAGTGCAGATGGCGCGAAGCACGGAGTCTTTCCGGTTCGCAGTGACAGACGACCAATTCCGTCGTCCCACTCACGGAAAGACGCTCAGAGACTCATGGCCATGTGTGTTCGTTCTGTTTCGCAAACCGGCTGCCACCTGAACCCCCGGAGGAGAGTATGCCCCCTGACATAAGCGGACGCGACCTCAGGTGGACGGTGGTCGATACGAGGGTCGACCGGCAGTACGGCCTGTTCTCGGTACAGATCAACCGAACGAGATCCCCTCGCAACGGTAAGGTGTACGAATTCCAGGTGCTTACCTCGCCGGACTGGGTATGCGTAATCCCGGTGACTTGCAACAACGAGGTGGTCATGGTCCGCCAATTCAGGCACGGGACGGGCGAAGTGGCCTTAGAACCCCCGGGAGGACTTGTCAAACACGGACAGACTCCGGAACAGAGCGGCAGAGAAGAACTCGAGGAAGAAACGGGCTACGTGGCCGAGGAACTTGAACTCCTCGGCTGGATGCACCCCATGCCGGCAATCTTTACGAATCGATTCTACGTGTACCTGGCCCGCAATGTAACACAGACCGGCAGACTCCACCCCGATGAAACCGAAGACATAGAAACCGTGCTGGTCCCCGCGAGCGCGTTACGCGAATACGTGCGATCGGGTGAAATAACGAATTCGGTGATGATTGCCGCGTTGCACCTTTTCCTGGATCAGGAGCGCTTCTGATCTCGTAATGGAGGAACTCTATGGAAGTGAAGGTATTCGGCGTGGTGGGCGCCGGACAGATGGGAAACGGCATAGCTCATGTGGCCGCGGTTGCAGGACTCCAGGTGATTATGAGCGACGTCACACAGCAGTTCGTGGACAGAGGTCTTCAGACGATCGACAAGAACCTGAGCCGTGCGGTCTCCAAAGGCAGGATGACCGAGGATGAGAAACGAGCGATTCTCGGCAGAATCAAGGGAACCACGGACCTCGGGGACTTCAAGGATGCGGATTTCGTGGTCGAAGCCGCGACCGAAAACATGGAGATCAAGAAATTCATCTTCACGAAACTCGATGAAGTGGTCCCTGCGGGGAAGATTCTCTCGAGCAACACTTCCTCAATCTCGATCACGAAACTGGCCTCGTTCACCAAGCGACCGGAGAAATTCATCGGCATGCACTTCATGAACCCCGTGCCGGTAATGAAGCTGGTGGAGATCATAAAAGGGCTTGCCACCGACGCTCAGACCACTCAGCTTACCGAGGAACTTTCCAAGAAGTTCGGCAAGATACCGGTCATGGCCAACGATTTCCCGGGGTTCATCTCGAACCGGATACTCATGCCGATGATCAACGAGGCAGTGTTTGCGCTCTTCGAGGGAGTCGGCACCCCCGAGGCGATCGACGAAGTGATGAAACTGGGCATGAATCATCCCATGGGACCGCTTGCGCTGGCGGATCTCATCGGCCTGGACACGTGTCTGGCGATTCTGAAGGTGCTGTACGAAGGCTTCGGCGATCCCAAGTATCGTCCATGCCCGCTTCTGACCAAATACGTGGACGCGGGATTCCTGGGCAGAAAGTCCGGACGGGGATTCTTCGATTATTCGGGCACCTAAGTGCCGCTGGGAGCCGCAAGCAATAATCGCTGCGACCTTTGTCGGTTCGCGTGCAGTCCGATGGCTGGGCGGGGTCAATCGCCGCCCGGTCTCACTCGGATTCCTGCGTGATAATGGAACTGAGTTCCTCGACCGCGTCGTCGAGATCGTGATTGACCACGGTGTACGCAAACAGAGGCTCTGCCTGGAGCTCCTTTTGCGCGTTGACCAGACGAGTGGAGATCGACTCCTCGGAATCTGAGCCCCGAGCCCGCAGTCGACGTTCCAGCTCCGCCATGTCCGGTGCTTTGATGAAGATGCCCACTGACGACGGGATCTTGCGGAACACCTCCTTGGCTCCTTCCACATCCAGGTCCAATATCATGTGTCTGCCTTGAGCAAGGGCCGCGACCACAGGCTCCACCGGCGTGCCGTAGAGGTTTCCGTGCACTTCCTTCCACTCGAGCAAACCGTCATCGTGGACCAACTGTGTGAACCGGCTCCGGTCGAGAAAGTAGTAGTGCACTCCTTCTCGCTCGCCTGCACGAGGGGCTCGAGTCGTGCACGAGATGGAATAGAGCATCTCCGGAAATACTGAGCGTATCCGCTCAATGAGCGTGGACTTGCCCGCACCCGATGGCGCAGACAGCACAAACAACCTACCTTTACCCATAGGATGAACCTCTTGAAGAAGTCGAGTTCGTCAGCGTTCAGCCGGGGAGAAAAGAGAATGAACGGCCAAGACCCCAGAAAAGCCTGTTGACACGAATATCACGCTGACGATTGTTCTCTACTTCTTTGTGTCTTGGTGCTTTGTGGTTTGTTTTCACGGCCGACGACGGATGCCCCATGAACGACCGGGTCGAGCTGTTCTTGCCACGGATTGGTCTGGAAGGTCAACACCCGCTGAGCTATAATGCCGGCAGACGTTGAGGTGAAGACTCGCTCTCGCCCGAGCGGGCAAGGAGATACGTATAGATGCTGCGATGGTTCTTTTTTTCGATATTGCTGATTCTGAGTCTCGCGTGTGTCGCGTGGGGCGGGTTCTTCCGCGGCTTTGTGATCTATGACAACCTGGAAAAGTTCGACAAACTCAAGGAGAGCGGGATCAAGATCAAGGTACCGGGCTTCCAGGGTGGTGGCGGTTCGTTCAAGGTGGAGTCTCAGTGGTTCACGGAACCGGAACTGGTGCGAGTGATGACCTTCGATGGAGTGGGCCGGTACAAGGACGGCAGGTTGATTTCCAAAGAGCCGGACCTGATGTCGCTTCGTGGACGCAGGCCATGCCCCACATGACGGTGATACGGGCCGCGGTGCGCGGACCCTTGCAGAGTGGAGCCGCGGTCTAAGACAAGACCGCCAAAGGCTCTGTTGTCGAGCAGCGAAGCCTGTCTGGGCACACCCCATTGTCGCCGAACCGTTCCCTTTTCCGGTTTCATGCACATTTTATCAATAAGGTTGAATTTCTTCTCTTTGCGAGAAGAATTGGCCGGCTCAGCAGCTCAGAGAGTGCGCCAAATGCCTTTCTTCGTGTGCGCAGAAGCAACTCGCCCCGCCCTGGGTCTCCATACGGACCGAGGAAGGTGGACGCGATTATTGGCTACGGCTCCCAGCCGTTTGGTTGCGGCTCCTAGCCGCTTCTTGCAAGAGCGAAGTCTGATCGAGATTGGTTGACCAATTCATGGACAAGGTGTTTCTCTTTTTTGCGGTTTTGGCTTCTTTCACGATTCTGTGCCAGTGGTTTGTCTTCAGTTCGGTCCGGAAGTACCTCTTCAAGAAGTATGCGCCCGTCACACGCGGTACCGCGTACCCCGTGCTGCTGGGCTTGGGGGTGCTCAACTATCTGGGGATAAAGCTCGCGCTCGACACAGGGATCTTCGCGGCCGATTCGTTCGGCCGTCAGGTTATGGGCGTCTTGTACTTCAACTTTCTGGGATGCACGCTCGCGCTGGTGTTGTTCTTTCTCGTCTTGGGCGTCACCTCGACGACCCTTGCGGGGTTGGCTTGGACGTGGCGAAAGGCGCGGGGGACTCCGGCCGGATGTTGGACCGGCCCGCTTCACGGGGAAACCGGCGCCATGAAGGGCCGGGAGGAGCCTGACCAAACGGGACCGATCCCCGATGCAAGGGAGCGACGATGCACGGAAGATGCGCTGGCCCCAACGAGGAGAGAATTCCTCAAATGGGGCGCCGCGACGGGAGTGGCCGGCATCATAGGGCTCGCGGGACATGGAACCGCGAGAGGCTTCAGCGCCGCGGTAATCGAACGGTTCGACATGCCTCATCCGAGCCTGACAGGCTTGAGCCGTCCGGTGGTGCTGATTCAGGTGACGGATCTGCACTACGGGCTGTTCTTCGGCGAAGACCAACTTGAGCATTTGGTCACGACGCTCAACGGAATGGAAGCGGACGCGGTGGTCATCACCGGTGACGTGTTCCACTCGCCCATCACTCCCGTGGAGAGCGCGATACGGCCTCTTCAGAAGCTCCGGGAACGGCGCATAGGCAATTTCGTCATCATGGGAAACCACGACTTCTACGCGGGGGAGTGGCGATCCACGTCAGCCTTCGAGAAAGCCGGCTTGAACGCGCTTCGGAACCGATGGGTCAGGTTTGAAGAGAACGGCTCGGTGATCCACCTCGGAGGGATTGACGACCCGCTCGTGAGTTGGATTACCGGCAAGACGTTCCCGGACTTTTCGCGCTTTGCCCGGACGATCCCCCAAGGACCCGGTATGCGAGTGTTGCTGTCTCACAGGCCTGCGGTGCTTCCTTACGCGGCGCAGGAAGGGATAGATCTGGTATTGGCCGGCCACATTCACGGGGGTCAGATAGTGATTCCGAGGCCGGGACTGGAGCGTGGTTTGAGTGTGGCCGCACTCGTATCCGAATACACGTACGGTTGGTACCGTGACCGTAAGACCCGTATGTACCTGAATCGAGGCGTCGGCATGACCTTCGTCCCGTGGAGAATACACTGCCCGCCGGAGATAGCGGTCTTGCGGCTGACCGCTCCGAGCGCGGCCGATCTACGGGTGGCCGCGGGAGAACAGACTGAGTGATTGTCCGGGAATAGGTGGTGCACCTAAAAATCCCCCCTAACCCCCCTTTAGAAAAGGGGAAGAGAGGGATCTTCCTGCTCCCCTCCTTTTCTAAACGAGGGGCGACGGGCCGCCTGCATTGAGACGGTTATTGCGGGACAGCCCCTAAGTAGAGCCATTCCAAAGCATGGTCACCCACGTGACCCGCACGAGAACGACTCTCGCAAAGCGCGGCAAGGAATTCTCTCTTCCTCTGCGGCCTTTGCGTTCTTTACGAGGGAAAGTGCGAATTCCGAGGATCACCCGGCGGTGAATGGTTCCATCCCGGGGAGGGCGGTCTGATGGAAGGCAGTACACACGACCCTGCCGAGCGACACAAAGCCCTTGTTGCCGACGGCTGGACACGGCGATTCTCTGTGGAGGAGCCTCGCCTTTCCGAGGTGCGGCGGCTGTACGAGTCTTTGGGGCTCGAAGTGAGAATCGAGACGGGAATCCCCGACCAAGACCAGGAATGCCGGGGATGCTTCACCGCACAGGGCTTCGCGGACCGTTACAAGACCATCTATACGAGGGGCCGAGAGAAAGCTGCGAAAGATCTTCTCGACGACCTCTCTTGAGCCGTTGTGGTCACGCACACTGAAGTTAGCGACTATGCCCGCCGGAGGAGAGGGTTTGTTATTCCCCTCCCTCGACGGGTGGGCCAAGGGCCAAATGGCGGCGACTCAAGTATGGCTCTCTCTTTCTTGCACCGCGGGTTAAAACCCCCGGCCATGGACGGTAAGCCCCTTCGGGGCTCACAGCCTCACGTCCCGACGGGACGGACTGTGAATAGCCGTAGGTTTCAACCTACGGAAGGAGCGGAAACGTGCTGAGTCACAAGCATTGGGGCAAGAGGAGGGTGAAACTTGCCGCAATTCTCGACGCGGGACACTATGACTATGCACGGCTATCACCCGTATCTGCAATGGCTCGATTCTGAAGGCTCGGCAGCCGCGGATCTCTTGCGCGTCTGGGCGGAAGTGAACTCCGGCAGCGGCAACATAACCGGTTTGTCGCGGATGTGCGCGATCGTGGAGGATGCGTTCGCACGGCTCCGGGGGAGGGTCGAGACGCTGCCCCTGCAACCGAGGAGCATCATCGAGCCTGACGGCTCAGTGGCGCAGCTTCCGCTGGGGAAGGTGATCCGAGTCTCGTCGCGGCTTGAGGCAGGGCTCAGGGTTCTGCTCAACGTCCATTACGACACCGTGTACGGGGCGGACCACGCGTTTCGGTCGTGCGTGCTCCTTGATGACGACACCCTGCAAGGTCCGGGAGTCGCAGACGCCAAAGGTGGTCTGATGGTGCTGCTGAAAGCTCTGGAGGCCCTGGAAAGGACTCCTTGGGCCGGGAATCTCGGATGGGAAGTGCTCATCAACCCTGATGAAGAGATCGGCTCGCCCGGATCGACTCCGCTTCTCGTCGAGGCTGCCGCGCGCCACGATCTGGGTCTGGTCTTTGAACCTGCCTGGCGTGACGGGTCGTTGGTGAGCACGCGGAAGGGTTCCAGCGTGTACACCGCGATAGTGCGGGGCAGGGCGGCTCACGCGGGCCGAAACCCGGCAGAAGGCAGGAATGCGATCAACGCAGTCGCGGAATTCGTCGTGAGACTCAACTCGGTGTTCAAGGACAGGGCCGGCACGACGCTCAACGTGGGAGCCATCACGGGCGGAGGCCCCGCGAATGTGGTCCCGGACCTTGCCTCGTGCAAGTTCAACGTCCGGACGGAATCGCTGCAGGATGACCACACCGCGTACGTTCTGATCGAGGAGCTGATCGACGACATCAACACCCGTGACGGCCTGTCCGCGGAGCTGCATCGGAGTTCGTGGCGACCGCCCAAGGTGATCGACCGCAAAACCCTCGAGCTTATGGGCCACTACGATCGATGTGCCGAGGACATAGGCCTCACTGTTTCCTGGCGAGCCGCGGGAGGCGCGGGAGACGGGAGCGTGCTTGCATCCGCGGGGTTGCCGACCCTGGACGGCCTGGGGCCCATCGGTGACAATCTCCACAGTCCCGAGGAATATGTGGTGCTCCCCAGCCTCGCCGAACGGGCCAAGGTGGTCGCGTTGCTGCTGATGAAGCTCGCTGCAGGCGAAATCCGGTGGGAACGGTCGAGAAAAGGACCGGGCCCGAGTGACGGATCGAGACCGTGAGATACGCCCAGGCTGGGAGGCAAGGGGATGAACCACCAAGGCACAAAGACACGGAGAAAGTGAATCTTAATCGCCTTGATGGGCCGATCGCCGTTGACTTGCGTGTGTCTTGGTGCCTTGTGTTTCGTTTTCGCGGCGGAAGACGGATACCCCCTGAACGGTCACCCGCGTTATGGATGTTGACAACCAACCTGTATTCTAAGAGGCGTCGGAAATCCAACCTTTCGGAAGGCGACTTGGTGTCGCGGTTCGCGACCGATCGGCTCTATTCGCCGAACACGCGTTGGATGCCATAGGGGTGGGTGCCTCGAACAATCTCGATTCCGCACTTGGCATCCAGCTTCGGCGAAATGGAATCGATGTGAGGGCAACTGTTGAGAAGACACGGCGCCAGATGGATCTTCGTCGGTTCGTCGCCCAGAGGGGCGTCACACAGCTTCATGACCGCCAATCTCGGCACCAGAGTGCTGCCCGGACAATCACCGCAGCTTGCCAGACCTATGAGCTGGGCGTCCTGGTCCCGATAACCTGAGAACTCGCCCACGCGGCGGTTGAAAGCGATCAGGCAACGGGAACACCCTACACAAACCGTGTCCATCGCTTTCTTGCAGCCGATTATTAAGAGCTTCTCCACGTCATTTCTCCTTACTCATGCAGCGGACCGCAAACGCTTCGCACCAAGCCTGCGGTCGAGAGCGCGGAGAGGGTGCGATCCCCATAGCCGTCAGAAGACGAGCAACCGTCCCTCATTCCCCGGCCTTGAAAGGCCCGGCTATCGTCAGCCGTCCCTCCGGGACTCCATCACTCCCAAGCCCCCCGCAGGGGCGGCTGAGAATAGCCCGATGCTTCAGCACCGGGAGGCAAGGGCCGAACGCCCCGTAGGGCGGCAAGTCGTTAATTTGACGCCGATGGGTGCGATCCCCGGCCGGATGCGGTGGCCTACTTTGACTGGCTCTTCGGGAGCCTGATGAAGTACGGCACGGTGAGGTCTCTTTCCCAAGGGTCACTGGTTTCGATCAGCACGGAACCGTTCAGGTGGGGCCGCTGCTGCTGGGGATTCACTCGAACCGAGAGCTGAAGATCCACTTTCCCTCCCGGCGGCACAAGGACCTCGTGGGGGAGGAGAGTCACTCCACAGGAATTGTCGGTCTGTGAAGCCCGCAACGTGATCGGCTCGTTCGAGTGGTTGGTGATCTTCACGGGAAACAGGGCATCCTTTTCGCGATCCAGCAGGCTTACTGCGAAGGCAGCCGGTTCAATGGTCAAGTGTCGGACCACGTTGAACGTGAGCCTTAGATCGGTTTGCCGGCAATCAGGATCGTTGGAATGCACGGTAATCGTCTTTGCGTGGCGGCCCGGCGGCATCCCTGAAGGGTCTACCTTCGCGAGTATGCCGGCTGAAGAGCCCGGCGCGATGCTTCGACTCCCTCGCACCGTCTTTGCACACCCGCACGATGAGGTGATCCGTTCAAGAATCAGCAACTCGTCGCCGGTATTGCCGCACATGAACTCCACCGACAGGGTCTTACCGGGAGGCACGTCCCCGAAGTCGTGCTCCCGCTCGGTGAAACCTATTCGTGGTCCGGCCCATGCCGATGGGAGTGTGGAAAGTGCACACAACAACACCGCAACGAGTACTTCCTTTCTGCTCATGACAAGGTTCCTCACTTTCTGTGGAAGGCGCATTTCCTTGAGACCGACGGAAGCCGCGCACTTTGGTGCATGAATGATGTTACCTGCTATTCCTGCCACCCGGGACTCACCTCCCGGGCTACTTTCTTACGTCCCTGCGGGACTGAACCCGCGGCTCCGGAGCCCCAAAGGGGCGACAGATAGTAGCCCGGTGCGTGAGCGCCGGGAAACCGAGACATCAAAACCACCACGACCGTAAGCGGCCTCAACCAAGCACGAAGGTCAGCTCCCAACATCCCGAGAACTCGTTGGATGGCCAGAACCCCCTCGATGTTTCAGAAGTTTTCGGAAGGGGGCACGGGGGACAACCCTTTTTCAAAAGGCGGCTGGGAGCCGCAACCAAAATTCGCGTCCACCTTTCTCGGTCCGCATGAAGACCCAGGGCGGGGCCGGTCGGTTCTACGCAAGCGAAGAGAAGGCACCTTGCTTGCTCCCAGAGCTGCCGGCCCG
>JBFMAA010000182.1:0-10899 GCA_040755955.1 Thermodesulfobacteriota bacterium
GAAATGGGCTGTCGCCAAGTTAGCGCCTATGGGGGTCCGGGGGACAACCCTTTTTCAAACGGGTTTCCCCCGGGAGACTTTAGTGGGAACTTCGGGAGCATTGGGGCTCCCGGCAGCTCTGCCGCGCACCTTGCGATTATTTTGCCCCGCGGTCGCGAGCCTTGGCCGGGTCTTGTTCCTTGGGGGGAACTTCTCCTGGTGCCTTGTCTCCGGCAGGCGCGGGTTGCATGAGTGATTCGAGCGACCCCACCAGGAGTACGGTTTCATCCCAACCCTGTTTCACCTCGCCGATTTGGGCTGCAAGAGAGCGCTCGAGCCTGCGTAGATTGTGGACAGACAGAGCCAGTGCCGCGGCGATGGCTTTGTGTTTCTCCGACGAGATCTGGGTAACGAGTTGATCAACGTCTTTCGACGCGGTGTCCCAGAGCGCCCGAGACTTGTCTCGCTGCGGCTGGGAAAGCGATCCCAGCACCGCGGGTCCGGACAGCGACACCGCCTTGAGCAGGGTGATTCTCGTCTGACGAACGGTGCTCAACAGGCCTTTCAGGTCTTCCGCATTCTGACCGGGACCCTGAGCGAAGGCTTCATCCGCCTGGTCTTCAAGCCATATGACAAGCTGTGACGACCGGTAATCGAATACGCGCTTGAGTCGCAGGTAATGGTCGATCGACTTGAGGCTTTTCTCGACGATCTGCTTGAGTTTCTGCGTGCCTGCCATGAGCTTGGCGAAGATCTCTTTGTGCCGGACGCTCGTGATCGATTCTCCCATCTTCTTCATATTCAGGTCCACGGACTCCATCGCATCATAAATGCTCTGCACAACCAGCAGATCACCGGAGTCCAGGTAGCGACTTAATAGATATGGTATCCCATTGATCTTCAGTTGGTAGGCTTCTACAAGGTTGGTCGCTCCGAGCGGAAGAGCCTCCTGAGGCCCTGCGCCTCCCGGGAGCACTGTGGGAGGACCGGCGGCCCAGGCTCGTCCCAGGCATGGCAGGAACACAATGAGCAGTGTTACCCAACGAAATACATTCCCTCTCATATGACCTCCTCTCGGACCCAAAAAAATGAACACTCAAACGCCGTCCAATAATCGTCTTTTCATGTCTTCCGCGAGTCGTTGGGACTCACCGGTCGCGCTCCGACCGGATAGTTTCGGGATCACCGCACTTCCCGAGATGCCGAAGGCCTCCAGTCTCTTCCTCTCCCGCGCAAGCGCCTTCTTCTCTTCGGCTCCGTGCGCCTTGGCTATGGACTTGAGGTCCGACTCGATCTTGTCCAGCACCCGTTGCTTTGTGGCCGCGGGCGAGAGTCGTCTCAGGATCGCCACGTACTTCAGGGCATCCCGGTCAGTGGGTAGGTCGTGCACGAGTCCTTGCCAGAGGAGTCTCTCCAGGCCGGCGCGCTCTTCTTCTCCCATTGACTCGAGGGGCGAGAGTATCTCCTTCGCATGGTCGGGGTTATCCAGCAGCTTCACCTGGAATCCCCTTGCTCTCTTGGCGAGCTCCTCCTGCCGGAGCTCTTCCTTCTCTTGCGGGGACATGGTCATCCCCTTTGTCCTCTCCATGATGAGGTCCAGGGTGCTTCGAATTTCCGCCACGGTTTCTCCTCCGATGTGCGACGCAGCCGCGATGCGTGGTCCTATTCGTGGCAAGAGTTCACCACGAAGACACAAAGACACAAAGAAATAACCCCTTCCCCCGGGAAACTGCATTTCCTTGCGAACGGTTACGACTAACCGTTCACCGGGAAGAAGACTCACCGCAGAGGCGCAGAGAACACAGAGAAGAAAAGAAGAAGAAAAGAGCTGTTATCCTCAGATGACTCAGCCGGTTGCAGATAAGAAGAGAACAATTGCAAATTCTTGGTTTTCTCTGTGACCTCTGTGTCTCTGTGGTGAATATTCTTTTCTCTTTCTTCTCTGCGTCCTCTGCGATCTCCGCGGTGAACTCTTACGGCTACTATTCGCGGATCTGTCCTTCGCCGAGGACTATGAACTTGCACGTAGTGAGATCCTTGACTCCCATTGGTCCGTACGAGTGAATCTTTGTGGTGCTGATCCCCACTTCTGCTCCAAGACCGAATACGTACCCGTCGCTCATTCTCGTCGAGGTGTTCACCGCAACCGTCGACGAGTTCACTTCCTTGAGGAACTTCTGGGATGCTGCGTAGTCGCGCGTCACGATCGCATCGGTGTGCAGCGAGCCGTACTTCGCGATATGTTCGATGGCCTCGTCGATACTGTCAACCACACGAATCGCGAGGATAAGGTCGAGGTATTCCGCGTACCAGTCGTCCTCGGTGGCCTGGAGAATCGATGGGACTATGGTGCGAGACCTGTCGCATCCTCTCAGTTCTACCCCTGCCGCGGCGAAATCTCTGCACGCCGGCGGCAAGAAGCTTTCGGCCACTTCCCGGTGGACGAGGAGCGTCTCCATCGAGTTGCACACGCCGGGCCTCTGGACCTTTGCGTTGAAAGCGATCTTCGAGGCCATTTCGAGGTCTGCGTACTGGTCCACGTATACGTGGCATACTCCCTTGTAGTGCTTGATCACCGGAATACGTGAGTTTTCCGACACAAAACGGATAAGAGGCTCCCCGCCTCTGGGGATGATGAGGTCGATGAGCTCCTCGAGCTTGAGCATATGGAGTACCGCTTCCCTGTCCGTGGTGGGGATGAGGTTGACGACCTGATCATCCACGGAATGCTCCCGAAGCGCTTGTTTGAACAGCGCGGTGATGGCAAGGTTCGAGTTGATCGCCTCGGATCCCCCACGAAGTATCGTTCCGTTACCGGCTTTCAGGCACAGGGCCGCGGCATCCGCGGTCACGTTGGGACGCGACTCGTAGATGATGCCGATCACTCCCAGCGGTATCCGCATCCGGCCTACTCTCATGCCGTTGGGTCTCGTCCACATACCGACTATCTCCCCAACCGGGTCGGGGAACGCGGCAATCTCTTCGATCCCTGCCGCGGTCTGTTCGATCACCTCGTCCGACAGGGTGAGGCGGTCCATCATGGCCGCTGACAGCCCTTGGGCTTCGCCTTCCAGAAGGTCCTTGCGGTTCGCCTCTTGGAGGAAGTGCTTTTCTGCTCGGAGCTTCCGGGCCACAGACAGCAGAATATCCTCTTTGACCTTCATCGAGAGATTCGCCGCCTGGCGAGAGGCCTGACGAGTCAGTGTCGCGATCTGGAATACGTCTTGTTCGATAGACATCTGGTTCTCCGAGACCAGCCCTTGAAGGGAATGGTCGGTAATCCGGCGTGGCTTCTGCGTCTTACGCATGACGCTCGATTTCTCTTCTTCTCGAGAAGAAATCTTCAGTGCAGCAACGCTGGGAAAAAGCAACGTGCGTTTCCTTGCTTGCGTAGCACCAACTCGCCCCGGCATCGGTCATCATGCGGACCGAGAAGGGTCGACGCGAATTCTGGTTGCTGCTCCCAGCCGCTTCCGGGGATATGGCGGTTGCCATGTTCAGCCCGCGAGACGCGAACCAACAGGTAATAGACGTGTACATTCCTTAAGGGGGTGAGGTCACGACTAGTGGATGGTTCGCTCAAGGATCCGCGCCGCGGATTGTTCCTTCAGCGCGAAGCCGATGCCGAAAGGCGCAGGCGTAGAGCATTTCCCGAGATTGATACTAGCATCCGCCGCATCGGGTCGTCAACGACTCTTCGGAGGTAAGAGTTCACCGAGAAGACATTTCACTACAGACGCGCCGAGAGCACACAGAATTAGGAAGAGAATTCCGAGCATCTGTCAGGCTTCCAGACCAACTCGTCAGGTGAAGCACCCGCGGAAAAGTATGATTCCTTCACTTCTCTTTCTACTGTTCTCCGCGTCCACTGCGCCTCGGCGTTGAACTCCAGCCTCCGGAGGAAGAGACGACGCGGTTGTCACCGCTTCAGAATCGAGCCCAGGACTCCACGAATAATAGCCCTCCCGACATAGCCTCCGATACTTCTGGCGACGCTCTTGGCAAAGGCATCCCCCACACTCTGCCCTCTCCCCGTCGTAGGGGTTCCCATCCCCGCGACCGTATCCTGTACGGTGGACCACCACGATTTCCCTTGCTGCTCCCCAGCCGGAGCCGCGGTAGCCTCAGCTCGCTCCTTGAGCATCTCGAACGCGGATTCACGATCCACCGTCTCGTCATATTTTCCCTTGATGGGGCTGCTCCGGATCACAGTCATGCGCTCCTGGGGGATTACTGGTCCCATCCGAGACGAGGGTGGCCTCACCATTACCCGTTGCACGACTCTCGGAGCGCCCTTTTCGTCCAGCGTCGACACCAGCGCTTCCCCCACTTGCAGTTCGGTGATCGCCTGAGCGCAATCGAACGAGCGGTCGGTCCGGAACGTCTCTGCGACGACGCGCACGGTCTTCTGGTCCCGTGGAGTGAACGCGCGCATCCCATGCTGAATTCTGTTGCCAAGCTGTCCGAGGATGACCTCCGGTATGTCAAGGGGGCTCTGCGAGATGAAATAGACTCCAACCCCCTTGGATCTTACCAGTCTGGCTACCTGCTCCACCTTTTCGATGAGCACCTTCGGTGCGTCGCTGAACAGGAGGTGCGCTTCGTCGAAGAAAAACACGAGTTTGGGTTTCTCCGGGTCACCGACCTCGGGGAGTTCTTCGAACAGCTCGGCGAGCAGCCACAGCATGAAAGTGGCGTACAGCCTGGGTTGGAGCATGAGCTTGTCCGCGGCCAGGATGCCTATCAATCCGCGGCCGTCTTCGTCGGTTCGCATGAAATCGTTCAGATCGAGCGCGGGTTCACCGAAGAACTTGTCACCGCCCTGCTCCTCCAGCACGAGAATCCGCCGCTGAATCGCTCCCACCGAGGGTTTGGTCACGTTCCCGTAGGCGATGGTAAGATCTTTCGACTGCTCGCCTGCGAACTGGAGCATCGCACGCAGGTCCTTCAGATCGAGCAGCAGGAGGCCCTGTTCGTCCGCGAGCCTGAACACGATGTTGAGGACGCCCTCCTGGGCCTCGTTCAGACCCAGGAGCCGAGACAGCAGCAGAGGACCCATTTCCGAGATCGTGGTGCGTACCGGGTGGCCCTGTTCACCGAGGAGGTCCCAGTAGATGGTGGGGAACGCCTCGTGCGTGTAGTCCTCGATTCCCAGCGATTCGGCTCGTTCTCTGAGTTTGGGCTTATCCTCACCCGCCTGGCTCATGCCCGCGAGATCACCCTTCACGTCCGCCATGAACACGGGCACACCCGCGCGAGACAAGCCTTCTGCCAGGACTTGCAGGGACACGGTCTTGCCCGTGCCGGTGGCTCCGGCTATCAGTCCGTGACGATTGGCGTATTGCAGCAAGAGGTACTGCGGTTCTTCACCTCGGCCCAGCAACAGGGCGCCTTGATTCTCCATGGCCCACAAACTCCTTTCCTTTCCGCGTGCCCCCGGACTGCAGGACCACACGGCGGCACCGCTGCGCGGTCCGACCCCGCCTGTGATAGCGCCGCGCTTTCAGAAGGGGCAGACGGCTGGTACGACTCATTTGACGTCGGGCCGGAGATCACCTGCTTGCACGCGAACAGGTATTACGTGACTGTAATACCAACCTGCGGAACGTCAAGCGAGATTTCGCGAAGCCCCCTTCTTGGAGGCAACGGCTTGCCCGAACAGCTCGACCAAGGACGGTCACGCCCTGCCGCAGGAACGAGGGGTGAAATTGCGCCCCCGAGTTCACAGGAACCGTCTGCATGACCAGAACCAGCCAATATTCTAAGAGTTTTCGGAAAGGGGTCCGGGGGAAACCGTTTTGCAAATGGGTTTCCCCCGGAATATTGCCTTTCGGAAAGCGACTTGGTATACCACGGAGCATAGCCGGGATCAACTTGGAGAAGAGCGCGGGGATCGTTGCAGGGTGCGGCGCGTACCGCAATGCCGTTGAATTGAGGGCCGTGCGAGCGGTATCACGGCATCCGCCGTCGTCTGGATGTTCCTATCATGATGGCCTTCTGCCTTTGGGAGTCCAGGCGGGTGAAGTGGTCCACCGCGGCGATGATGATCTCCGTCGGAGGCTCGGCCAGCTTCTCCGAGAGCTCCTGGAGCTTCTCCAGCACGTCAGGGGGCAGGTTCAGGTGTTCTTCATCGTCCATGGGTACCACCAGGTGCGGATGCTTCGGACCCGCTTGGGTGCTCTACGATGTACACACGGTGAGGTATCTTCAGGTACCCCACAACTGTGGCACAAATCCCCGGGGTATCCGGAACCGCATTTGCGAAAAGGGGCACTCAGCGCCCGGTCTCCGTGCCGGTAGTTCTTGGGCCGGCAGGGACGTCGGCTCCTCCCACGTCTCCTCAACTACGAGGCCCCGAGGCCGGGACCCGTATTTGTGCCACTCACTACGTACCACCAACTCACCCCGTGGCCTGACTGTATGCGGCCGGAGGCTGCTCCGACTGAGGGTCTGTCCCGAAACAACTGTGCCAATCCGACCCGTTCGCCACCCGGGCGAACCCAGGATCGTGGTCCGGGGCAGGCGCCGGGCTCCAGATCCCGCAGGAAAGACTGGATTCCGGCTTCCGCGGGAATGACGGACGCAACGGCCTACGTCCCAGGCTCGGAGGGTGCGACACGTATGGTGAGACAGACACTGAGGCAGCCTCACGGGATGCTGGGGTACAGTGCGAGGATACCTCTGCATCGTTCCGCGTCTCGGCGGATCTGTTCCTTGAGCTGGTCGACTCCGTCGAATTTCATCTCGGACCTGAGCCGCTCCACCAGGTAGATCTTGAGGGTCTGACCGTACAGGTCCTTGGCGAAGTCGAGCACATGGGCCTCGTACGAGACCTTCCGGTTGCCGAACGTCGGATTGTGGCCAATGTTCATCACACCCGGAAGCATCTCTACACCGATCCGGCAGTACACCGCGTACACTCCCTGGGGCGGATGGAGTTTCTGATCGGGTTTGATATTCGCGGTGGGGAACCCCAGCTTCTTGCCTCGGTGATGACCGTGAATGACTCTCCCTTCGACGGTAAACTCGCGACCGAGCAGTTCGTTGGCCTCCCGGATCTCGCCTTTGAGCAGGTGTTCTCGAATGCGGCTTGACGACACGCGTTTGTCTCGGACAATCACCGGAGGGATCACATGGACCTTGAACCCCATGTCGTGACCCATTTCCTTCAGGGTTTCCGCATTGCCGGAGCGCTTGCTCCCGAATCTGTAATTCTCGCCGATGAGGATGTGCTCCGCGCCCAATTCTTCCTTGAGAATATTCTGCACGAATTCCTGAGGAGTCTGCGCGGCAAATTCCAAGGAAAACTCCGCCAGGATCAGCACGTCGATGCCGAGGTGTTCCAGGATTTCGGCCTTCTCTCGGGCCGTAGTGATCGCGGGGACTTCCGGAGCCGCATTGAGCACTACCCGGGGGTGAGGATCGAAGGTGTACACCACCGCGTCCCTGCCTTTTTCGTGGGCAGTGCGCACGGTTTTCCTCAGAATCGCCTGATGTCCCAGATGGACCCCGTCGAAGTTCCCAAGAGCCACCGACGGCGACTTCAGATCGTGGTAGATCTTCTCTCTTACCCTGATTATTTCCATAGCTTATGAGTCACGCTTCGGTTGATCGGGCGATTCTTTCTCCGACGACTTCTCTACCTTCGGGTCTGCTCCCGGAAGCGGCTGTCCCGCGAGCGGCGCAGGCTTTGACGGCGGGAGCGGCAAACTCCCCGGAAGTGACGGTTCCGCGATGCCGGAAGCGGGTTCGGCGGACGGGGTCTTGCCGAAACGAGCCTGCAGTCCGGGCCTTTTTTCGTCTCCTGGCTCAGCGGCTGTCGGAGCGGCTTTCTCGACCTTCTCCGGTGGGGCAGTCGGTGCCTTGTCCGGCGTGGCCGGCGACGCGCTGGAAGACCCGCCCTTGAACCGTGACAGGAAGCCCGCCTTCTTGGGCGGTTCCTGGGGAGCAGGGGATGTTGACCCCGCCGGGGTGTCGTTCGCGTCCTTGGAAGCCGCACGGCGGCCTAAGCCGCTCAGGAGTCCCGTGCGTTGCGGGCCGACCTCGTCCTTGCTCGCGGCTTTCTCCGCGAGGGTATCAGTCTTTCCTCCGATGAGCGTGATGGCCGGCTTCTCTTGACCCGGCCGTGCAGCAAGCCCAGCTTCTTTCGGAGGTCCCGCCGGCGGGGCAGCAGGTCTGGGCGCCCGGTCCGTTTCCCTTCTCAGTCTCTCGTTCTCAGTCTCGAGCTCTTCGATGCGGGCTTTCAGTCCCGCCTCCACGCTCACGTGTTCGTTGTGGGTCTGTATCATCTTGCGTCTTTCCCGTCGCCATTTCAGCTCGGTGAAGAAGTCCCACAGCGCGGAGATGAACACGCCCAAGGCCACGCATACCGTGACCAATTGCCAAAAATCCACCTTCAGCGGCGCGGAGAGGCCGAAATAGTTTACCGGCAGTTCCACGTTCTTGTTGAGCATGAAGACCGACATGAGGAACATGAAGAAGATGATTACCAGTATTGTCTTGAACAGTTTCATGATGTCTCCTCTTGAGCCCCTGATCCGAAACGGAGCCGGAACGCCTCTCGCAGTTTCCCGCAGGTGCTTCGCAGATGTTCCGGTATGACCCTGACATCGGCCAACACAGGCATGAAGTTCGAGTCTCCACTCCACCGCGGCACTATGTGGTAATGAAGGTGTTCTTCGATTCCGGCTCCCGCGACCGTCCCGAGGTTTAACCCTATGTTGAATCCCTGGGGCCTCATGACCGCGCGAAGCACCTCGACCGACCTGCACACCTCTTCCGTGAGCAAGCTGTTCTCGTGTGCGGAGAGGTCACATATGTCTGAGACGTGCCGGTATGGGCAGACGAGCACGTGGCCGTTATTATACGGGTACTTGTTCAGCATCGCGAACGCACCCTTTGCCCGGTGTACGATGAGGCTCTCGTCGTCGTTGTCCGCGGCCGGTTTCGTACAGAAGATGCAGCCGGGTTCTCTCTCTCTGCCCAGTATGTAGTCGATTCTCCAGGGAGCCCAGATATTCTCCATCAATCTCCTTGCCGTGAGCGCGGAGCGGTTCGCATTGGCGTCATAAGAACCGCTTACGTTCCACGGGGCGTGGCGCTTTCTATTCCCGGCGCTGAAGCATCCGGCTATTTTCAGTCGCCCCTTCGGGGCTTGGGAACACTGGAGTCCCGGAGGGACGATTGACAGTAGCCGGGCCTTTCAAGGCCGGGTGGTAGACAAGGGTGACTCCGTTTTGGCGCCCATATTGTAGTGCGGTTCGATCAAAAAGTCAGGTGCTGAGCCTGCACTACCCCGTCGGAAATCTCGATGATCCCTACGCTTCCGCGACCCTGGTACCCGCCCGTGGACGCGCACCCGGGATTGAACATGGCTATCCCTTGGTACTCACCCCAGAAAGGCACGTGGGTGTGGCCGAACACAATAAGGTCCGGAACGTCCGGGGAAAACTTCGTCACAATTCGCGACTGCAGATTGTGTTTCGCTCCCCACCCGTGGACCAATCCGATGCGTTTCCCTTCCAGGGTCATAATCCGGCTCTGGGGGAGTACCCCCGCGACCTCGTAGTCATCCATGTTCCCGCAGACCGCGATCACTCCCTCCTCCTCCAATCTGGCAAGGACCTTACGCGTCACGATGTCGCCGGCATGGAGGATGAGGTCGGTATCTGCCAGCATCTCTCCCAGGATGCGATCCAGAGTCTTGTCGGGGGTATAGAGATGGGTATCGGAGAGGACGCCGATTCTCATTACGCTTGTCCCTTTCCCGAACGGCCTTGAAGTCCTCTGTCATGCGCCCTGGCCGTCCACGGACTTGAGTACCAAGTCCCCGCCCAGGCAGATCCTGTGGCCGGCAATCAGTATGAGCCCTCCGACGTCTCTGTATTCGGACGCCCTGTCGAACACCGCGTGAGGGTTCTCACCCGACAGGAGTCGATCCCCGATGTCCTTCGAAAACGCGGATGCCCAGCACGCGGACCTCGAAATCACCGTGACCGCATGAATCCCTCGACCCGGCACGTAGGTGGAGATCCCAAACGGCCTCTTAAACGCGGGAAGTGCCAAGATCAGCTTTTCGTGGAGAGGCGAACCCTGTGCGTAGAGGGTCACTTCCAGTGGGGCGTTCACGCGAACATAGGCATCTCCCCCGCTGGAGACGATGAGATGCGCGGAGTCTGAAGAGAGATCTCGCCCCACAAAGTCCGCCATTGCCCCGCTCATGCAAGCCATGGGAGCCACGCCGGTGCTACGAGACGCGAGGTCTGTAAATCTCACGATTTCCGGTGCGGACGCGTATATCTGAATCGGTGAGGTGGATTCTCGAAACGCGGGATGCTGCCGAAGATACTCCTCCACCTGGTAACGGTATCGGAATACCGCGTCTTTGGCCTTGGCGCTCAGATTGGATTGTGCCTGAATCCGGAGGTCCGTTTCCCGCACCTCGATCTGAAAATCTACCGATTGCGGTAAACGGAAACGGTTATGATAGTTCTTTCGTTCATATATGTCGTAGATTGATGGCATGACCCGCTGCTTACCCGTCTCCGCAATTCCCGGGCTGATCGTCCCAATTCGTTCGATTATTCACCGCTCCCAACGGGCGTGTCAAGGACTATTCTCATGGACACGGAGTATCCGGGGGAGTGGTGGCTCGAAAAACGCCCCTTCCCCCAGAAGCCGCATTCACATGAGAACCACGATGCCGGCGAGACGGACACAACGAACCGTGAAAACGCCGAAGTGATCGACGTCACCCTAGCCTTCGGCGACCAGCGGGAGCCGCATGCTCCAGAAGTTCCCATGAAAGTCTCCCGGGGGAAACCCTTTTGAAAAAGGGTTGTCCCCCGGACCCCTTTCCGAAAACTTTTGAAACATTAGGGGGTTCTGCCCATGTGCCGTTTTCGGAGGTGTGGGGCACTG
>JBFMAA010000183.1:0-10413 GCA_040755955.1 Thermodesulfobacteriota bacterium
GAGGAAGAACGCCGGTGTTTCAATCCACGCCCCCGCGTGGGGGGCGACATCTATCGTCCATTTTGTCTAGGAGGTCTGTTAGTTTCAATCCACGCCCCCGCGTGGGGGGCGACTGGTCAAAGGCGATAATTGGCCTTGTCCTGCCATGTTTCAATCCACGCCCCCGCGTGGGGGGCGACGCCCCGTGACCTGTGGAAGAAGGGGGACCACGGCGTTTCAATCCACGCCCCCGCGTGGGGGGCGACAAGCCGGCCGTGATTTTTCCACAGGCCAGCTTGAAGTTTCAATCCACGCCCCCGCGTGGGGGGCGACAGTAAGCGCCGGGAACCAACAAAACAGTATCTTGTTTCAATCCACGCCCCCGCGTGGGGGGCGACCTGATAGAGTGGCTCCTGGAGCAGCTTAAAACAGAGTTTCAATCCACGCCCCCGCGTGGGGGGCGACCCGCCCGTTGTTGTTCCAAATACTGCCATGTCGATGTTTCAATCCACGCCCCCGCGTGGGGGGCGACCCCGGATTGATGGCGGAGGAACCACCTGGTTCGTGTTTCAATCCACGCCCCCGCGTGGGGGGCGACCCGAGGGCCTGCTCCTTTTTCAACCAGTCGATTGGTTTCAATCCACGCCCCCGCGTGGGGGGCGACGGCCTGTTCCAGTTCACTCAGAGCCTCACTGCCGGTTTCAATCCACGCCCCCGCGTGGGGGGCGACGTTGAGCAGGTCCGCGTTACTCATCCCCTCGAAGTTTCAATCCACGCCCCCGCGTGGGGGGCGACACTCCTTTCAAAACCAGTCATCTCGCCAGCGAAGTTTCAATCCACGCCCCCGCGTGGGGGGCGACTGCAGACCCCTAGGATCTGCACCGGAAGACGCTCCGAAGGTCCGTTTCGGCGAACCTCCTCCGGAGCAAAGGATTTCCCACCTCCTTCCACCGGAATGGTGCCCCATAGTGGCTTTATTCCGGCTACTTATGTCGATGGCGAACCTCTCTGGGGATTCCACGGGAGCTCGGGGTTCGCCCCTCGTTCCGTTCACACGATCAGAGGACCCTCCGGATCGTACGCGGGTTTCGCGCCCACGTGCTCCACTCGTAACTTCCAGTTCTTCCCCAAAAAGTAGAAGCGCAGGCTGTCTTCCTCCAAATTGACCACCTCCACGAGCCTGTGGCGGACCGCAGCCCACTCCGCAGGGTCCACGAGGCACTCGAACACCGACTTCTGGACTCGTTGCCCGAAATTCGTGCAGACCTTCGCCACCCTGCGGAGTCGTCTCCGGCCCTCGGGCGTTTCCGTGCTTACGTCATAGGTCACCAGAACCATCATCAGGGCTTACCTCCAGAAGAAGGGAGCATATCCGTCCAGATCCCCCCTCAACGCCCTGGCGAACAGCATCGCCTGAGTGTGAGGCAGCAGTCCCAACGCAACCTGTTCCCCCAGGAATGGATGAAGAATCGCTTCCTGTTTCCTCAACTGATACGCCTGAATCACCTTCTTCCTCGTCTCATCGTCCATACGAACCGCGCCGGTCTCTGTCTTCGTGAACCCCTCGCCCTTGATTTGCCGGCGGTTCACCAACGTGAGGGCGAGACGATCCACGAAGAATGGTCGGAACTCCTCCATAAGGTCCAGTGCCAGGCTTGGCCGCCCGGGGCGGTCCCGATGCAGATAACCGACGGCCGGATCAAGACCTACCGCCTCCAGGCTCGATACCGTATCGTGGGCCAAGATCGTGTACAGAAAAGAGAGCAGTGCATTCATGCTGTCCATAGGGGGGCGTCGGCTTCGTTCGTGAAAGAAGAAATGATCCTTCTGTGCCACAATCAGGTGATCGAACGACCCGAAATAGATCCGAGCCGCTTCGCCCTCGCGGCCTCGAACCGTGTCGAGGCTTTGGGAATCCCTCAAAGAATCTGCGATCCGGGACAGCTCGCCGGCCGCGCCTTCCAGGCATCGGTCGTCTACCTTATCACCGTGGTCCCGCACCGCCCGCAGCAATACGGACCGTGAGTTGGCCACTTTCGCAAGTACCACCGTTCTCGCCATGGTCGCACAGAATTCGGGTTCATCGGCTCGTCGATACTGCTCTCGGCGCAAGAGAACATTCCCCGACACAGGTCCATGGACACGAGCCCAAAATCGCCCCTGCTCACTGAGAAACGACAGCGTTACGTTGCGCTCTCCGCACAGTTCCATGAGAGGCGGACTGAAGGAGACTCTCCCGAAACAGACGATCCCGTCGAGTGTGTGAACCGGAAACCTTACCTTGGTCTCACCGTCCACTTTCACCAGCACCGTTTCTCCGTCTCGGGAGAGATACGCTCCCTGGGTCGTCACATAAAGGGTATTCAGGAGTCTTTTCATGGGGTATCACCGCCCTGGCAGCGCAAGGAGCGCTCAATGTAGGATTTCACCGAGCGGTCGCCTCCCGCCACTTTGGGCATGCAGAGCGACAGCAGGGAACAGCCGTCGCATTTCTTGCCATACTCGGCTCGCGGGGTGATCCCTTGGCCGAGCATCTCGTGAAGCTTGTGGGCCGCGCTTTCCGTCTCGGCCCGGAGTCGTGTGTCGAAGCAAACTTCGAGGCGACGCATGGTCTTCCCGTAAAATATCGCCCCTGCGGGGATCTCGACGCGGAGCATCTCCTCCAGACAGATTGCCTGCCCGCAGAGTTGCACCTCATATGCCCTTTCGGACCTCCGCCTGCCTACCTTATACTCGACGGGATACACTTTCCACAGACCGGTCGAGCCTTCAAGCGGTATGCCGAGCCCTTCGTTGCAGCTCTCCTCAGACTCAGACTCCGTGTCGGTCAGTCGGTGGAACTCGACCACGTCCGCCTGTCCCGTGACGCCAAGCCGCAGAGACCTCAGCCGAACAGCGTGCGCGATGCGCACCTCGCTACGGACTTCCGTGCCGACTTCGTGGGCGCGGCTATGGAAGATGCTTCCCTCGACTGTTGAAGCGCTCTCCGCCCATGCCCCCTCAATGTGCACCAGAGCCGCTCTTCGAGCACAGAACACCACGTGCTGCAAAGCGGATAGTGGGACAAGATCGTCTTCGTCGTACATTCAGCACCTCACGCCGCTCGTGGCGTCGAGCGTTATTCGATTGTGCCCTCCCGTTGGTGTCTCAACGTGTCCAGCACTCCCCACATGTAACCCAAGAAGTCATCATAGAGTAGTGTCCAGTAGTACAGACCAGGGAAGGCGGAGAAGCTGCCCAGAGCCCATTCCTGCTGCCTGTACCCCCAGATCTGGACGCTATACTGCTGAATTATCTCCGGGACCGCCGACTCACCTCTCTTGAGGTATTCGACCAAATCCGCGCACACGATGGCAGGCACCGTGGCCGAATCAATCACGGTGAACTTCTCGGCAACAGCAGGAAATTGCAGATTCCTCTCGGCCTTCATGATGAGATCAGACTCCGCCTTAAGCCCTTGCTGGCGAATTTCCCTGCGCATTGCTTCGGTCGAATGCTCGGGCGCCACCTTTCCTTCTTCAAACAACTCGCCCAGAATCCTTGCCGAAACCTCAAATGCAGGGTGTTCCCGGAGAAACCCATCCCGCTGAAAAACGAAGTCCCAGACCTCGGAATCACGGTATTCGCCCTCCCTGTTGACTCTTCCGCCGACTTGAATCAGGCTGTTCAGGCTACATCGTTCTCGGAATCCGTTTCGGAAAGAGAAATTGATCCCGGCTTCCACGCATGACGTGGCAACAAGGGTCCATTCCCTGTCACGTCGATTCTTCAGTCGTTTCTTAACTCGATCTACGGCGACCTTTCGGTCATACGGACATAAGGACGTAGACACATGCTCCACGGAGGGCCGACCGAAGCTTTCCGCCATGGCTTGAGCAACAGCCGCCGCGGATTGCACCGTATTCACGATCACCATCCGCGGCCCGGAAGTCCTCGACGTCCATTCCAAGAGATCGGCAGTCCCCAACGCGTCGGGATTGGAGCGATAGTTCACGCGCGAACACTCGTACCGAGAAACATTACTACGCACCTGCGCAGGGGTGAGTTCGGGCACCGGAAAGCTGCTTTCCGAAAACTCATCGAGTTCCCAGAAGCGGTTCAAAGAGCCGGACCCCAGCACGAACCGGCAACCCCACTGGGCTTCCAGTTCACACAACCATCTCCATGCCTGGGGCCACAGGTGGGACGGAAGCGTCGCGTGGGCTTCGTCGATGAATATGGCCGAGCCCGGAACCTCATGAAGTTTGCGGAGCGAGGAAGTCCGATTTTCCGCGAGGGTTTCGAAGAACTGGACCGCAGTTGTGACGACGACCGGGGCTTTCCACGTAAAGGAGAGGTGCCGCGACGCTTCGTGTTCAAACTCAGCCCTGTGATGGTGTGCCGCCACCACCTGTTCATGCGCTTCTCCCGGGGATGTCAGGGCTTTCCGGTACACCCCGACGGACTGGTCGATGATATTGGTGAAAGGTAACACCACAAACACGCGGCGCAGACCCCTGGCACATGCGGATTGAAGCAGGTGAGCCATCACCGCGGTGGTTTTTCCCGTCCCCACCGGGCTGTCGCACGCATAGAAGCCGGGATGAGGATCGGCATTCCGACACGCTTGGTACACTTGAGAGCGGAGGGTGTTTCGAGAATTGGGCTCCCCGATCCCAAGACGGCTCACATACTCGTCCAACAGAACCAATCGCCGCCCCGGGTCAAGAGAGGGCCCGTCATTTCCCGAAACGTGGCCGTAATGCCTGGAAGTATCCGAATGATCAGCGTCCACGAGGCAAGACAGGGCCATTCGCCATAACAGAGGCGTGGGACGTCCGGTTGTGCCCGCGGTTTCATTGGACCGGCCCTCAAGACATGACCCAACTGCACGGTCATGCGCTGCGAGATAGCCCCGCAGACGCAGATCGGTGAGCGACTTCACGGTTCCTCCCGCCTCCCTGCCCTGAATGTCTCTGAATACCTTACCTGTTCCCTTTAATCTCTCATCCTGAAAATCGGGAAGGCCGCGATGGTGGGAGTAGACCAGTGCGGCCGGGAGCGCACTTTGCACCTTCGGACTGAAAAGGTGAGCGACTCCTGCATCCACATGATTGATGGGAAGCCGACGGCTCTTGTGACCAGACCTCAGAACCGCTTGATTGTCAGGGTCGAGCTTGCCGAGGTCATGGAATTCTGCGGCAAGACGAAGCGCGTCAACAAGAAGGGGGGAGGCTCCGTTCCTGTATCTCTCCATTTCGGAAGCGTAGTGACTGGCTAGGCGTACCACCCCGCGCACATGAGCAGCGTAGGGCTGCGGCTGTATGTTGCGTTTGCTTTCCGCGCTATGTGCCAGAGGTTCCATCGTAGCCCTCTCTCATGAGATCGACTATCCCGGCGATTCTCGCCTTGAGGTGTTCGCCCAGGTCCAGCGGATCATCATATTCTTCCCAGCAGGTGGAAGGAGTTTCCGGATCGCTTCGCTTCTTCGGGGTGAGGGCTTGTATGAGCTCGAAGTCGGAGCACGACCCCAACGCTGTTTTGTGTTCAATGTACCACGCGTGCCGGATGTTCACGAATGGGCGGACATACGACGCGGTATGCGTGTACGTATATGGAATGATATGCAGAAGCACATCGATATCGCGCTTGGTGCATCCGGACTTTGGTGCTGCAGTGGGATTGATGAAGAAGGGCATACAGTACACCCCATGCTGTACAATCCGATAACCCAGGGGTGCCATACCTCGGGTTTTGTCTTTCTCCGCTGGTGCCTTCTTGGTGGTGGTCATCCTTGCAATAAGAACCGGCGCGAGGGAAACCCCGAGTCCGAATTGAGCAACCCCAGTCCTGATGGAGTCTTGCAGGTTCTTTTCGAGGAATGTATTGCCGAAGAGCCGGGCGTCCCAGTACTTGCTCACAAAGCTTTCAGGGTTGCTCTTGATCTCTTTTTCGACCTCGGGCCGGTCCGTCTCGCGGCTTTCCAGTATCTGAAAGTCTTCCGGTTTGAGTCTGGGGTCGAAACCTGCGGCAACACTCGTCCATACGGGGCCGTTCTTCTCTTCCACCAGGTCCCGTATTTTTCGCTTGAAGGACACGGGCGAGATCTCCCCGCGCTCGTCGGGCCTTTGGCGGGGATCGCTTTCCTTGTCCGGGTCACCGTTCGGGTTGGAATTGATCACTTCGATAACGAGAAGACCCGTGCCACGGACAATAATGTTCTCACTACCGCTTATCGTCTTCATCCGATACTCCCTCTTGAGCGTTCACCGATGCGAGCTTGCCGGCTTCATCGGGTTTACTTGCCTTGTCCTTGGTTCTGGCGAGGTACCCCAGCAATATCTGGGCCTTGCCCGCGTCGTTGGTTCGGGTCGGCAGATCGAGTCCTGAGAGCTTCTCACAGACATCCCCTATCTGTGTGAGGCTCCACTTGGCCAACTTCGTTTCTTCGCCTTGGGCCGAATATGCCCAGCCCTGGTAGATTCGGAGACGATCGGAGAGCCTTGCGAGCCCTCTCTCCGGATTGTCCATCAGGGAGGGCATCAGGGAGTTCCCCAGCAACTGCGGAGGAATGTGCCCTTCGCGAACCTGTTTGCAGTACTCTCTGTGGAGCAGGTCGGCCAGGGCCAGGAAACGCCCCAGGAGTAATGGTGCCTTGGACATGTATTCTCCTTTCATCAACTTCCGCTTGTACAACAACAGCCCCAACAAGCTGGGAAGAAGGCCGGCGTGCTTTGGGTACTGAGCATTGAGCTTCACGGTGCCGTCCCCTCGGTGGTCCGCGTGGCCCAGGGCGAGCAAGAGGGGGGCCGAGTGTCTGATGACCAGGGAAAGCGCTCTGCTGACTATCTGCTCGGCAATCGGTCCTGCCTCCAGCAGGAGCGCAAGCCCTTCACCGATTCTGAGGCCGTGAACCTGATCAGTTCGGCTCCCCCCTTGAAGCCAGGCCACACCCAGGGACTGGACGACCTCAGCAGGGAATGGTGTGAGGGGCTCGATCCAAACCGGTCGTTCAGCGGACCCGGTATTCAGCCTGATTAAAGGGATGTTCCTGCATCCCTTCGTCCATTCCTCAGCTCCTGCAATGAGAGCCGACGCATCGTATCTCTTGCTTACCAGCACTTTGGTTCGCGCCTTGTCTGCTTTCGTCAGTACGAAGACGCGTATCTCCAGGTCGGACCGATGTGCCGCCCGACCGGTCAATGCTCGAGTCACGCGGCCGGCCGCAGTTTCGAAAAAAGCCCCATCCGGGTCCTTAGCCTCATCCTGCCTGACAAAGACGCCTGCAAGCTCCGGGGGGTCTTGATCGATTGATGAAGGGTACACGAGAAACAGACCCGGTACCGGAACGGTCTTGCCATCTCTCTTGGTGAAACCGCATGCGCCCGAGGCGTCCTCCCATGTCTTGCCCTTGCGTTCGTCTCGATCCGGGAGCGGCGGGCAAATCCATTCCAGCGCGCTCTTCATCTCCTTGCGCATGGCTGCTCCAGTTGGAAACCCTTCGGACGCGATCCTTCCGTACCTCGTCTGACAGGGCGTTTGCTTGTTCATGGAGCGCAGTTTCGTATTACCGATGACCGGCAGGTCTACCGCCGGAAACACCTCTGTGGAATCCACATCCGTCATCGGCCGACCGAACGCATCGGCCAGGGGCGACACCATGTGCTGCGAAGGTTGCCCAGTCGCTTCGAGAAGCCTTGCATTGACCCACGCAACTACACGCACATGATTGGGTGGGTACGGAAACGCTGACTGATCGGGTAATTCCATTAGTATCGGGTACTTCTTTTCTCCGCCTGCTTCCGCGGCCAAGGCACCCATCCAGGCGTTGACATGAGCCTCTCCCTCTTTCAGGCCTTCTACAATCGAACGCTTGACGGATTCCTCGAGTTCGACAACGTCTAATTTGGCAGCGCGCCCGATCAGTTCGTCGATGGATCGGAAATCCTCTGGAATCGAGTCTGAGACGCTTCTGAGCCTTTCCCCTAATCCAGCCGAATTGAGACATCTCCTGATGCGATCTCGCTCCTCTTGGTTCCAACGGGAGCGGCAAGCCTGGAAAAGTCTGTCGAGGTGATGAATCAGCATATCCTTGTCGATCATCTTTTGCTTCTTTGGGTTTACAAGCTTCTTGATGGCTTTGAGCAACTCCTTGGCATCGTCACTCTCGGCGCTTAGCAAAGGTTCAATCTTGAATCCGGGAAACGTGAAGTTGTTGGCTTCACCGAAAGTCCTAAAGTGGGCAGCTCGTGTCGAGTGATCGAAGGGTTTCAAGCTGCAAGCGGTCTGTTCCTGACCAATCATCATCAGGAACTTCGGCTTGGTCCACGGCCGGTAAAGCCTGTGCCAGTCGTGCCTCGTGATCCCCGCGCTGTGGATGCTGGAGTTCAATACAAACAACTCATTGAGCATAGCGGAGGACTCCTTTCTCGATTCTCACGTTCTGATGGTAAAGGGGGGTCCATTCGGAACTCTTGCCTGTGGGGAAACAGGTCTTCAGCATGCTGGGAATCACAAGGTCTATGTCTTCGCACACAGATGTCTCGGGTCGAAATGGCCCCACGTAGTCGGGCAGAAACTCTTTCCAACCCAGGAAGGGTGTCGAAAAGAATTCACCTCTCCTGAGCCGTCTTTCGAAGACATCCTTGTATGCGTGAGCCCCGTTGGTTGTACCTGTCACCTGCTTTCCGGGACGGCCGTGCTTGTGGTATCCGCTCGGATCGGATTGGACATCCGCGTACAGCCGGTAACACACGTTGACCATAACGGTAGCCAGGAGTTGAAACGAGCTCCCCTTCTTCATTACCTTGGACTCCCGTAGCGGCCCGCGGTAGTTGGTCGTATAGGTGTGATACACTATGGGCCCGCAGACCTCCACCCTCGTTGGTACCACCTCGGCCCACTGGCTCCATAGGATGCATTCGAATATTCCCTTGATCGCACCAAACGTGGGCACTGGATAGCTCACCGGCGCATCTCCCGTGTCGGGTCTCGTCCACATGGCCGTGGGACCGGATACTTCCATCGAAACTGCAGCGTGAAGCATCGGAACCTCCAATAAAGCTAATAGCGTTCAATAGCTTTGTCCCCAAAGGGGAAGCCAATTATTGCATGAAAAAGGGGGGGAACGGAAGAGGAGAATATTGACGGGCACACGGTCTTTAAGGCGTCTTTGATAGCTTGGTTCAGGTATGGCGACCCCCCCGCTGAATTGGGAGAGCGACCGCGATCCCCTTCTGTCAGTATTTCGCCAGAGCCGCCCAAGCACCGGAAGACCAATGGTCCACGCCCTTTTCGAGCCCTATGAGCCTCCTCTGGAACAGGCAGCTATACTTGCCCAAATCGTGCAGCGTTCCTGCCATTGCCGCCTCCTCGGAGGCTCCAAATGCAGATGCGAACTCAGCGGCACGTTTGGAGACATCGCGAAGATGCTCTCTCATGGTTTCCACCCGGCCGTGTGGGTTCGCCGAGTGGGCAATGAATAATCGTTCCATGATGACCTCCCTGTTCTTGTGGCACGAATTGTCCGGGGCCGCCTCCAGCAAAAGGCCGTTGTGGGCACGCACAACGGTAACTGACACAGATGCGCCGACACGGATCGCTTTCCCGGAATGGAGAAGCTGCCCCTGCCGGATGCCCTCTTGCTCGTATCTCCTCAGCCGGAGGATGAGCCATGTGCGCTTGAAGCGCAACTGTGGGAACTATCCTTGACCACCTTCGTTTCTTCAGGCAAGTTCATTTCGCTGATGATCTGGACTATCGGCCCGCCTCACTCAAGGCACCGATCCCAGTATATCTCGAAGCATCCGGAATTCGGGACTACTCTTCCCAGCAGGAAGTGCTCGTAAGAAAGGTCCCACAAATCCGACCTACCCTGGACTACCCACTCCCAGAAAGACTTGTGGCTCAGATCAACGTCCCTGACGTCTGCGAGGGCTTCGACCTGAGAAAACGGCTCTCCGGTTGAGATGGTATTCTGTAACCATGGTCCGGCACACTACATCTTGTGGTCACCTGAGCCAAGTGGATACCCCCGTCCCGAATTTCAGGATGCTCGGTTCGACCTCGCGTGTGTGTGTGGTCAACAGGGAAACTGGGACAGGGCTTTTGAGCAATTCGCCATGTTGACCAAGGGCGAACGAAAGCATGCACGGTACAGGACTGAAATTGGGAAGATCTTCTCAGCCATGGGACAATACGATGATGCCAGAATACAGTTCAAGAGGGCCTTGGCTCTGTTTCCGGAATACAAGCCCGCTCGTGATGCGCTTCGGGAACTCGATGAGAAGTCAGACAAAGCGGTGAATCCCCATGCTGAGGGAGTGAGGTCTGCGATGCGCTCGTTGCCGTTGGCCGAGGGCTATTCCTACGCCCTTGACGAAGAGATCCGGCAGATCGTCGAGACCCGACGGGAGATGGTTCGGGTCGTCGGTTTGGCGCTACTGCTCATCTACC
>JBFMAA010000184.1:0-10383 GCA_040755955.1 Thermodesulfobacteriota bacterium
CAACAGCGGAAGATCGCTTGTGCGGCCAACGGAGCGAAAACACGGTCGCACATTCGTAGTTCGACCGTGGGAACCCTGGAGATATTACAGGAGTTCTCACGCAGAGAACGCAAAGCACGCAAAGGAAGCGAGAATTCCTTGGCGTGCTTTGCGTGGGGTGCCGCGCACTTTGGTGTCTTAATGATGTCACGGTGCATGTCTGCAACCCGGGACCGACATCCCGGGCGACTTTCTTACGTCCCTGCGGGACCGAACGTGCGCCTCCGGAGCCCCAGAGGGGCGGCAAATAGTAGAGCCCGGTGCGTACGCGCCGGGAACTTGAAGCAGCGAAACGGGTACAAGCCCTCAAAGGGCCTAATTATTCCGCCCAGTTGTCCGAGACCAAAACGCGCTACACTCCTTCGCGTGCTTTCCGAGAGTCAGTCTTTTGGGCCAAAGGCGTGGCCGTCCGTCGAAAATATGGTGCGCCGCATTGAAAATTGCGGTTAATCTCACCCTCCCCTTGCCCCTCCCATCAAGGGAGGGGAAGTGCAAACCCTCTCTCCTGGCGGGACAGGGAAGGGTGAGGGGGATGTTGCTTGCTTCAACGAACCCGCGAATTGCAGGGTGCATGACTATAACACTACCGACCTCAGGAGGTCAGCATGAATCCGCGGGCTCTCCTGCAACCGGTGCTAATCCGCGAAAACCTGTCTCGCGTTTTCTTTGTGATCAACCACGTAGATGAGCGTCGCCTTTGCCTGCATTTCCTTAATGATGGCCGGCAATTGTTCCCGATTGATGTTGAATGCGCGAATAAACGCAGAGCGATGACCTTCCGGCACCTTGTCGTACGAGCTCATGATGCTGACGAGCCTCCCGCCGTGGGCTCGTACTATGTCGGTCACTTCTTTGATCGAACCTGGCCTGTCCTCGATGACCACGCCGAACTGGATTCCCCTTTTCCGTAATCCGGTCAGCGAAATCACCGCCTTGAAGAGGTCGTTCTTGGTGATCACGCCGACGATCTTGGCGTCGTTGTCGACTACGGGGCATCCTGAGATTCGGTGCGACAACAGAAGCTCCGCGGTCTCCTCAATGGTGTAATGCTGAGGAACCGTGATGGGGTCAATGTTCATGATCGCCTTAATTTCCACTCGGGACATGTGGTAGAGGATCTGTTTCACCTCCAGCAAGGTCACGTACGAAGGAGCTGCTCGTTTGAGGTCCCGGTCCGTCACTATTCCGACCAGCTTTCCCTCATCCAGTACAGGGAGCATGCTGATCTTGTGATCGGTCATCAAGCTGATTGCCTGTTGCATGTTATCGTTCACGTTGACGGTTATCACGTTCGTGCTCATCCAGTCTTTCACCAACATCTCTTTACCTCCCTCAGTGCCGGAAAGATCAACAGGATCAGGTTGTGCATGAGTCGTTGCGGTACTCTGTACCACTATCGTTCAATGTATTCGCTGGCTGCGAAGCTTCGAGGTCAGAACCCGCTTTGCGGGTAGGGTTCATGGCGGTGTTTCCCCGGAAGCAGTCTTCCGTTTGCACGTGCGAAGAACCAACCGCGCCCGCCATCGGACTGCACGCTGACCGAGGAAGGCTAACGCGATCTTCGATTGCGGCGCCCAGCGGCTCTGCGGAAACTCCCTCGGATGACCGGGTGATGTCTGAAATCGGCACCATCTGCTGGAGCGGTATCCAGACCGTGAACAAGGTCCCTGCCTCGTCGGATCTCACGGAAATCGAACCATGGTGTTCCTCCACGATCTTCTTCGAGAGTGTCAACCCGACTCCCGTGCCATACGACTTGGTGCTGTAGAACGGGTCGAAGATGCGTTGGAGATCTTGGGCAGGTATGGGGTCGCCGGCGTTCCAGATCTTGATCTCGAAGTAGGTTTCCGAATCGAGTGACGCGGTGTCGTGCGCTTTATCGCTGGGGATCGCCGCGCCGGATTCCACCCGAACCGCTCCACCGAGCGGGGAAGCCTCGATCGCATTTGCCACGAGATTCCGTACCACGTGCTGGAAACGCTCCGGATCGAGCATGACCTCCCCGGACTCATCCCCCAGGTTGGTCAGCACGGTGATCGACTTCTGCGCGAACCGCTCCTCATTGACGTGGAGCACTTCCCGGATGAGACTGTTGGGATCCACGCTGCGACACTTCAGGGCCTGTTGTCTGGTGAAGTCAATGAGACCCTCGAGTATGGTTTCGAGTCGTGCCACTTCCCGCATGATCACGGAGAGGGACTCCTGCTGCGAATCTCTGTCCGTGTGCAGGCCTTGTTTCAGGTGTCGTGCCATGCGCCTGACAAAGCCCCCGATGATCGCGAGGGGTTGTCTGAGTTCATGGGCCACCTCAGCGGTGTGAAGCGTGATCGCCTTGGCCTTCTCGGACTGGACTATGTGTTCATAGAGATCATCTATGATCTTGATCTTCTCCATCAATTCTTTTCGAGACGCTCTGAGCTCTTCCTCGAGTTGCTTGGTGGCCGTCCTATCGCGTATGACCCCCTCGAATCCGACGAGCTCCCCTCGAGCATCCAGGTGCGCGCGGCAACGGATGCGGGTCCACTTGAAATGGCCCCATCTGTCAATCAGGCCCAACTGTTGGTCCCAGATTCTGTCGGCTTCCATTTCTATGATCGTATGCGCAAGGTCTTTCCCCTCATGATCCGCGAAATCCCAGAGATATCGGTCGAGCATGTGGACAAGCGGGTACCCCAAGAGTGCCTCTGCCTGGGGGTTCAGATAGGTGAATCGGCCCTCTCTGTCGAGAGAGAAGACCACATCCGGCAGCTCCTCAAGGAGGATGCGGTAACGCTGTTCGGACTCCAGGAGGGATTTCTGGTAGTTGAGGAGTCGTTTTTCGAGCTCGAGTTGTTGTGTCCTGTCTCGCAGGACCCCGTTGAATCCGAGCACATGCCCGTCTTCATTGGCATACGGTGTGCACCGGATCTGAAGATGTCTCTTCCTTCCCTCGTAGTCGACCACTGCGATGTCTCGGTCCCAGATCGAGTGAGGAGAGGCTTCGAGTACACTCCTTGCCGCTTCCCTGTCCGAGGGTATGGCAAGATCCCAAAGGGGGGTCCCTATGATGTCAGTGGTGGGACACCGGAACACCTCGACGGCCCTTGAACTGGCAAACGTAAAGTGGCCCGACGAGTCTAGGGTAAATACCACATCAGGCAATTGATCCATCAATTCGACGTGCAGGCGCGCGGACTCTTCGGCGTCGGTCTCGTCCCGGTCCAGGTCGTTCACTCCGAGAAGCAATACCCCCGCACCGAAGACAGACTTGTGGGGACCCCGGATGGGAAATGCCACGGCATGCAAGAGCACGCGAGAACCATCCTTGAAGGTGCGCATATACCGCGCTTCTACGCGATCACTTCCCCTGAAGACCTTGGTCACCGGGCAGTTCACGCAGACCTCATCTCTGCCGCACATACTCCTGAAGCACTTTTGTCCTTCCTGGACCCCAAGGCGACTTTTTGCGAGCGGACTGGCCACAAGCACCCGATAATTCGGGTCAAGCTCCAGAAACATTACGCTCGCGCGATCCAGCCATGGTTGAGACGGCGTTCTTGGAGTGCGTTGATGACTCATGGCGTGGCCCGATTCCCCAATGGTGTCTGTGTCCCCCGTGGACGGCAAGGTCCCGTCAAGCTCAGCGGACTTCCAAGGCGCTGGGTAGGACGCATCGTTCGCGTTCGTCTCTGCACCATTTCTTCCGAAACGCGTCCTGGAGTTTGTAGAGGAGTTCATCTATCTCGATCGGCTTCATGAGATAGTCGAAAGCTCCGGACTCCATCCCTTCCATGGCCGCTTCCATTGACGCGTGTCCGGTGAGCATGATGACTTCCACATCGGGCTTGATCTTCTTGATCTCTTTGAGGGTAGTGATGCCGTCCATGTCCGGCATCTTCACGTCGAGCACGACGACTTCGACGTCCTGTCGTTTCACGAACTCGACGGCTTCCCGGCCGCTGGTAATGGCCTGCACGTCAAGCTTACGTTTTCTTAATCTTCTTACGAGAGTGCCCACAAACTCCTCTTCATCATCCACCAGAAGAACGCGAAATGCCTTCACTTTGCAAACCTCCGCCCGTCGGTTTGGTGCGGTCGCTGCGACCTACGGAACGCCCTGGGGGGTAGTCTATTTCAGTTACGTGTTCCTGGCAACAGCAATCAATCCTTACGCCATGTTGGGCTGAAATGAAAGCAGAGGGAGTCCACCGTCTGGGCGCCGGACCACTCATAGGCGGGCCCACTCCGGAAGTCATCTTCCCGGGATGGTGCATTCTTCCGAACAGAAGTCAGGTTCTGCCTCGAGTAGTGATCTCTCTCATTCTGGCTTCAAGGATCTTTTCTTCGTGCCTGGCCTTCTTAGCTTCGGCTGCCGCCACCTTGGACATGAGGAGTTCCATGTCACAGGGCTTCATGAGATAGTCGAAGGCGCCGTATTTCATCCCTTCGATCGCGCTTTCCACGGTGGCGTGTCCGGTGAGCATGATGACTTCCACCAAGGGATAGCTCTTCTTCATCTCCTTGAGTGTCTGGACTCCGTCAATTCCCGGCATCTTGACATCAAGTATCACGATGTCAATATCTTTGTCACTCGCAAGCTTATCCAGTGCCTCTGACCCACTGAAGGCTTGTACGACGGTAAGATCTCTCTTGCTCAGCCGTTTGGTCATGGTCTCGACAAACGGGACCTCGTCGTCGACAAGCATGACTTTCACCATTGGCATGTTTCTCCTCCCAGGGCTTCTCGTTGACCGGTCGGGCACGATTCCGGCAGCCTGTCGTGAGGTTGCAATTTCAGTACCACGTGCTCTGCGCCGAGCAGGGGTCGAGCTTGGTTTTGCGGCACATGTGCTGCGGGAATCGGCGCTTCTCTGGCACGCAAATTGCTCGGGATTTTGGGCCAGTGAAAGGCCTAGGCTGTCCCGAGCCCAAGAACTCACAAAAGTCAGAGGAGGAGTATCCACATGAGATGGGGCACACGAGCGTACAGGATGTTCATGGCTGCCTCGCAGGCCCACGCGCAGTGGGATTATGAGACGTCCATGTCCATTCTCCACAACAAGAAGAAGATGTTGATTCTGGGGCTTATGATGATTCCCGCGGTGCTCACGTCAATAGCGCTCGCGGCAGGCGGAAGCGGCATGTTGGGGGGCAAGACCGCATATTCGCCGGCGTTCTACGACAACTTCATCTTTCTGGTCTCCATCGCGATCGGTCTGTGTGCGGGGCTGATCACAGGGTGCATCGGAGCCGGCGGAGGATTCATCATCACGCCTGCGCTCATGAGCGCGGGAATCAAGGGCATTCTCGCCGTGGGGACGGACCTGTTCCATATCTTTGCCAAGGCCATCATGGGGACCGCGGTGCATAGAAAGCTGGGGAACGTATCAGTCGGCCTGGCGGTCGCCTTTCTCGTGGGGTCCGGCGGAGGCGTGGTGGTAGGCGGGTACATCAACAGGGCCATATACGAATACAACCCCATATGGAGCGACTTCTTCATCAGCGTGGTGTACGTGGTGTTGCTGGGCTTTCTCGGGTTGTACTCGATGATCGACTTCATTAGACTGAGCAAATCAGGTGCCGACGTGGGAGCCCATGCAGGGGAGAGTGCCCACGGTGCAGAAGCGGCTTCGGGCAAAGTGGGATTGCCTGCGCGACTTCAGTCAGCGAAGATTCCGCCCCAGATCACCTTCGACGAGGACCTGGTACCCGGCGGAAAGAGAATTCCGGCCCTGTTTGTCGCGATTTGCGGGGCCATTGTAGGCTTTGCGGCCTCGATCATGGGTGTGGGAGGCGGATTTCTCACGTTCCCCATGTTCGTGTACGTGCTTGGGGTATCGTCGTTCACCACGGTCGGGACGGACATACTGCAGATCATCTTCACCGCGGGGTTTGCGGCAATAGCCCAGTACGCCATCTATGGATTCATCTTCTATACTCTTGCCATGGGCATGCTGCTCGGATCGCTGCTCGGGATACAGGTGGGCGCCTACGCGACCAAGGTTGTGAAAGGTATTCACATCAGAGGCTTCTACGCGACTGCGATCCTTGCAGGGTTCATCAACCGATTCTTTGCGCTCCCCGAGAAGCTCACTCAGATGGAGCTCGTGGACATTCCTCCCGCGACCGGCGCGTTGCTTACAAGCGTGGGGAACGTCTTGTTCTTCATCGTGGTGGGCATCTTCGCCGGATGGGTGATTCTGAAGTTCCTCAGCAATATCGGTGTCATGAGGGAGGAGGTGTAGCGCCATGATTAGAGATACGGGCAAGTTCATCAAAGGATTGGTACTGGCCGTCCTCTTCTTCGCGATCCTCTGGGTGATGTTCCAGCCGTGGTTCCCCAACGAAAACGCTCTCCGAGCCGCGGACAGACTGTTCAATTCCATCTCGAAGGGTTCTGCATACTACATTCCTGATGTTGCCAAGAAGGCCGAAAAATTCCAAGGCAAGGACTTCACGGTGAACGTGAAACTCAAATCCGAGGACACGGCAAAGCAGGGAATAAAACTTCTCACCGCATCAGGCGCCAAGGCGAGCGGAGGGGGAACGGATCTCAAGATCGAAGGCGACCTCGGCAAGGTCCTGACAGGCGCCCTGGCCGATTCGAACGCGCTGTTCAAGAACAAGGACAAAGAGATCGAAAGCAAGTACGGCTTCCCGGGAAAAGACGCGGTGTTGACCTGGTGGAACCTTCTCGGGGCAATGATAAAGGATCTGGACAAGCAGAAACGCTTCGCGGACTCGAAGTTCGTCTCGGAAGTGATGAAGAAGGGCGTTGAGCCCGGGTACAACTACTTCGGAATCGAACCCGAGTCTGCTTCGAGCAAGATCGGAATTCTGGTGTTTTCCTTGGTATTTTACGTGATATATACGCTCTGGTGGGGAATAGCGATACTCCTCCTGTTCGAGGGATTCGGTCTGCAGCTCAAGGCCGGCAAGAAGAAGGAGGTCTGAGACCTGCGCGTTCCCCTGCCTGCTTCTTCGTGAGTTTCTGATGAGGGAAGGGCTTTCGAGCCTGACTCGGTGCTGCGATTCGTGAGTCCGGGACTCTTCTCCTGTGAGCGAATCGCAGCCCCAGGAACTCATTGTCCCAAGGCGCTTTCCGAAAGGTAAGCTTGCCAGGACAAATCCTTGTACGAATGACGTTCGCCTTTCTCTCGTCTCACGAAGAGAACTTCAGCTCAGGAGCTCCGGGAGTGCGCAAAGTGCCTTTCTTCGCCTGCGCGGAACCAACTCGCCCCCGAAGGGCGGTTTCCGTGCGGACCGACCAAGGCCGACGCGAATTCCGGTTGCGGCTCCCTACCGCTCTGTGTAAAAGAACCTGACAGTTTGTAAAATTCCGGAGCACTATGAAGAGACTGTGGCAATCGCTCAGGCGTATGTTCTCTCCCGACCGCGAAGAAGACCTTCCCCCCGAAGCGGTCCAACAGCTCAGGACCGCGTTTCAGGCTCGTTATCACAGCTTCAAGCTGCTCCTCACCGCAAACAACAAGGCCCTGGAGATCATGACCGACATACAGCATGCCCTGGAAGGAACCGAGCCGTTCGGCATGGCTTTTGTGCGGTCGAAGTGCACCGCGGTCTCAGTAAACGTGTTCCGTATGATCCAGCACTTGGACGAACTCGCGCCGGGGAGATACCCTGAGTTGATCGACCGTTTCAAAGCGATACAGGGTCTTGTCAACGAAGCTCTGGCGCAGAAGAGGCGCGAGACCGGAGAAGATCTGATCCTGCCACTTTCCGCCACAGACAGCGCGAATTCTGATCAGGTGGGCGGCAAGATGGCGCACCTGGCGGAACTGAACCGCTGCCTTGGAATTCCCGTTCCTGAGGGGTTCACGATCACTGCCTCCGCGTTCGACCGCTTTCTTACCCACGGGGATCTTCAGGAGGAGATTGATCGCCGCATACAGGCCGCACAGACCGATCATATTGACGAACTGTACAGTTTGAGCGCCGCGCTACAACAGTTGATCATACGCTCACCCCTGCCGGAGGAATTGGAACACGCGATCGTGAGTGCCTACCACGAGCTGGAGAAGCAGATCCGTCCCGGGGTGCGGGTGTCCCTGCGATCGAGCGCGCTCGGCGAGGATGCCGCGGGAAGGGCCTTCGCGGGACAATTCAGATCAGAGCTCAATGTCAGTCCCGAGAACATAGTCCAGGCCTACAAAGAAGTGGTCGCGGCCAAGTACGACCTCCCCGCGATCACCTATCGTTTCAGTCGGGGCATCCCTGACGAAGAAGTGGCCATGTGCGTAGGGTGTATGGTCATGATCGACGCGGTTGCCGGCGGAGTCATGTATTCCCGCAATCCGTTGCATCTTCATGACCGGTCCATCACGATAAACTCGGTGTGGGGACTCCCCAAGGCAGTGGTCGACGGCAGCATGGAACCGGATGTGATCGTAGTATCGAGAGACGAACCCTTCACTATTATCCGCAAGGAGATCAAGACGAAGCAGATCCAGTTCCTGTGCTATCCGGAGGAAGGGGTCCGAAGGGAGGAACTGGACGCGGAAAAGGCAAAGACTCAGTCAATTACCGACGAACAGGCTCTGAAGCTTGCCGCCATGGCGGTAAGACTCGACGAGTACTACGGGGGGCCTCAAGACATAGAATGGGCACTGGATTCCCGGGGGAAGATCTACATCCTCCAGTGTCGTCATCTCCAGCAATGGGCCGAGCCGGAACATGTCTCGGAGCACGAACGGGAGGAGGAGCCCCCGGCTCCGGTGTTGGCAGTGGGCATGACCACGGGGTCCCCCGGCGTCGGAAGCGGACCCGTGTTCGTGGTGAGGCACGATTCCGACAAGCTGATGTTCCCTGACGGTTCCGTGTTGGTCACCGCGCAGGCTCGACCGCGCTGGGCACCATTGTTGAGCAGAGCAGCGGCAGTGATCACCGAGGTGGGAGGGGTGGCCGGACATCTGGCCAACGTGGCGAGAGAATTTGGGGTGCCCGCGCTTTTCGGAATAGAGCATGCGCCTGATCTCTTTCAGAATGGGCAGGTCGTCACCGTGGACGCAGACGGTTTGCGGGTGTACGAGGGGCGGGCTGAAGCCCTCATCGGGGAAGAGCGCAGGAAGAAGAACCTCATGGAAGGGAGCCCGGTGCACGCAATTCTTTCAGGGGCCGCCACTCACATAGTGCCGCTGCATCTTCTGGATCCCGATTCTCCGTCGTTTCACCCGAAGAACTGCGAGAGTCTGCACGACATCACGAGGTTCATCCACGAAAAGTCGGTGCACGAGATGTTCAATTTCGGCAAGGAGCACCGCTTCTCCGAACGTTCCAGCAAGCAGATCTTCTACAAGGTCCCGATGCAATGGTGGATTATCAACCTTGACGACGGGTTCGGCAAAGACGTGCAGGGGAAGTTCGTGCGTTTGGAGGATATTGTCTCGATCCCCATGCTCGCCATATGGGAAGGAGTGATCGCAATTCCCTGGCAAGGCCCACCGCCTGTGGATACCCGCGGGCTGATGTCCATCCTCGTGCAGGCCACGACAAACCCGCATCTGGACCCGTCCATGAAGTCCGACTATGCGCAACGAAACTACTTCATGGTGTCAAAAAACTTCTGTTCCCTGCAGTCGAGATTCGGGTTTCACTTCTCCACGATCGAGGCCCTCGTCGGCGACAGGGCCATGGAGAACTACATCAGTTTCAACTTCAAGGGCGGGGCGGCAGACCACCGGAGACGGATCAACCGAGCGGTCCTTGTGGCCGGCATCCTGGAGAAGTACGGATTCCGCGCGGAAGTCAAGGAAGACAATGTATCTGCTCGGCTGGAAGGCGAACCGGAAGAGTTCATGAAGAGCCGACTGAAGATACTCGGGTTCCTTATGATTCACACTCGCCAGCTTGACATGGTCATGAACAACGGAGGGGCAATAGAACTGCACATGCAAAAACTGATCGAACAGATCGAATCTCTCGTCGGTTCCGAGGAGGCGGCCAAGTAATCAGTGGCACAAATACTGTTGCGCATCTCCGAGATCGTGGGTGGGACAGGCGTCTCGCCTGTCTCTCAAGAAATCACGGGCAAGATGCCCGTTCCACCCGACATCCGTCTGCGTCGCGGCGCAGGGTCGCGACTCATCTCGATCACGAAGACCTCACCGTATTCACGCGCGAGAACACCAAGTGCGTCCATTCCCAAGAACAGTCATGGCGCTTGGCCACCACGACGCATGGAAGTCACCGCCCGACATCCCGAGAACTCGTGCCATGGTCAAAACCACCATGACCGCACGCGGCCACAACCAAGCATGAAAATGCTCCCCCACCGGCGTCTCGACGAGCCGGCTTTCTCTGCGGCGACCAGCGGGAGCCGCACTATCCCAAGAGTTCTTGAAGATG
>JBFMAA010000185.1:0-3932 GCA_040755955.1 Thermodesulfobacteriota bacterium
AAAGGGTTTCCCCCGGAGGACTTTCATGGGAACTCTTGGGATAGTGCGGCTCCCGCTGGTCGCCGCAGAGAAAGCCGGCTCGTCGAGACGCCGGTGGGGGAGCATTTTCATGCTTGGTTGTGGCCACGCTCCTTGACTGTTCTTCGTGCAGGGGTTGGCGGAAACCGTTCGTTCAAGTAGGGGTCTTCCAGCAATCTCACTCGCCGGTACGCAGGTTGCGTATAACTCTGTCATTCCGCATAGTCTTCCAGATCATCGCACATCATCCATTGACAACCCCATTAGACTTTTAGTATAATTGTTCAAAATCTCTTGCACGTCTCCGTCTGGAGATCGAGGAGGCCGAATGTTCCGCACGCTGCTGATCCCGACAATAATGGTCGCGACCCTTTTCTCACTGCTGAGTCTCGGAGATCCGTGCCTGGCGGAACCTCTCATACCCCAAGCACCGGCAGATATGTCCTGGATCCCTCACGGGTACGGTGGACCCATGTACGTAGAGACTTCCGTCACGACCGTCCAGAAGGGGGTATACGGCTTTCGAGACACGCCCAAGCACACGGCCGCGTGGTCCCAACCGATGTGGGGATGGGACGTCAACGGCTTCTATGCGGGTCCCAACGTTCCGTGCCCCGACCCGGGCGAGTTGCAGCTTCCCATAGGCCTGATCTATCCCGTCAACGGCCCTCAGCTTCCTCCTCCGCCTCCTAAGCACGCGCGACGCGTCCACAAGGGGCCCCATCGAGGCCCATACCCCGGGAGTCCGTATCCAGGAGCAGTCCCTTATCCCCAGCCTACCCCGTATTCGCCGCAGATCGTGCCGTCCCAGCAGGGTGGCGCGGTTATGGGAGTTCCTGGTGCCGCGGCGGTGGTCTACCCTGGTCAGCAGCCAATGGGACCCGTTGCGATGGGGCCTCCGGCCCCTCCGGTCATGCAGTATGCCGTGCCCGTGCCCGGCGGCTCTCCCACGCAGTATCAGGTGCCCATGGCCAGCGCCGCGCCTGTTGCGGTTGGCTATGGCTATGGTGGTCAGCCGTTCTGAGGGAACCGGCTCGTCGCGGATGAGCCGGGCTTGCTTCCATTATTGTAGAATCCCGGCACCGCCCCATGGACGTCAAATGAACGCTTGCCACGCCACAGGGTCTTCGGACCTTGGCTCCCGTGAAGCATCCGGCTATTCTCGGTCGCCCGTACGGGGCTTGGGAGTGGCGGAGTCCCAAAGGGACAACTGACACAATAGCCGGGCCTTGTAAGGCCGGGGAATGAGGGACGGTGCCCCTATTTTGACGCCTATGCGGCACCGGCGGCCCTACCCCGCGTGCAGTAGATTGAGTCTGTGTGAGAAGGCCAAGTTCGGATGATTGGGGGTGACTCTCAACCGGTATCCGTAAAGGCCCGTGTAACCGAGCGGAATATTGCCGGAAAAGAGCACCCGCTCACCGTCCGAGGGGTCAGGGCCGACGGGAACCAGGCGGGTCACATGGCGGACTCTGAATTCCTGCCGTATCGTCATGGGGCCGTGTATGAGCTCAACGGTGAGCTCCTCCGGACCGTGCCCTGCGGTGTCCAGGCTCACCTCGACTCCAAGCTCCTTGCCTTTGCACGCCTGGGCTTCGTTGCGTAACTCCACCTTGGCGATCGAGATTCTGTCCCAATCCTCGCGCATTCTCTTCTTCCAAGCCACCATCTCCCGCAGCACTTGATAGTTGCCGGCCTTGAGTTGAGCCGACGAGCGAGCCGCAGGCACATAGAACCCCTCTATGTAGTCGCAGACCATCCTGTGCGAGTTGAACGCCGGGCAGGCCGACGCCAGTGAACGTTTCATCATCTGAATCCATTCCCGGGGGAGATCGTCCGCGCCCAGTTCGTAGAACATGGGCTTCACCCCTTCACCGAGGATATCGTAGAGCGCGCGGCTTTCTATCTCGTCCTGGTAGTTGAGGTCCTTGTACTCCTCTCGAAGTCCGATTGCCCAACCGTTGTCACCCGCATAGCCTTCGTCCCACCACCCGTCGAGAATGCTCAGGTTGAGCGCGCCGTTGGCTGCCGCCTTCATTCCCGAGGTGCCGCACGCTTCGAGAGGTCGGCGGGGAGTATTGAGCCAGACGTCCGCGCCCTGTACCATGTATCGGGCCACGTTGATCTCGTAGTCCTCGATGAAGACCAGCCGACTCCGGAATCGCTCTTCCTTGGCGAATCGGGAGATCTGACGGATCAGCTCCTTGCCGGTATCGTCCGCGGGGTGGGCCTTGCCGGCCATAATGATCTGCATGGGACGATCGGGGTCGTTGAGAATCCCGGCGAGCCTGTCCGGGTCGCGGAAAAGCAGGGTAGCTCGCTTGTACGTCGCGAATCGCCGGGCAAAGCATACGGTAAGGATCTCCGGGTTGAGGACATGTTCTGCCGCTTCCACCTGTCCGGCAGGCGCCCGACCGGCCTTGAGCTGTTTCGCGAGCCTTCGTCGAGCGAACGAGACCAGCCTTGCCCGGCACCGGTCGTGCGTCCGCCACAGCTCCGTGTCAGGAATCTGTTCCACTCGCTGCCATATCTTTTCGCTGTCCGGGTCTTCGGTCCAGCCCGGTCCGAGATATCGATCATAGAGTTTCGCAAGGTCCTTGGAGATGTACGACGGAATATGCACCCCGTTGGTCACCGCGACTATGGGGACTTCTTCCAGGTCCGCCTGAGGCCAGACCTCGCGCCACATCTGTCTCGCCACGTGGGCATGGAGCTTGCTCACCCCGTTGGTTCTGGTGGTGAGCCTGAGTCCCAGCACCGGCATGCAGAAGCCTTCTGCGCTATCATGCGGATTTCGTCGGCCCAGCCCCATGAACGCGTCAAAGTCGATGCCCAAGGTGCGGACCTTTGCGCTGAAGTATTTCTCCATGAGCGCCCTGGGAAACACGTCGTTCCCGGCCGGAACCGGCGTATGAATCGTGAGCAGACTCTGACTGGTAACCATCTCTCTGGCTTCCTCGAAAGAAAGCCTCTCCTCTTCTATGTAGTAGCGCAACTTCTCGAAGAGGACGAAAGCAGCGTGTCCTTCGTTCAAATGGAAGACCCTTGCGTTGATCCCCAGCGCGCTCAAGGCCCTGGAGCCCCCAATGCCGAGCACGATCTCCTGACGCACGCGCATCTCCTGGTCTCCGCCGTAGAGTCGTGCGGTAACGCCGCGCAGGTGCGGGGGATTCTCCGGGATATCCGCGTCAAGAAGGTACAGCGGAATTCGGCCGACCCTAAGCCTGAGCACCCTGAGCCAGATAGTCTCTCCGGCCAGATCCACCGCCACTCTGATGGGAGCGCCTGATGCATCGGTGGCCTTTTCCAACGGGAGCGCGTCGAATTCGGTGCGAGGGAACTGCTCCTGTTGCCATCCGTCCGGAGAGAGGCGCTGCCGGAAGTATCCCTCTTGATACATGATCCCGACCCCTACCAGCGGGACGTTCAGGTCGCTTGCAGACTTGAGGTGGTCTCCGGCCAGTAATCCGAGCCCCCCGGAATAGATCGGGACACAGTCCGTGAGGCCGAACTCGAGAGAGAAGTACGCGGTCGTGAAATCGAGGGGCTGATCCAGCCCGAAGTCGTAGGATCGCTTGCCCTTGACATAGGTCCTGAACCGCTGACACACCTTTTCCACATGGGAACGGTATCCCTCGTCTTCCCGGATCTGCGCAAGTCTGTTGCTCGACAGGCGTATGAGCACCTGCAACGGGTTGTGATCGGTCTGCTCCCAGAGCTGCTCGTCCAGATGGTCAAAGATTTCCACTGCCTCGGGGTTCCAGGAGAACCACAAATTGCCGGCAATTTCCCGCAGGTTCTCGAGCCCCCCGTCCATGGAGGGTACTACCACATAACGTCGCAGGGTCATGGTCACCTCGTGTTGGGAAAATGCGGTATCTGGGGGAAGTGGGGGTTTGTAAAAAGCCCCCTAC
>JBFMAA010000185.1:3942-10276 GCA_040755955.1 Thermodesulfobacteriota bacterium
TTGGTTTTGGTGGGGTTTGTGTTTTTTAAAAACCCCCCACTTCCCCCAGACCCCCATCCCCCAAAACTTTTGGTACAGGGCGGCTCCCGCTGGTCGCCGCAGGGATCTTGCCCTCGAAGCTCTGCCCGAATATCGCATTTCCGTCGTGCTTTGCAGGTTCGCCATCGGCCCGGGGATCTCGAGCCTAACTCAGGCGCCTCTGCCACGTCAACCGTAATGGTTCGGCGGGAACGTCGGTCAGCCCAAGAACAGACCCGAACGGCGCCAAGACACGAGGCAATCTCACGATAATCCTCAGGCAGCCCGATCCCTTCCGCTATTCTCCCAGGCTCAGGGGCACCGGGATAAACGTGGTGACAAACACTGCCAGCGCGAGCCCTCCTATGATGCGGCCGGTCCGGTCGAGAGGCGTCACCGGGTCCAGGGGCGGCGGGTGACCAAGTCCAAGCAGCGTCACCAGCAGCCCGAACACAAGCCACCCCGGCCAGAGAAGCAGTCCCATGGGAATCAGACAGCACATGCACGCGTACGAGGTGATTTTCGCAGCTCGGGGACCGAACAGGGCATACACGACATGCCCTCCATCGAGCTGCCCCATTGGCAGCAGGTTCAACGCGGTGATGAAGAGACCGTACCACGCAGCCACTGCAGTCGGATGCAAGACCACGTGTGCGTGCACAGAGAACTGCCCAAACGTCAAAAGGCAGAAAAACTCCAATATCAACGAGGTACCCATGGTCCAGCCGTCGGCACTAGGGGTTGCCTCGGGAAAGAAGGAGGACATCTGCAACCCCACCAGCAGTAACGGTATGGCAACGAGGCTTCCGCACAACGGACCCATAGCCCCGATCTCCATGAGTACCCTTCGATTCGTAATTGCAGACCGAATCTTGATGAACGCGCCAAAGGTCCCGATCGGCAGGAAACCCGGAATGAAATAGGGAGGAGTCACATCGAGTCCACGGATCCTGCCGGTCAGATAGTGTCCCAATTCGTGCACGGACAAGATGGCCATCAGAGGAATCGAGAAGATGAACCCCCGCGCAAGAAATACCGGCCACGAATCAGTCATGCGCCCCGCGTGCAGTGCGCCCACAAGGGTCGTGGTCACCACTGTTGCGGAAAAAAGGACCAGGTTAAGTATCCACCGTCTGTTACGAATGGCTCGCCTCCGAAACTCAAGCCGGCTCAAAAGCTCGGTTCTCCAGGGAGTCGTCCGCCGACCCACGGGCCCCAGCATATACCGGAACCCCCTGCTTCCGCAACTCTTCGAGGGTGGGCATTCATCGGGTCTTGATCATAGAGCGGTTTCGTGATATTGCTCATCCACGGCACACGGGTGAGGAACCCCTCATAACAGTGTTGAATTATTGTCTCATTTTCCTTAATGGACACCGCACACACCCCTTTGATTGCCGATTCACACCAGACGGAGCCGAGCGCATGAGTCCGAACCACATCCTCAAAATCATGGTCCTGTTCCTGGTTGTCATCACGCCGGCGCACGTCCCGGGGTCCTTTGCCCGAGCCGCGGACGTGGACAACGCGGTTGAGGCCGAGAACGAATTCTTCCGGGGTAGCCACTTGTTGTCCCAGGGCAAGGTCGCTCCAGCTTTGGCATCGCTCGAGCGGGCCGTAGCCCTGAATGCCAACCAGCCGAAGTACAAACAGGTGCTTGCCGTGGCCCTCAACAACCATGGCCTCAAACTCGAAAAGGAGGGAAACACCCGGGAAGCCATACGGATGCTGATCAAGGCCGAGACGCTCGTGCCCGAGGACCAGGAGATCAAGTCGAACCTGGTCCAGACCATACTGCAGAGCCTCAACAGCACCGACAAGCAGGTGGGCGTGCCCGAGAAAATCGACTTCCTGCGCCACCTCTTGAAGATCGACCCGGATCATGCCACCGGCAAGAAGGCTCTTGCCGTGCTGATCAACAATGAAGCCCTCCGTCAAAGCCGCAAGGGGAATGGAGCGCAGGAAGTGGCGGCGCTTGAGGAGGCTCTCTCCCTCGACCCGGACGACCCGAAAATCAAGCGGAATCTCGCCATCGCATACGTGAACCTGGTCGCTGATCGAGAAGGCAACAAGGCCGCTGGGGGCCATGGAGCAGGGCCGGATGCTCGGGCCGATTCCGCCGTGCGCGCCACACCCGGCGCCACGATGGCGGGAAATGATTCGAGCTCCGGCACGGAACACGACCTCGCGTTGCTCCGGAAAGCGCTGGAATTGGCCCCGAAAGAGAAAGCCGTGAAGGACGCACTGGCCACCGCGATCTCGAACATGGCGGTCGACAAGGGCCGAAACGGGCAGATTACTGAACAGATCACGCTCTTCAAAGAGGCCCTGAAAGTGAATGCCTCGGATCAAGTCGTCAAGCGGAATCTGGCCGCGGCGTACAACAACCTGGCGATCTCTCAAGGGTCGAACACTCCCTTCGAGGAGCGAGTCGGCCATCTGGACGCATCACTCAAGATCGACCCGGATAACAAGGAGACAAAGAAGAATCTCGGCGAGGTCTTGAAGAGAGAGGCGATAAGACTAGCCGGCAAGGATCAGTACCCCAGGGCCGTCGAGCTCCTCGAGAAGGCGGTACGCACCGACCCGTCCAACGAAAGCGCCAAGACGAATCTGGCCTTGGCTTACCACAACGTCGCCTTGAAAAAGGGCGAAGACGGCAAACCCGAAGAGGAAATCCAGTATTTGCAGAAGGGTCACGAACTGGCCCCTGCGAACACGGGGATCAAGACGGATCTCGCCATGGCGTACAACGATTACGCAGTAGGAATGGGCCGGAAAGGTGATTCGAAGGGGGAGCTCACCTACCTTGCGAAAGCCGCCAAGCTCCTGCCCGACAACGAGATCATCAGGGAGAATCTCTCCCGTGCAAGATCGAAGGCGCCTGACACCGGCAAGAAGAAGAAAGAAAAGGCGGTGAGCAAGAAGAAGCACAACGGGAGCGGATGACACTCGTTGAGGTCGGCTTGAGCCTCCTCCGCTCGCAAAGGGGGGTTAGGGGGAGTTTCAGGCAGTCGCCGTTACGATACCTATTAAGTTACCACGCATTGCTATGCACTCTCATCATGCTGAAAGTCCGAGTTCCGCTCCTGAGGAAAACAGCGGATTTCGGCTTTTCCCGGGCCTTCTCCGATGAACTCCGGATCATTGGTCAAGATCAGGCGTAAGAGTTCACCGCAGAGACACAGAGGACGCAGAGAAGAAAGAGAAAAGCAGTTGAAAGAATTATGCTTTTCTACGGAGTTGAACGGGAACGGCACACTATTACACGAGAGACTCGTGGATTTCTCTTCGTATTCTCTGTGCTCTCTGCGCCTCTGCGGTGAGTCTTCTTCTTCCGCGTGAACGCTTACGATCAGGCATCTTCCCCCCGGACATGGCTTTGTCACTGGCGAGCCGGTTCGGTATTCCCCCGTCTGCACGCTAACTTGTGTGACTCAGTGAAGCAGTGCCGTGTTGACTTTCGAGAATGGGGGCTATAGAATGGGAACAAAGGCGCCATACCACGACGAGTGGCAAGGGTTGACTCATGATCGCAAGGTTCACACGCAAGGACTTTCTCGAAGCTCTGTTCGGAGAATACTACAAGGATAACAGAGGTTTTATTCTCGTCAAGAGCGTCAAGCAGGGAGATGCCAAAATGCACACCCGGTATTTCCCGAATATCGACATCCTTGCAAAAGAGCACTACGGCGCGGACAGAGACGTGCTGTTCGGAGTCTGCCCCCGGGAAAGGATGAAGGCCGAAAAGGAGCATATCAAGTATCTTGTTGCCCTTTGGGCCGACCTTGACATCGGCGACGAAGGCCACGAGAAGAAGAAGTCTTACTTCGAGGGGCCGCAACAAGCCGCTCGCGCCATCCGGAGCTTTCCCCGGGCACCCTCGATCATCGTGGAATCGGGGCGGGGCGCTCATCTCTATTGGTTGCTCAAACAGGCATACGAGATTACCGACACGGAACGAGTGGAGAAGATCCTTTCGGGGATCAGCGAACATCTGCGCTGCGACACCGACGCAAACCTCGACACGGTGTTCCGTCTTCCCCAGACAGTCAACACGAAGATTCCCGGGAAGACCGTGGATTGCGAGGTGAAGTTCATCAATCCGAACTTCCGCTACACCCTGCAGGATTTCGAGAACCTGGGGCAGGCCGTGGAAATCCCTGCGCCAAGACCGGCGCACGTGCCCCCGAAGCCCTCAGCACCACCGACGCCTCCGCCTGCTTCACGGGTTACTCCACCCCGACCGGTTCCTTCTCCTCCGGGCCAGCGGCCGCTTCCCACGATGCAGACCGTCTCGCCGGTGCCGCCTCCCAGGTCGCCCGTTACCGATTCCATGGATGACTCTCTCGTCATAGACGAGACCATCATAGACGAACTGATCGACGACATCTCCAATCCTACCATGGTCTCCGGCACCACGATGGTGCGTGATTATCCGTCCGGGCCGTACCCGGGGCAGGCAGCGCCACGTTCCCCGGCCTCGGACGGCATGGCACGGATGCCCGTACCTTCCGGTCGCATGCTCGACGAACTCAGAGATGTGGAGATCGCGCTCATCGGGTCACAGACCCCCATAAGCGGAAGAATGATCCGCAACGAAAACGGTCTGATCAGCGTGGAAGTGAACCAGTACGTGTACACGATTCCCATCAGCAGTATTGCATTCATCCGGAGCCTGCGAGAGGGATAGCTTTCATGCGGGACTTGTCTTGAACGGACCCGGGTCAGCGCCGGTCGTACCCCGGAGCGTGAGCGTTCAGCCGACCGGCAAGGGAAGCAACCACCAACACACGAAGACACCAGGAAAGTCTCTTCATGAGCATGGCAGCCTGAGAATGGTTCTTTGATTCGGGTGCAGCGTGTCTTGGTTTCGGATAACCCATCGGAATAATGAAGTCCTCGGAGGGTTTGTATCCGTTTCACTGCTTCCGGGGCCCGGGACGAGAGTCCCGGGTTGCAGAAATGCACCGTGACATCAGCAAAGTACCGAGGTGCGCGGCACCCCTTGATTTCTTTGTGTTTTGGTGCCTATGTGGTTGGTCTTTGGGGCCCTCAACGGATACCCCCTGAACGGTTACATCAGATGCCTACACGTTATCACATAGGTTCGCCGGAATCGCGACGGATTTGCAGGCTGTTCCAATTTGCCCTGTCCGTGATCGTAGCGGCGTTCCTCGTTGAGCCGGGCTGGGCCGACGATCTCGAGGGAAAGGCCCCCAAGACCGCGGTCGGCAAGGCTCCTGAGCTCGTGATTCCGCCTTTTTCCAACGGCATAGAGCCGTCTCCGTGGCAGCCTCGGTCTCTCAAGGAGCAGTTGGCCTGGGACGCGATGCACTTCCCTGAGGCCAGGTACTCCGAATTGTTTCCCGGTGCACCCGATCTTGATTTAAGGCCATTGGGTCGCCACACCAGCGCCGGCATGAGCCGATCCGTGGTCTTCGCTGACGCGGTGATTCCGGTTGCCAAGGACAGTGGGAGCACCTTCTTTGCGGAATTCCACGGAGAGAACCGCGGGTTGTTCTCACGAAGCCCAACAGGAGCGCCAGGCGGGCTGCTGACCACTCATCTCTCTCTGGGAGGCGGGTACCGGTCATTTGCCGGGGATCGGGTGCTGCTCGGGGTCAATGGGTTCTACGACACAGGGGTATTCGGGAAGTTCTCGCCGAGCTGGTCGTGGGGTATCGAGATGGCTGCCGCAGTCGGAGCCCACGGTCTGTTCGACGTGACCGTGAACCATTATGGGAACCGCCTTGGCAATCCACGTGACCTTTTTCGCCGATGGCAGCGGGGAGCAGTCGATGTGGAGGCCGAGACCGGCTACACCCACAGAATAGCCGACGGACTTGCCGATCTGCGCGTGAGAGGCGGCGCATACCAGTTCAACACCCGGTCAACGGCGTGGGACTTCGGATACAAGACAGGGGCCGACCTTACACTCGGCAAAGGGGCATTGCGGCTGGCATATGAGCACGGATGGGACCGAGCCAAAGGTTCCTACAACTTCGTAGGTGCTCAGGTGGGGCTGAAGTTCGGACTGTGGGGGCTCTTCGAGGGAAGGAATCCCTTCTCCTTCGCCTGGTCTACACCGGTGAGCCGCAGCAGGTACCTGGAGAGCCTGCTCACGAGGAACGTGAAACGGAAATACCCCCTGGATCTCTTGCCCGGGAACGCAGGAGGGTTCCGCATCTTCTGATGGTAAATGCGAATTGGGGGGGGGGGGGGGGGGGGGGGGGGGGGGGGGGGGGGGGCGGCGCAGCCACCCCACACCCCCCCCATCAACGCGGTGTGCGCGACGGGGGGCCGCGGGCGGCCC
>JBFMAA010000186.1:0-7524 GCA_040755955.1 Thermodesulfobacteriota bacterium
TCTCGGCATTCTTTGTGTTCTTGTCTCTTGAAGATTCTTTCTTTCTTCTTCTCCGTGTCCTCTGTGTCTCTGTGGTGCATTCTTCTCTTCATCTTCTTTGTGTCTCTGTGTCTCTGTGGTGCATTCCTCTCTTCATCTTCTTTGTGTCTCTGTGTCTCTGTGGTGCATTCCTCTCTTCATCTTCTTTGTGTCTCTGTGTCTCTGTGGTGCATTCCTCTTCCGCTTCTCTGTCCCGCACCGCTTGAGCCAGTCGTTCCAGCCTCTCCGCCAGTCGCCGGTTCTGCTCTTCCAAAGCCCGCAGTTTCCTATCCTGGGGGCTTGGCGCTGGTATCAGCCAACCCGCAGCGGCCCGTCCGGCCCTCATGAAGCCGTTCGGTGGTGTGTCGAATACGTCACCCATCCCGACCTCCTCAAAAGAACTCACCGTAGAAATCACAGAGGGTAGGAAGAGAAGAAACATCCGCCACAGAGACGCAGAGAGCGCAGCGAATAGCCAAAGATCAACCACAAAGTCACCAAGGCACAAAGAAGAAAAGAGCTCTTTCTCTTTGGCTTTCCTTGTGTCTCTGTGTCTTCGTGGTTCATTGTTCTTCTTGCTTCTTCTCTGTGTCCTCTTGGTCTCTGCGGTGAGTTCTTCTCTTCTCTCCTACACCTGGTTGCAGGTCATCCGGATGTTCGCCGCCTGCGGTGTCTGTGCCTTGTTCGTGGTGGTCAACAGCAGCCTCAGCCTGCATCTGTCGAACGGAGCAAGCTCGACGGTCCCGCCGGTGGTGTACGCGCCGTTGCCGCTGCTGTTCACCCCCGTTGCCGGATCTACCAGCGCGAACGTGTCTGCGGTTCGGTTGGCCACTCGCCAGGTGCCGTTTGCCGCGGTATTTCCCCCGACGCCGGAGATCACGACCACCGCGTTATTGCGAAATCCGTGGCCCAGCGAGGTGACCACAATCGGGGACGCGTTCGTCGCCCCGGAGATGGACGCGGTGTCCGGAGTCCGGAACTCCCACTCATAGAAGGGCTCCGTCTTGATGGTCGGGGCAAACCCGGCCGGTGGAGTCATCTCCGCCCAGGTGAGCCCGTCATCCACCGAGTAGTATGGGGTGATCGAGCGGGTTCCCGCGCCGTTCACGCCATCGGTGTCCGCATCCACGACCGCGCACACCTGGTTCGGATACGCTGCAGGATCGGCGAATTGGATCTGGTTCCCCACGTAATCGCCCGACAGCTCATGCAACAGGAAGAGGATGCCCGCATATTGATCAACCACCTGGAACGACCCGCCCGCTGAAGTCACGTCGCATCGGAGCTTCACCGCGGTGATGATGGTTCCCAGCGCGGTATCGATGACCGGGTTGAACGCACGCCAACTCGCCCCATTGTCGAGGCTGTACGACCAGCGCGCATTGGTGCCCGGAGCGAGGAACTGGGTAATCCGGGCTACGAGGATGGATGCCTCAATGCCGGACAGGCTCTGGAACATCACCTGACACTCATTCTCAAAATTGGCCTTGTAGAGGCGGAACTTGAGGTCGTGCCGGGTCATGGCTTCCCACGTGCTCCCGTTGGGTGAGTGGAACAGCACCCCCTCGTGGGACTGATGATTGATCACGTTGCCGCTCAGGAGATCGATGCCGCCGAGCCCGGCCACAAACATCGTGTAATCCACGCTGTTGGCGAGGAACACGATGCAGTATTCCCCGGGCAGATAACCGACCACCTCGTTGAACCAGAAGACGGTCTCGGCTGATCCGTCGGCTGAGACGAGCACGTCGGCAGGCTCCAGCAACCGGGTCGCAATCACTTGTCTGCTCGGATAGCCATTTATTACCCGTCTGATCTCGCACGTGATCGGCGCGGTGGCGCTCTTCGTGGCGAAGAAACCGCCGACCCCCGCAATGTAGACCGGCCCCTCGGCGATCATGAACGTTTGTGCGAGCGGGTCCCAGCCTACCCATTTCTCGTCCGCGAGGTTTTCCGTGCGAACGACCGCTGAGGTCATCCCAAGCACGGTATTTTGGCGGGTCGCCCTGAATCCCGAGCTGAAGAAGTTCGTCGCTGCCTCGGACACCTGGTCGCCTGCGTGGAACACCCTGACGAGCCGCTGGCCTGTCGGCACTCCCGCAGGCATCACGAACTTCCCGGTAAACCCTCCCGCAGCACTCGACCGGACCGTGGTCTTCCCCTGGTATTGCGCGGTTCCCGGCAGGCTCGTTCCGGTGGCGATCAAATCCACCGGTTTGCCGTCAATGGTGCACGCGTGGTCCGCGTTCGGCATGAGGGATGCGGCAATGACTTGTATCTCGAACGGCAGCCCGTCCTTTGTGGTGCGCATCATGGGGACCACGGACAGGTCGACGATCCTATCCCCCAGATCGACCTCCTGTCTGTCGGGCACGATGCTGCGACTCACGCCCGCGCGGGTAAATCGGGACCCGACCCCTTCGATCTGTTGCCCGGTCCATACCCAATCACCCCAAGTAATGCGGTTCAGATCCTCCGGAGACATCAGTGCTACCGCGGATGCGATGTTGTCGTCGTAGTCCGCGACTACCTGCGGCGCCTGAGCCGTGTCCACAAACACGTCCATTCCCGGCGACAGGATGAGCCGGCCATTGGCAAACGAAAAGACCTCGTCGGGGTTCACATTCATGGTTTCCGACGCCAGTGTTTGCGCCTGATACACGGACGGCTGGAAATCGAGCAGCAGTGAATTCCCGGCCCTGCGCACGCCCGTGGACGCGTTCTCATCCACCGTCAGGAGGCGCTGCGTCCGGCCGGCCTGCAGCCTGATAACCCCGGCGGCCGCATCCAGAGCTACGCTGTATTTCACACCCCCTTTGTTGAATGCTACATCCCCCCGGTTGTGCCCGGTGAGCGCGTCCGTGAAGATCCCCTTGGACCCGACTGCCGCATCGCTGTAGGCAACGCTCCGTTCCAGATCGTTGATCGTCTGCCAGTATTCGAGTCGCTCGACCCGGCGCTTGAGAGCCTCCAGGCCGGTCTGGGTGATTCTGATCGGGCCTTGCGTGATTACTGTCACATCAGCCGGGGTATACGTGTATGGAGCGATCTCCAGCACCGCGAACGTGAGTTTCCCGGTCTGATCCGACGGGAACACCGGGTTCACCGCGGGCGGCCCTTCGATGCGAGCGAACGCTCCTCCTGAATCGACGGTGAGCTTGTCGACCCGTGACAGGAAGAACTCATAGTCGAACGTCAGATTATCGTCGTGGATCGGCAATGCACCGGCTACGGTGCGGAAATCGAGGCAGTCTCTGAGTTTCCACACCCCGTTCGGAGCGGGCTCGATCTCTTCGTACGCGTCGTACGAATCAGCCGCGACGAAATCCCCCTCGACACTGTGTTTCCAGTACTCGAAGGAGACGTAATAGGTGACGGTGGTGTTCGGCTGCCCGCCTGGGGTCTGCCCCTGGGGTCCGGCCTGGGACCAGTCGATCTGCGATGCGCTGTGTCCGAGCGCGGTCGTGTTCTTGAGCAACCGGTACGCACTATACTGGCTCGTGGACTGGCCGGGATTGTCATTCACCCGGAGAATCCGTACCACATCCGAGGCGCTCCCCGACAGACCGGTCACGAGATTGCCCGAGACCACCTCGGTGGCGGACGCTCCGGTGAATACGAGCGTGTCCTGGCCGTCCTCGGCCCCTTTGACGACCTGCGCATCCACCACCCGAACGAGGTTGCGCACCCCCTTGATGCCGTTGCGCTGGTACCGGGATTTCACATAACACGTCGCCCCCGATGCGGGTTCCGCGCCGCCATAAAGCGAGAAGTCGATGTAGTCGCCGGATCTGCCGAAATCGACCCCGAAATGGTAATCGAATTTCCCGTCACGGCAGTCTGCTTCGGAATTGGCCGCACCGATGATCTGAAACACGCCGGTGTTGGACAGCGCGTCCTTGTGGGTCGCCCCGTTGTGCGTCACCGAATCCACGGTTTCACAGGGATAGTTCAGGTCGGAGACGGTTTTCACGAATGCGTCGTTGACCTGGTAGATCCGGGTCCCCTGCACCGCATACGTGCCTGCGGTCAGGCCCAGCACCGTGTAGGCATCCGCCGCCACTGCTTCGATGGTGAGCGCGTGCCCGTTCCGTCCCCTGATCTGAACCCTCCCGGAGACCGCGGTGCAAGTGACGAGCGCGGCCGATTCCGCGGAGGGGTAGGTATTCACCCCATTGGCAATCTGGGTAGCCACCTGAGCCGCAGTCTGCCCGTTTCCGGTGAGCGCAACCGTGTGGCTGTTGCCGGAGCCCACCTTCACCTTCACGTTGAGCCCATCCACGTCAAACGGCTCCGTTGCCGTCCCTGTGGCCGCCCCGCCGGTCGCGTCGAACACATCGGTGGAAGAGTTGTTTCTGGCCTCCACATCCCTGGCCCTGGGGAACTCAACGTGCCGGGTCTTGTAGGTCTCGATCTCCCACCCCTCCGGGTAGGCCAGGCCGGGCCCGATCTTGGCCCGCAGTTTGACCGGGTCGGTCGGATGCTCCTCGATGGAGACCATGAACGGCCGCACCACAAAATCCCCCGAAACATCCCGTGTGCGCCGGGCGAACGTGCGGTCCAGCTCTGTGCGCTCCAGGGGGATCGTCTTCGTCGTGGGAGTGTTATCCTCGAACGTCTTGATGTCGATCTGACCGGCCTGATCCTTCACCCATGCGACCTCGAACAGCAGCCAGTCCGGCCCGGTCAGGGCATACTCCGGCGCGACCCCCTCGTCCGCGCCGGCCCGTTGGACGGGATCATCGTCCGGGGTTGAGTAGGTCGGAGTCACGGTCAGCCCCACCTTCTCGATGCCCGTGCCGGTGAGGGTCACCGTCCCGGCAGGCACGTCGAGGATGTGCCCGAGGAAATAGATGCGACCGGCTGTGAATGCCCAGATGGTCCCGCTCACCGGGCTCTCGATACAGCCCGAGATCACATCGCCCTGCTTGAAGATTGTGTCCCCGATGTCCTGGATCATGCGCGCGTAATTGGCCTGCAGGTCCATCCACGATTGGCGTTGAGCGAGCTGCCCCGGCTTGGGGCACACAGCGAACACTCCGGGCCTGCCGGAATTGTTGGCCGCGGGCGGCACCGTGGTCTGGCTCACTGACTGGCCCTGGTCGTAGAGCCGGCCTGGGCTCGGGTCCACCTCCCCGAGCAGCTTGAGATCCTCTCCGACCCGTTTCCAGTATCTGACCTTCTTCACACCCGCAGGGATGTCCTGCACCTCCAGGCGGATCTTGTCGAATCCGTTGAGCACCGCGGGCCCGGTGCTGATCGTGGCCTGATCCGACAGCCCAGTCTCGCCCACCAGCGTGGTGAACGATGCCGCGTAGGTGTACGTGCCGGCCCCGGATTGGCCCTCGACCACGGGTGGTGCGAGCACCGGCGAATCGAGCGGATCGAATGTCCGGACCTTGTAATCATGCAGGTAGTCTGCCAGCCGTTTGCCCATGGTAGTCTGCTCCTGTTATTTGAATTCGATGGCCCCGTGGATGCACACCACCGGCCCCTCGGGTCCCATGTTCACCACGGTGCAGTGGTCGATATATTCGAGCAGGCCCCGGTCCTGCACATGCGCGGGCGCGAGCACGTCCGCGTTCTCATACCCCGCTGCCGGCACCAGCGACGAGAAGATCCCCACCTGCCGGAACGGCCCCGCAGGATGCCCCAACGCGGGGTTGAACACCGCCCGGTAGTAGAGGAACCGGGCCGACTGCGTCATGGCATCCCCGTCGGCCACGAACCCGAGGCGTATCACCTCACCGCCCAGGTAGAGGGTTACCCGCTGCTGACCCGTGAGCTGGCCGTATTCCGCCTCGGACACGATCCTCGCAAGCGTGGCCAGCACCGGTTTACCGAACGCGATGGCCTCATCTATGTCCGTGGCTCCCGGCAACGGCGCAGGCGGACTCGTCTCCTCCGGCCATGCTGTGGTGCGCCCCATGGCCACCCAGAGCTGATCGCCGTTCTTCATTTCCAGAGCCCGTTTCACCCTGGCCCGATATGTCGTGGTCGCCTGTGACGACATGTGTGCCTCCTATGTAATTGCCCGGTTCGCCACCGGCTGTTCGAGAGCGAGTTCATCGGTAAGGGGGTTCTCCGGAGTCCCCATGTTGATGAAGATGTCTTGCCGGTTGATGCGTAGTGGACTGTCCACCGTGATCGACCCGCCCGACACGGCACGTGCCGAGATCTCCAGTTCGAGCAGCACCGGCCATTGCGGTTCCCAATCCCAGCACAATTCCCCGTAGGGAGCCATCCCGGACCCCGCACTGCCCACCCAGACCAGCGGAGTGATCCACATCTCCGTTGGCAGAGCGGGGGCGTGATCCCAGAACAGGCTCTCGTTGAACAGCCCTGACCCCATTCCTGCGGACCCGATCCACACGAGATCGGTGATCAGGCGGTCCGACGGGAGTTGCGGTTCGCGATCCCAGAACAGATCGAAGTTCCAGCGCCGAGCCCCCATGTTTGCCGCAGGGCGGAGGATCTCCCGCTCCTGACCCCAGACCATCTCGAAGGAGCCCCACCGGCACGTCGCGACCTCGAAGTACCAGCGAGTGCCCGCGGGCCTGATGAACTCGAAGTCTTCCAGGAACGCCGCGAGGTTTACCTGATCGGTTACCCGCAGGAGAAACACCCCCGCGTGGTGAACGTCCGCATCGAAGTAGTGGCTGTCAGGTGCCCCATGCCGACCCTGACGGCTCCACACCAGGACCGTGGATGCCATGTCCGTCACATTCCACGGGCCGCCCCCATGCTCACGGACCAGGTCCCCGACAGCCTCCAAGGTGCCCTTGTACGAATACCGCCGGATCGCATCCCGTATCCGCCGCCGGTTCCAGTCCCGGCTCCGGTCCGACCTCCACCGATGCCCGACCAGAGTGCCGATGAGCGGCAGATACCGGTCGAGAATGCGGTCCGGGTCCCGCAGATCGAGCAACGCTTTGGCCGTCTCCAGAGCCCCATCAAACCCATCGTCCACCACCCCGAGGAAACGCTCCAACACGTTGTCCCGGTACCCGTCCAGGCGCCTCACATTGCTCGGCATTCGTTTGAACAGGGGCGTCCTCGCCATGTTAGAAGACCTTTCGAGAAAGGCCTCCGGGGGGAAACCCTTCTACTAACAAGATTCGATTTCTTCCTTTTTCGAGAAGAAATCTCCAGGCCGGCAGCTCTGGGAGAAAGCAACGTGCCTTTCTTATGCGTGCGTGGAACCAACCGGCCCCGCCCTCGGTCTGCAAGCGGACCGAGGAAGGTGGACGCGAATTTGGTTGCGGCTCCCAGCCGCCTTTTGCAAAAGGGTTGTCCCCCCGGACCCCCTTTCCGAAAACTCTTGAAACATGGTCCAGGTAAGACCCATGGTCCAGCGCGACGAATTGTTCATGGACAGTCACCATGATTGAATCTTCCAACAGGTTGCGGCGACCAGCGGGAGCCGCACAATCCCAAGAGTTTTTGCCGGAGGGGTCCGGGGAACCGGCTTTTTGCAAAAAGCGGGTTCCCCGGAAATCCTGTTAC
>JBFMAA010000186.1:7534-10227 GCA_040755955.1 Thermodesulfobacteriota bacterium
GCGGCCGCCCCGCCCCCCCCCCCCCCCCCCCCCCCCCCCCCCCCCCCCCCCCCCCCCCCCCCCCAAATCCTGTTCCTTCCCTCTTCTCACCCCGCCTCCATCACAACCGACACACCACCCGGCACGATGATCTCGCAGTTGTTCACGGTGACATCCCAGCGGGGGGTGTCGAACTCGACCCACGAGACGCCCGCGACCGCGCTCACCGTGGCGTGCAGGTCTCCGAGTCGCAAAGCCCGGCCGATGCCCATTTGTGCAACGGACATGCAGGCCTCGATTGCGGCCCGCACTGCGGTTGACACGGCCTCGGCCGAGTATCCTTGAGCCGTGCCGATCCGCACGGCCACAGGAACCGGGATCTCCACCGCATCCTTGAGGATGTACCGGTGCTTCCACCCGCCGAGGTGCCCCCACCGGCCGCACTGATCCCAGATCCGCTCCTTGAGCAGCACCGACATGGGGCCGCCGCCGGCCGGCAACACGAAGAGCACCACGTACTCGTGCGGCCACTCCTTCCCCTCGTTCCGGTCGATGCACTGCACGTGGAGCACGCCGGGGATCGCGCCGACCAGGGCCTCGTAATCCTCGTTCGTGACTGCCCGGCGCTGGGTCCGGACCATCGCGGGAATGAGCCGCCGGAGGGCATCCCGTCCCAGAGTAGCCGCGCCCCCGGTGGCTGAATCGATGTTCGTGCAGGTCACGAGATCGTCGAGCGCATCCGGAACCGTCGTGATAACCCCGCTGCCGCAGTTGCCGGCCGGTCCCGCGGTGGTCACGAACCGCACGTGGAGAGTCTCGTCGGGCGGCCCTTGTCCCTGGGTCCCGTCCCCGAGCGTGAGCCACACCTCATCCGTGTCTCCGTCGACATCGAGCCGGAAGTGGAGATCCTCGGGCCAGGAACGCCAGAATGCCTCGACCTCGGTCCAGATCTCCGGGCCGTAGCCATGCCAGACTTCCACGGTCCCTGCGGCCACGCCCGCTCCCAGGTTCACGGCCGGACGTTTCGACCAGTCCCGCACCTGGAAATCTGCCGCGTCCAGTTCCCGTTCCCTAACCGTTCCCTGTATCGCCGGCACTACCACCGAGGATTCTCCCGGCTGCACGGTCACCGCCTCGACGGTGCCGTATTCGAGCCCGTCCGGCCGCGTGAACGCGGAATACCTCGGCACGGGGATCGGATCGTCCGCCGACTCTTCGGTGCGGGTCAGCTCCAGTCTCGTCTGAGCGGCGCTTGCCAGGGCCGGCTGGTACCCCACCAGCTTTCCCAGCTCGATCAGCGACTCGCGGAATCGGGCTCTCTCGACGAACCCCTCCGCGAACACCTGGTCGATGTACGCGTTGAGCTGGTCCGTCTCCCGTGCGACGAGCCTCAGCAGCGCAACCCCGAAATCCGAGTGGTTCAGGTCCGTGTATTCCGGCACCTCGGCCCGCAACAGCGTCAGCAGCCGCTCGAACTCCGCGGTGTAATCCCGCCCTGCGAATGTCCCGAGGTTATCGGCCATGAGATTCTCCGGGGGGAAACCCTTTTGCAAAAGGGTTGTCCCCCCGGACGCCCTTTCCTAAAACTCTTGAGATATTCGTCTCGTCACTCATCGTCTTCACCCACACAAGTTTCAAAAGTCTTTGGCGGAGGGGTCCGGGGAACACACCTTTCTTCAGAAAGGGGGTTCCCCGGTAATCTTCTCTCTTCCCTCTCTTCCCTTCCTCTCCTCGTCCTCTCCCCTCATGCGGCCAGCTCCATGAGCAGGCGGGTGCGACTGGGCATGCGCAGCACGGTGCCGGGTTCCGGATCGGTGTTGGTGTCCATGACGTCGCGCGATTCCTCTCGGTTCGCGGCATCCTGGACAGCGCACTCTGCAATAACGTGCCAGTGCCGGATATCCCCGTACACCCGGTGGGAGATCAGGAGCCACGTGTCAAAGTGCCGCACCTCGTAGAATATGTCGTCGGGTCGGGGCTCGATGAGCAGCGACGGTCTGATCCTGAGCAGGGGTTCGGAACCGCCCTGGTAAAGGTCCCGGCCGAGGTATCGGCTGGTCCAGTCATGCCCGTTGCCGTCCGAATCGCCGAGGGGGTATTCCTGAGCCCTGGCCTGCCGAGAGTTCACGAACGGCGCCACCAGGTTCCCTGCAACCTGGGTCCTGATGAACTGTGGGGTCAGTTTGCACCCGAGCCTGTGCTGATCCGTCGCCTGATCCGAGACGGTCCACTCGACGTCGCGTTGCTCGTCTATGGCGACCCTGCGTTCCCAGCGAGCCGTCGACTCCGCGAAGTAGTGCTCGCAGAACACCCGGAACTCCAGGCTGTTGGGCTCGAACACCATATGGTTGATCTCGGACCCGAACTCGGGCAGCGTGTCGTACTCGCCCTTTGCCACCATAAGGATGTGGCGGATCGATTCCGCGATGTGATTCGACCGGTCCGGGAGTACCTCCCGTATCGTGAAGCGGTCTCCCATGTATTCGAGAGCCACCGCAGGGTCATCCGACGCCCCGTCCGTGATCGCGGCGCCGCCACGTGCCGGGTCCACGCGAAACGGAAATCCCAGCCCCCTCCCATAAAAGGGCGCCTTGGTGATGCTGGGCCGATGCTGTGCCATAATGGGATACCTCTACAGCGTGCTTGCGACGAAACGCCGGTTCACCGCCATGCTCCAAGAGTTTTCGGAAAGGGGGTCCGGGGGAACAACCCTT
>JBFMAA010000187.1:0-10225 GCA_040755955.1 Thermodesulfobacteriota bacterium
TGAAGGCTTCCGAAAGTCTTCCGGGGGAAGGAACTTCTTGCAAGAAGTTCCTTCCCCCGGACCCCCATCTTCAAGAACTCTTGGGATAGTGCGGCTCCCGATGGTCGCCGCAGAGAAAGCCGGCCCTTCGAGACGCCGGTGGGGGACCATTTTCATGCTTGGTTGTGGCCGCGTCAGGTCATGGTGGTTTGCCAGAAAGTGTTCCGGGAGAAACCCTTCTGGAGGAGGGTTGTCCCCCGGACCCCCTCAGGCGCTCACTTCGGAGCACGCGTTGCCTTAGCATCCTCCCCCTACCCCCTCCCCCAAGGGGAGAGGGCTTCTGGATTCCCCTCCCCTCGTGGGAGGGGGTAGGGGGAGGGGGATAACTGCCTGAAATGTCGAATTCGGCTGTCGCCAAGTTGGCGCCTATGCCCCGGACCCGCTTCCGAAAACTTTTGAAACATTGGATGGATCTGACCATCCGGCGGCGACCGGCGGGAGCCGTCCAGTACCGAAAGTTTTTGGGGATGGGGGTCTGGGGGAAGGGGCGTTTTTCAAAACGACGGCTGGGAGCCGCAACCAAATTCGCGTCCACCTTTCTCGGTCCGCATGAAGACCCAGGGCGGGGCGGGTGCCGCGCACTTTGGTATCTCAATGATGTCACGGTGCATTTCTCCAACCCGGGACGTCAGTCCCGGGAGCCCCAAGCAGTGAAACGGGTGCAAGCCCTCCCAGGGCCTCATTATTCCGCTGGGTTATCCGAAACCAAGACGCGCTGCACCCTGTCGGGGCGAGTTGGTTCCACGCAAGCGAAGAAAGGCACCTTGCTTGCTCCCAGAGCTGCCGGCCCGAAGATTTCTTCTCGAAAAAAGGAGAGATCGAACCTTATTAGTAAAACGCCCCTTCCCCCAGAATTCCTCCTTTCCACAGGAACGCGATGCGGATTGCAGTGCTTTTCCACAAGGACCCGTTTGCTCCCCCGAAGGGGATAGATCTGGTCAGGTTGCGGGCAATCTCAGCCGGCCTCGTGCGTCGCGGCGTGGTTGCGGAGATTGTCTCTCCCTTGCCGCGGGAGGGTGTCATCGAGGGCGTGGTGCCGGTGAGGAGTCTCGGGAGACTCCGGGAGCCCGGCAGATATGATCTGGTCAAGACCTGCTACCACGATTCGATTCAGCTCGTGGACGGATACGATGGTCCGGTGGTGTCCCGGATTGTCAGGGTAGTTGACGAAGAGCTCCCCGAGAGAGACGAACCGTTCCGGGCAAAGCTACTCAGTTGCCAGGATATGATCAGCAAGAGGGCCTCCGTGGTGGTGGTCAACAATGCGGAAAACGCGCAGCGGTGGCGCTTGCGCTACGGAGATGCACCTCGTGTCGTGCTTGTGCCGACCGGCTGTCCTTCGGTAATCCCGGGGCCTCGAAAGAACCCATACCCCGAAGGAGAGCCGGTCGTGCTGTTTCTGGGGAGCGTAGCTGCCGCCCGGATGCGGGAAATGCTCAAGATGGCCGCGCACAGGCTTCGGGGCCTCGCGAGGATACACCTGGTCGGCAAGAACAAGGTTGCCATGTACTCCGGTGCCGCCGAAGACGCTCTCGACCCGCTGATCACGGACCACGGAGAGCTACCCGCAGGGGAGGTCTGGGACTACGTCTTCCACGCGGACATCGGTCTGGCCCTCGCCACAGGACCCCACCGCTTCGACAACGACATCTCCAAGATCCTGTACTACCTTCGAGGCGGGCTGCCCGTCCTGTCCGAAGAGCCCATAGTCAACAACGACCTGATCGAGGAGACGGGATTCGGTAGGGTTTTCAGATACTCAGACCCGGACGATCTCGCCAGACAGGCGCAGCAACTCCTCGACAACCCGCTCAGTCACATCCGGCCCGGTGTCATGGCATTCATGGCCAGAGAGCACTCCTGGGAGCGGCGGGTCTCCACATACGAGGACCTCTTCCGCAGGCTGGTCCCGGGAAGCTTCCCACGGTATGGGTAACCCTTCACGCGAAGAAAGATTGACCACAGAGACACAGAGACCACAGAGTTGAAGAAGAAGAGAAGAGTTATTGCCCACGGACGACGCACACGCCACGGAAAAGAAGAGGAGAACAATTGAAATTTGTTGGTCTTATCTGTGAAATCTGCGTAATCTGTGTATGAGAACTCTTGGTTTTCTCTGTGACCTCTGTGCCTCTGTGGTGAATATTCTTCTGTCCGGGTGAACGGTTACCTTTGTGGTCAGTTCTTCTCTTCTTCTCGTGTGGGACGCTCAACGGGATCATCCACCGCAACCACCTCCGCCTCCGCAGCCGCCGCCACTGCAACTTGAGCCACCACTGCAACCACCGGTGCTCGTTCCCCCACTGCAGCCGCCGCTCCACCATGCTGCTGATCCTTGTGACGAACGCGCCTGCCTTTTGGCCCAGGAGACCAGCTTCACGACCAGAGCCACGAAGCCGAGAGCCACCAAAGCTACCACAAAGCCGAACCAGTCCGTGGCGTCTGACCCCGTTCCGGACCCGACCGTCTTTGGGCTTGAGAACGCGACGCGGATTCCCGTGTGCCGAAGAGGCGTCTGGTCGAACTCAAGGCCGTGGCGTCCGTCCACGGTTATCTTCTGCCAACGTTGCGGAACCGACTTCCCTTCCAGGGGCGTCATGGTGGCAGGGAACAGCACAAGATACTTGGCTTTGCGGACCGGTATTCTGAACATGCCCGCCCAGTCGGCCTTGAGATGCGCTTCGCCATTGCTCCATGTGACCGCATTCTTGAGCTTGAATTGGACGATGATCCTCTTCTCGCAGTTACTGACCGGAGGGAATCGCCATTCAATCCTGGTCTGGCCCATTGGGACCGCCTGGACCGAAAGACTCCTCCCCGCGTCATCGGTGCACGAGAGTTCCTCGACCGCGTGTCTGCCCACGAATTTGAACCCTTCCGACTTCGGCGTTTCCCCGATTGAGTAGACGATATTGAGATGCACGAATACGTCCCGCGACTTATCCGTCAGCTCGAAGGTGGCTGTGTAGTCGGATATTTCGTAGTCGTAACCTTCCCCGTATGACTGCGGACACGCGCACAGTATCAGCAGGGGCACCCACGCCATGACTTTTCGTGTGGTAGATGAGCTCATGTGCGCACCGCGTCCGCGTGTTCGTCAACAGTCCTGACAGCCTGCATGAGCGACGTGAAAGACCGCACAGCCTGCTCCTTACTCAGCTTGACCTGGTAGGTCCTCAGCTTGAGCATATCCTTGATGAAGTTCTCATCTATCCCGAGGTCACGGTGAGCCGCTTCAAGAATCTTGGTTCGGGGAATGGGCGCCTCTTTTCCCATCAAGTAGAGCAGTGCCCGTATCAGATGCACGAGCGAGGAGAATCGTCTCACCAAGACCCACCGGACCGCGCGTTCATCGCCGGCTGTTCGCCAAAACTGCTGTTTGATCCTCGCACGCATGGCCTTGATCTCATAGCTCAACTGCCAGTGCAGGTGCGCGGGAACGATCCTTGTGTTCGCGATAAGGTCCTCTCCCAGCAGTATCACATGCGCGTCCTTCATCTGGAGCATGTCAACCTGAAAGAACTTGTCTGAACTCAGGAGATTCCGCCTGGAGAGAAACCGGGGGGCGAAGTTTCTCTTCTTGAGCCATTCCTGCGCGATGTGCGCCACCGCGGTGAGATCCGCGATGTTGAGGTCCGAGTACACCACCATCAGGTTCACGTCCGACACTCGCTCGTCATAGTCTCCGGACACACAACTCCCGAAGGCCATGATTGAGATGAGGTCTTCGCGGTAGAATTCCGTGAGACGTCGCAAGAAGGTGTCCAGATCCTTCTTGGTCGTGTACGGAATCTTCAACGTGCCAATGTTCGGGGTGAGCTGGTTCAGATCCATGGGAGATCTCCTCTGGTCTGTGGCGGAGCCGCGGTCAGGAGGGTCGTAGAGCGATGAAAACACTGGGGATCGGCTCTGAAAGGGTCACCGAAGTACGCGTAAGACAGACAGCGGAGTCCGCCGTTGCACGTGTCTCGGAACTCGCATGCTTCGCAGCCGGACGGGCAATGCTCGAAGTCTCTGAGATCGGCAAGGAGAACCGACTCCCTGTAGATGTCGCCCAGGTATTTCCGGTTGATATCTCCTACCGAGACCGGCATTCTGCGACACGGCGTCACAAGTCCCGACGGCATGATCGTCAGCAAGGATCGCCCTGCGCTGCAACGATATGGCCTCACGTGCTTCGCTCCGCGTGCCCGCAACGACAGAAACTGAAGCGCCCTGTGAATCCTTATTTCCGTTTTGTTGAACCATTTCCTATTCAGTCGAGCTTTGTGCCAACACATCAAGTCAAAGAAGTCTCTGATTTCCGAAGGCATCATAAGGTGTCCTCGCAGCTCCCTTGCATTTCCTAGCGGAAGAGCCCTGTCCGACCACAGGACATCGACGCGATTGCGCTCACAGAGGTGAACCAGTTCGGGAAAATCCGCCACGTTTCGCCTCTGCAAGGTGAACGACACCATGGTGGTGAGGCCCGCCTTTCTGAGCAGCTTCAATCCCGCCAAGGTCTTCTCAAAGCTGCCCGGGCCCCGAATGCCGTCATGCACGGCCTGTCCGCCTTCCAACGATACCTGCACGAAACGGCAACCCAACCTCTTGAGACTCTTCGCGATATCCTTGGTCAACACCGTCCCGTTGGTCAGCACCGCGAAACCGATCTGTTCCCGGTGTGCGTGGACTCTCTCCAAGAGCTCCAAGAACCGGCCGTGCAGGAACGGTTCACCGCCTGTGAAATTGATGTGACCTCGAATCCCCCACTCGGAAAGCACACGCAGATATTGCTCGATTACTTGGGTCATGCCCTCGAACGGCATCTCGTGCTCCGCGGAGAAGCTATCCTGGTAACAATGGGAGCACCTCAGATTACAGGCATCCGTGACATGCCACTGCAGCATGAGGTATTTGGGGACGAACATTCCCCACCGATCGGTTCGCGAAGAGCGTCCGGTAATGATTCCGCGATCGATCAATGAGCGCTCGGTCTCGAACTGCGCGCTGTCCAAATCGCCTTCTCCGTTCGGTGCGAGCGCCGGCCTCGTGGGAAGCCGGGGAACGGACACATGTAGGCCTTCTTCCCGGCTTCCGCCCCTGGCGGGCAGAAGCCTGACGGCACGGGGAGGGATTTCCAGTGTATATCCGTGCTCCCAAGGTGGTCAACAGGAAAACAAAGGTGGCTGGGAAGGCCTCATCCTGTGCCGCGAGACCGGCCTCACTGACGGGCGCGATACCTGTTGCACCCACACCCCAAGAATCGAAGCGCTTTGCTCATCAGCCAGCGAAGCGGCCCGCTCGTGATGATCCTGCCGCGGGGGTTCCATCGCGCTCTGTCGCGAATGAGTCGTGCCGTTCCGAAGTGCGGTCACGTATTTGGCCGCAAAAAGACCGACTCTCGCCGAGGACGCCGAGGAATGCTCCCTCCCTTTGCGGCCTTTGCGTGCTTAGGGCCTGTAACGAAATACACCTGTCATCTCTCGGGCTTCGAGACCATGGGTTAAAACCCATGGCTACTCACCGTGCGCCCCTTCAAGGCGGAGAGCATTCCTGCCCTGAAAAGGCAGCCGGTGAATAACCGTAGGTTTCAACCTACGGTGAACGCAGCAGATCAACATAGTTTCCTGGTTGACCGAACCTGCAAGGTTTATTCTGGCCCGGTCCCTTAGCGAGAGAACCTCTTCTCAGATCTTCGGGCTTCCCTATCGCCAAGTCTGATGCTACACTCGCATTCCACACGGGATGTGTACACCGCTCCAGGAGGACCGGCACATGGCTGACGGCATCAAAGACAAGGTCGCGATCATCGGCATGGGGTGCACTCGCTTCGGCGAACGGTGGGACATGGGCGCGGAAGAGCTCATGGTCGACGCATTCACTGAGTGTCTCTCCGATGCAGGGATAGGTCCGGAAGAGATCCAGGCCGCATGGATGGGCACTTGCTTCGAGGAGGTCAGCGTAGGTAAGAGTGCGCTTCCGCTCTCCATGACCTTGAGACTTCCCATGATTCCGGTCACAAGGGTCGAGAACTTCTGCGCCACCGGCACCGAGGCGTTTCGTGGAGCCGTCTATGCGGTCGCGTCCGGCGCGTACGACTTCGCACTGGCAATGGGGGTGGAGAAGCTCAAAGACACCGGGTACGGAGGAATTCCGAATCCGGGATCCGACTCCGGCTCGCTAAACTGGCTCTGGTGGCCGAATATGACGGCGCCTGGGGCCTTCGCGCTGCTCGCCACGGCATACGGGGCAAAATACGGCGTCCCTGAACGTGACCTTAAGCGGGCCATGGCCCACGTCTCGGTGAAGAGCCACGCCAACGGAGCACTCAATCCAAAGGCTCACCTGCGAAAACCGATCTCCGAGGACCAGGCGCTGGCAGCTCCGATCATAGCGCATCCGTTGGGGCTTTTTGACTGCTGCGGAGTCAGCGACGGCGCCGCGTGCGCCATCGTGACCACCGTCGAAAAAGCCAAAGAGATGGGTAAGAAGGACCTGGTGTCCGTGAAGGCACTGCAGTTGGCCCTGAGCAGCGGAGAAGAACGCGGGTTCAACTCATGGGACGGCGATCATTTCATGACCACGGACAGGTGCAGCACCAGAGCCTACGAGGAAGCGGGCATCACTGACCCAAAGAAGGAACTCTCCATGATGGAGCTTCACGACTGCTTCTCCATCACCGAGTTGGTGACGTACGAGGACCTGCACATCTCGGACCGCGGCAAAGCGGTGCGCGACGTGCTCGACGGCTTTTACGATCGCGACGGCAACGGAATTCCCGCGCAGGTCGACGGCGGGCTCAAGTGCTTCGGCCACCCGATAGGCGCATCGGGTCTGCGCATGATCTACGAGATGTACTTGCAGCTACACGGCAGGGCCGGAGACCGACAACTCCCCGACCCGAGGTTCGGGCTCACCCACAACCTGGGCGGTGTACCGTTCATGAACGTCTGCAGCATCACCATTGTCGGAAGGTATGAGTGAAGTGCTGGAGATCCGATTGATCATGAACTCGGCGATGGAGGAGGTCCTCGCGTTCAAGACGTGCTGCGGCCTGAAGATGTTCGACCAGAATCTGGAGATCTTGATAAGAAATAGGGGTGAAGCCTCCGTGACGATCCCGAGCCGTTTCCTCCTCGAAGGAGAAGGCTGGTCCAAAAAGGTCGACACCGTGATGCCGCCGGGGGAGCGCTGCCTTGGTCCTGGTGAGATCATGGCCCTCTATTGTGAGATGGAAGACACTCTGTGGGCTCGGGCTCGCAGACTGGTTCTGTGTGACGCGTCGGGAGCAACCCACGCGGTGGATATTGCCGATCAGCCCCGGCAGGAGAGCGGCTCCGATCAAGGAAGAATAAGCCTTCTCCCCGGCGACATTGACCCAGGTATGCACGGTTGATATGCCCCGACGCATGAGGAAACCCATGCCCGCAGACGGCCTTAACGACTCATGAGAACAACCTTGAGCACTGACGTCCCGGGCTACTTTCTTACGTCCCTGCGGGACTGAACGTCCGCCTTTGGAGCCCCAGAGGGGCGGCAGATAGTAGCCCGGTGCGTAAGCCCCGGGAGCCCCAAGCAGTGAAACGGGTGCAAGCCCTCCCAGGGCCTCATTATTCCGCTGGGTTATCCGAAACCAAGACGCGCTGCACCCTGTCGGGGCGAGTTGGTTCTACGCAACCGAAGAAAGGCACGTTGCTTTCTCCCAGAGCCACTCAACTGAAAATTTTTTCTCGAAAAAAGAAGAAATCGAAGGTTATTAGTAAAACGCCCCTTCCCCCAGAATTCACATTCCCATAGAATCGTTCTGAGCGGAGAAACTCATGGAGATACTCAAGTACACCGAGGAACACAGGATATTCAGGCAGACCCTGCGAAAATTCTTCGAGAAGGAAGTCCTGCCAAATGTGGAACAGTGGGAAGAAGACGGCATAGTTCCCCGTTCCGTCTGGAAGAAGATGGGCGACCAGGGGTTTATCTGCATGGGAATCCCTGAGGAGTACGGCGGGCTCGGCGCGGATTTCCTCTATTCCGTGATCATGATCGAGGAGCTGGTTCGCACGAATCACTCGGGGTTGCAGGTTCCGCTTCACAGCGACGTGGTGGTGCCGTACATCGCTTCGTATGCGTCCGAGGAGATCAAACAGCAGTATTTGCCCGGATGCGTGTCCGGGGACATCATCACCGCCATAGCGATGACCGAACCCAATGCCGGATCAGACCTGGCCTCCATGCGGACCACCGCGGTCGAGGATGGAGACCACGTGGTCATCAACGGTCAAAAAACCTTCATCAGCAACGGGATCAACTGTGATCTTCTCGTGCTCGCGGCCAGAGATCCCAGTGAACCGAATCCCCATCAGGCCATCGACCTGTACGTGGTGGACGCGAAGACTCCGGGGTTCGAGAAGGGGCGAAAACTCAAGAAGATCGGCTGGCACAGCCAGGACACCGCGGAACTCTTCTTCAGCGACTGCCGAATACCGAAAGCCAATCGCTTGGGACCGAAAGGCGGCGGCTTCTTGATGCTCATGGACAAGCTTCAGCAGGAGCGGTTGCTCGTGGTGATCTCCGCAGTGCAGGCGGCCGAGCTCATGGTGGAGATGACGATCAAGTACTGTCAGCAACGGACCGCATTTGGGCGCCCCATATCCAAGTTTCAGAACACGCAGTTCAAGATCGTCGAGATGGCCACCGAGGCACGCATCGGTCGGACCTTCGTGGAGAAGCTCGTCGCGGACCACATGGAAGGTCGCAACATAGTGGTGGAGGTCTCCATGGCCAAGTTCTGGACCACCGAGATGGCCACTCGAGTCGCGGACACTTGTCTGCAACTCCACGGGGGATACGGATACTGCGAAGAATACCCGATCGCTCGCGCGTGGCGAGATATCCGGGTCATGCAGATATTCGCGGGGACAAACGAGATCATGAAAGGGATCGCTGCCAAGTTCATGGGGCTCTGATGGCTGGTGGTCATGGAAGTCCGAATTCCGGGGGAAGGGTTTCTGATTGGGCCTGCGGGCGCTTGCCGACTGCTTCCGTTTGTGATATCATGGTGATAGTGCGCTCGATCAGGAGTCCTCAAGGTGTAACATATGGCAGTCCTGAACCGCAATGAACTCGCCTGGTACGAAAAACACCGCCGTTGCCTCTACCTCTTTCTCAGGGATGAACTCGAAGCACTGCTGATACATGAGGGGCTCATTCGGTCGTACCACACGTTTAAGGAAAAGGGGAAAGAGTACCCGTTCGTGGAAATGCGGGAACTCAAGCCCAGATCCAGAACCGTGGGACCTGAACACCCCGAGCAACAACACTTCATCTTGATCTTCAACGAAGGAACCCTCCCCCCTGAAGCCAAGAACTATATTCGATTCTTTGATTCCAACAAGGTCACCAAAGAGAACCTCGGCAACATGGCGCTTTTCGACCTCGCGGAGGGCTTCTCACAGCGGATGCGATACTGTGGTGACAGTGAGTTCCCCAGCCTTGTCAAAGGCCTGCTCGGGCTTGATTTCGCGCTCCTCGTGCAAGGAGATCCCACGGTGCGAGCCAAGTTCAAGTTCGGCGTCTCGCACTTTCACGTGCGCATAGACTGGCCTGTTGCAGAAGCGTCCGCGGATCTGGCAAGACAGCTCCGTTACATCTCGAAAGACCTGTACGAGAAAGGTGACAAGGCAGGCGAGACTCTGCAACAAAAGCTCTATGAGTACTACGGGTTCCATCACACGGTCGGCGGACGACGAACAGCCGGACTTGTCGCCGCCAGGTTCCTGTCCCGTTACGATTTCATGTCCACGATCTATGTGTCGTCGTCCGAATCGCGGACCCTGTTCAAGATCGCAGAACACAATATAGGAAAATATGTCCTTATCCGAATCCCACGCGAGGACATGGAGGACATGGCCGAAGCACTCTCCATGCCCTTCGATGACTTCTGCGGAGCGTACCTCATTGACCGCACGGCTGAATACGGAGTGGGGATCTTCCTCGTCACGTACAATCACAACGAACACTCCCTCGCCCCCATGGATGGGAAGCTGCGTGATTTCCAGGCGGACTACCAGTGGCTGAAGGTGGACTTGCAGCTCCTTGTTCCTCCGCCGTGCAACTCGGAGGTCAGGCCCATTCCGTACTCGAGGGTCTACAGCGGCCCGTCGTGACCCCGGACGCGGACCCGAAGGGAGGCGCACTCTGTTGAAGA
>JBFMAA010000188.1:0-9942 GCA_040755955.1 Thermodesulfobacteriota bacterium
CAAGACCATCTGGTCGCCAGCCGCTCGGCGGGTACGATTTCGTTCGCCCTACACAGGCCGACCGGGCACCTGCACCACAAGAGGGGCATGCTCGTGCTACCACAAAAACGCAGACCCGTCGTTGCTGCACCTTACCCCTTGACTTGGCCTGAAGATTTGACGAGAATGCATGAGAATTAGTAGCAAGGCCCAATTCCGAGGAGAGTGTCGTGACACAGATGAAAACAGGCGCGGTTATGGTGGTTGGTGGTGGCATCGGCGGAGTCCAGGCGTCCCTGGATCTGGCCGAATCGGGATTTCGAGTGTACCTGGTCGAAGAAAAACCTTGCATCGGCGGAGTGATGGCCCAACTGGACAAGACCTTCCCGACCAACGACTGTTCGGCCTGTATCTTCTCCCCGAAACTCCAGACTCTGGCTCAGAACCCTAATGTGCATGTGCACGCGTTCAGCGTGATAGAAGGAATAGAGGGGGAGCCCGGCAATTTCACGGTCACGGTCCGGGAAAAGGCTCGACACGTAGATCCGGCGAAATGCACGTCCTGTGGCACTTGCGCGGAAAAATGCCCCGTGAAAGTGCCGAATCATTACAACTTCGGCCATGACAAACGCAAGGCGATCTTCAAGGATTACCCGCAGGGAATCCCGTCGGTCTTCACCATCGATACCGCGCATTGTCGGACCTTCCAAGGGAAGAAATGCGGCGTGTGCAAGAAGGTCTGCCCCGCAGGCGCGATCGACTACGAACAGGAAGATTCCGTGATCGAGCTCGAAGTCGGGTCAGTGATCCTCACTCCGGGTTATGAGCTCTTCGACACCGCCGGGGTATCCGAATACGGCCACGGCCGGATGCCCAACGTGGTCACCAACCTGGAAATGGAACGCATTCTCAGCGCGTCCGGTCCGTTCCAGGGAGAAATCAAACGCCCGTCGGACGGTGCGCATCCCCACAAGATCGCATGGATACAGTGCGTCGCATCCCGTGACCCCCGCAAAGGCATGCCGCATTGCAGCTCCGTCTGTTGCATGGCCTCCATCAAGGAGGCGGTTATCGCACGGGAACACGACTCTTCCATCGAGCCGACCATTTTCTTCATGGATATCAGGGCGTACGGTAAAGACTTCGACAAGTACTACGAAAAGGCCAAGACAGACGGCGGAGTCCGCTTCATACGGTCAATGGTGAGCCGAGTGGTCGAAGACCCGATCACCAAGGACCTGTCGATCACGTTTGTGGACGAACAGGGCAAGCTTGTCACGGAAACGTTCCATATGGTGGTGCTCGCGGTGGGGATCAAGCCGTCTAATTCGACACTGAGGACTGCCCAGGCCTTTCAGGTGGAACTTGACCCGTACAAGTTCTGCGCCACGAACTCGTTTGCGCCCGTGGACACGTCTCGGCCCGGAATTTTCGTCGCAGGAGCGTTCCAGGCGCCGAAGGATATCCCCCAGACGGTGATGGAAGCCTCGGCCGCGGCCGGCGTCGCGACCAAGATACTGGCAGACGCGCGTAACACCCTCACAGTGAAGAAACAACTCCCCCCGGAAAAGAACTTTGCCGGTCAGGAACCGAGAATCGGCGTCTTTGTCTGCAGGTGCGGCATCAACATTGCCTCCACAGTGAACGTCCCGTCCGCGGTCGAACGAGTCCAGCAACTCCCGGGAGTCGTGTACGCGGGGGAAAACCTGTTCACGTGCTCGCAGGACGCGCAGGTCCAGATCAAGAAGATCATCGAGGAACATCAGCTCAACCGGGTGATCGTGGCATCGTGCACGCCTCGGACGCACTTGCCGCTGTTCCAGGAAACCGCCCGAGAGGCCGGCCTCAACAAGTACCTCGTGGAAATGGCCAACATCCGGGAACACTGTTCGTGGGTGCATATGAAGGAAAAGGAAAAGGCCACGGACAAGGCTGTAGACCTCATTCGCATGGCCATCGCACGAACGCGGCGCCTGGAGCAGGTCGAAGACCACCAGCTCCCCATGATTCAGAGCAGCGTGGTGGTCGGCGGCGGAGTCGCAGGAATGACCGCGGCACTCAACCTGGCTGACCAGGGATTTTCCGTGCACCTCCTTGAGGCGACGGACACCCTCGGCGGGAATGCCCGCAAGCTCTTCCACACGATCAAGGGCGAGGCGATTCAGCCCTACGTGGAAGCTCTGGTGGACAAGGTGCGGTCCAATGAGCGCATCAAGGTCCACTTCAAGGCGAGGATCGAAGATGTGCACGGCTTTATCGGCAATTTCAAGACCAAAGTCTCGGCCAATGGCGGTGAACCGTTCGAGATCGAACACGGGGTCGCGGTCATCGCCACCGGCGCGTACGAATGGAAGCCGGATCTGTACGGATATGGGCAAGACCCCCGGATTCGGACGCAGCTTGACATGAGCGAGGCGATGAAGGCCCAGGACCCCGCGGTAATCGAAGCCGAGAGCACGGTCTTCATCCAGTGCGTGGGATCCCGTTGCGAAGAGAGACCGTGGTGTTCCAAGGTCTGCTGTAATCATGCGGTCAAGGATTCGATCGCGCTCAAGAAATCGAACCCATCGGCAAAGGTGTTGGTGCTGTATCGCGACATCCGCACGTTCGGCCTCAACGAACCTCACTATGAAGAGGCTCGCAGACTAGGCGTGGTCTTTGCGAGATACACCCCCGACAACCCCCCGAGCGTCGAAGTGGGCAGCAAAATCACCGTGAAGGCTCCGGACATGATCCTCGGGGGCACGATGACCGTCGAAGCGGACAGCGTGGTGCTGGCAGCCGCAATCATCCCCAATGAGTACAACAAGGAGCTCGGTCGGCTGTTCAAGGTCTCGATCAACGAGGACGGGTACTTCCTCGAAGCCCACATGAAACTGCGCCCCGTCGATTTTGCGACGGACGGAGTATTCTTGGCCGGACTGGCTCACTACCCGAAGCCCCTGGACGAGACCATCGCTCAGGCCGAGGCCGCGGGTTCGCATGCAGCGCAGTGTTTGGCTCGGGGATTCGTGGAAGCGCCGGGGATGGTATCGGTAGTGGACGAGTATCTCTGTCGCGGATGCGGGATGTGCGTGGCTGCGTGTCCGTTCCAGGTGCCGCAGCTCAGAGAGGTGGCCGCGGGAGTTTCGCAGTCGGAGATCAACCCCGCGCTGTGCAAGGGTTGCGGAGTGTGCGGAGTCGCGTGTCCTACCGGTGCGGCTCAGGTCAGACACTTCAAGGACGAGCAGATCGGCGATATGATCGAGGCGGTCATGGGTCGGTGACGATTCGACCCGAAGCCAATTAGCATACGATGTCTCGGGAAAGGGACTTCTTGCTGGAGATCCCTTCCCCAGGACCCCCACAGCGCTCACGTTGCACAAGCTGCCTCACAAGCAGTCTGTGTGAGCCTTGCCTCGGCGTTGATATGCGCGGAGACAAACCCCGCACTAAGCACGACTATCCCAAAACGACGGCTGGGAGCCGCAACCAAATACGCGTCGACCTTTCTCGGTCCGCATGAAGACCGAGGGCGGGGCGAGTTGGTTCTACGCAAGCGAAAAAAGGCACGTTGCTTACTCCCAGAGCCGCTGAACTGAAGATTTCTTCTCGAAAAGAGAAGGAATCGAGCCTTATTAGTAAAATGCCGTCGCACATTGGACAGGGCTTGTTCGGTAGCGACCGGCCTCCGTTCCTGTTCCTTGTACTGCCGCTCAGTTCACCTCCCCCACGAGTATGAACGGCGCCCAGAAGAAGGGGTGGTCGTAACCGGCTTTGCGGATTTCGTCCCGAGCGAGCTTCAGGGCTTCCAGTTTTGGCCGGCCGGCCTTCAGGTTCCGGAAGAAGGCCTCGGTCAGCTCCACGGACGACTTCTCCGCGACAGTCCACAAGGACATCAGGGAGGCTTTTGCGCCCGCGTACTGGAAGGCCCGGCCCATGCCGACGGTCCCTTCGCCGGAGATCCGTTTGCCGAGACCGCTCTGGCACGCGGTGAGCGCCACCACGTCCGCGCCCAGCTTCAGGCCCATGACCTCGGACATGCGCAGGAAGCCGTCCTGACCCTTGGGCTGGTTGACTAGCGTGAGAACCAGCACGGGTTCCAGCAGACCGCCGATGTCCATGCCCGCGTACCCGTGCGTGGCAAAGACTATGTTCCGGTATGGGGTCAGGTCCTTGCCGGTGAATGCCGCTTTGCAGGCCTGGAACCCTTCGCACAAGTCGGTGGCTCCCGGATCGGCCGTCTTCATGGCGTCTCCGAGCTGCCGTGTCCGGTCAAGCCGCGGCCAGGTGATGTCCTGTTGCTTCATGGCGGACATGAGCACGTCGCTGGTGAGCGTACTGAGGGCGGCTTTCAGCTCGGCCCTCCGGGCTTGGGCGACGCGGGGGTCGTCCGGGGAGAAGACCGGGTCGCACATGACCATGGTGCGGCTCCCCGCGCTTGTGGCCTTGCCGAAGTTCCGGGCAAGAGTCAGCGCGGTGATCGACTGATAGTACGACACCGGATTGCGGTCGCCGAAGAACTCCACGCCTACGGTTTGGGGAAGTCTCTTGTCGGTGACGATCTTCCCGCCGGTGTTCAGCACCAGCATCTCGAACGGCAGCACCCCGAGGCAATCCGCGGGCACGATGATGACCGCCGCGTCCTTGGGCAGTTCGGGGAGCACGTCCGCAAGAAGGACGTCAGCGAGCTTCTTTCCCGCAGCGAAGTCGAACGTCCGGATCTTGTCTCCCATGTCCTCGCCGGCCTTCACGTCCACGGGTTCACGGACCGTGCGGACCATGGCCTCCAGGTCCTGCCTCGTGACCGGCTTGAAGAGCGCCTTCTTCAGCTCCTTCCCCCTCGTGAGGTAGATGATCAGGCCCGGATCGGTCACGTCATACGACAGGGCCCATTCGTCCGCTCTGAGCGCGGTCTGAGCCAGATCCATGGGTTGGGGATATCTCGTGGCCGCAAAGAGCGGATACTCCCTGCGCAGCTTCTCCACATGGGCTGCGAGCTGTGCCCTGGCTTCCCTCACCTGGGGCTCGATGGTTGCGATGGCCTGCTTGTTCTCCTTGGCGTACGCATCCTGGAGGTTCTTCGAGAGGGCTGCAAGCTGGTCTATGAGCTGCTCATCCTTCTTGCGGATATCGTGCGGGACGTCCCTGCCTGCGTGCTCGTGTCGCTTGGAGATGGCCTCTCCGTAAACCCTTGCCTTGGTGAATTCCGAAGTCTTCATCGCCTCCAATGGCTTCTTCAGCCGCAGGAGCACCCGTGCAAGCCCCTCGTACGGCGCGGTCCTGGAGAACCCGCCCACGGTCACGTTGAAGAAGGTCTCCCGATCAGCCTGTGCGATGGAGAGGCGCACCTCCTCGATGTGCTCCACCGCCTTGCGGTACTGCTCGGCTGCTTCGTTGTCCTTGCCCAGGCGCTCGTACGCGGTGCCGAGGCCCGTATATGCGGCAAAGAGCAAGTCCGCGTTCCTGCTCTTGAGCTGGACATGCAGCAGCCTCTGGTACCGTTTCAGGGCTTCCTGGTAATCGGCCTTCATGAGCGCCAGCCTGCCAAGAGAAGAGTCATAGCCGGCTTCCTTGATAAGGGGCTCGGCCCTGGCAAGGTCACCCTGGTCCAGGTACAGGTTGCCGATGTCATTCTTGTTCGCTTTTTTCGAAACCCCGATGCGGCTGTAGATCGCGAGGGCTTTCTCAAAGCAATCGATCGCCTCTGCGAACCTCTTCGCGGCCTGATGTATGCGCCCTATTCCCATGAGTGCCCACTCTTCGCCGGCGGCATCACCAAGCTTCCTTTTGATGGCGAGAGACTGCTCGTGCAGTTCCAGCGCACGGTCATAATTGCCACGATCCTTGAACATGATCGCCATGCGGTTGAGCGTGTGGCCTTCGTCGGCCGTATCACCAAGCTTACGGCTTATGGCAAGCGACTGCTCGTACAGCTCCACCGCACGATGATAATTGCCACGACTGTTGTACACAGTCGCCATGTTGCCGAGTGTCAGCCCTTCGCCGGCTACATTACCCAGCTTACGGCTTATGGTAAGCGACTTCTCGAACAGCTCCAGCGACTGGTCGTAGGCACCGAGGTGGCGGTGAAGCTCTCCGATGTTGTTGAGCAGAAGACCGTGGCGGGCCATATCACCAAGCCTTCTGGAAATAGCAAGAGACTTCTCGAACAGCTCGAGCGACCGGTCGTAATTACCTCGTCTGGCAAACACAGCCGCCATGCCCATGATGGCCAGCCCTTCGCCGGCGGTGTCACCAAGCTTACGTCTTATGGCAAGCGACTTCTCGTACAGCTCCAGCGCTCGGTCGTAATCGCCTCGATGATAAAACACGTTCCCCAGGTTGCCGAGGGTCATCCCTTCGCCCTTGAGGTCGCCAAGCTTCCTCTTTATCGCGAGGGACTTCTCGTAATACTCCTGCGCCTTGCGGTATTGGCCCAGGGCCTTCAATACCATCCCTCCGTTGTTGGCGCACATGCCGACCCGCTTGTGATCTCCCAGCCTCTCGAAGATCTTCATGGCCTGCTCGTACTTCTCGACGGCTTTCACCAGATCATCACGGCTTTTCGGATTCACATCGAGCTTGTAGGCCTCGTTGTACAGGCGCATGGCCTCTTCCTTGGACTGGGCCGGGGCTGTGGCAGGCGGCAGTGCCACCCAGATCCACAGAATCGCTACGAGGAATGCCAAGCGTTTCATGGGATGTCCCCCTTCCTGAGTTGAGCGGAAAAGATGGGTTTGGAAACGTTTACCCCGTCTTTCGCATAGCCTGGCCGGCCCCTTGCTGCCGGTCTTACCGGAGATCAGTGATCGGTGGCATAAATCCGATCACGAAATCAGGCCCCAACGTTGTTGAGAGGAACTTGTAGCGGCCGGCGTCCCTGCCGGCCGGCACGGAGGCCGGCCGCTACGACAGAAGATCTGCAACATACGTTACCGTATTAAGGGCATGGAGCACTTAGCCACCGCGGTTTTCCCCGCGGTTCGGCGCATCGGGTCTTTCTGGCGCTTGAGCGCGGAGCTATTATCCGTCTGCCTCCGGGGGCTCCAAAGGAACGGTCCCGACGGTTGCCGGGGATAGGCACTCCGGCTACCGTCACGCTCGTTGAAATCCGCGGGATGGTTGAAGTGCCCGAACGCCCCCTCACCCTTCCCTCTCCCGCCAGGGGAGCGGGTTTCCTATTCCCCTCCCTTGATGGGAGGGGTAAGGGGAGGGTGAGATTTGCCGCAGTTTTCAGCGTGGGCCACTCTATTCACCAAAAATTCCGGGGCCACAGCCGGACTATTTCCCGCGCTTTTCGCGAAGACCCGCCATCTTGTCCTGGACGCCTTGTTCTGCGGCCGCGTCACCGAGCTTCCTGCAAATGGCGACAGACTGCTCGCACAACTCCAGCGCACGGTCGTAATTGCCTCGCGCCTCGTGCAAAAGGACCATGCGGTTAAGGGTCCAGTGTTCGCCGGCCACGTCACCAAGCTTCCTTTTTATGGCGAGAGACTGCTCGTACAGCTCAAGCGCACGGTCGTAATCACCACGGAGGCGGTGAACGTCTCCGATGCTGCCGAGGGCCATCCCTTCGCCGGCGACATTACCAAGCTTGCTGAAAATGGCAAGGGACTTCTCGAACAGCTCCAGTGCCCGGTCATAGCTACTCCGTGCGCAGTAAACATCTCCGATGTTGCCGAGGGCAGCCGCTTCGCCGGCCACGTTACTAAGCTTCCTGCAAATGGCAAGAGACTGCTCGAACAGCTCCAGCGCTCGGTCGTGATTACCTCGGTCCATGTGCACGGTCGCCATATTGTTGAGGGCAGCACTTTCGCCGGCCGTATCGCCAAGCTTCCTGCAAATGGCAAGGGACTGCTCGTACAGCTCCAGCGCGCGGTCGTAATTACGTCGCGCTGCGTGCACAACCGCCATGTTGCAGAGAGCTCTCTCTTGGCCGGCCACGTCACCGATCTTCCTGCAAATGGCGAGAGACCCCTCGTGCAGCTCCAGCGCATGGTCATAATTACCACGATTCTTGTGCACAATCGCCATGTTGTTGAGTGCCCGGCCTTCGCCGGCCAGATGACCAAGCTTCCTGAAGATGGCAAGGGACTTCTCGAACAGCTCCAGCGCCCGGTCGCAGTTACCCCGTGCGCTGCAAATATCTCCGATGTTGTTGAGGATAAGAGCTTCGCCGGCCGTGTCGCCAAGCTTCCTCTTTATGGCAAGAGCCTTCTCGTACAGCTCTAGCGCCCGGTCGTCATTACCTCGCTTCGAGAGGACACCGGCCATGTTGTTGAGGGTGGCCCCTTCGCCGGCCGTGTCACCAAGCTTCCTGAAAATGGCAAGGGACTGCTCGTACAGCTCCAGCGCCCGGTCGTAATTACCACGAGCTTTGTATAGAATCGCCATGTTGTTGAGGGTAGCTCCTTCGCCGGCCGTGTCGCCAAGCTTCCTCGAAATGGCAAGGGACTGCTCGTACAGCTCCAGCGCCCGGTCGTAATTACCACGAGCTTTGTATAGAATCGCCATGTTGTGGAGGGTAGCACTTTCGCCGGCCACGTCGCCAAGCTTCTTCTTCACGGCAAGAGACTTCTCGCATAGTTCCAGAGCCTTATCGTATTGCCCCCAAGCCGAGAAGATTTCGGCAAGGCCGTTGTACGCAGCACTCGCACTGTTCGAGTCCCCCACTTCGTTGTAGATCCTGATTGCCTCTTCGTATTTGCGTGCCGCCTCTTGCAGGTCATCGTTCGAGCGGGCCTTCTGCTTCAAGGCGGTGGCCTCCTCGTGGAGACGTCGGGCATCCTCCCTGGATTGGGCCGAGGCGGTGGACGGCATCAAAGCCGCGCATACCCACAGGACCGCGACAAGGACTGCTAACCGTTTCATGGAATGTCCCCCTTCTCGAGATGATCGGAAAAGCTGGTGTGGAAACGTCTACCCAGTTTCGACGAGCATACCGGAGCACCCCGTGCACGGCACCGCGAAGGGGGTGGAACGGTGAATGGCCACGGGGTTCCAACCCGTGGAAAGGGTGTCCACCCGTCGTGCGCGGTCGACCGCTGCAACGGTTTCACCCTTGGTCGTGGTTGATGGCGTTCGAGGCATTCCGGCCATGAATATATAGTGGCGAAACCCCGGCAAATATGACAGAAGAAAAAACGGTCGAGCGGGAATATCCGCTGTAATCCCTCGTGGCCTATCACGATTGCGGGGATCTATCCTTTTCAGGGATTGAAGCCCCCTACGAATTCTTGTAACCGTTCTCCGGGAAGAAGAAGACTCACCGCAGAGGCGCAGAGAGCACAGAGAATAAGAAGAGAAATTCGCGAATCGCTCATGCTTCAACAGCAGCCTATGAGGTGAGCCTGCGATAGAAAAGCATAGCTTTTTCAAGATCTTTTCTTGTTCTTCTCTGCGTCCTCTGCGTCTCTGCGGTGAACTCTTACGAATTTTTTTCTTGCCGTTGCCTCCCGGTTTGTGCCAAACTACACATTTTCACCTCGCGGACTCCTTGCCCCACATGGGCTAGAACTCGAAAGGAGATTACATGAGAAGGTACGAATGCGTCGTCATCCTCGAACCGGACATGAAGGATGACGACATCCAAGGCTTCACCCAGCAGTATTCCCAGCTCATCAAAGACCATGGCGGTGAGATGATCAAGGTCGAGGACTGGGGAATCAAGAAGCTCGCCTACCTGGTCAAGAAGAAAGAAAAGGGCCGGTACGTGCTGCTGGATTACGTGGGAACTCCGGAGCTCATCAGCGAGCTCGAGCGGAAGATGAAGATCTCCGACGACGTGATGAAGTTCCTCAGCGTGAAGCTCGACCAAGACGTGGACCTGGAAGCCTTCCGCGCGGAAGAGCAGGCCAAGAAGGAAGCTGCGGCGAAAGCTAAGGCTGAGCAGGAAGCCGCAGCCCAGGCTCGGGCCGCAGAAGAAGCGGCAGCTCAAGCCAAAGCCGCCGAAGAAGCCGCAGCTCAGGCCAAGGCCGCAGA
>JBFMAA010000189.1:0-2685 GCA_040755955.1 Thermodesulfobacteriota bacterium
GGAGGGGAATAGCAAATCGTCTCCCCTTGGAGGCCGGGGAAGGGTGAGAAGGATTGGTCCACTTCAACAATCCCGCGAATTTCAAGGCGCGTGGCTATATGAACGCTCCCCACGGCGACCGGCGGGAGCCGCCCAATCCTAAACGTTTTAGGGGATGGGGGTCTGGGGGAAGGGGCGTTTTTCAAAACGACGGCTGGGAGCCGCAACCAAATTCGCGTCCACCTTTCTCGGTCCGCATGGAGACCCAGGGCGGGGGGAGTTGGTTCTGCGCAAGCGAAAGAAGCCACGTTGCTTACTCCCAGAGCCGCTGAACTGAAGATTTCTTCTCGAAAAGAGAAGGAATCGAACCTTATTAGTAAAACGCCTCTTCCTCCAGAATTCGCATTTCCGTGGTCCCGCGTTTACTGCAGGACTTGTTTCATCGCGGTCCCTACTTGAGTCACATTGTCGACCACGGTTACTCCCGCGTCTCTCAATGCGTCGATCTTGGACTGCGCGGTGCCGGAACCGCCCGAGATGATCGCTCCTGCATGACCCATCCTTTTCCCGGGAGGGGCTTGTCTTCCGGCAATGTACGCGACTACGGGCTTGTTGAACTCGGCCTTGATGAAGGCAGCGGCCTCTTCCTCCGCGGAACCGCCGATTTCGCCTATCATCACGACAGATTCGGTCTTGGGATCGTCACGGAACATGCGCAGCACGTCCACAAAGTGCAACCCGACCACAGGATCGCCGCCAAGCCCAAGACAGGTCGTCTGACCCAACCCGTTCTTGGTCAACTGATCCACGACCTCATACGTGAGGGTTCCGGATCTGGACACGACCCCCACAGGACCGGCCGAATGGATGTACCCCGGCATAATCCCCACTTTGCACTTTTCACCGGGAGAAATCACCCCCGGAGTGTTCGGGCCTATCAGATAGCGCCTTTCCTGGCGCACGGTCCACAACGCGGACGCGGTGTCCAGCGGAGGAATCCCCTCCGTGATGCAGACGATCACTTTGATTCCCGCTTCTACGGCTTCCAGTATGGGATCCTTTGCCTGTGCCGCGGGGATGAAAATCAGCGAGACGTTCGCTCCGGTTTCTTTGACTGCCTTCCAGACCGTATTGAAGACCGGTATCCTTTCGACGGTTTCTCCTTCTTTGCCGGGAGTCACGCCTCCCACCATATTGGTTCCGTATTCTCTGCATGCCAGTGAATGGAATCGACCGTTTCTCCCCGTGATTCCCTGGCAGATCACCCTGGATTCCTTATCAACGAGTATGGCCATTGCATATCTCCAAATACTACAGGGACTTGGCCCGCTCAACCACCAGCCGGGCCGCATCATTCTGCGAGGGTATCATTTCTATGGGAAGTCCGGATTCACGAAAGAGTTGGCGCCCTTCCTCGATGTTGGTCCCCTCTACGCGGGCGATCACGGGAAGACTGGTTCCCCGCTGGTTCAGCGCCGTTATCACGCCTCGGGCAAGCACGTCACATCGCAGAATGCCCCCGAAAATGTTGATGAACACCGCCTTGACCCTTTGATCGTCGAGGAGAATGCTCATGGCATCCGCCACACCCTGGTCCGTGGCGCCGCCGCCGACGTCGAGGAAGTTCGCGGGCGCGCCTCCATGGAGCGCGATCAGATCCAGTGTCGCCATGGCGAGTCCCGCGCCGTTGACGATGCACCCGATGTCGCCGTCGAGCTTGATGTAGCTCAATCCGTTCATACGTGCGGAGAGCTCGATCAGATCTTCCTGGGACCTGTCTCGCCACATCTCCATTTCCGGGTGCCTGAACAGCGCGTGGTCATCGAGGTTGATCTTGGCATCCAAGGCGATCACCTTGTCTCCGGAAATGATCAGGGGGTTTATCTCCGTCAATGAACAGTCCAGTTCCACACAGAGTTGGTACAAGGCGGTAATCGTCGCGGCGATCTGGGCTGCGATGGTCTTCTTTTCCGAGAGCCGGTACGCCAACGCACGGGCTTGGTACGGAAGAAGCCCTCGCAATGGATGGATGGCCACCGTGAATATCTTCTCCGGGGCTTCCTTGGCCAGAGTCTCGATCTCCATCCCCCCGGCCGGACTGGCCATGAGGGTGACCATACCGCTTCTTCTGTCAAGGACTACTCCGAGGTAGATTTCCTGGTCAATGGGAAGCACCTCTTCCACGAGCAGGCAGCTCACCGGTCTGCCGGCCGGGCCGGTTTGGTGTGTCACGAGGCGTTTTCCCAGTATCTCCGCGGCCTGGCCACGGATGTCCTGCTCCAGACCGAGCACTTTGATGCCGCCGGCCTTGCCTCGCCCCCCGGCATGCACTTGAGCCTTGAGCACGACCTTCTCGCTGTTGAGTTGTCGTGCTGCCATGAGCGCCTCGAGAGGGTCATAGCAGACGCGTCCCTTGGGGATGTGCACCCCCTTCGCGGCCAGCAGTTGTTTTGATTGGTATTCGTGAAGATTCATAGACCACGATCTCCGTTTTTCCGTTCCGGACCGCGGGCATACGCGGTCTCAGCCAACGCTCCTGCGCAAGACGGACTGCCCCCCTGGCGGGATTTCGCGGTTACCGAAAGCAATGTCCGATTCCGTGGGGGTGTGATCGTGCAGGGCAGGCTTTCCCGCCCGCCAATCGGTCGGACCGACGGCAACCGCTCTGTGCCGATGCTTTTTACCAGAAAATACGATTTGGGGGGG
>JBFMAA010000189.1:2695-9874 GCA_040755955.1 Thermodesulfobacteriota bacterium
TTTTTAACCTCAATGTTTGTGGGGGGGTTTATTATATTTTTTGATTTTTGTCCCGCCCCCCGGACCCCCATCCTCAAGAACTCTTGGGATAGGGCAGCTCCCGATGGTCACCGCCAAGAAGGCCTGCTTCTTGCGACTTCCGTGGAGCGGCATTTTCATGCTTCGTTGTGACCGCGTGCGGTCATGGACGTTCATGGGAAGAATAAGGAGTAAGCATAGCCGTGTGGAGGGTACTTTTCAAGAAAAATCCGCCACCCCGCCACGTTACTTCAGCTTTTGGCATTAATTACTTGATAAAAAACCTGTTTCTGCTATAACAAGACACACTCGGTCACCTCCGGGACCGGGAGTTCAGATTCAGGACGCCAAGGAGTAGCATAATGAGCAGAATTACAGCCATAGCAGCGTCCCTCATCGCCGTGGCTGCCATGATCGCGACCTCTCTCGCGGCAGACCGGCCGCTACCGACTAAGGAGGCCGTCTCAGGCCCTGTTCTACACTTGAAGAATGCACAGACGGGCTCCGTGGCTGCGAGTCCCGCGGTGAGACCCGACCAGTCCCTGGCTGCAAGTGCGGCAGCCCCCGGCAACGATCCCCGTCGGCGACCCGAGCCTGCGGGATCGGCTGTTCCCCAGGCCATGATTAAGCTCAAGCATGAGGCCCCGCCTCCTTCGATGAACGAGGCGCGCACCGCGACGACGCCATCCCCAGAAGTCAAGGGCGCCGATCTGAACGCGGTGGGAACACCCCAACTCCGCAGCGTCGCCGCAGAGCCAAAGAGCGTCGAATCACGGGCAAGTGCCCCCGTGGTCGCTCTGCCTTCTCAAGGGCAGGTCCCGTCCACGGCCGTTACTCAGGACATGGTTTCTGCCAGGGTGGTCCCTCTTCTGAATACCCCCCCCTTACAGGAAGTTCAACAGCCGGCCACGGCCTCTGCCGGGAACGCCTCGGTGGTCCTCCAAGACCAACGAACAGGAGTGCCGGCCCATCAGGCCGACCAGGTCCCTTCCGGCGCCCTCTTGAAGATCGACCGCACGTCGCAATCGGCTCCCAGTCCTCTGACCAACCAGCCTTCGACTCAGCCTGGAGGTCGATGCGCGACGTGTCCTCCCAAAGGCGGTCAAGGTCCGGCCGCTCCCAAGCCGGTCTCTCGGGCTGTGCCTCCCCAGACGACTCCGTCCCCGGCTCACAGAACGCCCATCCAGACCAGTTCGCCGAGACCCGCTCCCTCGAAAGCCTCCGAGGCCCTTCTTGGGAAGCCTCTCGGTACGGGGGCTACGGCTGCTCCGTTTGGTCCGGCAGCAGGGAATTCGCGCCCGAGTACACCTCGCCAGGCACCGGTCAGGCAGGCAGAACTGAAGCCTCGCGGATCCGAGGTCGCTCCGGGACCTGCCAAGCCCATCCAGAGCGGTTCTCACTTCTCGGTGACCCCAATGTCTCGGCCCCAGACCCCTAAAACCACGGCCGCACCCAAACCTTCTTCCTCACCGGGAGCTGTCCCGAGACAGCAGAGGACCTCCACGTCGGTCACCCCGCAGGGGAATCGCAAGCCGTCTGTGCCGCCCTACCCCCGTACGTCCAGGAGCACGTCCGTGAACAGGCACCCGGCTAAGGGCAGCGGCCAGATGCCTCAGATCCACGCGCCGGTCGTACCGCAGAACGCCAACGTTCCGGGAGCCGCAGCCTTGCCTCCGGCTACCAATGCTCCGGCCGCGCATGTTGCCGGCTCGATGCCCGCGGAAACCGCTATCGGTCAAACCTTTCAGCCTACACCCGCCAGCCCGATACAGTGACAATTCGGCAAGGCCTTTTCCTCATTGTCGGAAGAGGCCTTTCCGTTCCGTTTGTTGATCAGGGGGGGGGTGCTGACCACCGGGGCGGATGTGTGCGTTGCGATCTCCCGGCTAGCCGCGAAATAACCCTGTCATCTCGCGTGCTCCCCTTCCATGGGTTAAAACCCATGGCTATTCACAGTGCGCCCGGCAGGGCGCGGGCCTCTTCTGCCCTGAAAGGGCAGCCCGTGAATAGCCGTAGGTTTCAACCTACGGTACGCGAGACGACTCATTATGGTTCTCTCAGCATCGTGGTTGCAGGGTTAATTTTGCCGCGGGATCTTAGCCCGAGCGCGCAGCCCTCTGAGGACTTGATCCGACACAACTCCGACGCGACGAAATAATCGGTGAAACGTCGCGCTCCCTCCACGTTGAGATGGGCTTCGTCCCGCCAAAGATTCGGATCGGCCAGGATCTCCCGGGGGAACGGCATCACCTGTCCCAGCCTGCTCAGATAACGTAGGTAACCCTCCGACGACAATAAGTTGAGCCTCTCGGGCACACACAAGAGGATTAACCTAGTATCCTGTTTTCGGGCCTCCGCGGCCAGGCGCGTGAGTTCATTGTGCCAAATGGTCGTGCGCTTTCCTTCGGGCACGGTTTCCGGGTCCCAGTCGTGTCTGATTGGTGGAGAATCATAAGAAGCCTGACGTGCCCTCCACGCGGATACCTGATCTTTCTCCCCGTCAAAAGGCACGAAACCTCGATGTTGGGAGTATTCGCTCTCAGTGCGGGCCCCTTCGCAACAATCCCGTCGACATCTCAAACGAAGGTACCCCCTGAGCCCCACACTCGCGAGGTTGGTAAGGATGAACCGGGTTGCCTCCCTGTAGTCGCCGTTGCCGATCCATGCTTCCGCTCTGAAGAGTTTTCGCGCATAGGCGTGCCGAATCACGTCCTCCGGCAGGCAAAGAAAACTGAAGAATTGGTGGCTCCCCGCGTACTCCTGGAGGGTGCATTCCACCACCAGGTTCCGCACCCTGTGATGTTTCACGAAGTCCCTGGCCACAAGGCAAGACGTGTCCCGCCCCAGCCAGGAGGTTGCCGCATTGATCGCCGCGTCCGGAGACCCGGCCAGGTCGGTTCCCACCGTCGCCGCATCGATCGCGTGGAGCATATGAGACGAACCCACAAATACGTACGCGTACTCCTTGGGCGACTGGGCGAGTTCTCTCCCTATCCACAGGTACTTGCCGTAATCGGTTCTGCAATACCGAAGACAGGGGTCAACAACCATCAGAGCAGCCGGGATACTCCAGAATAACAGCATGAACCCTAACGTCAGGAGAGTCTTTCGCATCCGAGTTTCCTAGAACTGAGCGTATATGAACTGCCGAGTTGATGATTCCGAGCCTGTGCTCGAATAGATCCACGTGAAGAAGACCATGTAGCAGGCTGCACAGACGAAAGCAGGCAGTCGTGAGACGATACTGATCCCTTTGTCGAGGGCAGGTTCGACCGCAAAGTGAACCGCAACCGCTGCCCCTAGCAGCAATGCCCACATCCGGGTGATGTGAGAGCATCCCCACCCGTTTGAAACGAGACAGGCCAGGTAATCAAGGCTCGCGACAATTCCGGGGCTCCGGAAAAACACCCAGGTGAGCGAAACTACATGACAAAAGAGGGCCACCCTGACGAACCTCGGTACGCTTCCCCACCATTTGAACCGACCCTTGCCGACCAACAGGTCGAATTCGTGGTTTGCGCACAGGTACAATCCGTGAAGAAGCCCCCAGACCAGGAAATTCACCCCTGCTCCGTGCCAAAGTCCCCCGAGGATCATGGTGAACAACAGATTTCGAGCCGTTTCCCATCTCGTGCCGCGGGACCCGCCCAACGGAATGTACAGGTAGTCTCTTAGCCAGGTGCTGAAGGTGATGTGCCAACCACGCCAGAACTCGCGCGGATTCGTGGCCAAGTAAGGCCAACGGAAATTCACCGGCAACTCCACCCCGAACAAGCGCCCCAGTCCAATGGCAATGTCGCTGTACGCAGAGAAGTCCAAAAAAATTTCGAACGCGAAACCGTGGGCCGCCAGCAACAATTCCACCGACGAGTACCGCGAAGGATCCGCAAAAGCGGGGTCGACCAACACCGCCCCAATGGGATCGGCCAAAGCAAGCTTCTTCATCAGCCCGTACAGCACCAACCACAAACCCGATGAATCAGACCTGCCCGCCATCTCAGGCCCGAACTGCGGAATCAGACTCGCTGCCCGGGCTATCGGACCGGCAATGAGCTTCGGGAAAAAAGCAACGAAAAGGAGAAACTTGAGAATAGAGCGGCAGGGTAGCATCCCGCCTCGATAGATGTCGACCAGGTAGCTGATGCATTGAAACGTGTAGAAGGATATACCTAGAGGTAAGGAGAGCTTGACAAAGGGGACCGCGTTGACGCCGAAAGCCCCCAAAGCGTCATTCACGCCGTCGGCAAACCAGTTGAAATACTTGAAGACTCCAAGCAGAACCAGGTTGGACGCCAAACCGACGATAAGGACCGCCTTCTTGCGCCCTGGATTCCGTGCCTCATGAACGAAGATGCCCAGGAGATAGTTGCCCACCGATGAAAGAAGCAGCAAGCCCACGAAATCCCATTTCGACCACGCGCAAAACAGGAGGCTCGCTGTCAGGAGCACTGTCAGCGCCCCACGGGGCGTTTTCCTTGCAAGGACGAACGCGACGTACGTAGCGAGAAAGAAGAAGAAGAAGACGGCATCAGTGAAGTGCATTGTTTTCCACTATCGGCAAATCAGGTTGCTTCCCGGAGAGGGCTCTCACCGAGAACCGTCCGGAATCCGAACGAAGGCACCGAGTATACGGCAGACAGGCATGGACTGCAACGGCGGGTCCGAACCTGGCTTCGGAAATCGCCTCTGCGTGTCACGTCGGAGCCGAACGTTCTTCGATTCACCGAAGACCTTGTACTAAGGGCGTGCCGCGAAATAACCCTGTCATCTCGCGTGCTCCCCTTCCATGGGTTAAAACCCATGGCTATTCACAGTGCGCCCGGCAGGGCTGAAGAGGCCCGCGCCCTGCCGGGCGCACCGTGTTTGCGATTGAAAACTTCTAGTTTTCTCCTGATGACGCGGTGGCCGCTGCCCCCCCTTTCTTTTGGATTGCCTGGAGGGACAATCGCGGCTAATATAGCGTCCCATGAATAAGGCACGCATACTTGTAGTCGATGATCAGATAGAGATTCTCCGGTCCCTCGAAGGCATCCTCTCGGACGAAGGCCACGACATCATCCTGGCCAAGGACGGCCAAGAAGCCCTCCACGCGGTACAGACGGAGTCTCCTGACGTGGTGTTTCTGGACGTGTGGATTCCCGGCATAGACGGGCTGCAAACCCTCAAAGCGATCAAACGGATCGATCCGAATTGCTCGGTGATCATGATGAGCGGCCACGGCACCATTGAAACTGCGGTGAAAGCCATCAAGCTCGGCGCGTCCGATTACCTGGAGAAGCCTCTCAACCTCGAAGATGTCCTGCATCTCGTGCAGAAAGCGATCTCGGCCCGCGCACCCGCGGCTGATCCGAAGAAGGCCAAGTGGATGATGCCACCTGAATTCATCGGAGTATCCGACAAGGCCGCGCAGGTTCGCCGCGCGGTGGAGACCGCTGCAGGAGAGAGCAGTTCCGTGTGGCTCACCGGGGCAAAGGGGACCGGCAAGGAGTTCGTCGCGCGTATCATCCACCACCTCCAGGGGAAGAACAGGAACTCGCTGGTGAAGGTGCTTTGTACTGACCTCGACGCGGACAACTTCGAGGAAACCTTCTTCGGGAAGACCAATGGCCCTCAACCGAGCAAGGCCGGAAAGATAGCACAGGCCCAAGGAGGGACTCTGCTGCTCCACCGGGTAGACCGCGTGAAAGAGCCACTGAGAGACGCGTTGGCACGGGTCGTGGCGGGATTGACTTCGGCCGGAGCCAAGGGAAGCCCCCGTATCATCGCGACCTCGGTCTTGGAACCCGAAGATCTCGCCGACGAGGGGCGCTTATCACGGGAGCTTGTCCGGACCTTGTCCCAGAGGATCATCAGGCTTCCGAGTCTATCGGAACGAATGGAAGATCTGCCGCAGTTCGTGGAACACTTCGTGCGGGAGGCGTCCACCGAGTTTGACAAGGAGATCCATGGCGCGGACACACAGGCTATGGAGAGGCTTCGCGGCTATCAATGGCCGGGAAACGTCAAGGAATTGAAGATCCTGATCGAACACGTGGTGATGACCGCTCCAGGCCCGACCATTACCTCGAACGACCTGCTCATTCCTGTCGAACGAGCCCCCCGGGATGAATGCGGCTCCGAAGCGGTTGCGCGCGGGGCTTCGATTCGGGAGGTTACGCCGGCGGCGCTCGTCCGCCCCGATTCGGGATTTCGGGAGGATTCCGCTGCTTCCAAGAGGTATCAGAAGACCCTTCGCGGCAATGTGGTGATGTACGGCCAGGGCTTACATTCCGGCACGAAGACGGGTTTGACCCTGTCGCCCATGCCCGCGGGGAGCGGCATCCTGTTCGGACACATTACTTCCGGCGGGACCGTGCCTGCACTCGTGGAGTTCGTCGAGTCAACCGGCTACTCGACCTGTTTGAGGGGCATCGACGCGTCGGCACGCACCGTCGAGCATCTCATGGCCGTGTTTCACGTCTATGGGCTGACCAATCTGCTCGTGAAGATCTCGGGAGAAGTCCCCATTATGGACGGTTCCGCGGTCGAGTTCTGCCGTCTGGTTGAGAGCGCGGAAATCATTGTCCAGGAGGACCCTATCGACGAGATCCGTATCCGGGAGACCATCGCACTTCCCCTGTCGCACGACAGCGGGAAATCCATGAGTATCGAACCGTTTGACGCCTTTGAAGTTGAGTACCGCTTGAACTACCCGGCTCCGGTGGGCGAGATGGAGCTGACCTATCGGGTGAGCGAGCCGTCCGACTTCCGAGACGTGATCGCTCCGGCTCGGACCTTCGGGTTTGTCAAGGACATGCGCATGATGAACGAGATGGGACTTGCCAATGGCGGTCGTTTGTCGAATGTCGTGTTGCTGGACGACGAGAAGGTCGTGAACCCGCCATTGAGGTTCCCGGACGAGTTCGTACGCCATAAGATCCTGGACATCATCGGTGACTTCTACCTTCTGGGCAGGCCGATACGCGGGAAGGTAATCGCAAGCCAGACCGGGCACACGGAAAACATTGCGATGCTGAAGCTGATTCGGGAGACGCTCTAGGCTGAAGTTTTTTTCCAGAGAACCAAGTCTCGTGCGGCTATCTCCTCGTCACAATTGAGGAAACTTTGGGTTCGGTTTAGTCTTCAGGGTCCACGTTACTGGCTACATTTCTACCCCCCGCC
>JBFMAA010000190.1:0-9869 GCA_040755955.1 Thermodesulfobacteriota bacterium
TCACCCATCCAGCCAACACTAACCCCCCCCCCCCGCGAAGCGCATTTTCTGATAAAGGGTTTCCCCCGGAAGTCCTACATTTCGGAAAGCGATTTGGCATTACCGAAATGGCCGCCTGTTCCGGACTAGGCGCGTGCCACGCATCGGGTCATTGCGCCGCCGCGATGCGGCAACCCCGACGATCTTCACCAGGAGCAGGATCAACCCAAGCAAGACCACCCCTATGCCCACAGGGTACGTATACCCCAAGAGTGCCGGCTCGGGCCTTGGCTGCGAAATGGGCTCGGGATCTGCCTCGACTTTCGTGATATGCCTCGTCTCCTCTCCAAGCCTCACCGAGGCTGATTTCAGAAGTGCCCCCGTGTCAACATCCCTTCCCCCCTCCCACTCAGGAATCGGGACCGCTTTACTCTTGCCGTAGTAGAGCCGATACGCGTTTCCAGGGATGCGACGAAAGTACAGTACTCGTACCGAGGGAGCAGCAAGAATCCCGTCGACAGTCACGGGCCCATGGGTTCCGCTCGACAGCTCGACTTTCCAATACCGGAAGGCCTTTTCCGGAAAGGACGCGTCGAGTTTCTCCGTGGAGCAACGGTCCTTGGCTACGCGAAAGAGCGCTTCTTCGCTCACCTTTGCCCAGGTCTCGCCCGCAAGATCGTTCGTGCCGCTGATCACCGCGCGCCTGACAAATTCCTTTGCGGTGGTCTGGAGCGCGATGCGGTTCACAGGGAAGAGATCCGGCGTCATCTCCGCGACCACAAGCGCGGATTTGCTGACCGGATCCAGCCGGTTTTCGAGTGTGCGGAGATCCATGAGCGGCCGGTGCGCCTTTTCGGGCTCAGGAGCGCGACACTGGACACCCGCTATCTTCAGAGGAGGCTCGTCTCCGTCGAGAATCCGGATGTGCAGGTACTGGTGCGCGTTGAGCGGGTGCCCGACCGTGAGGCTCCGGATGGGAGGAGGACCCTTCGCGTCGACGATGAGGCCGTTCATGCGGATCACGTAGCCATCCCGGCCGTTGTCCGAGCCGCGGAGTTCGACGCGACGCACGAAATCCTTTGACGCGGTCTCGATCGTAATCTCCCGGGTGACGGTCTTCGCGCCCTTGTCGATCCATACGTCAGTCCACTTGTCCCCTGGCCTCGCTATGCGGAACACCTTCGCAGAGAAGGCACGCGGAGCCTCGGTCTCACCGACCGTCCCAATCGCGTGCGGAACCTCAAGCCCCTCGGAACTTACGATTCTAAGGTCCGCGAGATCACCGCGGCATTTCGCGATGATCCTCGCGTCGAGCGGGATCGCCACATTCCCCTCAGCAGACCCTTCAGGCGACTCGACCACACGGAAGTATCCCCATCCCTTCGGGTCAAAGCGTGCGCACGGGGCTGCGCCCGCCCACAGGACCAGAACTGCTGCCAATCCGATGATTATTGTGCCGAGACTCCTGTCGCCCATGGGATCAGTGAGCTACAAACCCCTTCCGAATAAGATGAAAAGGGATTATAACCGGTGTAACGGTGAGGTTCAAGTCTGCAGGCAGGCCGAGACCTCCATGCAAGGACGGATGAATGGACGTCATATCGACTCATCTCAATGCGGATTTCGACGCGTTCGCTTCCATGGTGGCCGCGAAGAAGCTCTATCCCGGCGCGGTGCTCGCGTTTCCCGGATCGCAGGAGAAGAACCTCAGGGACTTCTTCATCGAATCGACCATGTACATCCTTTCCATCGAGCGGGCCAGAGACATCGACCTGGACAAGGTCCAGCGGCTCATACTCGTCGATACGCGCCAGAAGACCCGAATAGGACGATTCGCTGAAGTCGTGGACAAAGGAACCGCAGAGATCCACATATTTGACCACCATCCCGCCTCCCCCGACGACATTGCGGGAGACCTGGAAATCATTGACCAGGTCGGGGCCACGGTGACCATTCTCGTGAGAGAGATCAAGAAGCGAGGCATAGAGCTCAACACCGAAGAGGCGACTGCGCTGGCCCTCGGTATCTACGAGGACACCGGCTCATTCAAGTACTCGTCCACGACCGCGGAAGACCTCGATGCCGCGTCCTGGCTGCTTGAGATGGGCGCGAACCTCAACGTGGTCTCCGACATGATGAACACCGAACTGAGCGTGGTGCAGATACAGGTGCTGCACCAGCTCATCGAGGAGTCCGAGACCATTCTGGTGGGAGGCGTGGAGGTGGTGGTCACCACCGCGGCCACCCAGGAATACGTGGGCGACCTGGCGGTGCTCGTCCACAAGCTCAAGGAAATGGAAAACCTCGATGCGGTCTTCGCTCTGGTAAGGATGGAAGATCGTGTGCATCTCATTGCGCGCAGTCGTCTCGACGAGGTCAGTGCCGGGGAAATCGCGGCCGAGTTCGGAGGAGGCGGGCATCCCACCGCGGCGAGCGCCACGATCAAGGAGATGTCGCTCTATCAGGCCAAAGAAGAGCTGGTGGCCGCGCTCCGGGACAAGGTCCGTCCGAAACAGACCGCAGCGGAAATCATGAGCCGACCCGTGTACCGAGTCGAGCCTTACCAGGCCCTACACGAGGCGGCGTCTCTGCTGAGCAGGTACGAGGTGTCTTCCCTTCCGGTCGTCCAAAACGGCACGGTCGTGGGCATAGTCCACCGGGCCGCGGTCGAGAAGGCCTGTCACCACGGGTTGGAACAGGAAACCGTGAGAAGTTTCATGGACCCCCGTGTGCTTTCGGTAGACGTCACCGATCCGATTGAAAAGGCGATGCGTATCTCCGTCGAAGGACGTGTGAGGCTGGTTCCGGTCATGGAGGGTGAGCAGCTCGTGGGAGTCATCAGCCGCAGCGACCTTCTCGAACATCTCAGACTCCCCAGACACAACGACGCGTCAAGCCCCGAAGACTTCCCGGAAATCCGGAATCGAAGCAAGAACGTGCGCAAACTCATGGACGAACGTATCCCTCCGGCTCTGCTCGACATCCTGCGAAAAGCCGGCGAGGCAGCGCGGGATCAAGACGAAGCGGTGTACCTCGTGGGGGGCGCGGTGAGAGATCTCCTTCTGCGGCGGGAGAACTTCGACATGGACCTCGTGGTGGAAGGCAACGGAATCCGGTTTGCCAAGGAGCTTTGCAGACAGTTCCCGCGATGTCGCATCCGCAGCCACGAAAAATTCGGCACTGCGGTACTCCTCTTCGAGGATGGATTCAAGCTCGACGTGGCCACCGCTCGGCACGAATACTATGAGAGTCCCGGAGCGCTCCCCTCGGTGGAGGTCAGTTCCCTCAAACGGGATCTCTATCGCCGGGACTTTACGATCAACACGCTTGCGATAAGGCTCAACCCGGACGGATTCGGCGCGGTCAGCGATTTCTTTGGTGGGGCAAGGGACATAAAAGAGAAGAATATTCGGGTATTGCACAACCTTGCGTTTGTGGAGGACCCCACCCGGATTCTTCGGGCGATACGGTTCAGCGCCCGTTTCGGCTTCTCCCTGGGGAAGCATACCCGAAACCTCATGAGGGCCGCGATCAAGATGAAGCTCTTCGACAGGGTCGAGGGCAGAAGGCTGCTCCACGAGCTGATCCTGATCTTCGAAGAGAGGAATCCGGCTCAGCATATTGCGATGATGGAGGATTACTCGATTCCCCAGGCACTGCATCCTGCTCTGAGTTTCGGGCCGAAGGTGCAAGAAAACCTCGAATCCTTGTCAGGGGTCCTTTCATGGTGGAGGTATCTGTACCTGAAGGACCGGCTGCGCAAGTGGGTTGTCTACTTCCTCGCCGTAACGGACGGGCTCTCCGACCACGATTACCGCGGCGTGTTGACCCGGTTTTCCGTGGCCACCACGGTTTCCGAAGAGCTGGCCGCGGATCGGATCGGCGTCCGTAGATCCTTGGCCGCGTTTGCAAAGGGGGAGTTCACCCGTACCAGCGAAATGGTCGAATCCTTGCGCGTTCTTTCCACGGAAGCCCTCCTGTGCATGATGGCCGGAACGCGTCGAGAAGACGCGCGCAGAAGCATCGCGGATTACATTACGACGCTGAGGTTCGTGAAGCCGCTGTTGACCGGAAATGACCTGATCGCCATGGGCTTGAAGCCGGGACCGCTGTTTCATCGGATTCTCAAAACGCTCAGAGATGCCCGTCTCGACCAACGCATTCTCACCGTCGAGGATGAACGGAACATGGTCGAACTCCTTTGCACGGCAGATTCTGAAGAGCACCCCCACCCTGCCACACAAACATCGGCTACCTGAGTCGTGAAGAACTATGGAGTCCTTGGGGCGGACCTGTGGTATAGTCGACAATACCGAGCTGCAGCACGTCGGGTAAGCTGATCTTTCGTGGGCGCCATGCCCGGCCAGGGCACAATACAGGAGGTATGAATGACATCCCCGCAGAAAAAGACCGTGAAGATTTTCGACATCACCCTGCGAGACGGGTCCCAGAGCAAAGTAGCGACTCGGATTCGACTGGACGATCTGCTGAAAGTAGCGGAGAAACTCGCTGACACCGGGATATACGGGGCCGAGATTTGGGGCGGAGCCACTTTTGACGTCTGCGTGAGATACCTGCGGGAAGACCCGTGGCAACGGGCTCGGGCCTTGAAGGCTGCCATGCCGAACGTGAAATCCATGATGCTGATTCGAGGCCAGAACCTGGTTGCGTATTCCAATTTTCCGGACGACGTGGTCAACAAGTTCGTGCATGCCGCGGCACGCAATGGGATCGACGTATTCCGCATTTTTGACGCGCTCGACGACGTACGAAATCACCAGGCGGTGATACGAGCCGTCAGGGAAGTGGGCAAAGTGTCGGAGGGTGCGGTCTGTTACACGATCAGCCCGGTGCATACGATCGAGAAGTTCGTAGCCAAGGCCAGGGAACTGGAAGACATGGGCGTGGACCAGATCGCGATCAAGGATATGGCGGGCCTCATCGATCCACACACCACGTTCGAGTTGGTGAGCGCGCTTAAGAAGGCGGTGAGCGTTCCCCTGCACCTTCACACCCACGATAACTGCGGCATGGGGATGATGTCCGCGCTCAAGGCGGTTGAGGCCGGTTGCGAAATGCTTGATTGTGTGCTGAGCCCATTTTCCGGCGGCACGGGACATCCGTGCAGCGAGTCGCTGGTGTTTGCGCTCGAGCGGTTCGGGTACGACACCGGGTGCAGCCTCGAGAAACTCACCGAGGCAGCGGCACAGGCCAAGATCATGCGCGGGTTGTACAAGGAATTTGAGGCCCCGTACAGTGGAGTCGACTGCCGGATGTTGGTCACCCAGATCCCCGGCGGCGTTATGTCGAATCTTACCAGCCAGCTCAAACAACAGAACGCGCTCGACAGGATCGAGGAGATCATCGCGGAGATCCCACGGGTGAGGGCGGATCTTGGCTATATCCCGCTGGTGACCCCTACGTCGCAGATAGTGGTGTCGCAGGCGACGTTCAATGTGCTCTTGGGTCGTTACAAGATTATCGCGAATCACACGGCGAACTTGCTCAAGGGGCTCTACGGCATGACTCCCGCTTCGGTGAATAAGGAGCTTCAGGATCGGGTCCTGAAGGGAGGACAGCCGATCACGGTGAGACCCGCAGAACTCCTGGCTCCCCTGTGGCCGGAGCTGGAAGCCAACTTCCCGAAGCTCACCGACGAAGAGATACTCATTCATGCCATATTCCCTCACGAGGCCCCGGGCTATTTCGAGGCCAAGGGCAACGGCAAGGGGAATTAGCACTCCGTTTCGCAAGTTCGGTGACGGATTCGTGAGACATCCGTGAGTCAAGACCGGCCTTTTTGGGGCGTGCCGTCGCATCCGGACCCCATGCCGTTGGATGAGGGAGTGCCGGACGTAGGGCTTTGCTTCAAAATCCCCCCTAACCCCATAGCGTTAAGATAAGATGGGGCGTTCGAGAGTCCGTCATTCCGGCGAAAGCCGGAATCCAGTCCTTTCAAGATGTTCTGGACCCCGGCTTCCGCCGGGGTGACGTCGGTGCTGTTGGGGCAATAACTTGAAACCACGCTTTATCTCACGTGTTATAACGCCTATGCCCCCTAACCCCCCTTTACGAAAGGGGGGAACAGCAGCATCCTCTCTCGCCCGCCCTTTTCTAAAGGGGGGCAGGGGGGATTTTCAGGCGGTAATGTATCACCGTGCCTACCGTGCGGTGTGCTCGGATGTCCGGATTGCGATCCACTGCAGCACGAGCGAGATCCTCGGGAGATAGTGCATGACCCACGAAGAATTCCTTCAAGACCTGCTGCCTGAGGGCAGTCCTTTACGGAATTGCTACGGATGCGGCTCGGACAACGAGCGAGGGTTGCGGATCAAGTCGTTCCTCGATGGGGACGAGGCAGTGGCCAGATGGCGGCCGGAACCTCACCACTCGGCTTACCCCGGGTTCCTGAACGGAGGAATATCCTGCACGCTCATCGACTGCCACGCCGCGTGGACCGCGGTGGCTCTGGAATGCCGGGAAAAGGGGATCGACATGACCCGTGAAGGCGCACTTCCTTCGGGCTGGACCAAGGCGATGCAGATTGAGTTTCTGCGACCCGCGCCTCTGTCCGCGGAAGTAGAGCTGCGCGCCCGAGTGATCCGCAAGGGCACGAAAAGCCGCACCGTGGCATGCTCGCTGTACTCGAACGGCGAGGAATGCGTCCGAGGTGAGGTCGTCATGGTGCTGGTAGAATCATAGCCGCCCGGCGCAAGGACAGGCCACAAAGGCAATCAAAGAACAAGCCTCAGACTTCCGTTCTTTGGATCTGGCTTTCTTAGGGCTTGCCGCGGAATAACTCTGTCATCTCTCGTACGCCCTTTCCATGGGTTGAAACCCATGGCTATTCAACGTGCGCCCAATGGGCGCGGGGCTTTCCTGCCCTGAAAGGGCAGACTGTGAATAGCCGTAGGTGTCAACCTACGGGAAGCGAGGCAAGTCCCTGCGGTTCCCTAATTGATCGTAGTTGCAAGCTTTGTTTTGCCGCGGGTCCTTAGTGTCTTCGTGTCTTGGTGGTTCACTTTCTTGTCTCCCGGGCAACCGGCTTGACCGGAATTTGGCTCTCCGCGAGGTCCGCGGAATGTGGGTCGAGTATGACCACATTGCCGTCGAACTTGCCTTCCCGCAAGGGCGTGAAATGAAGTGGCATCGGGCCGGCATGGAGGACAAGATCCCCTGCACTGAGCACTCCGTTCTTGTCCGCGTCGCTGAACAGCGCTCCGATATGCACGTACGGGCCCTTCTTGCTCGATCCGACCGCGATGAAGTCCCCTGGATGTATCTGCTTGCCCCATTCCAGGGTTTTGTTCGGCTTGCCGTCGGTGAGCTCGGCTTCGGCGCGTTTGCGCAATCGGGTCACCAGCATAGCCACCGAGTAGTTCTTTTGGATGGTCTTGCCCCTCCACTTGCCGTACGCGGACGCGAGCACATCGGCACAGTCCGCGCCGATGTAGTTGTTGCTCTGGTGGGGAATCGACCCGAACAGCCCAGGAACATTGAAGAACGAGGTCACGTATCCGAGGTAGCCCCTTCCGTCACGCACGGACACGCGAAACACCTTGGGTGAGAGCCCCTTGTTGTCCGAATCCTCGACTCCCGGTGACCTCGTGACTCGGCCCTTCTTATGGACCTCCACCTGGAACCAGAAACTCCCCGCGTCCTCACGGTAGTGAGGCGAATCCACCGGCGCTTTGACCATGGCCGACACGGTTTCCGCAGCCTTGTTCCCTTTGCGTTGCGGATCTCCGTTGCGGATCAGATCGACTTCCCATCGACCGCGACAGCCCTCGAGCTCTTTTCGCAGATACTTGATCTTCGCGAGCCCGATCCACTTGTACGGGTTCGGCTCCCAGGGGAAGTTGCAGTTCTGGTATACCTCCGAGATGTCAGGGACGACCTGGTACCATCTTGCCGTGGCGCCGGGCTGTTCCGCGATCTTCAGCCTGACGCTTTGACCCTTGACCGGATAGATCGCGGGGCTCTTCGTCCACGGGCCACCGTCGATGCTCGATTCGATGCCAATGGTCGGGGGACCGGCTGCTGCGGTGCCTTGGACGAAGAATACATGCACGAAAGCCCCAAGAACAAGGGCCATGACCACACCCAATCTGCACGTCAATAGCATAGGCATGCTCCCATAGGCTTCAAAACAGAGGCGACCTTGCCTGATTTCCTGGCCTTGAAAGGCCCCGCTATTGCCAATCGTCCCTCCGGGGTAGCCGTTTACTTACGCGCGGCCAAAATCCCCCCTGCCCCCTTCAGAAAAGGGGGGTAAGAAGGCACCGCGCAATTCCCCCCTTAGTAAAGGGGAGTTAGGGGGGATTTCGAAACACGGGATGAGCCGTGCCCGTCCTTCGAGCGAGGCGTTCCCCCTCGTGAGTGAATGACTACCGTCCGGGACTCTAGTGCCCCCAAGTCCCGCAGGAGCGACTGAAAATAGCCGGATGCTTCGGCACCGGGAATGGAAAGCGGGCAGTTACCCCATGGAGCGTTTACGGTCATCTGGCCGCCTGCAGCGGTTCTCGTTAGTTTCCGCCGATTGGCAGGCTGGAACGCCCGCCCTACATGATCAGGCCGCTCAGGAAGCGGAAATCACTTCAGAGAACCGCCATAAGTGCTCCTTTTCGGAAATGCGTGGCACATTCTTCAAGGGCCCAAATCCGTGACCGCATTTGTGAAACGGTGCACCAAGTCCCTCACGGTGTTCCTCGTTGACACATGCGGTAATTCTCACCGCATGGCACGATACCGGTCAAGTGGCCCTCCAAGCAACTCCGTCAACCGGGCTTTCACGAGCGCCAGTTTGTGCAGGTCAACTCCGGTTCGGAAACCCAGTGATTCAACAAGAGCCACGGTTCCCTCGGTCGAGATGTTTCCCCTGGCTCCGGGAATGAAAGGACAGCCTCCGAGCCCGCCGACTGAGCTGTCAAACGAGCGTACGCCCAGGTCAAGACCTGCACGCAGGTTCTCAAATCCTCGTCCGTGGGTGTCGTGTAAATGCAGGGAGAGGCTCGCAGGGGAGACGGCGTCCCGGATGGCCTCAATGGCAGCCCGGATTTCTTCCCGCGTGCCCATGCCGGTGGTGTCCGCGAGGGCAATCCTGTCAGGCCGGGCTTCTGAGAGCCGCAACACGAGTTCCCGCAGCTTCTCGGCAGGAATTGCTCCCTCATAGAAGCATCCGAACGCGCACATCACTCCCGCGAGCACACCCAGCCCCTCCCTTGCAGCCCGGCGTATCATGCCAGCGGCCTTCCTGAGCGATTCCTCGACGGTAGTATTGGCGTTTTTCCGGCTGTGGGTCTCGGACGCAGAGATGTAAATCTCCACGTGGCCGATTCCTGCGGCAAGGGCTTCGTCCAGACCACGCTCATTGAGGACCAGGACCGTGTGGCGCACCCCTTCCTTCCTCGTGATCAGCCGCCAGACCTGATCCGTTCCGGCCATCTGGGGGACTCGGGCCGGATTCACGCACGCACCGATCTGGATGCGCCTGAGACCCGCATCTGCAAGGCTATCGACCAGCTCTGCCCGCAACTCCGGGGCGAGTCGTATCGGCTCGTTCTGCAGGCCGTCCCTGGGGGCGACCTCCTGCAGAGCGATGATCTCGGTTTCATGGATCGGTTCGGAGGTCATCGGGGCGTCCTCTCAAGAACTGTCATGGCTTGCCGCCACAACGAAGGATGAAAGTCACCGCCCGACATCCCGAGAACCCGCGACATGGTCAGAAACACCCAATATCTCAAAAGTTTTCGGATGGGGGTCCGGGGGACAACTCTTTTTCAAAGCCACCATGACCGCACGCGGCCACAACCAAGCATGAAAATGCTCCCCCACCGGCGTCTCGACGAGCCGGCTTTCTCTGCGGCGACCAGCGGGAGCCGCACTATCCC
>JBFMAA010000191.1:0-9751 GCA_040755955.1 Thermodesulfobacteriota bacterium
CGGGGGACAACCCTTTTTCAAAAGGGTTTCCCCCGGAAGACTTTCATGCGAACTGCTGTAGAGAATAGGCCAATGGCACCGCGACACGCACAAGGAATGAACGTATCCCTGTTTGACATCGTGATGGGGATGGGGAAAGCCGTAGACTGGCTGGATTCAGCTCTGGCCGACCACCATGCCCGGGTAGCCTGTGTGGCTGAGAGCATTGCAGCGGAGGTTGGGCTGTCCGCGCAGGACCGAACCCACGTGCTTTGCGCGGGACTGTTGCACGACATCGGCGCGTTTTCGGTCAAGGATCGGCTGGAGTTTCTGAAGTTCGATCTGGAGGGAGCGGAGGCGCACGCGGAAATGGGCCACAGGTTGGTCGGGAGTGTTGGCCCGCTGGAACAGGCAGCGAAGCTGATACGGTTCCACCACACCCCGTGGGGAGATGGCCGCGGCCACGAGCGCGTCGGAGACGAGGTCCCATTCGGTTCTCACGTGCTCCATCTGGCGGACAGGGCCACGGTAGGGGTCAAATCGGGAAAAGAGGTGCTGAGTCAGGTTGAAGGCATCATGAAGCTCATTCTGGACCGAAAAGGCAAGGTGTTCAAGCCGGATCTGGTGGAGGCATTCCGTAGCCTTGCCGCGAAGGAGGCATTCTGGTTCGAGGTGACTTCGCCGGAGATAGGTTCGGTCTTGGCAGACCGTTCCGTCGCGGGGATATCGAGAATGCAGCCAACGGATCTGGAGGGCATGTCCGAGCTCTTCTGCAAGATCATCGACTTTCGGAGTCGCTTCACCGCGACGCATTCGCGGGGAGTGGCTGCCGCTGCGGAGAGGTTATCCGCGGTAGCGGGTCTTTCGGCAGAAGAGTGCGGGACGATGAAGCTGGCCGGGTATCTGCATGACATTGGCAAGCTGGCGATTCCCATCGAGATACTCGACAAACCCGGCGCCTTGACCCGCGAGGAGTGGAACGTGGTGAAGAGGCATCCGTTTCTGACTCACCGCATCATCAAGGGCATGGGGGGACTGGAGACTGTGGCGTCTTGGGCCTCGCAGCATCACGAGAGGCTGGACGGGCTGGGGTATCCCTTCCACCTCAAGGGCGAGGAGATTCCCCTGGGTGCGCGCATACTCTCAGTTGCCGACGTATTCACCGCGCTTGCCGAGGACAGGCCCTACAGGAAGGCTTTGCCTCAGGAGAGCGTGCTCAGGATACTGCTCGACATGGCACGAGAGTCGTGCCTCGACCCGGAGGTAGCCACGCTTCTCGCGGACAACTACGAAGAGATAAACTTCGTCCGGCAGATGAAGCAGGAACGAGCCAAGGACGAGTACCGCGTTTTTCTTCAGGGGTGAAGCCAGGCGGGGTTTGGTCGGCATGTGGCGCAGGCTTTCGAGCCTGCGGGAGATCTCATGGAGGAGAGCTATTCTGGAAGGAATTCTCTCAAGAACCCGAAGCGGTGGCACCGCTGCGAGAAGCGGACCACCACAACATCCTGGAATCACATGGTGCCTGAACCCATTTCCTGCAAGGAGGAACCTTTCGTGGCACGCTTTCAGCCTGTTTGGCAATTCTGAAACCGTTTCGGCAGCCTGCTCCACAAGCCGGGTGGACTACTGCGACACCCCATTCTTCTCTTGACAGGCCCGGTCTGACAGTCTCCAGGCCGATTCCAGTTCGAGAGGGTGCGACCATGGCGAAGGAACTCAACAAGTATCAGCCCGATAGAAAAGACCTGCGCATCAACACCGACTGGGGGGTAGTCATTCACTTACGCGGAGGATGCCTCGCTCGAACGATGGGAGCGGCTCATTTCTTGGTTTGAAATCCCCCCTAACCCCCCTTTACTAAGAGGGGAATTGCGTGGTGCCTTCTTACCCCCCTTTTCTAAGGGGGGCAGGGGGGATTTTGGCCGCGCGTAAGTGAACGGCTACACTGTTGGCCGGAGGACGGGCTGAAACCAATGCCAAATAGATCATCAGGCGCGCATGACGAAAGTAACCGACGGGGGCCGAAATGTGGATAATTGCGGTGTTGCCCAATATCCTCTTCGCTTTGATCTTCTTGTTCGTGTTCGCTCAGATCGCCAAGACCCGGAGGATGCGTTCGGTCTTCTATTTCTTGGGAGTGGCAGTATTTAGTGCCGCAGCGCTTCTTACAGCAATATTACGGGAATTTGACGCATCCGATGCGATAGGGGGTTTCTTTTTCTTTTCTTTGGCCTTTTCCTATCTGATTGCTATCCCCATATTGAGGAGGCCGGTCACCCCCCCTTGTGTTCGAGTGAAGAGACTTGAGCAACCCGCCATTCCCATTATTGCTCCTATTTTGGGTATCGCATCACTTATCCATCTTCTCGTTTTTCCCGGGAAGTCGCTCTGTTGAGCAGATCCTTTATAGTGGATTCATGCGGGTCTCCATAATTATCTGGCTTGTTTATGCTGTCCTGGCTCAGAAGACCGAGATATGCGGGAACGGCGTATGGCAGTACGGAAGGTTCCAGCCGTGGGAGGAATTCGCATGCTTCCGATGGATACGGAACGAGAAGTATGGTGTTGAATTGAGCATTGAGTCAAGATCCGTGGAATTCTCCTCAGCACGACTAATGCTGCCTCCCGAAGACCGTGAAGCCGTGCAGCAGTTACTCAAAGCAAATTTGCCGGATCGAAGCATGGATTCCGGGGCGTATTTGGCGCAATCCCAGGCAGGTCAACCTCATACCAACGGTTAGGCTCATTTCGTAGTCCGGAACGGCGATCAAATTTACCCTTCGGCGGGGCCTTTCGCGGCGAGATTCTGCGGTGACCCCAGATACTGCCAGAGCAGGAGTTCCACTAACTGGGAGAGGTTGATCCCTCCATGGGGGTTGTCGGAGGCCATCTTCTTGAGCGCACCGGTCACCAGGGGAGCGGAAAGCGCAAGCGTCACGCTTTTCGTGGGACCGGGGAATGAGGGTTTGCCGGCTCCTACTGCCGGCGCGGGAACGGTTCGCTGCTGCGCGCGGAACCACTGCAGCATGTCCCTCAGCTCGCCGGACTTGAAGCTGGCAAGCATAGCCTTCACGTCCTCCACGTCGAGGCCTGCCGGTGAAGGTGCGGCAGATCGCACCGGCTCTTCCACGACGGTGGTGGCGTCATCCACGAATTCCGTGCTCAAGTGGATCGTCGAATCGGTCGAGAAGTCCCGCACTTCCGCGATGACGGTCGCTTGTTCTCCGCCAAGCGCGGCCAGAGCCGCAGGAGTCAGTTCGAGGGTGATGGTGTCGGGGACGTCTTCCAGGAACTCGGGTTTTGGCCCGGGCGGTGGCGGCAACTCCAGGCTCGAGGTGGCATCATCGTCTGCCGCGACGTGCCTCGACACGAACGTGCCCACGTCCTGGGCGGTCCAGGTAGCTCCCTTCTGCGATGCGATCCCTTCGTCATTGAGCGCCTTCGCGATTGCCGTGAAGCTGGTCCCGGGAACCGATCTCAGCCTCCGAATCTTGGTGATCAGACCTTCGGTCGTGAGCCTTTTCAGCGGTTTGGCCATGTGCACGAACCCTGTTCCGACCCGTCATGCGGGCCCCGGGCGGAGAAGTTTCTACCCAGCTAGTCAATCCGGTCGGCCCTAAGCGACAAAGCGGGCCGGCTTGCGTACCACGTTCCCACACCGTAACGATACCCGTTTCCCGAGACGCGGTCAAGCCGAACATGCCCGATCACGGCAACACCGATTCCCCTTTGCTCTCCGGTGTCTGAGGTCCGCGTTTCAAAATCCCCCCTGCCTCCTTCAGAAAAGGGGGGGTTAGGGGGGATTTCAGGCGGCGACCGTCACGAGGCGGCTTAAGTCACCAGCATTGGGAGTAAGAGGAGGGTGAAACGTACCGCAGTCTTCAAGGCGAAGCACCGTGGGTCATTCCGGTGCGGTCTCGGATGGCGAAGAGAGCCGTCCGGACTGATCGGGGATGAATTTCTCATTCATTTGTGGCATGATCCGCGGACGGACCGATTCGTGTGTCGGATCGCCGAACAGAGCGTCGAGGTACACTATCATGCATGTGGGAGTAGTAGGCACCGGGTACGTGGGACTGGTCACCGGTGCGTGTTTCGCTGAAATGGGCAATGATGTCGTGCTCATGGACATTGACGAGGCCAAGATCCAAGCCCTGACCCTCGGAAGAGTTCCGATCTACGAACCCGGGCTGGACCAGATGATCGGGCGCAACGTGGCAGAGAAGCGTCTCCGCTTTACCACGGACCTCGAATATACGGTGAGGGAATCATTGATAAACTTCATCGCGGTCGGGACCCCTCCGGACGAAGACGGCTCAGCCGACTTGAGTCAGGTCTTCGCAGTCGCGCGGCAGATCGGGCAGGCGCTCGACACCTACAAGATCGTCATCACCAAGAGCACCGTCCCGGTCGGAACGACTCACAAGGTGCGCGAAATCATTGCCGAACAGACCTCCCATCCCTTCGACGTGGCTTCCAACCCCGAATTCCTCAAAGAAGGCAACGCCATCGACGACTGCATGAAACCCGACAGGGTGGTCATCGGGGTCGACGACGTGCGGGTCGGGGAGATACTCAAAGAGCTGTACAGTCCCTTCGTGCGCACGGGCAAACCCATCGTGATCATGGACATTCTCTCTTCGGAGCTCACCAAGTATGCAAGCAACGGCATGCTCGCCACCAAGATATCGTTCATGAACGAGCTATCCCGCCTCTGTGAGCGGACAGGCGCGGATGTGGAGATGGTCCGCAGCGGCATGGGGAGCGACCCGCGCATAGGGTCGCAGTTTCTGTTCGCGGGCATTGGATTCGGGGGTTCCTGCTTCCCCAAAGACCTGGACGCGCTCCTGAAGACCGGCCAGGATTTTGATGTGGACCTGAGCATCCTCAAGGCGGTGCAGAATGCCAATAAGTCCCAGCGAACCCACTTCGTTGATCGCATATTGGCGCATTTCGGATCGGTGGAAGGTCGGCTGTTCGCGGTATGGGGACTCAGCTTCAAACCCCGCACCGACGACATCCGAGAGGCCCCGTCTCTCGACGTGATACAAGCCCTCGTAGCGAAAGGCGCGCGGATACGGACCTACGACCCCGTGGCAATGGAAAACGCCGGGCGAATCCTCGGGGATTCCGTCGAGTACGCGGCCGGAAACTATGAGTGCCTCCATGACGCGGACGCGCTGATCATCGTCACCGAATGGAACGAGTTTCGGTACCCCGATTTCGAGAAGATACGGCAACAGCTCAAGCAACCTGTCATCTTCGACGGCAGGAATCTGTACAAGCCGGCCAGATTGCAGGAAATGGGATTCACGTATTACAGCATCGGCCGAAACGCGGTGAAATGAGTTACGGCGAGTCGGGTTTAGGTTCGGCCTCGCGCTCGGGGAGCACCGGCAAGGACGCGAGGTCCGCGAGGCCAAAGACCTCCAGAAAACGAGGGGTGGTGCCGTACAGAATAGGACGGCCCGCTATCTCTTTGCGGCCCACGATCTCGATGAGTTCCCTCTCGACCAGGCCTTTCACCGTCGCCGAGCTTTCGACCCCGCGGATCTGCTCGATTTCGGCCCTGGTCACAGGCTGGTTGTACGCCACGATGGAGAGCGTCTCCAAGGCTGCTCTGCTGAGGCGTGCGGGTTTGCTCTTCTTCATTTCCAGAATCCAGGGCGCGATCGACGGTGAGGTCCTGAATTGGTAACCGCCGCCAATCCTAGCCAGGAAGAAGCCCCCGGATCTCTCCCGGAATTCGCTTTCCAGCTCGTCCACGACGGACTGTACCGTCTTGCGATCCGCTGCGGGGATGACCTCTGCCAGAGCGTCCACACCAAGGGGTTCGGAACCGGCAAAGAGAAGCCCCTCCACGATGGTTTTCAGTGAATCCCGCTCCAAATCGACCTCCGGCTGACCTTGTTGCGGCTGAGTATAGCCCGTTGCCGACCCGTTGTCAGCACCGCGGCGAGGGAACCACCAAGTACGGCACTTCGCGTACCAAATCTCTTTCCGACAGGCACGATTTCCGGGGCAAACCCTTTGACAGAAGATGAGCTTCCCCCGGACCCCCATCCTCAAGAACTCTCGGAGCATGGCGTCTCCCGCTGGTCGCAGCGGAGAGGACCGGCTTGTCGAGACGCCGGCGGAGGCAGCATTCTTATGCTTGGTTCTGGCCCCCTGCGGCCAATGTGATTTTGAAGACGGGTTGTCTCTCGGACCCCCGAAAGCGTTTGATACATTGGGTGGTTATCCAAATAGATGACGCGAACCCAACCTGACGGCAGACGGGTCGCGAGCACATACAGTCGCGAATACTTCAGCAATCAGACGGGGGAACGCTGAAGATCTGATACGATGTTCTCTCGCCAAGCTCGCAACGCAGAAGAACGCATGCCTTGTCGTTCTTGGCGTGGCTTGTGAGACCCCGTCGTTTCTGGAGCAAATCGGTTACGGTAATTGGAATGGAGCTGTAGTGCCACGGGTTGAGAATTGCGGGAGCTTTCACCCTCCCCTAATCCCTCCCCTCAAGGGAGGGGAATAGCAAGCCCTCTCGTCTCGTGGTTGAGGGAAGGGAGAGAGGGGTTGTGTCTACGTTCACGGTCCCGCGAATTTCAAGGCGCGTGACCATATCATGCATGGAAATGCAGTCCCGCCCACCCATGGAACATCCTGCCGCGACCAAGGGAAGCCGCCCAGCACGGAAGGGGATGGGGGGATTCGCATTTCCATCAGAATTCTAAGGTGTTGCGGAATCCCAATGACTCGACGGGAGCTCATGTGTTTCGGCGATCTCGTCGGATTCACGGCATTTCTCGACGGTCACGCATACCGGGGTCCGATCCCACCGCGTCGCATTATTGAGTTTCAGGGTACGGAAATGCGGGGGTACGAGCACCGTGCCCGGTACCGCGTGGCGTGACCATCGGACTCTTCCCTCCACTGGAGGTTTTCCGTGCAGAGTGATCCTGACCTTGTCCCCCTCCTGCACGCCGAGTGTCTGAAGATCGGACAGGTGCATCTCGATCCAACCCTCGGGGCACACTTCCATGAGCGAGGGGCTCCATTGCGAGAGGGATCCCGAATGGAACTTCACTGGCCGGGGAATAATCCGGAACAGAGACCTGTCGGCAAGCCCCTCGTCGATCGGGGGGGGGGACAGCAGCCGCGGCTTTCCGCGAGGGAACCGGTCTCCGTAGAGACGCTCGGAACCCGGATCTTCGCGGTCGACGCATGGCCATTGCAGGCCGTACGGGCTCAGGCGCCCGTGGCACAGACCCCCGTACTCCTCGACAAGTTGGGCAATGTCGGCAAAGACCTGGGCCGGGGTCTGTCGTTCTGTCGTCGGGTCTCCCATGAGGGTCGCGAGAGACTGCAGGATCTCCAGGTCAGTCATGACGCCTCGAGATTTCATAAAGGGACGGACAAGCTGCACACGTCTCTCGGCACTGGTATACGTCCCCGTCTTCTCGCCGAATCCCGCAACAGGGAGCACCACATGAGCATGCTCCGCAGTGGCGGAAAGGAACATCTCTTGCACAACCAGGAGGTCCAGGGCCTCAAGAGCCTTTCTGACTTGCCTACGGTCCGGGTAGTTCTCCAGTGGGTTCTCGCCTACCACGTAGAGCCCTCGAATCGCACCGAGCTCGGCTTCTTTCAGGATCTCACGGGCACCGAAGCCCTTCTCACGGGGAAGGGGTCTCGACCACGCGGCTTCGAATACCCGTCGCGCGTCAGGGTCGCGAACATCGCGGAAACCGGGCAAGAGTCCCGGCGACAAACCCATATCCAAGGCCCCCTGCGCATTGGCTTTTTCGCCGAGGACGTGGACCCCGCCGCATCTCCGGCCTAGTCGTCCGGTCACGAGGGCAAGATCGGCAGCGGCCTGCGCGAGGGCAACACTGTTACCCCTCTGGTGCATTCCCGCTGTCAGCACAATCGTGGCAGTTGCGGCTTGTGCGTATTCCTCGGCAGCCTGCCGAATCGACTCCTCATTCACGCCGGTACGCGCGGCCACGCGGTCCGGGCGATACTCGTCATGCAATCTGATGAGCGCGTCGCCGTAATCCGCGTTATTGCCGACCAGTGCCGTGCCGCTGCTCTCGTGAAGCAACACGTTCAGCATCGAATACGCTATGAGATGCTCGGTTCCCGGCGGGGTCAAGAGATGCATCCCTCGTCTGTCCCACATATCGGTCCGGACCGAATCCACCACCACGACCCTTCCGGCTCTGTCGGGGCTGGTCGCAAGGACGACTTCGTTCTTGGCAACCGGGTTGGTTTCCGAAAGGTCTGCGCACAAGAGAAGTATGACCTGGGCGTCCCGGATCTCGCGGATGGAATTGGTGCCTGCAGGATACCCGAAAGCAGCCCCGAGCGCGTCGAGAAGAGGTCGATACGAGTAGCCCGCTCCATGGTCAAGGTGAGGGGTCCCGAGCACGGTCCGGACGAATCGTCCGAACGTGAAGGCCTCCTCGTTGGTAAGCCGAGCCGAGCCCAAAGCGGCCAGACTCTGAGGACCGGACGTCTGCCGTATCCTCTTGAACTCCTCCGCCACGAAGCAGAGTGCCTCAGTCCAATCCGTCTCGACCAACGCCCCCTGCTTCCTTATCAGCGGTCTGGTGAGTCGCTTGTCCGAATAGACATAGGGCCACCCGTAGCGCCCTTTGACGCAAAGGTTCCCCTCATTGGGGCCGGTAGCGGGGGAATTCACCTGCACAGCCCGGCCGTCCTTCGCACTGACCTCCAAGGCACAGCCCAGACTGCAAAAAGAGCATGCGGTAGAGGTCTTCTCCAATTCGAACCGGCGACCTGTCCCCACCAGCCACTTGGAGGTGATTGCGCCCACAGGACAGATCTGGGCACATTGCCCGCAGAACTCACACTCAAGGGGCTGCCCGAATGCCGGGGTAACGTCGAGGCCAGTGCCGCGATTCACGAAGCCGAGCGCCGCGGTCCCCTGGATTTCGTCGCAGATGCGAATGCACAAGCCGCACTTGACGCACACGTCCATGTTGAATCGAATGAAGTGAGAATCGTTGTCCACATGAAACGATCGCTCTTCCCGGTCGAAGGGCAGAGCGGGGATCTCGTGCTCGTGCACCAGCTCCTGGAGGCGGCAGTCACCACCTGCGTCACACTCAGGACATCGGAGAGGATGGGATCTCAGCAGAAGCATGAGCTGTGTGCGCCGAATCCCGGCAAGTTCGGGGGTGTCCGTAGCCACTTCCATTCCCTGTTCGACGACGGAGACACACGACGGGAGTACGAGCTGCCGACCGTTGAGTCTGGTCTCCACCATGCACAAACCGCAGGCTCCGTAAGGTTTCAGTCGCGTGTCATGGCACAAGGTAGGGATGGAAATTCCCACTTGCCGAGCCGCGTCGAGTATGGTAGTCCCCGGGTCGGCAGTAACCTCGGTGTTGTCAATGACGAGCTGAACCATCGCATGCTCCTGTCAGTAATGAGGAGAAGTCCTGCAGCAATTGACCGAACGGGACTCGCAAGCGTTCAACCGGCCGCAGGAAGAGTGCAGCACGAAGACACCAACAAGCTTCTTCACCACAACGGCAGCCTGTGCGTGGCTCTTTGATTGCTTTCGCCTTTGTGGTTTGTGTTCAGCACCCACAAGGATACCCCCTGAATGCACAGGCGCTAACTTGGCGACAGCCGAATTCGACATTTCAGGCAGTCATCCCCCTCCCCCCACCCCCTCCCCCGGGGGGAGGGGAATCCGGAAACCCTCTCCCCTGGCGGGAGAGGGAAGGGTGAGGGGGAGTATGCT
>JBFMAA010000192.1:0-9720 GCA_040755955.1 Thermodesulfobacteriota bacterium
CTTTGGACCGGCCTGCAACGCCTGGCCGACATAGCCAATACTTATAAGGTCTTGATTTCATTAATCGTCCCACAACTCCCCGATCCCTCGGTGTCCAGCGGCCTACCATCTGGGTAAGGCTCAGCCCATCAAGGGAGGGGAACAGCAAACCGTCTCTTCTGGGGGGACAGGGAAGGGAGAGAGGGGATTTGAGCACTTTGACAATCCCGCGAATTTCAAGACGCGTGATTATGGCGGTTCTCGTTAGTTTCCACCGATTGACGGGCTGGAAAGCCCGCCCCACAAGCCCTGATCTGACACGAATCGGAAGTTACTTTCGAGAACCGGTGTAATACCAAGGCGTTTTCAAGTAAGTAAGAATGGCGGGCACGGAGGCCCGCCGCCACTATTGATGGTGGGGACCGGCGTCTCGGCCGGTCCATCCGATGTCACTCCTTTGACTGCGCATTAGTATAAGGCACCTCCGGGCGGCAAAATCCCCCCACGACCCGTGCCGCGGAGCCGCAGAATTCTGACCTCGGTGGAGGAAATCGTCATCCTTCGGTAAGGTCTTTCGTGCCGGCAACCGATCTGATATGGTCGAATGGTTCGCAGGCAATTCTCGGCCTATGCCGGATGCGAGCACACGCAAGCCAGACGACGGAGATCCACAGCGCGTCCGGCGGAGAACTTGAACGATAGTAGTGCAGAGAGATGACTCAGAACGGTGAAGTGCCTTCGTCTCCCGGAAGTCGGCAACCCGCCGGTCGTGCCCCGCTGTGCCGGCAATGCGAGTATTTCGCCGGCATTTGCCGGCTCTGGGGAGAACGGTCGGCCGGCAGGCTTTTCGCTGCAGTGCTTGCCTGTGCGGTTACGGCACTGACCATTGGAGGCCGTGTTCCCGACGTGGTTGCCGCCGAACCCCGCCAATCCGCGGAGACGTTCCTGGAACAAGGGAAAGAAGAACTCAAGCAGAAGCATTACGAACAGGCCGTGCGCCTCTTCTCCGAAGCGGTCCGCAAGGACCCGGAACAGGCGCAGGCATTCAAGCTGCGAGGCCAGGTGTACGAACGCCTCGGGAGAACGCAGCTTGCCGTCAAAGACTATGACCGGTACCTCGCAATGCGACCTTCAGACCCTGACGGCTACTTCCGCCGGGCAGACCTCCTAAACCGAACCCTGGATCATGAATCCGCCATCCGGGACTACACCAGAGGATTGAAACTCAAACCCATGGCGGTGGAGGCTTTGGTGGGGAGAGGACTGGCTCTGGTCGCTCTCGAGCGATACCCGGAAGCGCTCGAGGACTACCGGCGAGCCCTCGAGATCGAGCCTGCCGATGCGGAGGTCATGGGGAACATGGCAATCGCGTACCTGCTCTCCGGGAACAGCGGGAAGGCCGCACACTATCTGAAGAAAGCGCTCCAGCACGAGCAAGACTCCGAATGGAAGACCAGGCTCGAGTCCTGGCTGGAACACGTGGAACGCCGACCGCGTGCGAAGAGCCCGGTCGTCTCTCCTGCCGACACCCCGCCAACCGAGAGAAAACCTTTGTGGTAGGCGGGCCGAGATTGACCACGCAGGCCGGGAGGAGTATGCTGTCTGCCGACTCGGTGAAAGAGAGTAACGGGCGATTAGGGTCGGTCCCGAAGTAACCGAGCCAATCCGACGGACTCGTCACCCCGGCGAAAGCCGCGGTCCAGTCCTGTGAAGAAGACTGGATTCCGGCTCCCGCCGGAATGACGGAAGGAACCCTCGGCTCTCCCGGAGTGACATACTTATTTCGGGACGGACACTTAGGTTTCGCGTGTTGATCGAACAGGACCAAGACGCGGTCTTCGTTGCCGAGGTGCCGGCCTTGCCGGGTTGCATCAGCCAAGGCTCTACCCGACAGGTGGCTCTGGACCACGTCAAAGAGGCTATTTCCGCGTATCGCGACGGCTTGAACAAACACGACGAACCGATTCCTTCTCCCGTGTGCATTCAGTGAGAGAAGGCCGATTCAACCAGATCCGGGTAGTGCTACCATGCGAAAAGTATTGACGATTGCAGGTTCCGATTCGAGCGGCGGAGCCGGTATTCAGGCGGACATCAAGACGATCTTGTCGCTCGGCGGCTATGCCATGAGCGTGGTCACCGCGATCACGGCTCAGAATACTCTCGGGGTGCAAGGCGTCCAGCTCGTTGACCCGGAATTCGTAGGCGTGCAGATGGACTCGGTGCTTGGAGACATCGGGGCCGAGGCGGTCAAGACGGGTATGCTCGGCAACGGAGCCACCGTGAAGGTCGTGGCGGAACGGCTTCAGCACTTCGGAGTGCCGAGGCTCGTCGTGGACCCGGTGATGCACTCGGACAAAGGAGTCGTGCTACTCGATGAGGATGGTCGCAAAGCCCTGGTCGAGCGACTGTTTCCCATCACGTACATGCTGACCCCCAATATTCCCGAGGCGGAAATACTGACGGGCCTGAAGATAACCGACGTGCCGCACATGAAGAAGGCCGCGAAGAAGCTCCAACGCATGGGGCCCCGATACGTGCTGGTCAAAGGCGGCCACCTGCCCGAATCGCCGGTGGATGTGCTGGAAGACGGGCTCCAGAATTACGAATTCACCACTCACCGGGTGCGCACACATCATACCCACGGGACCGGTTGCACGTTGGCGTCCGCGATCGCCACGCTCATTGCGCAGGGGCTGCCGATCATGGATTGCATCGATCAGGCCAAGCGATACCTGTACAGAGCCCTGAGGTTTTCCCTGGATATAGGCCGCGGGAAGGGTCCCACCAATCACTATGCGTACATCGCAAGGGAGATCGCTCGCTCGCAGGTGCTCGAAGAGCTGGACAAGGCCCTTGAACGGCTCAAGAGACTTGGTATCGGCCACCTCATCCCGGAAGTCCAGACCAACCTTGCGTTTGCGATCCCCTTTGCGGAGAACGTCGACGACGTGGCCTCGTTTCCGGGCCGAATCGCCAGGATACAGAATACTGTGGAGACCTTGTATTCGTCACGATTCGGGGCTGCTCGGCAGATTCACCAGCTCGTCTTGGCAGCAATGGAGTACGACCCGCTGCGTCGAGCCGCCATGACGATCACGTATTCCGAGCCCCTTGTGAACAGGATTCGCGCGCTTGGGTACACCGTTGCGGAAATGGATCGGAGCCGCACCCCGGTGGATGTGCAGGGCGAGGAAGGGAGCACGCTCGCCTGGGCCGTGCAAGACGTCATGGATGAGCTCGGACGGGTTCCCGACGCGATTTACGATAAGGGAACCGTGGGAAAGGTCCCGTTGATTCGGTTGTTCGCGAAGGATCCCTCGTCCATTGTGGACCTCATCGCGAAGTTGTAGGAGAGGCCGGGAGGTGAGTGAGTAACGATGGTCAGGCAACTAGTCGACTTACACCAGCGAGCGATTCGCTATCTGAGGGTTTCCATTACGGACCTGTGTAACCTCCGATGCGTGTACTGCAGGCCGCCGGAAGGGGTCAAATTGGTGACCCACGACGATATTCTTCGCTACGAAGAGATACTCACGATTATCGAGATAGCGAGGGATCTGGGGATCACAAAAGTCAGGATTACCGGCGGCGAGCCCCTTGTGCGGAGGGGAGTGGTGCAGTTCATGGAGCGCCTCTTGAGCATGCCGGGAATCGAGGACGTGGGGCTTACCACCAACGGCACTCGACTCGCGGCGATGGTTGCTCAGCTCAGGACGATAGGGCTGCGACGAGTGAACATAAGCCTCGACACGCTTCGCCGGGAAGTGTTCGCGCAGATCACCGGAAGCGACGCGCTCGACACGGTGCTGGAAGGGATCAGCGCGGCATTGGGTGCGGGCTTTAACCCCGTGAAGATTAACGTGGTGTTGCTCAAGGGGATCAATGAGGGAGACATCCCCGGCTTTGCCAAAATGACCCTGGACACTCCGGTCGACGTGAGATTCATAGAACGGATGCCGTTTGGACCCGGCGAGGCGCTCAATCCGCCGAATCCTTTTTCCGCAGCGTATGCGCTCGACATGATCCGTGAAGCGTTCGGAAGCCTGGAAGAGGTTGACAGGGATTCGCTCGCGGGCCCCGCAAGGATGTTCAGAATCCGCGGCGCTCAGGGGCGCATCGGTGTCATTGAACCGGTGACAGGCCACTTCTGCGGCACGTGCAACCGGATGCGACTCACTGCCAAGGGAACTCTGCGCCCATGCCTCATGTCATCGAGGGAGATCGACATCAAGAAGGTGCTGCGCAGCGGCGCATCAAGGGAACAGGTCGCTGAGGTGCTGCGATTCGCGGTGCGCGCCAAGCCCGCGGGGAGCCACAGTGACCACTGCCTGGAACCGCAAGAAGGCATGAACCGGATTGGCGGGTAGGCGGCCGGCCGGGAAGAAGGAATGAGTAACCACAAAGGCACAGAGACACAAAGAAGAAGCAGATATTAATCAGAAAAATACAAAGAAGAAGGCATGAGTCCTTTCAAAACACCAAGGAATCCGATCCCCGGCGTAGTGAACGAGGTTGCGGGCCGGATTGTCGACGCCGCTTTCCAAGTGCATTCCCGCCTCGGCCCGGGACTTCTCGAAAGCGTCTATGAAGTCTGTCTGGCATACGAACTCAGCTCACGAGGGATGAAGGTCCAGCGCCAAGTCACGATTCCGATAATCTATGACGGAGTTTCACTGGAAGCAGGGCTGCGACTGGATCTACTTGTAGAGGGTTCCGTCGTGGTAGAGTTGAAGACTGTGGAGGACGTCATCCCCGTCCACAAAGCCCAAGTCCTGACCTATCTGAAACTGCTGGGTCTCCGGCTGGGACTGTTGATTAACTTCAACGTGCCCTTGATCAAAGACGGCATCACGCGGATCGTACTCTGACTTCTTTGTGGTTTATTTTTCTTCCCGATTTCTTGGTGTCTCTGTGACTCTGTGGTTTATTTTTCTTCCCGATTTCTTGGTGTCTCTGTGACTCTGTGGTTTATTTTTCTTCCCGATTTCTTGGTGTCTCTGTGACTCTGTGGTTTATTTTTCTTCCCGATTTCTTGGTCTCGGCTGAGAGCAGGGCTTGCATTGACCGAAAAGAGCGTTCTTTCAGTCATCATCGTCAACAGAAACACCGCGGAGCTGCTTGTTCGGTGCGTGCAACATCTGTACTCCTCGAGGATCGGCCGCGACTTGCAGGTAATCGTGGTGGACAACGGTTCCACTGACGAGTCGGTAACTGCGGTGCGGCAGCGTTTCCCGGACGTTGTGGTGATCGAGGCGGGCAGGAATTTGGGGTTTGCCGCGGCGAACAACGTGGCTTTGCGTGAGGTCCGAGCCGAGTTCGTGCTCCTGGTGAACACTGACGCCATGCTCGACCCCGACTGCGCGGGGAAGCTCACGGAACTCATGGAGTCGCGTCCCGTGGTGGGAATGGCCGGCCCGCAGCTTCTCAATGGTGACGGGACTCGGCAAACGTCCTACGAGGCAGTCCCCACACTCGCTACCGAGACGCTCAACCGGAGTCTGCTCAAACGCCTGTTTCCGAAGCGGTACCCGGGCAAGCATCGGGTGCTCACCGAAGCCGAGCCTGTGGAAGCGCTGATCGGCGCGGTCATGATCGTGCGACGCGCAGCCCTGGACAACCTCGGGGGGTTTGACGAGGATTATTTCTTCTTCCTCGAGGAGACCGATCTCGCGGTCCGAATGCGAAGGGCCGGCCGGCTGGTGGTCCACGAACCTCGGGCCCGTGCCGTCCATTTGCAGGGCGCTACGGCCAAGACGCATCAGGCTGCGGCTCGGATCGAGTTCTACCGATCTCGATACCTTTTCTTCAGGAAACACTACGGGACACGCGTTGCAGGAATACTCAAACTCGCAATGGTGGCCAACCTCAGCATGAATGTGGTAGTTCTCGGACTCGTTACCGCCTCGACCCTGGGCCTTGTTCGGTCCGTGAGGCAGCGCCTTCGAGTCCGAGCTGAACTCTGGTGGTGGCACTTGCAAGGGTGCCCTCAAGGACCGGGACTGCCTCGGGATTGATACTGACGAGACATTCCTTACGCCGGAACGCCTTATTCACATGAGACCGGCGCGCACGTTGGAGGACCTTGATGCGTGCATACGGAATCATATTGGCTGCCGATGTGCCTTCTGCCTACGCGGTCGTATCCATGGCCGCACGCGTGGGCACAATCGTGGACGGGTTCAAGATTGGAGTAGCCACGCTGCTCGAAGCCGGAATCGGAATCCTGGGTCGAGTGCGGGACCTCATCGAGGACAGGCCGCTCCTGGTGGACTTGAAGGTCGCGGACATAGGTTTCCGCGCCGGCAAGACTTGGGATGGGACCAATGCCAAGATCATCGGGAGCCTCGCCGGGTCCGGAGCGACCCACGTGACGGTTCACGGGTTTCCGGGACCGGTTTCCGTCGCGGAGGCGAAGGCCGCAGGCGATGACGCAGGCCTGGGCGTCTTGCTGTTGCCGCTCATGAGCCATGCCGGAGCAAGCCTGTTCTTTGGCAGCCCGGTCGACAGAGGCCGGGTCCTGGAGGAAACCCTCAGATCAGGGCTGGCTCCCGTGTTCCCCGACCAGACTCCTTGTGCGGACGTGACCGGCGCGATTCTCATGCTCGGCGAAGCCCTCGGAGTCGAAGGCTACATCGGACCCGCGACCCGACCCGATGATCTGCGCCGGTACCGCAGCGCGACTCGGAAGCCCATATGGTGTCCCGGATTCGGCCGTCAGGACCGGCTCGGCCGCGACCTGGAAGCTCAGTTCCGCGACTGGGCCGCAATCGTGGGACCCGCTTCAGCGGCAATCGTGGGATCCGCGATCTTCAAAGCGCCCGACCCCGAAGCAGCAGCAACCGAAATCGTGGAAATGCGAGACAACGCGGTCAGTTGGTGAAACACGTTCGGACAGCAACTTACTCAGACCACCATGCATGGTGGAAAGCTCCACAATTGGATTTGACGGGTGTGTGTCGGACACGCTATAGTCCCGTCTGAATCCGGCGGGACCCTCTGCGTGTGTAATGAAGGTCATTCCGGGGTCGTCCGGACGCACGGAGATTCCAAAGGAGGTCCAACAATGGACATGAAAGCGGAATTGACTCACCAGTTCCGATGGGAAGATTTGGGTGACCTGGAAAAGGGAAGGCCTAACTTGGGACCCTCCACTCTCGTGGCGGTGTACAGGCTTATGCAGTACACCATGCGTGAAGTGCTCAAGAACAACTTCGGCAAAGAGGCCGCGTGTCGCGTCTTCGTGGAAGCCGGCGCCATCGCGGGTGAGGAATTCTGCAAGAATGTCCTGAACACCAAGCTGGAGTTCAATGAGTTCGTGGCGGACCTCCAGGAGAAGTTGAAAACTCTGGGCATCGGCGTACTGAGAATCGAAAAGGCAAACCTGGAGACGATGGACTTCACGCTCACCGTTGAAGAGGATCTGGACTGCTCCGGCCTTCCCGTGCTCGGAGAGACGGTCTGCGACTACGACGAGGGCTTCATCGCAGGAATACTGCGCGCGTACACAGGCATGCTGTTCGACGTCAAAGAAGTAGACTGCTGGGCTACCGGTGAAAGGACGTGCCGATTCGTGGCAAAGCCCAAGAAGAAGGCATGAGCTGTGGCCCCGGTGTCCTCTGATCCGGCGGATCTCGCGAGACGGGCCATCGATGCCTTGCTGTCGGGCGGTATGCCCGACCCGGTGCCCCTGTCAACCGAGGTAGATGACGGGCTTTCGGCGCTGCTGCAAAGCCTCAATGAACTGATCGAGAAATTCCATGAAGCCCGTGAGTTCATTACCGCGCTCTCGGCAGGCCACCTCGAAAAGGAGCCTCCATTACGGAATTACTTGATTTCCCCGTTCAAACAGCTTCATTCACGCCTGGCTCACCTTACGTGGCAGACTATGCAGGTGGCTCGCGGAGACCTCAATCAACGGGTCGATTTTCTAGGTGAATTCTCGACCGCGTTCAACTCGATGATCAGATCCCTGCAAGAGAAGAGGCGCCTCGAAAAGGCCCTGGAACAGAGCGAACGACGTCTCGCGTTGGCCTTGGACGGCGCGGCTCTGGGTCTGTGGGATGTTGACCTGGACTCGTCCTCGGTGGTCTTCAACAGTCGCTGGGCGGAAATGCTCGGATACCTGCCCGACGAACTGGAACCGCGTATCAGCTCGTGGTTCGACCGCATCCACCCTGACGACCGGCCCGAGTTTGACCGCGAATGGCACACTCATCTTGCCGGCCTGACCCCGAACATGAAGTCCGAACATCGAGTCCTTGCCAAATCCGGCACGTACAGGTGGATACTCTCCCTTGGAAGGATCGTCGACAGAAACGAAGACGGAAAGCCTCTGCGCATGGCAGGGACGTTCTTGGACATCACCGATCGGAAATCAGCCGAGCAAGAGCTGGTCAAGGCCCATGCGCTGCTCCTCGAGGCAAACACCAATATCCTCGACAGCATACACTACGCGCGGACCATCCAGACCGCGTCTCTCCCTTTGCATCAGGAGATCGAGCCGTACCTCGCGGACTACTTCGTCCTGTGGAAGCCGAGAGACGTCATCGGCGGGGACTTCTACAAGTTCAGACCCGTGCCGGAAGGCTTCCTTGCCGCGGTGATGGACTGCACGGGCCACGGAGTACCCGGCGCGATCATCACCATGATTGCAGGGTCTTGTTTCGATCGGGCAGTAGAGGAAGTGGGCCACGAAGATCCGGCCGGCATTCTCCATCGACTGGATACGCTGGTGAAACTGGCTCTGAGTCAGCATCGTCAGGAATCCCTCGCGGATGACGGCCTCGACATTGGGATCTGTTCAGTGAACCGCACCCAGGGACGCCTTTTGTATGCGGGCGCGCGGATAGATCTGTATTGCGCGCGACACACAGACGTCGACGAGATTCGGGCAGACCCTCAGAGCATCGGGTACAAATCCTCTAACAGGCGGATCGCCTTCCGCAACCATGAGATCCCGCTCGACGCCAACACGGTGCTGTATCTGGTCACCGACGGGATCACCAGCCAACCCGGCGGACTGAAAGGACTGCCTATGGGTCGGAGCCGATTCACGCAACTGCTTCGGGAGTGCTGCGGCCAACCTCTTCGAGACCAGCGCCGATTCCTCGAAGACTCGGTCCGCCAGTACCGCGGCCAGATTCCACAGTTGGACGACATGACGCTGCTCGCGTTTATTCCGTAGAAACATGGTTCTCCCCATTGGCGTCGTATATGGGACGGCACTCTGTGAGCGCTATGGGGGTCCGGGGGACAACCCTTTTTCAACGGGTTTCCCCCGGAACACTTCATAAGAACTCGGGGTCCAAAGAAAACTCCCTCTTGCGAGCAATCTGGTCTATGATGGCAGATCTGTTTCTTGCCCGTAAACTCAGACCGAGAGGCGGTCCGTCGCGAGAGGCGATCGGCGGTGGATCCTGTTGCCGAACGAGCTGCGGTGCCACGCGTTGAAAACTGCGGCAGATCTCGCCATCCCCTTACCCCTCCCACAAAGGGACGGGAAGGGAGAATACTGTCCCTTGGCGGAAGAGGGAGGGCTGAGGCGGTTGGTGTCTCCTTCGCGCTCCCCCAAGGTAAGTGTTCACCGCAGAGACACAGAGGACGCGGAGAAGAAAGAAAGAAGAACTTGAAAGAATTATGCTTTTCTCCGGATGCGCAGATTGTTTCACGAGAGTTTCGCGGATTTCTTCTCCTATTCTCTGTGCTCTCTGCGCCTCTGCGGTGAGTCTTCTTCTTCCGGGT
>JBFMAA010000193.1:0-9713 GCA_040755955.1 Thermodesulfobacteriota bacterium
CGGCCCGCATGGAGACCCAGGGCGGGGCGAGTTGGTTCTACGCAAGCGAAAGGAGCCACGTTGCTTACTCCCAGAGCCGCTGAACTGAAGATTTCTTCTCGAAAAGAGAAGGAATCGAACCTTATTGGTAAAACGCCCCTTCCCCCAGCCCTCGCATTTCCATGAGAAGGACTGCACTCAATGTCGGATCGACGCGTCACCACGGGCCATCCGCTGGCCGGGGACTCGGAGACTGAAGGAAGCCTCCGTCCTCGCCGACTCAGCGAGTACATCGGTCAGGACCGCATCAAGGACAACCTTGGGGTCTTCATCGAGGCTGCAACCGCAAGAGGCGAGGCACTCGATCACATCCTTTTCCATGGCCCTCCCGGTCTGGGAAAGACCACGCTTGCGCACATCATCGCATGCGAAATGGGAGTCCAGATCCGGACCACTTCCGGCCCCGTCATAGAAAGGGCCGGTGATCTTGCCGCGATCCTCACCAACCTGGAAAAGCGGGACGTGTTGTTCATCGACGAGATTCACCGACTCCCCGCTGTGGTCGAGGAGATCCTCTACCCGGCCATGGAGGACTTCAAGCTCGACATCATCATCGGGCAGGGTCCAAGCGCCCGGACCATCAAGCTCGACGTCGCGCCGTTCACTCTGGTCGGGGCAACCACCCGGAGCGGCCTTCTCACCAATCCCCTGCGGGACAGGTTCGGGATCATGTTCAGACTCGAGTTCTACTCCGTGGCAGAGCTCAAGGACATCGTCAAGCGCTCCGCCGGGACCCTGAAGGTAGAAATCGACGATCAAGGCGCGGAAGAAATCGCCACTCGATCCCGCGCCACCCCGAGAGTGGCGAACCGACTCACCAAGAGGGTTCGGGACGTGGCGCAAGTCCGCGGTGAAGGCCGCATTGACCGAGATATCGCGAGAATGGCCCTGGATATGCTCGACGTGGACGAATTCGGGCTCGACACCATGGACAGGAAATACCTCGAGACCATCGTGCTGAAGTTCGACGGCGGCCCCGTCGGAATCGAGACTCTGGCCGCTTCCGTCGGAGAAGAAAGGGACACCCTGGAGGACGTGTACGAACCCTACCTCGTCAAGGAAGGCTTCGTGGACCGGACTCCCAGGGGACGAATGGCCACTGCACGGACTTTCGCGCATCTCAAGCTTCCGCGGAACCGCATCACCCAACAAAGCCTGTTCGAGCCGGATTCCGCGGAAGAGTGACCAATGCGAAGTCGATTTCCGGAAGGTAGAATTCCGGGGGATTTGTCTCCCCTGACAATCCGGTGGATCTCAACGCTCAAGGCCGTTCTCCCAGGAGAACAGAGTGCTTTCACCCTCAAACCACTGTTTCCACTTGTTCGCGGTATCGTTTCTCGTCATAATGCGGGGAAGCCCGGAGACGCAGACGTCGGAATCCTGCTTCTTAGATTGCCGGACTTCCGGATATCTGCCGGGCACGATAGTGCAAAGCCACGGGAGCGAACCACCATGATCGGAGAAGAACCGGAAGTCGAGCGGTTAGTCGAGGCGCCCGGCCACTTGGTCCGGAACAAGCTTGTTTCCCCCCTCGGCCTCAAGCTTCGGGCTATTCGCGAGAGATTCGTGGCCCAAGGAGGTCGGCTTCTTACCAGAGAAGAGTTGAGCGAAGAAATCGCGGAAAGGCGTGGAGGCACCGCCGGCTTTACCCATGAAAAAGAAGACGTTCGTTGATTCCGGTGGTAACCGTTCCCCCGGACAGAAGAATATTCACCACAAAGACACAGAGGTCACAGAGAAAACCAAGAATTCTCATCCACAGATTACTCAGATTGCACAGATAAGACCAACAAATCTCAATTGTTCTTCTCTTCTTTTCTTCTTAACTCTGTGTTCTCTGTGTCTCTGTGGTCAATCCTTCTTGTCTTCCTGGTGCACGCTTACTTCCTGTGTACTTCTGTCCGCCTTTCGCGTCGTGCAACGACAGTCCGAGGATGCGTTCCGAGTTCTCGACGATCCGGACCACGAGCGGTTGTGCCTGTGCAAACGCCGAGGTCATCTTGTTTTTGCACGTTGGCGCCGGGCTCCTAGTGTCCCAAGAGCCACTCAATGCCGCTTCGGAACGAAGAAGCAGTGCATGGCGGGCATTCCGCTGATTTCGGCTCGACTATGCCGGGGAGTGGGCGCGCAGCCGTGCCGCGGTTTCTCAGAATTGATCCTCCATAGCACCTTGCTCTGCCCGCTTTGTCTTTTCGGGGATACGTGTTCCACTTCTGGGACCTCCCATCATGAGCTCCAATCAGGCCTTTCATGACTTCTTCCGGCAAATCCCGGCCATCGAATACGGTCTTGCGCCGGGAGGTCGGTAGGTTGCCCTTCCCCGGCGATCCTTTGTCTGATGTGGCCTCGATCACCCATCCATCGCGATCTCGTGACATTCTGAAGACAATTCCGCAGTCATCGGAACAGCCGCTCCATCCGTAATGGGGACCCACCATATACTGCAACCCGTCCCCGGACGCAATTGCTTCTATGGTCTTCTCATCCCAGGGAATATTCAATGCGCGGGCTTCTTCGGCAAGGTTGGCAAACGCTTGGCTCAACTTGCTCAGCTCTGCTCGCACTTGCTGATCGCATCCACGGCGCTTCCCTGAATAGTAATAGCCCATATTTGCTGACAACCACATGAAGACGATTACCACCCCGGCAACCACCCACAACCCGCACCCCCAGCCCCGGGACTTCTTGACCTCGGAACTCGCACCCTCCCCCCGAGGAGAGGACCTCTCCGTCAAGGACGATTCTTCGCTCTTGGAAGCCGGTGCCTCCCCGAGGGGAGATGCCTTGTCTGTTGAGGGGGATTTGTCGGGGAAGCACAGCAAAACCGCAAGACCCAAGACGCTCGCAATCCCGAGCAATCCCCAGGCTGCATGGTAGCCTCTTCTTCGTGCCTCGTTGCAGCAGCCCCAAATGAAGAGGCCGTACCCGAAACCAAAATAGGGAAGACCCGCCACCGGATCCGGATGCTGATCCCACGTCGCAATGCTGAGCCCGAATTGGAGGAAGAGACCGAAGTATATGCCTGCTTGTGCACTGCGGCCGTAGTGCCTCTGTTCCATCATCTCCCCCTGCCCAAGGGGAGATGATTTGTCCGTGAAGGACGTCTTTTCCGGGAACAACAACAGAACCATGAGCCCCAACATGTTCGCAATCCCGAGCAGTCCCCAGGCTCCGTGATAGCCTCTTCTTGTCGCCTCGTGCCTGCAGCCCCACACGAGAAGAGCCGTGCCGGCGAGCAAAACGCAAAGCCCGGCTACCGGATGGTCAACCCTCATCGCAACGAACAGCCCTACGATTTGGATGTGCAGGCCGAGGACGATCCCTGCCACCGACATGCGGGTGTAGTTCCTCTGTTCCATCATATCCCCCTCGTGAACCCGGAATGTGTGGACGATTCACGTATGGCCGTTCTCATTAGGGCCTGTCCCACAATAACCGTTTCAATGTGGGTGGCTCGTCGTACCTGCAAAATCCTCCCCCGGCCCCTCCTTTAGAAAAGGAGGGGAGCAGGAAGGTGCCTTTTCTCCCCTTTTCTAAAGGGGGGAAGGGGGGATTTTCAGTGCACCGCCTATTTCCGGACAATCCCTAAGTCCCGGGGTTGCAGGAATACCGGGGACATCATTGACCTACCAGAGCGCGCGGCACCCACCGCCGCGTGTGCCCAACAGATCGCTCCATGTACGACCGATCAGACGGCCCCGGCGCGTGGGAACGTGACTCTGCCGAACAGTTCGAAGTAATACCGAAACTGCAGGGTACTGACTCCGGGCTTCACCCCGACGTGCAACTCGAGTCGCAAGGGACCGACGTGCTTCCCCGCCTCGTCTTCGCAGAACTTCCCGTCTGAGAAGATCTTGTAGTCGTAGACTTCCGCGAGTTCTTCAGATTCGCCTTCCGTGTCTTTCGGTTTCGCATCCATTCCCGCGAGCCTTAGTTCGCCCGGTTCCCAGTGGGTGAATCCCTTCGATTGAGGTGCAGGGGTAATGGTTACATCAACGTGATACCATATGAACTGACTGAAGTCGGCCGACTCCTCGTCATCTCCGTCCTCTTCATCGGTCTCGGGGGCTGCTGCGGGCCTGACTTCGCGCACCGCTGCCTGAGCTCCGGCGAGCGCCTTGCTCTTCATCTCGAACGCGCCCGTGAAGAACCGCACGAAAAGGAATTTCGCAAGCCATATCAGCACGGGTACGCCCAAGACCACCCCGGCGACCGAAACCCACCAGGGGAGGAACTTCACCATCAGAACGAAGCACACGAAGAGCACGATGATTGAGATCTTGACCCAGGGCAGTCTCCACTTCGTGCGTCCTGCATCGGGGATGCCGGCTTCGGGTGAAGGCGGTTCCGGTGGCTCGCTGATTGGCCGTTCCGGTTGAGACTTCGGGGCCTTGGCTTTTGGTGGCGGAGGGATCTCGGGTTGCGTCGAGGGCTGACGTGACTCCAGATCGGCCTCAGAAATAACTCCCTTCTCTACGGCTCTTCGGAGGACCATTTGGAGCTGCTTGTCGGTCAGCCCGTGCTTGCTCATGAGCCCTTGGTCGTCCATGCCGCTTCTCAGGTCCTGCACCACTGCCTTGAGCGAAATAGTCCGTTTTTCCACGAAGACGCTCCGATCTGGAGGTCAGGCCGAATCTCCTGTTCAGGAACCGCTGCCCGAACGTCTGTTCGGCTTGCCTGGCGCGAAATGTTATTGTGGCCCTCGTTGAAAACTGCGGGAAAACGTCACCCTCCCCCTTCCCCCTCCCATCAAGGGAGGGGAATGGAGAAATCCCTCCCGTGGCCGGAAAAAGAAGGGTGAGGGGGCGTTCGGGCACTTCAACAACCCCGCGAATTTCAAGGAGCGTCACTATTGCAAGCGTCAGGGTTGCGGCTCCCAGCCGCTTGGTTGGCCCCCCGGCGCTCCGTCGGGGCCGACCCTGCCGCCTATCGTGAACCCGAACCCTCGGACGCCTCTGCCTCGTACCTTTCGAGCTTGTAACGCAGCGTCCCCCTCGGGATTCCGAGCAGCTTGGCCGCATGGGACACGTTGCCGCCGGCCATCTGAATCGCTTTGCGCACGAGGCGCGAAACAAATCTGTCCACCACCTCGTCCAGATTGATCCCCTCCGGCGGGATTGGGACCTCGAACTGCTCTGAATGGGAGTCCTTCTGTGACGCGTCAGTGCTCAGTTCCTTGGGCAGATGATCCGCGTGCAACACCTCCGCGTCATGCATGATGCAGATCCGCTCGATCACGTGACGCAGCTCCCGCACGTTGCCCGGCCACTGGTACCGAAGCAGAAGCCCCGTCGCCTCTGAGCTTATCCCCTTGAACGAGCGGGAGAATTTGCGCGCATACTCGGCCAGGAAACACTTGGACAACGCGATCACGTCCTCGGGCCTTTCCCGCAGAGGCGGCAGGTGTATCGGCACGATGTGGAGCCGATAGAAGAGGTCTTCCCGGAAACGGCCGGCTTTGACAGCCTCTCTGAGATCCTTATTCGTAGCCGCGATGATTCTCAGATCCACCTCGATCTGCTGGGTTCCCCCGAGCCTGCGGACCTTCTTGTCCTCCACGACCCGCAGCAGTTTCGCCTGCAGGCCGAGGTTCATCTCGCCCAGTTCGTCGAGGAATATGGTTCCCCGATTGGCAGCCTCGAACAGGCCGATCTTTCTCCCCTTCGCTCCGGTAAACGCGCCGCTCTCGTACCCGAACAGCTCGCTTTCCAGGAGGTTTTCGGGGAGCGCCGCGCAGTTGACTTCCAGGAACGGCCGATTCGCCCGGGGACTCAACCGGTGAATGGTCCTCGCGATGATGTCCTTTCCCGTGCCTGTCTCGCCCGTGATGAGTATGGTCGCTTCCGCGTGTTTGGCGACCTCCCGCACTTGCGTGAGCACCTCGGCAAACGAGCGGCTCTCGGCAATAAGCGGCTGATCGCCGGAAAGCCCTGCATGCTGCTTCTTGAGCGATCGCACCTCTCTCTTGAGGCTCTGGGTTTCAAGGGCGAGTTTCACAATCAGCTTGATGACGTCAGCCTTGAACGGCTTCTTCAGGTAGTCGTACGCCCCGAGTTTGAGGGCCTCCACCGCGGATTCCACCGAGGCGTACCCGGTGATCACGATCACCAAGAGATCAGGATCAGTTTCCTTTATGCTCTTCAAGACCTCCAGGCCGGACACATCGGGAAGATTCAAGTCAAGGAATACCAGGTCGATCGATTCTTTCCCGAGAACCCCCAGCGCGGCCCGTCCTTCCTGAGCGATCACCGTGTGGTAGTGCTCTTCCTGGAGAATACGTTCGAGATTCTCACAGATGAATGATTCGTCATCGACGATAAGGATCTTCTCCATCGAACTCACCTGATCCGGAAAAAAGCCGCGTCTTCAGCGCTCAAGGGTTGCGGTTCCCGGCTGTCCCTTCTGAGCCTGTTCCACACAGGGCAGTTCAACGCGGAACGTGGTTCCTTTGCCTACTTGACTCGACACGGAAATCCTCCCGTTGTGTTCCTGAACGATGCTGTGCACGATCGCAAGGCCCAGACCACAGCCGGATGGGTTCCTCGTAAAAAACGGATCAAACACGTAGGGAATGTCCCTTGCTGCGATCCCCGTGCCCGTGTCGGTCACACTTATTCGTACCGCAGGCCCCGAAAGCAGGGACTCGTCCGGCGGGGCTTTCTTGACTTCCACCCGGAGACTCCCGCCGTCCGGCATCGACTGAATCGCATTGAGGACGAGATTCAGCAAGGCTTGCTGAAGCTTCTCCGGGTCCAGTTCGATCAATGGGAGCGCCTCGTCGGTTTCCGCTGAGAGGGAAATCTTGTTGTTTTTGCACAGTTTTCTGACAAGAAACAACGTGTCGTCCAGCACCTCGCCGATAGGACGGACTTCCAGGCTCACCCTTCGCGACGGCACCGCGAAATCCAAGAGGCCGTTGATCAGGTTTTCCACCCGGTCGATCTCCTTGAGCGCCCGGCGGATGAGCTCCTGGTCCTGTCGCCGGTCGGAGAGGTGATCGTGCAAATCGTCCATCAGCAACGACACGCCCGTGAGCGGATTGCGCATCTCGTGGGCAATTCCCGCGGCAAGGAACCCCAGACTCGCCAACCGGTCGGATCGTCGGAGATGCTCTTCCATGAGTTTTCGGCGGGTCACGTCACGGACGAAGAGCAGCAGGGTGTTTCGTTGGGGGCCGCTCTGTTCCAGCCAATAGGCATGGACCTCCAGCACTATTTCCGTCCCATCCCGAAACAGCGAGTGGTCTTCGGGTTTTCCGGCCTCTGCCGCGGGCATGTTCAGGTAGCGTTCGATCAGGTCAATCAGGCCCGGAATGTCCGCGAACACGTCGCGGTAATGCTTCCCCAGCGCGTCTCCGGGTTTTATGCGGATCACTGTTTCGCTGTACGGATTGAACCACGTCACCTTGCCCGATTCTTCCAACGCGATAATGCCGCTGGTCATCGAGGTCACGATCGACTTGACGAAATTGCGCTCCGAGACGAGCTTTCCGTAAAGCTCAGAGCGTTCGATGGCACGAGCCGCGTCGTTGGCCACAATCTCCAGGGATTCCACGTCCAGTTCGCGGATTTCTCGCAGGGAACTCCTCGTATCTGCGCCAAGGACCCCGATGACCCGATCCCTACTCTTGATCGGAGCGAAGACGAAGCAATCGGTCTCTGCTTCCCGGGCAATTCGCAGATCAATCGGGGTAGCCCTGGGATCGGTCGTGACATCTCTGACGAAGATCGTCTCCCCACTGCGAAACACCTTTGTGGGGATGCACTCATGCCGATCCACGTCGTAGCCCGCGGCCAAGGCCAGGTCTTCATGCTCAGGGGAAAACCCGTACGTCTGGCCGCACTTCAGTCGGCGAGTGCCTTCGTCATAGAGATAGAGCAGAGCACGGTCGTATCCGAGGCCGTCTACGCAGGTCTTGAGCACGGTCTGGAGCAGAAGCGTCCGATCGTACACCGAGCCCAGATACTGACTGAGGTAGTGCACGTTCTTCATCAGTCGCAGTTGTCTCTCCAGTTGACGACTGTACCCCTCCACCGCGGACTTTGATTGGGAGAGCTCCCGCAGCGAGTTCTCGAGGCTCTGCCTGTGGCGGCGGACTTCCGTGGCCATCGCGTCGAAATCATGGGCCAGGAGCCCCAGTTCGTCGCCGGTTTGCACTCCCACGTAGTAGGGGATGTGTCCCCGTGCGATCTGGCGGGCCTTGCGTCCTAGATACATGATCGGCTGAGTGAACCGTCGCGCGAGAAATATGCCCAACAGAATCGCGCCGATTGCGGTGGCTCCGAGGATCAGTAAGGTGTTAAGCTTAGTACGCCCTACCAGTTCGTCGATCTTGGTGCCGGCTAGCATCGCGGGTTCCGCGAACTTGGTGGACATCACTCCGATCGTGATGCCGCCGAAGACTCCGTATCTGTCATAGGGGGTGGTGCGGTATACGATGGGCGCATATGCCATGACACGTGGGATGCCTCCCACATTGAACGTCTCGGTTACCCCTGATCGTCCTGCCCGCACTTCTCTGGCAATCAACCGGTAATTCGGATTGATGAAGTTGACGTGGTCCAGGTTGAAAGGAACCTCGCCCGCGTGCAGGCGTTCGCGGGTGTAGGAAGGGGCTGTAGGATCGCACTCGGTGCCGTCCGCGTAGATACCCCGGATGTCGTAGTACTTCGGGTGGGAGATGATCCAGCCGTCATCGTCGAACATGAACGCGTAGTTGCCGCTGGAATAACTGGGAAACACCACGAAGCGCTCATCGGTCGGGAGCACGTGAAGAGTGAACTCCATGAGATGCCGGTGGTCCAGCGATATCATGGCGATCCCCTCGAATGGCCCGTCGTCTGTGAAGCAGGGTGTCGCGAACCGGATCACTCCCTCGAACTTCTTTCCTTGTACCGCTTCTTCCACGCTGGCCGCGCCCTGAAGCTGTTCTTCCTTGCTCACGAACCAACCGGTCACGTGAGATACGTACACGTGACCTTCCTTGAGCTTCGCGGTTTCCCTGAAGTACTGCTCTGACTTGTAGGTGGTAAGTTCAGGCTTGCTCACGTCCCGGAGTTCGTTCGGGCCCGTGATGCGGCCGGATTCGATCTTGATCTTCTCCCTCCCGTCCGCGCCAATGAAGGCCACCTCCCGGTACAGCGGCAACTCCAGGTGGACCTCCTGCGGATCTTCGTTGGTGCCCGTTCTCGTCCACACGGTCTTCCGGTGGTGCCCGGAGAACTCCTTGTACACCTTCGGTTCACGTGGCAGCATCGCAAGGGTGAGAAGATCCGATTGGCACGAATAGAGCATCTGACTTACCCTGTCTGCCAGCTCGACCGCTCGCAGTTCGAGGGCTTCTTTGGCCCGTTTCTCGAGCTGCTGGGTCGTGCTGTCGATGGCTCCGGTTCCGAGTGTCCGGAGGTTGTGCAGGGTGATCAACCCAAGCGCGGCCAGGGGGATAATCGACAGGGCCAGAAACGCGACCACAAACTTCTTCACTATGGAAAAGCGCGTGAGCATGCTCGGGATTCTCTTGAAGATGCAGTTTCCGGGGGAAGGGGCGTTTTACTAATAAGGCTCGATTCCTTCTCTTTTCGAGAAGAAATCTTCAGTTCAGCGGCTCTGGGAGTAAGCAACGTGCCTTTTTTCGCTTGCGTAGAACCAACTCGCCCCGCCCTCGGTCTTCATGC
>JBFMAA010000194.1:0-4265 GCA_040755955.1 Thermodesulfobacteriota bacterium
CGCCGATGTCTACCCTCCTTGAATTTGGCTGCTTCTTCACGCGCCTGCTCATAGAGTGGCTTCAAGGCTTCAAGGCATCCCGGATAAGGCCATTCCTCAATAACCTGGCCCGTAGAAATAGATTCCCCCGGTCTGAGCGAATTGATCAGCCTAAACTCCAATGGGTCAGTTCTCAAGCGGTGTGCCATAAGTTCCATTGCGGATTCCAGCGCAAAATTCACCTGAGGCGGCCCTGCTCCGCGAGCTGCACCTCCCCAGGCTTTGTTCGTGTACACCAACCGGCCCAGGGCTTCCACCGCGGGGATATTGTAAGAGCCGCTGAGCATGTACAGGGCCCTGAGAATTATTGTCTTGCCTATGGACGTATAGGCACCATTGTCCAGCGTGAAGTCAATGCTGTACGCGGTAAGCTTGCCGTCACGGCCTGCTCCCAGCTTCACCGTCATTCGGAACGGGTGACGCTTGGTGGTGATCCACATGGATTCGGTGAGGCTGCAAACGTAGCGGACAGGCCGCTTGAAATGCAGCGCTGCCGCTGCGGCAAGACCTTCTGCGGTGATGTCGGTCTTGATCCCGAACTGGCCGCCGATGAAGGCCTGTTCGTAGCACATGTTGTCCCATCCCAACGCCTGCTGGAGAACCATAAGATGGTAATGGATGTTTATGCTTCGGCCCACGACCACGAGCTTCGGATCTCCTTCATCTTCACCGGCTTCGAGATAGGCCAATGCGGCTTCCGGTTCCAGAGGGGCCTGGTGGATGAGTTGCGTGGAGAACTCGGTTTCCACCACTACATCCGATTTGGCGAGGGCCTCGGCCGCGTTCCCTTTCACCTGGGGATGAACGAAACAGAGGTTGGGTATGTCTTCATGGACTTGCATGGAACCGTCGACCAGCGCCTGACCCGTGGTTTCCACGACCGGCAGCGGTTCATACTCCACCAGCACAGCTTCCGCAGCGGCTCGGGCTTGCTCCGCAGTCTCGGCAACGACTAGGGCCACCGCATCGCCCATTACGTGGATCTTCTTGTCGCACAGCAACGGTTGATCGGCTTGCACGCGATTGGAACCCTTGATGTCTTTCGCAGTCATTACTCCTACGACGCCGGGCATTTTCTCGGCGGCCGAGTAATCAATGGCTTTGATGAGTGCGTGGGAATGCGGACTTCGGACCGCGGCCAATTCCAAGGCTCCTTCCAATCGTATATCCGCGGAGAATTGCGCTGTGCCGCAAGCAAGCATAAGCCCGTGCGGCCGAGGAAGGGAAACCCCGATCAGGCCGGTGCCGGAATCCGGCCGAACCGCTTCGACGGTGGTTTGACCGCTTAAAAGGTCAGCGGCCAGCTTTACGGCCTCGATTATCTTCTTGTAACCGGTACAGCGACAGAGGTTGTGAAGCAGCGCTTCCTTTATGAATTCGGTATCCGGCCGGGGATTACGGTCCAGGAGAGCCTTGGTCGCCATGATCATGCCGGGCGTGCAGAAACCGCATTGGACGGCTCCGGCCAGCACAAAAGCCTCCTGGATGGGATGAGGGTTCTCCGGAGTGCCAAGACCTTCTATGGAGACGACATCCGCACCATCCAGATCGCTCACTTTGGTTCGACAAGAACGAACCGCTCGGTTATTGACCAGCACCGTGCAGGCCCCGCATTGGCCTCCACGGTCGCAGGATTGCTTGGTGCCTGTCAGCCCCAGATCGTTTCGGAGCAGGTCGATGAGTACGCGGCGGCCGTCAACTCGGACACTGCGTGGAACGCCGTTCACGGTCAAGGTAATCTGCTTCATGGCGGCAAACTCGTGTCTTCCTGGTCCGGGAGCGTTCGTTGGTATCAGCAGAGGACCCTGCCACTCAGCCGACAAAGATCACTCGGCCTCAACGGCGTGGCTGTTCCCTTCAACCCTTTCGATCCTGACAGCGCACACTTTGTAGTCGGGGGTCTTGGAAACGGGGTCCAACGAAGTTCCCAGCAGTTCGTTAGGATTGGCTTTGGCAAAGTGGAAATCCATGAAAATGGCCCCTTGCGGGACTATGTCGCCGGGTCGTACCGGTGTGATCACCTCGCCTCTACGTGAAACCACCTTGGCCAAATCCCCGTCGTTCAGGCCAAGCCGCTCTGCATCGAGACGGTGGATCTGAGCATGAGGCTCGGGAAACTCTTTGTCGAGTGTCGCGCACCTGCCTGTCATGGTTCGGGTATGGTAATGAGCGTACCTGCGTCCGGTTGTCAGGAGATACGGGTATTCAGCGTCGGGGAGTTCCTCCGGGGGGCGGTAATCAATCACGTGAAACAGTCCTCGACCCCGAGTAAACTTTCCCTTGTGCAGAAACAGGGTCCCGGGATGGTCAGGAGATGGGCACGGCCACTGGATACCCCCTGCTTCGAGGCGCTGATGGCTGAGTCCTGCGAACATGGGAGAGAGGCCGGCCATTTCTTCAAAGATTTCCGAGGGGGATTCGTAGTTCATGGACAGGCCCAGCCGCGTCCCCAGCTCGGCGATGACTTTCCAGTCGGGAATGGTCCCTGAAGGATTTTCCACGGCCTTTCGGACCCGCTGAACTTTTCTCTCGGTGTTGGTGAAGGTGCCCTCTTTCTCGGCCCAGCAGGCTCCGGGAAACACTACGTGGGCCAATTGAGCCGTCTCGGTGAGGAAGATGTCCTGCACTATGAGGAATTCCGCCGATTTGAGCGCATGAACCACATGGTGGGTGTTTGGATCGCTCAAGACCGAATTCTCTCCCAGGATATAAAGGCACTTCAGCGACCCATCCGTGAGCTTGTCCATCATGTCGGGAATCGTGTAACCGACTTTATTGGAGAGCTTCGCCTGCCATGCCTGCTCAAACTTTTCTCTAACCGAATCGTCCGTCACGACCTGGTACCCGGGGTACACGTTGGGCAGTCCACCCATGTCGCAGGCGCCCTGTACGTTGTTTTGGCCCCGCATCGGATTCACGCCGGTGGAGGGTCTCCCGATCTGGCCGGTCAACATGGACAGGTTAGCCAGGGACTTGACGTTATCCACTCCATGCGAGTGTTCCGTTATGCCGAGGGTGTAGCATATCGAGGAGCGCTCGGCAGTGGCGTACATCTCGGCCACGCGCACGATGTCTTCGGGAGGGACTCCGCAGATCTCAGAGGCTTTCTCCGGCGAGTATTGCTTCAAGTGCTCTGAAAGTTCGGCAAAGCCTTCCGTCCTATCGTCAACGAACGCACGGTCATGCCAGTTGTTGGCCAGGATAGCGTGCATCATCCCGTTAATGAAGGCCACGTCCGTGCCGAAGTTGATCCGAACGTGCATGTCCGCGTGCAGAGACAACTGAATCCGGCGCGGGTCCACGACAATCAGTTTGGCGCCGTTGAGCTTAGCTCGAAACATCCAGTGGGATATCAACGGATGGGCCTCGGTAGTGTTTGAGCCCACCACCAACAAGCAGTTCGTGTCCTCAATCTCAGGGATCGAGTTCGTCATGGCCCCACTTCCGAATGCAGCGGCAAGACCTGCCACTGTGGGAGCGTGTCAGAGACGGGCGCAGTGATCGATGTTGTTGGTCCCGAATCCGGCCCTGCAAAGTTTCTGCAACAGGTAGTTGTCTTCATTAGTGCAGCGGGCCGAGGCAAAGAAGCCCACGCTGTCGCCACCATGTTGGGCTCTGATCTCCTTCAGGCGTGACACCGTGAAGTCAAGCGCCTCTTCCCAAGAAGCCTCTTCCAGTCTCCCATTCCTTCGAATCAACGGAGTGGTCAGCCTTTCAGGACTGTGGACGAATTCGTGAGCATTCCATCCTTTGATGCAGAGCTTACCCTGGTTCATGGGAGCGGTTTTCAGGGGCATGGTCCCGATCAAGCGGCCGTTCAGGACTTCGAGAAGCATCTGGCAACCGCAACCGCAATAGGGACAGGTGGTTGTGACAAACCGATAATCCATGGTGGTTACAAAACTCCGTGTCAATCTATAGAGTTTGAGGGACTTCCCTTGGAGAATACCTCGGTGAATCAGGAGCAAACCGTGTCGTCCTCCAGGGTTTGGTTAAGAGTAGCATGTTGCCGCGCCTTATGTCAAATGTGACATATACCTCCGCGCATTACTTTTTTCAGCCTCCAGGCGTTCTTCCGACCCGGACACAGAGATTGGTCTTATTCCTGTAGCGCCGGAGTCTCGCCGGTAACAATGCCGCCTTGGCCCGAACGTACGAGCCTGCACCGGTGAATTGTGAGGTCAGATGGGAAAGAACTAGGAGTTTGGGCGGCTTTGTTCTTGACA
>JBFMAA010000194.1:4365-9554 GCA_040755955.1 Thermodesulfobacteriota bacterium
AAGAAGGGAATCCTGATCGTCGATGAGCATCCTCTTTTCAGGGAGGGGCTGAAAGCCATTGTCGCACGCAACGGCAAGTTCGAGGTCCTCGGCGAGGCTGGACAGTCGCTAGCGGCTTTGCGACTCGCAGTGGAACTCAAGCCCGATCTTGTGTTGATAGGCATCTCGGCGCCGGACCATGGCGGAATCGAGCTGACGAAGGCTTTGAGAAGGTATGCTCCCCACACCGCCCTGTTGATCCTCAGCGTCAATTCCGCAACCACTTACGTCGCGGACTCTTTTGCAGCAGGTGCGGCCGCATACGTATTGAAGGACTGTCTTCCCGAGACCCTTTTGCACGCTCTTGATGTTGTGTCACAGGGGGGTTACTTTCTGGACGGCCCCGTCTCCGGCGAGACTGTGAATCGTCTCAAAGCCCATGCCGGAAGTCACGCACAAACGGATCTTTCACGCTATGAATCGCTGACCCGGCGGCAAAAACAAGTGCTGCAACTCCTGGTCCGCGGTCTTTCCCATAAGGCCATTGCCCAGAAGCTGTGTATTAGTCCTAGAACCGTCGAAGGTCACCGCAACGAGATCATGAGGAACCTCGATCTTCTGAACACGGTTGAGTTGACTCGGTACGCCTTAGGAGCCGGCTTGCTCGAGGCCGATGGCGATGACCTCTGAACGCATCCAATCAATTGCGTGAGGAGTTGGGAGAAAGCCGGTTCACCGCAGAGATCGCGGAGGTCGCGGAGTGATGGGGCGCACGTCATGCGCCCCATCATCCTTCTCTGCGAACTCTGTGGTCTCTGCGGTGAATGCTTCTGTTCAGTCTCCGCCGCGTGGCTTTGCTCACCAAATCGCCTGTTTCACACCAAAACACGTACTTTCCCCTGCCAAATCAGGGATTTTCCCGTATCGACAGAATACCCAAACGGCCTGTAGACTGATATAGACCACAGAACTAAGATAACGTAGTTCGGGGGGAACAAGGGCCGCGGTGACTCGCACATCCGCGAGGGTCTTGACGTCACCGTCGGTTTCGACGACGCGCGACGTGGGGAGGCAACCAGAATGCAACAACGGATGCCATGCCTGCTATTACTCGGTCGCACCAGTGAACCACTGCTCGGTCAACCATTCAAGTGTGGTATTCCCGGAACACCGGCGCGGAACGCGCGAATCACCTCGGGGAAGCCAAAGAATCGGATGGATATCGCAGGGGAGTTGTGAACCACCAGCTCCCCTGTTTCTAATTGCCAGGGCATCCCGGAGCCCCATCGGATTGTGACCCGTGCTATCAGTTGTTATGTCTTCGCTAACTGTCATCCGGTTAAGAATGGTTTCCTCCTAATTACGAGATAAGGAGGTGACTACAATTTCATAGCAGGCTCCGCCGGCTTCGATGAGCGTGACAAAACGCCAAGGAAGCACAAGCAAATCCCTTTTCATCAGGACCGCCAACGCGGCGGAATTATTGGAGTTGGAGAGGCCCTCCGGGCGACCGGTCGAGACGCCGGAAATCTCCAATGTGGGGAGCGCACGGAGTAATTCCAATCAGCGAGGGGGGAGACCATGAGACAGTTCAAATCGCTTCAACCGTTTGGATTGCTCAAGGGATTCGACGCGGAAATCCACGGTGACGCACCTATTGTCCGCGTCGAAGAGTCTAAAAGCGCCATTGTGATTTCGTACCAGTTTCCAGGTTTGTTCTTCACCGATCAAGGCCGTGAGTTAGGCGGCGAGAAACTTCCGTTCACCGGGATCGACATTTCCAAGACAGGGTCCGTTGCAGAGAGCGGCAAGCCGTTACTCCCTTCATTCGGGAGATATGTCCAAATTCCCTTCAACTGTGACTACCGGATCGAAGTCGAGACGGGCGATGCTACTCATTTCGACAATGTTCTTGTTTCTCCGGCTCAGGCGCAAGAGACCGACGAACCGAACCGAGAACGCATCTTCGAATTCGAGAAGGATTTCTATGCCGCCGATCAATGGTACCCGGAAGATGTGGTGAAGGTGACCGGCCCGTACGAGATGGATGAATACACAGCCCTCTTGGTGCATGTGCGACCGGTGCAGTACAACGCGGCGCAGAAGCGACTGAGAGGCTTCGGCAACATCACCGTCACCATAACGCTCACGCCGAAAAAGAAGCTGAAAGAGAAGCCGCCCTCCGCCGATCCGGAGCGGACCAAGGAAGCGTTCGGCAATCTGTTCCTCAATCCGAGGAGGGGCATTGCATCACGTCTGGATATTGCACCCGTGAGGGACCGTGCCCTTGCCGACAAAACCGAGCCGGATTTCCTAATCGTCTACCATGATTCCCTGCAAGAGGCTGCCCGGAAGTTGGCCGACTGGAAGACCATGCTTGGACTGCAAACGGAGGCCGTTTCCATAAACGCTGCCGGCGCTTCGCTCAAGGCATTGAAGACTCACATACGGGCACGAAGGGAGGCGGCGGGGTCTCGTCTCCGGTATGTCCTCCTGCTGGGCGACGTCGACATGATCCCGTCGGAAAAAGTAACCGGCACAGCCTTTGAAGTCCCCGGTTACGAGCCCGACAACGTCACCGACTACTACTATTCTACGCCCAGGGACCCTCGAACCAAGGAAGACCTCGTATTTCCGTGGCTTTCCATAGGCCGAATCCCGGTGAACACGCAAAAGGAAGCCAACGCGGTGATCGAGAAGATCATCGCATACGAAGGAAACCCTCCAGGGGATCCCGAGTACTACAAGCGGATGAGCTTCGCAGCCTATTTCCAGGACTTGGACCAAAACGGTACGGATGACCGAAACTACATGAAGACCCTCGAGTCTATTCGAGACCATTTGATGACTCTCGGGTTCCAGGTGCAGAGGGTGTATGTATCGGACAATCCCCATCCTCAATTCTTCCGGGATGGCACTCCGGTGCCGGAGCAGGTCAAAACTGCGATCATGGGCGGTGATGTCGCCACACACGCGCTGATCTTGGCCATGGACGAAGGGCAGCTTGTCATGGCGCACAGGGACCATGGTTATGATGAAGGTTGGGCGCATCCTTCTTTCACGAACGCCGACCTGGATGCTGTTTCAGGCAAGCTTCCCACGCCATTTTTCAGCGTTAATTGCCTCACGGGTCATTTCGATCTGGCGAATCAGCGGAAGTGCTTTGCGGAGAAGTTGGTCGCCATGGAAGCAGGCGCTCCATCGCTCATAGCCGCGACGAGGGTCTCGCAAACGTGGCTCAACGATGCCCTTATGAAGGGGGTTTTCGACGGACTCTGGGCCGGTGTCATCGCCACATTTCCCCAGACAACTGCGAGTTACCCCGTATCCGGCCGTCGGCTCGGGGACATCCTCAATTATGGGAAGTCCTATTTGCCTATATCGAAAAGCGGCTCCGATTGGTACATCCGGGACCACTTTGAGATCTACCATGTGGTGGGTGACCCAACGTTGTCCATGTGGACGGAGCAACCCAGGACTACCAAGGTGGAAGCCAAGATTGCGGCCCAAAACCTTTATGTGACCCTATCCGACTGTCCCAAGGGTGCGGTGGTTACTTTGTGGCTCGAGGGCAAGATGCTCAAACGCATTGAGCCGTCATCGACCCAATTTACGATATCCTTGAGACTCCTAATTCCGCCGGAGGGACCCTCCGGGAGTGGGCCGCTGTTCGTATGCTTCTTTGCGCCCGGACACCGCTTTGTGAAACACCGCGTCATGGGGTAGCCGGGGCTCCGTAAGCCGCCTCGGCACGACAAAGAGATCTCTAAGGAAAACTGACCACCAACCGCAGTGTGACCGGTCCCGAAAAGGGGAAGCCCACACTGACTTCAACGAGGAGGTGCAACAATGTTCCAGGTAACCGTAGACATTTTCTCCGGCCGCCCGAATCCTTCGTGGCTGGTCAGCGGTCCCCAGGCCCAGGAAATCCTCAAAGACCTCGCAAGGTCACGTGAGGCCATGGCCGACGCTGATTCAGGAACTCAGAAGCTCGGCTATCGAGGGATTTCCGTTGAACTCCTTGCCGACCAGGGAGAGAAAGAGTTTGATCTCCCTGGGACTTTCCTGATCGGAGGAGGCTCGTCCGCGGACGAGTCAAAAGGGCTGGAAATAGCCACGCGTCTGATCGAGACCGCGCCGGCACCCGAAGCCGACGCGGCTACGCCCTTGGACGCTGACTTAAAGAAGCTCATTCTTTCGCAGATCGCCGCTTTCCCGGATGCACTGGCCGCGATCGAGCCGGATCCGGGGTACTCCTCGGCGGCTGATGGAGTGGACCTGGATGTGCCGGCCGATGCTACAAGTTGCGGGATCGAGTTGGGCGCCTTCAATCCGGGATTCTGGAACAACGATCCAAACGTGCGCCGGAACAACAACTGTTACAACTACGGCGCTAATCGGAAGACCAATACGTTTGCCCAGCCCGGAAGGGCCTCGGGCCGGTACCCATACCCGATGGCCTGCCCGGACGTTAGTCAGGCAGCCATCTCGGATGGTGCCCATGTCCGATTCCGCTGCTGCCCCGATACTGAAAAACCCCGCTGGTTCGTAGCACTGGTTGTCTGGCCGGGAAACGATTACCATTGGTATCGGAAGCACCGTGAAGGATTCTGGGGGCATAAGCCCGGCGGGACTCATGCCAAGAACACCGACGACAGAGGAATGGTCATCGGTGATCCCCGCACCTGTGCTCGGGGGCCATACACGCATTTCTGCGGCTTCTTCTACGTGTGCAAGAAGGTGAGAATCAGGTAGGATAGTACCGGAGAACTTACTCGGGACGAGGGGCGGCGTGAGAAACGAAAACACGTGAACCTCTCGCCCCTTCTCCGGAGGTCGTGGTAATGCAGGTGGAACTCGACATCTTCAGCGGTAGGCGGAACCCTTCCTGGGACCTCCACCCGGGCCAAGCCGATGAGTTCCTGAGACTGCTGCGACAGCTACCTGCGACTGAGACCGTCGAGCCAATTCCAGACGGTCTGGGCTATCGCGGAATGATTGTGAGGCCCTCACGAGACGAAAAACGTGATCTCGACGAGATCGTCGTCTGCCGCGGTCGCGTGACAATCCGGCGAGGAGACGAGATCCACCAATTGATCGACGAAGATGATTCACTGGAGCGATGGCTGATCGGAACGGGTAGAGAAACGTTGGGGGAGGATTTTTTCCGGGAAGTCTTGAACCTGATCCCAAGAATCTAATGCTGACGC
>JBFMAA010000195.1:0-9514 GCA_040755955.1 Thermodesulfobacteriota bacterium
GGAAGTTCCTTCCCCCGGACCCCCATCCTCAAGAACAGTCATGGCGCGTGGCCACAACGAAACATGAAAGTCGGCCCCCGGCTTCACGAAAACTCGCTGGATGGTCAAAACCAACCAATGTTCTAAGAGTTTTCGGAAGGGGGTCCGGGGGACAACCCTTTTGCAAAAGGGTTTCCCCCGGAAGACTTTCATGGGAACTCTTGGAGCATGGGGGCTCCCGCTGGTCGCCGCGGAGAAAGCCGGCTCATCGAGACACCGGTGGGATAGATTTTCATGCTTGGTTGCGGCCGGTCGCGGTCAAGGACGTCTTGAAGAAGGGTTGTCCCCGGACCCCCTTGTGGTATGTCTTCCGGGTCGAGGAAGCGTCCCGCTGAACCGCCACAGGGCTTGAACGCTCCGAACAGCCTTGCGTAATGCCTTCTCGGTGCTTAGATCATAACGTGATGATTGAAGCGAACACCTCAATCAGGAGGAGTGGACACCATGATCAGCAAGGAACTCCAGGACGCGATGAACTCACAGATGAACGCGGAACTCTATTCCTCGTATCTGTACCTGTCCATGTCCGGGTATTTCGAATCGATCAATCTTCCGGGGGCTGCCAATTGGATGCGTTGCCAGGCTCAAGAGGAGCTGGTCCACGTCATGAAGTTCTTCACGTTCCTCAAAGAGCGAGGCGGTCGGGTGCGCATGGCCGCGATTGACGGACCCCCAAACGAATGGGACTCGCCCCTTGCCGCGTTCGAGGCCGCATACCGACATGAACAGCTTGTCAGCGGCCGCATCAACGACCTCGTGGATCTCGCGATTCAGCAGAAGGACCATGCATCGAACAACTTCCTCCAGTGGTTTGTGGCCGAACAAGTGGAGGAAGAAGCCTCCGCGGACGCGGTGATTCAGCAAATCAAGCTCGCGGGTGACGGCGGAGGATTGTTCATGGTGGATAAGGAACTGGCCGCCAGGGTGTTCGCACCGCCTCCTGCCGCCGGAAGTGAGTAAGCACTTTTCTGAATGACTCTCGATGTGTGCGGATGGTTCACCTGTACGCGGGTGTTCATGGGAGGGACACACGCGGAGGCAAGATCGTTTACGCCGGCCCACAGGGCTCACAGGGCTCGCCCGAAGTGTCGCGGCAAACGTCAATGGCCGTGGGAAAGGACTTTACTGAATGAACCGATTCAAGACCGCCTCGTTCGGAGGTTTCAGGCGTCTGTACGACCTGAAGCTGGAAATGAGACCGCTCATCGTGTTGATCGGTGCAAACGGGGTGGGCAAGAGCTCCCTGCTCGATGTATTCGCCCTGTTGGCGGCATCCGCGTCAGGGCGCTTAAATGCACAATTGAGTGAGCTTGGAGGTATAACGAGCTGCCTGACATATGACAAGTCTGAGAGAATGTCCCTTTCGTTGGAAATGGAAGTCCCCGACCGAGAACCGCTCTGCTATGAACTCCAACTAGCATCGAAGAAACAGCCCTATGCCATCGAGCATGAAGTGCTTTCTCAGAAGCAAAGAGCGGATGAGGAACCCTTCAAACATATTGATTCACATTTCGGAGAAGTACTCTATTCCGACGTGCAGGACAGGAAACTGATCAAGCCCACCTGGGATCACAATCTGTTGGAGACCTCTCTGTCGCAAGTGCCCAAGATGTATAGGCCTCCGGAGGACTTGCGTCGCACATTGAGTTCGGCAACGTTGTATCACGTGCTGGATGTGGGCCCCCGGTCGCCCGTGAAGCTGCCCCAGCAGATGAGGCCGGCTGAGTTGCCCGGTAAGGACGGTGAAGAGCTCGTGCCGTTGCTCCACGACTTGCGCGAGAAGCACCCAGATCGATTCGAGGCAGTGGAAGATGCTCTGAAAGTAGCATTTCCTGATTTCGAGCGTTTGAACTTCCCCCTGGTTGCGGCGGGAATGGTGGCGATGACTTGGAAGGATAGGAGTTTTGGGACTCAACTGTATATGAATCAGTTGTCGGAAGGCACATTGCGGTTTCTGTGGCTGACGGCCCTGCTACAGAGTCCTGGCCTATCCACAATCACCATGATCGATGAGCCGGAGGTAAGCCTTCATCCGGAACTGCTAAGTCTGCTTGCCAAACTCTTGCGAGAAGCCTCTCGTCGGACCCAGATAATAGTTGCCACACACTCGGATCGACTCATCAGATTTCTCATGCCCGAAGAGGTCCTGGTCATGGACATCGCTGAGGACGGCTGTGCGACCGCTGAATGGGCGGACACCTTGGATTTGGACAAGTGGCTCGCCGAGTACACCCTGGATGAGGTGTGGCAGATGGGGCGGATGGGGGGACGTGCATGAGAATAGCCATCATGGTGGAGGGAGACACTGAGCTAGCGTTCAAGCGTCATCTGACGGATTACCTCAAACAACACTTGCAGGGAAGGATGCCTCGACTGGACTTTGTTCCGTACCATGGCCGAATCCCAAAGGGAGCCACGCTCAAACGTAACGTTGAGAATCTGCTGTTGGTGGGGCGGAGCCAGGCAGATCTCGTGATAGCCCTGACGGACGTGTACACAGGCACCCGCCCCCCCGACTTCACTGATGCCGCTGACGCCAAGAACAAGATGCGCCAATGGGTCGGCAATGAACCAAGATTCCGCCCTCACGCGGCTCAACACGATTTTGAGGCTTGGTTGCTACCCTACTGGCCGACGATCCAGCGCCTGGCCGGGCACAATAGAAATGCTCCCGGCGGCGACCCTGAAAACGTCAATCATACCAACCCGCCATCCCGTCGGATTCAGGAGATTTTCGAAGTCGGGCAACGTCGCGACAGCTACAACAAGCCAAGAGATGCAAATCACATTTTGAGTAAAAACGATCTGTCCGTGGCGATCCTGCGGTGCCCTGAGTTGAGGGCTCTGGTAAATACCATCTTCCAGGCATGCGGAGGTGCGGTAATTCCCTAATACTGCTTGACACGGGGTCCGAAGCAGTTTCATTGTATGGACGGGCAGCTTGCCTCTAGGCCCGGACGTCGGCGACAACAGAGAGCGATATTCTCCCCAGCAGTGCGAGTTCTACACGGGGCTTGCTTCACCCGTCACAGTGAACCATAATGGAGGTAGAGAATGCCTGGAAGTACAGAGCGATCCTTGTCCATGCTGGCCGCGGCCCTCGAAAAAGAGGAGTTCGGAAGAGACTTCTTCGCGAAGGCCATGAACGACTGCAAAAACGAGCTCGGCAAAGACATTTTTCGCACGCTCCTCAAAGAAGAGGGGGTCCACATCGCGAGAATCAAGCACATTTACGACGCGCTGGCCGCGGGGAGAGCATGGTCCGACGAGTGGAAATCATACAAGGGAACCGACGAGAACCTTCAAAGGCTCTTCAGAGAGAGGCTCGAAAGTCTTGCGCCGGGGGCCAGCGCGGATACCGGCGACATCGAGGCCATTAATCTGGGTCTGGAGTTCGAGCAAGGGGCCATCAAGTTCTATGAAGCTCACCTCCCCTCGGCTTCCGATGACCTGGAGCGCGCGTTTGTCCAGACCCTCATCAAAGAGGAAAGGACTCATTACGCCACGCTTTCCGACATCAAGCTGTTCCTGACGAACCCGGAATCCTACTACACGGAGCTGGAACACCACGTGCTCGACGGAGCGTGATGACCCCCGAAGGGTCCGGTTCCGGGTGACTAACCGTTCGCGGGGTGCATGTCAGGAGCTGTCTCGACGATTGCTCAAAGGCCGGAGGAGCAGTAGAGCCCACCTCCCCCCATCGGTGTTCATGCGGACCGACCAAGGAGGACGCGATTCTTGGGTGTGGCTCCCAGCCGCTTGGTTGCGGCTCCCAACGCTTTGTGCGGCGGAGTATCCGAAAGGCCTGCCAATCATGACCGAAGATTACAGAAATATCCGCACCCACCGCACCGAAACGCGGACCGTCCGCGACCGCACTGATACGCAAACCACCGCCGGCACGGTTCAACGGTCGGCGGAGCAGGCAAAGGCAGCCCTTGAGCTGTCTCTCAAGCACGAACAGGAATACAAGCGGAGGGCCTCCCGGAGGAAATGGCTTGGAACAGGCCTTCTTTCTCTGGGCCTGGTGACGACCTTCACAGGGTTTCCGTTCTATGTGATGTGGGCCCTGTATCTGGGGACGTGGGGTTTCCTCGGCGTGTCGTCAATAGTCACTCTGGCCGGCCTCGGCATCGCGGCCGCCGGAGGAATGCTGGCCCTGTCCCGCCCCAAGCTGGGGGACACGAGTCGGGCACTGCTCATTGCCATGAAGTACGGCAGTACTCTCACCGTAACGCGGCTCGCACTCGAGATGGACATCTCGTTCAAGAAGGCCGAGCGCATTGTCCAGGACCTCGTGAAAAGCGGGATTGCCGAAATCGACCTTGAACACAGCGACGCGGCCGGTTCGCTTGTGTACAGGATTCGAGGACTCTGAACGTTATCTCGAGAGGGGGGGATGGACTCGCGATGAACTGACAGGGAAGAGCTCATGAAAACCAAGAAGACACTGACCGCGACCGCGTTTATCGACGACATCCGTGGTGGTCTGTCAAACGCGGAACTCATGGAGAAGTACCAACTGTCCCCAAAACTCATCCAGAGAGCGTTTGTCAAGCTGGTCCAGCGAGGGGACCTGTACCCCATGGAACTGGCAGGTCGCATCACTCCTCCCGAACATATCCCGATTTCGCGGGAACGACGTAAGAGTCTGCGGCAGTACCCCGCCTGTTGCGTGTACGTGCACGAGAAGGGGAATATGACCAATCGAGGCGTGGTCTTCGACATCAGCGACATGGGCCTTCGAGTCAAAGGCATATCTGCCGCGGTTGATGCCGTCAAGACCCTCGTGATCGAGGCGGACGAGCTCGACGTCTTCGAGACCTTCTCCTTTGAGGCGGCTTGCCGGTGGGTTGAACCCGAACCGGGGCGTTCCCCGTACTCAGCCGGCTTCGAGATCACCTATATCTCGGAACGAGACCTGGAGCAATTGCTCAACCTGACCCAGTTGCAGACGATCAGCTTCGGATGACAGAAAGACGTGTGGCGGCCTCGAAGGCGCCCGGTTTCCGCGTTCTCCGTCACACCAGACCGGTGATGCCAGGAGATGAAAAAGTCGAGTCGGCCCAAGGTTTCCCATCAGCCCCACGCTGCGGGACGGAAGGGGTTGTGAGGATGGTCAAATCACCTCTGAACCCACAGAAAGGTCGAACCGATGACGGAAGACGCAAAAATCCCGGTGGAAAAGGTGGCCCAGGACGTCAACGCTCGTATGACCGACGGCGAACTGATGGAAAAATACGCATTGACTGCGAAACAACTGAGACAAGTCCTATACAGGCTGTTTCAGACCGGATTGTCGGCGGTAGTGGAACAGTATCGTCGCCCGGTCCTCCGCGATGACGCCATCGAGCAGGAAGCGCACCGAGAGACGCCTCGGATTTATCTTGCGTTTCAATTGCCCGTGCGAGATACGTCGGATCCCTCAATCCGTGGATGGGCAACAGACATCTCGGAAAAGGGCTTTGCGGTTCGGGGGATCGAGGCCACTCCCGGCAAGAAGTCAAAGTTCTCCCTGGACCCAAGGAAGATATGTCCCGTAGGGACCATTCTCCTGGAAGCGGTCTGTCAGTGGGCCAGGACCGACCCCCAATCAGGAACGCGCCTGGCCGGATTCAAGGTGGTGAACATTTCCCCGGAACACCTCAGAGAGTTTCGCAACTTCATACGTTTCATCACCGTCGGCTAAGGAGGCCTCGCACCTTTGAGACAGGACCGACAGAAATGGGATCGTCGCTATGAAAGGCACTCCGGTGACTTCGACCCACCGGATTCCTTTCTCGTTGGGCAGTCGCACCGGTTTGACCGCGGAATCGCCCTGGACCTGGCCTGCGGAACCGGGAGGAACGCCCTCTTTCTGGCAGAAAGCGGGTACACCGTCGACGCGATAGACATCAGCATTCACGCGTTGAGAATCCTCCAGGCCGAGGCCCGTAGCCGAGCCCTTCCCGTACGCTGCATCGCCGCGGACCTGGACATCTTTCCTCTTCCCAGGGAGCGTTATGATCTTGTGGTGGTCTTCAATTTCTTCGATCCACGGTTGTTCCCACGGCTCAGGGACTCGATGCGACCAGGAGGACTCGTCGTGTATTCCACGTTCAACACGAGGCACTTCAGCGTCAGACCCGAATTCAACCCTGCGTACCTGGTCGAAGCGGAACACCTGACCGATTTCTTTGCCGATTTCGACATCCTCGTGAGCGAGCCTGAGGCAGGAGAGTTCGGCGACGTATCGCGACTGGTCGCGAAGAAACCAGGGCTGGACGCATCCGCATGATAAGCTTCATCGACAGCATCTCCATTGCCCTTGCAGCCTTGAAGACCAATGTGATGAGGTCGCTGCTGACCATGCTCGGCATCGTGATCGGCGTGGGCGCGGTGATCGTCATGGTCGGGATGGGCGCAGGTGCTCGAGAGATGATCGGCTCACAGATCCGATCCATTGGCAGCAACATCATCATGGTTGTGCCGGGGGCATCGAGCAGGACCGGAGTCCGAATGGGACAGGGATCCGTGCACACCCTGACCGCCACGGACGCCGAGGCGATCTCGAAGCAGTGTCCTTCCGTGGGGTTGACTGCTCCCGTGTGGGGGCAGGTCACCCAGGTGGTGTACGGCAACAAGAACTGGCGTGCAAGGGTCTCCGGCACCACTAACGACTACTTCGCCATCAGGGAATGGCCGATAGGATACGGCCGGGTTTTCTCCGCCGACGAGGAACGCAGGGCCGCCAAGGTATGCGTAGTGGGGACGACGGTCGCGGAGAACCTCATGGGGAACGCCTACCCCGTAGGAAAGACCTTGCGCATACAGAACGTGCCATTCCGCATCATAGGGGTGTTGACCTCGAAGGGACAGTCACCCAGGGGAGACGATCAGGACGACTCGGTGTACGTGCCGCTGAAGACGTCCCAATATCGGCTTTTCGGGACGCCGTTTCTGGGAGAGGTCGGAGCCATACTGGTGCAGGCCAAAGAAGTGGCGCTCATTCCCGAGGCTGAGAAGGAGATGGATCGACTCCTCACACAGCGGCACAAGATCGCCCGTGGAGCCGAGAAAGACTTCACCGTGCGTAACCTCACCGAAATACTCAAAACCGCGGAGCAAACCCTCAAGGTAATGACCATGCTCTTGGGTTCGATTGCGGCCGTGTCGTTGGTGGTCGGCGGCATAGGGATCATGAACATCATGCTGGTGTCGGTCACCGAGCGCACCCGGGAGATCGGTATACGTATGGCCGTAGGGGCTCGCTCCGCCGCGATCCTGTTTCAGTTCCTGATCGAGGCTGTGGTGTTATCGGTGCTCGGCGGCGCGATCGGCATTGCCCTGGGAACTGCGGGTGCGTTCATCTTTGCCCATGCGAGCGGTTGGCCAGCGATCATCAGTGTGGCTTCTGCGGTGCTGGCGATCGTGTTCTCCGCGGGGGTCGGTATATTCTTCGGCTTCTACCCCGCATTCAAAGCGTCGAGGCTCCATCCGATAGAGGCGCTCCGGTATGAGTAGTGCATTCGGATTTCAAGGAGGTGAATATCTGTTGGAGATCGGTTGCTTGGAGGCTTGCAGTGATTCCGGACCCCCCCGATAGTTGAGGACACCCGCAAAGTACGTTGCGCGATTTCCGAGAAATTCGGCAACGATCCGGACCGCTATATCGACTATCTGATCTCTGAGACCCGCATAGGGAAGACAGGATCGAAGCGGATCCAAGAGACGGCTCAACAAGATCGACCCACTGAACATGGAGACAAGAACTCGCGCAGTACCACCTGATCTGTTCCGCACCGCGAGGCGTCAAGGAAATGAGAGAGAGTGCGCGATACGCCAAGATCGTGGAATGGTCCGAGGAATACCAGTGCTATAGCGGTTCTCGTTAGTTTCCACCGATTGGCGGGCTGGAAAGCCCGCCCCACAAGCCCTGATCTGACACGAATCGGAAGTTACTTTCGAGAACCGGTATATGTGGGCAGAGCACCGGGCTTGATCTTCGGAGGTTGTCACGGTCCCGATGAGAAAGAGGTCTTTGCGGAGCTGTGCGAGATCGTCGAAGAAGCGATCGCCTTGCACCGAGAGGACGGAAAAGCTCTTCCGCCAGCCACAGCGGGCCGCGACTTCGCCAACAGGATGGAGGCGGTCCTGTGACGAAGACCAACTCGCATTCCACCATGTGATGTGCGGGCGAGTAAAACCATTATGGTTGCGGCAGAGCTGTGTGTCTTCCCGTACCTGGCCGCACACGCAGATGCGTCCTGACGGCCGGCCTTCTTACCCTCTTGACGGCGCATGGGGTAAGTCCGCCCGTTTGAACCCGAAGAAACGGAGTCTTGCGAGGCACGCAAAGAACGCAGAGGAGCAGAGAAAAGTCCTTCGCGTCCTTGGCGTGCTCTGCGAAAGAACTTCTGCTCGCCCCCTGGGGTCCCGAAGGTCTGACTGATGAAGACTTCGACACCGTATGTGCCAATTGGTGCACGAAGGATGCTCCGTGAATAGTTGCCGCTTGGAGCGCGACGCGGCCTCACTCGCCGGGAGGCTGCGGGGGGAGGCTCGGACCGCGGTCTCGCGCCATGCGCCGGATCTCCTTGAGCATCCACACGCACTTCAATACCATCAAACCGACAAGCCCGATCACCCGCCGTATACAAAGGCCGACGGCGAGAAGACCGCGATCAGCACCAGCACGAGAGTTACGGCTACTTGCTGGGCCAACGCAATCACGAGGATCAGACGATGGGTCAGCGTGACCTCGCCCGATATCTCATCAGGATGCCCAATGAGCTGCAAAAAGATGACAATGTTTCCGATATGCGTCCCCAACACGGTGCCGTACACCGCACACACGCACCCGAGTGCCCCCTGCACAAACCATTCAGGTAATTGACCGAACTCCACCAGGAACAACAACCAACCGGACAGCAAGAGCACCGACAGTGTGTGCCGGAGATTGAACCACTGCCCTTTCGCAATACTCGCCTGCCACGCGGGGTTCAATTCGTAGTGTGGGGCCTTGAAATAAAGGGCATACTTCTTTCCGTGGAGGGCTGCACCAAGGACGGTCAGGAAGTAGTCCGCGAACATCATGATCGGCACCAACAAGAACTCGGGATGATTCATCGTGTTGCTCGTTCCCCTTGCCGACTGAATCTGTGGTCAGGCTTGCCGGCCTGCCAACGGGAGTCATACCAACCTGAGTACCGGCGAGAAAGATTTCGGGAAGACCTCTTCTTATTGATAACGTTCAATTTCTTCCCTTGTCGAGAAGAAATCTTCAGCTCAGCAGCTCCAGGAGGGCGCAAAGCGCCTTTTTTGGCGTTGCGTAGAACCAACTCGCCCCGCCCTGGGTCTGCATGCGGAACGAGGAAGGTGGACGCGAGTATTGGCTACGGCTCCCATGCGCCTTTTGCAGAACCACCATGACCTCAGACGGCCACAACCAAGCATGAAAATGCTCCCCCACCGGCGTCTCGACGAGCCGGCTTTC